>NZ_JBFADG010000001.1:0-611092 GCF_040641275.1 Streptomyces sp. NPDC021096 | reverse complement strand
GCGGGCAGCGGGCAGCGGGCAGCGGGCAGCGGGCAGCGGGCAGCGGGCAGCGGGCAGCGGGCAGCGGGCAGCGGGCAGCGGGCAGCGGGCAGCGGCGTCAACGAGCCGTCAAGGGACCGCCGGGAGGGGTCAACGTGCTGTCAATGAGGCGCTTGTGCGGGCGTGCACCGGGCATAGCGTGACCGACGCACCTCGCGACACCGCACCGACGCACCTCCTCCCGACACCTCACCAAGGACCGTCATGCATGTGAGCCGTACCCCCGCCGAGGCGGCCGCCGTGGCCGCAGTCGCCCGCCCCGCCGCTCCCGCGAGCACCGAGAGTCATCCGGCCGACGACGGAGAGCCGTCCCATCCTGACCGGGAGGAACCGCTGTACGTGCCCGTGCGGCCCTGCCCCGGCGGCTTCTCCCTGCGCGTCTACCGCACCCCGCTCGACACCCGTACGGTCGTCGCCTTCACCAGCCGGCGACGGCTCGCCGACTGCCTGGGCCAGGCCGTCCCCTCGGTGCGCCTCGCCCTGCCCGCCGTGCGGTCCCTGGCCGCACCGCTCGGCGTCACGCTGGTGTCCGTCGACCCGCAGCTGACGGCGCCGCCCGTGCGGCCCGCTCCCGAGGACACCGTGCCCCTCCTGCCGACGTTCCCCGGCTGACTCCTCGCACCCGTTCATTCCCTCGAAGGAGATCATCCGTGTCCCTGCCCCTGGCCCCCGTCGCCCTCCCGCCGCTGCCCGGGGAGCCCTCGTCCGCCCCGGTCTGGCCCGCCTCCACCCGCACCCTGCCCTCGGGCGACCTGGCCGTCGGCGGCGTCGCCCTCGGAGAGCTCGCCGACCGCTTCGGCACGCCCTCCTACGTCCTGGACGAGGACGAGGTCCGGGCCAGGGCCAGGGCCTGGCGCACCGCCCTGCCGGACGCCGACGTCGCCTACGCCGGCAAGGCGTTCCTCTCCCGCGCGATGATCCGCTGGATCGAGGAGGAGGGGCTCTCGCTCGACGTCTGCTCGGCGGGCGAGCTGGAACTCGCCGCGCACGCGGGCTTCCCCGCCGAGCGCATCGTCCTGCACGGCAACGCCAAGAGCCCCGAGGACCTGCGCACCGCGCTGCGGCTCGGGGTGGGCAGGATCGTGCTCGACAGCACCGGCGAGATAGCCCGCCTCGCGGCCCTGGTGCCGCCGGGCGCCCGCCAGCGGGTGCTGGTGCGCGTGGTGCCGGGAGTCGAGGCCGGCGCGCACGCGGCGGTGCGGACCGGGGTCGAGGGGCAGAAGTTCGGACTGCCGATCGCGGGCGGCGAGGCGGAGGACGCGGTGGCCCGCGTCCTGGGCCAGCCCCGCCTCGAACTCATGGGCCTGCACTGCCACCTCGGCTCCCAGATCGCTTCCGTGGAGCCGTACGTGACCGCCGTGCGGCGCCTGGTGTCCCTGCTGGGCCGCCTCCGCGACGTACACGGCGTGACGTTCCCCGAACTCGGCCTGGGCGGCGGCTTCGCCATCGCCTACCGCGACGGCGACGCCGCCCTGGACCCGTACGCCTACGCCGACCGGGTCAGCAGCGAGCTGTCCCTGCGGTGCGCCCACGCCGATCTGCCGGTCCCCCGGCTCGCGGTCGAGCCGGGCCGCTGGATCGCGGGCCCGTCGGGGGTGGCGCTGTACCGCGTGCTGGCGGTGAAGTCCACGGGGAGCCGGGTCTTCGTGGCCGTCGACGGCGGCATGAGCGACAACCCCCGCCCGGCGCTGTACGGCGTGCGCTACACGGTCCGGCTGGTGGGCCGCGCCTCCGCGGTGCCCGAGCGGCGGGTGACCGTGGTGGGCCGCCACTGCGAGGCGGGCGACGTACTGGCGGAGGACGTGCCCCTGCCGGGTGACATCCGCCCGGGTGACGTCCTGGCGGTCCCGGCGTCGGGGGCGTACCACCTGTCGATGGCCTCGGCCTACAACCTCGTGGGCCGCCCCCCGGTAACCGCCGTAACGTCCGGCCGAGCCCGCCTCCTCATCCGCCGGGAGACCTTGGCGGACTTGCGGAGCCGGGACGTGGGCGAGTGAGAGCGGTAACGGGCCGCCCCGTCCGCCACCACCGCAGCCCGCCCGGCGCACCACCGAGCCCGTCCGGCGCGCCACTGAGCCCGTCCGGCGATTGAGGACGTGACGTTACCCACCCAACCCGTCCGGCGCGCTCAATCCCAGCCCGCCCGGTCCGCCCAAACCCAACCCGCCCGGTCCGCCCAAACCCAACCCGTCCCGGCGCGCCCAAACCCAGCCCGTCCGGCGATTGAGGACAAGAAATGGTGAAAGGGCGGGGCAGGGGCAAACTCCCCCCACCCACACCACCGGCACACGCCAGGAAACGCCGTCACCCCGACCGCTCCGGTGCAAACGGCACCCCACTCACCATCCCCCGCCGCCCGATCACCAGCGCCTCACCGAGGAACCCCACCCCGATGGACAGCTGCATCGGCCGCGCCTCCTCGTGCATGCCCATCTTGGCCGCGAGGAGACCGAAGCCCCCCATGACGACCACCGAGACGACCAGGACGAGAAACGTGCGGCCGGTATAGCGCTGCCACAACACCCCCTGCTTCTCGAAGACCTGGACGGTCCGCCCTCTCACGGCTCCGAGCGCGAGGCCCAGGACGGCGCCCGTCACGGTCCACGCGATGTCGGCGCCGTTGAGGCGCTGCGCGTGGGACAGCGCCAGGACGCCCAGGCCGGTCAGGACGAGCGGCGTCACGAACAGGTCGCGCGCCTTGAGCGGTTCACCAATCAGCCGCTTGATCACGACGGCGACGACGCCCACCGCGATGAGGCCGGCCAGCAGCCAGACGTTCACTCCCACCCCTTAAATAGCTCGGTCGTGCTAAATCGAATTTAGCCCGACCGTGCTATAACGGCAACATGCCGAAGATCGTCGACCGCGAGGCCCGCCGCCAGGCGGTGGCCGACGCGGTGTTGCGGGTGGCCGGCCGGAACGGCCTGGAGAACGCGTCGCTGCGCAACGTCGCGGAGGAGGCGGGCCTGGCCATCGGCTCGGTCCGCCACTACTTCACCGACCACGGCGAGATGCTGCTCTTCGCCATGGACGAGCTGGCCGACCGCATCGAGCGGCGCGTCCGCGCGCACGCCACCGTCCTCCTGGACCCGGCGACCGACGACGCGGACCGCCGCACGGGCACCGAGGAGCTGCTGGCCGAGTTCCTGCCGCTCGACGGCGCCCGTCACGAAGAGTCCGCGCTCTGGCTGGCCTTCACCACCGCCGCCCGTACGCGTCCCGAACTGCGGCCCCGCGCGGCGCAGGTGCACCGGGGCATGCGGGAGCTGCTCACCCGCGTACTGAGCGAGGCACGACAGGCGGGCGGCCTGGCCGAGGACCTCGACATCGCGGCGGAGACGCTGCGGCTGTCGGCCCTGCTCGACGGCCTCGCCCTGCAGGCCGTCCTGCAGGGGCCGGCCGAGGTGCCGCCGCGCGCCATGCGGCAGGTGCTGCGCCGGCACCTGGACTCCCTGCGCCCGGGAGAACGGTGATGGTGGCCCGGAGGCCGGGAGACCGGTGACCCCGGACGCCGGGAAACCGGTGAACCCGGTGAACCCGGCGGCCGGAGAACCGCCCCCTACGTGACGGCCCCGAACCGCACCTCGCACTCCGCCCCCGGCGCGGCCATCGCCAGCACCCCCGCGGCCTCCTCCCGCACTGCCTCCCGCTCGGCACCGGAGATCCGCCGGAAGGGCTCCACCGTCACCGTGGCCACCGCGTCCCGCGCCGTCTCCATGCGCCATATGCCCGCGACGAAGCCGTCCAGCAGGAGGGCGCGGTTGGCCCGGTTGACGCGCCAGAGGCGCCGCAGGTCCTCGGGCGAGACGACACGGCTCCGGTCGGCGTGCGAGAGGGTGAGGTTGTCGAACTCCGGAAGGAGGCGGGCCGGGGCCGGGGTGCCGGGATCGGGCAGCGGGCCGTCCACGACGTCGAAGAGCTCCACCCCCTGTTCGTCCCGGAACGTGCGCAGGCGGGGCCGCAGGCCCTCGACCCGCTCGCGGAGGCGGGTCAGCCCGCACCAGGTCTGCATGTCCTTGACGGAGGCTGGGCCGAACGCCCCCAGATAGCGCAGCAGCACGGCATCCAGGTCGGGCGCCGGATCCACCTCCGCGCCGAGCCACGCCTCCACGGTCGTATGGGCGGCCGGACCGCTGCGCCCCCACAGCGCCCGCGGAGGCACCTGGACCAGCGGCAACAGGGTCCGGGCGGCCATGGCCAGGTCCTGCGGAGCACTGCCGGGCCACTCCTCGGCCAGCGCCTGCCCCAGCGCGTGGAAGGTGTACGGGCGCTCGGCGACCAGCTCCCGGGCCCGGCCGGCCACCCGGCCCAGGTCCACCTCCGTCAGGCGCTTGCCGTGGTTGCCGCGGAACGCCCGCTCGTGCACGGGCTGGGACAACGGGCGCAGAACGCGGCAGTCGCGGGCGCTGACCAGGTGAATGGTGGAGCGCATCACCGCGATGCGCACCGCCGCGCGCGAGGCGAGCAGACCGGAGAGCTCCTCGGGGTCGAAGCCCTCAAGGCGGGCGGCGAGGGCGTAATAGGGGTCCATCGGGGCCTGGGCCTGGAGCCCCACCAGATGCTCGACCGCGTCGAGGGCCGGCAGCGCGGCACGGCGCAGGAGCAGCTGGCGTTCCAGCAGGGCGCGGTTGAGCGCGCGCCGGGTCAGGACGGGCGCGGCCGCCCGGTTTCCGGTCATGTGCCTACGGTAAGGCGGACCACTGACAGCGCCCCCGACCTCCCCCGGAGGTTGGATTTGAGGCCGTATATCCTGTTTTTCGGCCCAGTGACCAGCGAGAGGGAAGAGAAAAATGCCCGAGCGCCCTCCGCGCCACCGGTCCACGCCCAGGAAACACTCCTGGCTGCGCCCCCCGAACGGCCGTACGACACCCCCGGACACTCCCCCGGCCCCCGCCGCCGGCGCCGACGACGGCACCCTCGAACCGAATGGCGGCCAGGGCAGCATCGTCCACGCCGCCGTCTACCGCGACGGCCACCGCGTAGCCACCCCGGACTCCCTTGCCGAAACGTACCGGCAGCTGCGCGAGCAGCCCGAGAGCATGGCCTGGATCGGCCTCTACCGGCCCACCGAAGAAGAACTGGTCTCCCTCGCCGATGAGTTCGACCTCCACCAACTGGCCGTCGAGGACGCCCTGGAAGCCCACCAGCGCCCCAAGCTCGAGCGCTACGGCGACACCCTCTTCGTCGTCCTGCGCGCCGCCCGCTACCTGGACGCGCCCGAAGAAGTCGACTTCGGCGAACTCCACGTCTTCGTCGGCCCCGACTTCGTCATCACCGTCCGCCACGGCGCCGCCCCGGACCTCTCGGCCGTCCGCCGCCGCATGGAGGCCACCCCGGAGCTCCTCGCCCTCGGCCCGGAGGCCGTGCTCTACGCCATCCTCGACGCGGTCGTCGACGGCTACGCCCCCGTCGTCGCGGGCGTCCAGAACGACATCGACGAAATCGAGACCGAGGTCTTCGGCGGCGACCCCGCCGTCTCCCGCCGCATCTACGAACTAGCCCGCGAAATGGTCGAGTTCCAGCGCGCCACCCGCCCCCTGGTGGGCATGCTCCACGGCCTGATGGCCGGCTTCACCAAATACGGCACCGACGACGAACTCCAGCGCTACCTCCGCGACGTCGCCGACCACGTCACCCACACCAGCGAACGCGTCGACGGCTTCCGCTCCGCCCTAGCCGACATCCTCGCCGTCAACGCCACGCTCGTCACCCAACAACAGAACGCGGAAATGCGCGCCCTGGCGGAGGCCGGCTTCGAACAGAACGAGGAGATCAAGAAGATCTCGTCGTGGGCGGCCATCCTGTTCGCCCCCACGCTGGTGGGAACGATCTACGGCATGAACTTCGACAACATGCCGGAGCTGCACTGGGCGGGCGGGTATCCGTTCGCGATTGTGCTGATGGCGGTGGTGTGTACGAGCCTGTACTTCGTCTTCAAGCGGCGGGACTGGCTGTAGACAGCAGACCTGATCCATTAATCAACTTCGCAACCGCGAATATCTCCAGAGGGCTGTTTCGAGGCTCTGGGGAGAATCTGGGGAGAATGCGCGGCGCTGGGGAGCGAGCCGCCATGCCCCTCATCTGCTGTTCCACACCTCTCGCACTACTCGACTCCGACCACCCCGCCGCCGCAGCCCGTAACTGAGAGTGTCAGCCAACCCCGGGCGGGCAACTGCCCCGAATACTGTTGACTTCTCCACGGGGCACCACACGCACCGCCAGGTACGCCGCAGGTACAACGTGCTACAGCGAAGCTCATGAGGACTGCGTGGTGGCGCACGGAACGACCGCGCCGCCTACGAGCGAGCTCTCGCCGGCACGACCCGCAGCACTGGGCCGAGGGGCGGTGTCACCGTGCAGCTCGGCCTGCCCAGTCTGCTGATCCATGCTTCTGTCCGGTCGGAGGAACCCACCCCTACATCAGGAGCGTGTTCGGTAATGTGACGCGGTGTACTTCACTACGGCGCCCAACGCGCGGGAATCAGCGCGTACTCGTCCAGGCATAGCGTGGCTTGGAAGCGACAACTGGGATGACTACGGGTTCAAGACGGTCTTCGATTTGCGTTGCTACAACGGTACCCGCAGCGTCAACGTCGGTGCAGTGAAGATCGGCTCCTTCGGCATGGAGACCGGCCGGACTTCCCTGCCCGAGCGCTTCGAAGCTCTTGAGCCAGGGTTTTTCTCCCTGGGGGTCGATGAGAGCTACTACGCCATGCTCCGTGACGAGTTCGACGACGAAACGCGCCTGGCCATCTTCTCCGGTCTGCGCGATGTCGCCTACGACGCCGAGCTCTTCGAACAAGCCCGCAACGAACCCGTCATGCGGGAATCACTGCTGCGCGGCACCGATGCCGATACGGTCTGTACGCAGTACCGCAGGATCAGCCAGGGCGGGCCCACACTCTCACGCTTCCACGTCCGCTACCGGCAGGAGGCGCTGTCCGGAAGCGCCCCGGCAGTCGTCATCGAACTGACGGTAGACCCCGGCAAGAACCCTCCCAGCAACATCCATGCTGTCATCGGAAGCAACGGGGTAGGTAAGACACGCCTGCTGCACAACATCGCCCAGACCACACTCGCCTCACGCGGCAGGCGACGCCAAAGCTCGCTAGAGGACAGGCTCGACCACCGCCAGTATCCCTTCGTCAACGTCGTGTACGTATCGTTCAGTGCTTTCGACTCGCAGGGCCCGCACCAGGTCAGCAAAGCGGTCAACCAGGTCAGTGACCGCGTCGACTACCAGTACGTCGGCCTGAAAACGGCCGATGGTGCGGGAGTGAAGAGCTACGTGGCCCTGGGCTCCGAGTTCGCCGAGTGCGTACAGAGGTGCGTGGAGGATCACCCCGCGAAGGCTCGCCGCTGGAGCGGCGTCCTGGCCAAGCTCGAAGAGACGGATCCCCTCTTCCATGACCTGGAGATCACGCGGCTCGCACGCGCCCGGAGCCAACCGGACCCTGAGCAGGTCTTCGACGGGCTCAGCTCAGGACACAAGATTGTCCTGCTGACCCTGGCCCGGCTGGTACAGCACACCACCGAACGCACCCTCGTCCTGATCGACGAACCGGAGGCTCACCTCCACCCCCCGTTGCTGTCGACGTTCGTGCGAACCCTGTCCGAACTGCTGAGAGACCGCAACGGCATCGCGCTCATCGCCACGCACTCGCCCGTGGTACTCCAGGAGACGCCCCGTGAGGCAGTCTGGGCCCTGCGCAGGGCGGGCGATGATCTGCGCGTCGATCACCCCGAAATCGAGACGTTCGGCGAGAACGTCGGAGTGATCACCCGGGAAATCTTCGGATTGGAGGTGCGCCGCACAGGGTTCAACCGACTGATCCAGTCGCTCGCCGATGGCGGCATGTCATTCGAAGACATTCTCGACGAATTCGATGACCAACTGGGTGCCGAGGGGCGAGCACTGGCTCGCTCCGCGACCCGCCGCCGCGAAGGCGAGCGCTGATGCGCCGACTCGACCCTCCCCAGATCGGAACGCGAGATGCGTTCCGCATGTGCATCAGCGCGAACATCAGCCCGCGGATGCGGACTCTGCTCAGCGAATATGAGGAAAGAGTTGTGACCGCCGCCGAGGCGTATGAGCAGGCGTGCCGCACTTCCACGCTTCACCACATGCGTCCTGCCGCGTTCGCTCCCCTTCCGTTCAAGAAGCATGACAGGGACGCCCTGATAGCCATGTACGAACGGCGGATGGGGCCGCATCATCCTGGCCGTCCTGTGTACGAAGAGGCCCGCAACCGCAAGACCAAGTGCCCCATGTGTGGTGTCGGTGCAGTGCGCCAGGTCGATCACCACATGCCCAAGTCGATCTACCCCTACCTTGCCGCCGTACCGATCAACTTGCTGCCCATCTGCTCGGACTGCAACTTCGAGAAGAAGGACCGTGCACCGACCTGCTATGCGGAACAGACCCTCCACCCCTATTTCGATGACATCGACGAGGACCGATGGCTGAGGGCGCGGCTCATAACCCGCTCGGCTGATGGCCGGGCCTATCAAGCAAAGCCCCTGGACAGCCCGGCAAGCTGGGTGATCGAGTTCTACGTGGATCCGCCCATCTCATGGGATGCGAAGCTCGCGGAGCGCGTCAGATACCACTTCGAGACCTTCAAGCTTGCCCCGCTGTTTGAGGACCAGGCCGCCGACGATCTGCCGGGCATCGGGCTGTCGATCGAGGAAGCCTTCCAGGCTGGCGGGCCACCAGACGTCCGTGAGCACATGGAGGGAATCGCACGCTCACGTGCACGCCTGCACAAGAATTCTTGGATGGTTGCCCTGTATGAAGCGCTCGCTGCCCACGACTGGTTCTGCAGCGGGGGCTTCCGCCAGGTAGCGGTCGGCTAAAGGTTTCCCGTATGGGGCGTGAGTTATCCGGTGAGGGCCATGTTGCCTAACCGGGCAATGCCCAACATGGCTTGGTGAACGCCGTGGCCCTTGAGGCGGCAGCCACTTAGGATCTTCCAGCTCTTCAGTCGGGACAGAGCGTGCCCGACCCGTCCTCAGAGCCGGCGATGGTCAGCATTAGGGTTTTACTGGGCTGCGGCTGCTTGATGCACGACCTGGCGTGCTTGCCGGCCAGATGCGGCGTACTCCTGGCACGTTCGGCGCAAGGGCTTCGCTGGCTGACTGCCTCGAGTCGACACAGTAGAACGGGTGGCACAGCACGTGCTGTGCCACCCGTTCTCTCACGCAGCGACAAAATTCTCTGGTGCGCATTCAGGAACGGCACCGAGCAACGCATCGACGGCTGCGCGTCCCTTACCGCCAGCTTCCGGCATGAAGTGGGCGTAGTGGTCGAGGGTGATGGTCGGGCTGGAGTGGCCGAGCCATCGGGCGAGGGTGACGACGGACTCACCGGCTTCGAGGATGACCGAGGCGTAGGTGTGCCGGAGGACGTGGAAGCCGTCCTTGCGGGAAGCCTTCCAGCGCTTCCCCTTCTCCCGCATGGGGATGACGTCGGCCTTCGCGAGGGCGGGCTTCCACACCTCATCGTTGAAGATGTCAGCGATGTGACTGCGGATGCCACCGATCAGGTGACCCAACCCAAAAAGCGGCCCGCCGGACGGCCCGGCCCGCGGCCGAGCACCACGCTGGAACAGGCCATCGAGATCGGCCGCACCGCACCGCTGGGACGCGGCGGCCGCGCATCCCGCCGCCACATCGAGAAGGCCATCCGCGACAAGGGCCTCCGCATCGGCCGTGAACGCCTGGACGAGACCAAGGATTTCCTCCAGGACGAACTCGACCGAGCCCAGGCCGACGCCGCATAGCCCGGCCCGGTCCGCAAGCTCCACCGTTCGCCCCAGGGACTCCTGGGGCGAACCCCGCTTCCCTCCCCCCAGCCCACCGCCAGAAGGCCCGACGATGCGCAAACAGCACAGCCTTGCCCTCTCCCCCACCACCCGACCGGAGACGCCCGCTCACCCAGCCCCGGGCGGAGCAAGGTATGGCGTTGGACCGTCCACAGGCCGGTCCAACGCGAACGCCTCCGCCCCGGGGGCGGCGGAGGACCTCGGGCACCAGGGGGTGCCCGAGGAGGAAACGCCCGTCGACGCCGACGAGCAGTCGCCCGCCATCCCTGCCGTCGAAGCCACGCTGCGTCGCATCGCTCGCCGTCGTACCCGCGAAAACGTCCAGCGCAAAGAGCGTGTCGACGTCCGTTACAGCGTCGACGAGAAGACCCGAATCGTCACCCGCGCCAATGCAATGGACATCGCCAGCGCCCACCTCGTCGGCGCCGTCATCATGGCCTACCTCGACGGCGAACTAGCCGTGGGCCTGACCGGGCAGCGCACCCAGCTCGATGACTGCCTCGACAAGCTCGACGCCCTACGGACCGAGGTGGCCCGCATCGGCACCAACGTCAACCAGATCGCCCACCGTCTCAACGCCGGAGGCGCTCCACACCCTTTGGACACCATCGCCCTCGCCCATACCGAGCGCACCCTGGACGCCGTCCGCGCCGCCATCGGCGACATCGCGCAGGTTATGAACCATGCCGTCTCCGCGAAGGCCGCCTGATGATCGCCAAGATCGGCAGCGGCAAGAGCACTGCTGGCTTGATCCGGTACTTGTTCGATACGAAGACGGCCAAGGACCACACCGACCCGCACCTGGTCGCGTCCTGGGACAGCTTCGCGCCCGACCCCGGCCGCGCCGACGACTTCGAGGCCACGAAGAAGCTCCTCGTGGCGGACCTCGACCTGCGCGTCAAGCAGGCCAGGCGGCTGGGCCGTGCGCCAGAGCGCCATGTGTGGCACTGCTCGGTACGTGCCGCTCCCGGCGACCGGCACCTCACTGACGCCGAGTGGGCGGACATCGCGCGCCGCATTGTGGCGGCCACCGGGGTCGCGCCACAAGGTGACCCCGACGGGTGCCGGTGGGTCGCCGTACGCCACGCCGACGACCACATCCACATCGCTGCTACCAAGGTCCGCGGCGACCTGCGCACCGCCCGCCACTGGAACGACTACCTGAAGGCCGACAAGGAACTCGCCGCCGTCGAGAAGGAATACGGCCTCCAGCAGGTCGTACGAGGTGACCACACCGCAGCCAAGCGCCCCACCCGCGCCGAGACCGAGAAGGCCCGCCGCGCCGGCAAGGACAAAACCTCCCGCGAACGCCTGCGCACCACCGTCCGACAGCTGGTCTCCACCGCCACCAGTCCAGAGGACTTCCTCCGCCTGCTCGACGGCATCGAGGGCGTGCTCGTCGACGTACAGCACTTCCCCTCCGGCGACGTACGCGGGTACAAGGTCGCCATCGAAGGCGATACCAACGCCGCCGGCGAGCCCATCTGGTTCTCCGGCGCCAGACTCGCCCCCGATCTGTCCTTCCCCAAGATCCGCGAACGCCTCACCGTCATCGAGATCCCGCCCACTACCGAGCCGGGCAGCCGGCGCAAGCCCAACCCCTGGCACCAAGCCACTGCCGCGGCCGAGCGCACCCCCCACCACCTCAACTACGGCGACGACGAAGCCGCCCAGGCTCACATCGCGGCCTTCGGCGAGGCCATCGACGTCCTGCCGCTACTCGCCCCCAACCACCTGCGGCCGCAGCTGCAGCAGGCTGCCATCGCCTTCGAACGCGCCACCCGCTCCCGCATCCACGCCCAGCAAGACCAAGCCCGCGCCCTCCGGGGCGCCGTCCGGGCCCTGCGCGGCGCACCGGTCACCGGCGACACGTCCGGGCTGGCGATGTTCCTCGACATCGCCGTCCTAGTCGTCATCGCGATAGCCCGCTGGCACCAGGCCCGCCGGCACGACCAGCAGGTCGCCGCCGCGCACCAGAGCCTGGCCCATCTCCAGGCCGCCTACCAACAAGCCGCTGCTCAGCCGCTGGCCACCCTGGCCCAGAGCAACCCTCCAGCCCGCACCGTGGAACGGCACGCCCAGCGAATCCTCATAGCCGTGCCCGACTACGCCCAACAGGTCCTCGACGCCCCCGCCTGGCCGGCACTGGCCGCCGCCCTGACCGAAGCCGAGAACGCCGGCCAGGACCCCGAGCAACTCCTCCAGCACGCCGCACGCCTGCGCATCCTGGACGACGCCCGCTCCATCGCCGGGACCCTCACCTGGCGCATCCAACGCCTCGCCACCAGACGGGCCCCCGGCGACCGAGCACGAGCTGCCCAAGCCCGCACGACCGCGACAGCGCGACCGGCACAACCCGGCCATGCCCATGTGGCACCTGCCCGGCACCGGTGATCCCAGCGCTGATGGCCTCGCGGAAGCAACACCGCGCCGACCTCGGTGACTCTGGGCTTGACCCTGACGAGTTCGCCTCCGCCCTGGCATAGGTACCGTTCTGATGGAGACGCCTGAACGGACGGAGGCACCATGCCCTGCCGAACGACTGATCCAAGCCGACCCATCAGCAGTTCGGGGGTGCACTGATGCTGCAAGAAGCCGAGGAAATTGGTCGCCGAGCCCGTCGTGCCCGCCTCCGCCTGGGCATGCCGCAGGCCGACCTTGCCACCGCTCTGGGCAAGTCGCAGGGCTGGGTCTCGAAGATGGAGCGCGGCCTGATCGAGCTGGACAGGGTCGGCGTTCTGAACCTGCTGGCAGCCGAGTTGCACGTCCACCCCAATGATCTGATCGGCCGCCCGTACACCAGCTCCCCCGACGAGAACCAGTGGCAGGTTGCCGCGTCCTCGATCCTGCGGGAACTGCGTCGCTACGACCTCGCCCCCGTGTTCGACGGCACCCCGCGTCCAGCGGCGAAGCTTTGGCGGGAGATGACGCGGCTGCACCGACTGCGAGACGCCGCCGCGAACGTGGCCATCCTGCGCGTCCTGCCGGACCTGCTCCGCGAGTCACGCGCACTCGCCGAGGTGACCACCGGCCACGAGCGGGAGGAGGCTTACTCGATCTACGCGGTGTGTTGCAAGTTCGCACACACCGCCACCCACGCTCTGGGCCACCCCGAGCTGGTCGCCATGGCCTGCGAGCGGGCCGCCTGGTCCGCACGGCTGTCCGGCGACCCGGTCCTGCCCGCGGTCGCCGACTGGATGCGGGTCTGGGACATGTGGGCGAGCGCGGACTGGGAAGACGCCATCGTCCTGTCCGACAAGGCCATCAGCACTCTTCAGCAGGACTACGAGCGTGGCGAGCCGTTGGCCCTGCGGGCATGGGGGACGCTCCAGCTCCGTGCCGCGGTCTCCGCAGCACGAGGCGGCCGGGCAGCGGAGGCGGAAGACCGCATAGGTCTAGCCAGGACGGCGGCCGACCGCATGGACGAGTACACCGGGCCTCCGGTGTACGACAGGCACTCGCTGACGTTCTCGCCCGGCAACGTCCAGATCCACGCCATCAGCGTGGCTCTGGAGATGGGACAGCAGCGGAAGGCCCTGACGATAAACCACCGCACCAGCCCGGAGCTGGTCGCTTCCATGCCCAACTCGCGTCAGGGGCACCACCACATGGACCTCGCGCGAGCCTGGCTATGGGATGGGCGCCGCGACAAGGCACTGGGCGAACTGGAGACGGCGGAGCGAATCGCACCGCAGCTCATCCGTAACCACCCCATCGCCCGCTCCACCCTTCGCAGCATCGTCTACGCCGAGCGAGCGGTCACACGCGAGAAGTTGCGGCACATGTCCGACCGCTTCCACCTGGACGGATGAGGGTCGTATTCCTCGGGCTCATATTAGGCCCCTGAACCGTTCCTAGCGTCAGGGGCATGAGCGGACGACAAACTCTCCATCTTCCTTCGCAGGGAGCCGAGTTAGGCACAACGGCCCCGTTCTCTCCCCAGCTCGGCGACCTCGCCGCCGACACCGCCCGGAACGGCCGAGTCGGCGTCGTCGTCGCCCTCCCCGGCGAAGGCGCCGCGACGTACCACCTGCGCCCACCGGGCGGTGGTCCGGCATGGTCCGCGCCGGCCAACGCCAGCACGTTGGAGCCGGTGCCCGCCAGGCCGACATACGCGACCCTGCTCATCACCGACGCGGTCTACGACCCTCGTGCCAAGCAAGGCTCGGTGGCCATCCTCGTGCACCACGAAGATGGCGGCCGCAGCGAGGCCGCGCTGATCCTCACGCCGACCGACCTTGAGCGCCTGCACGCCCAGACCGGACGCATACTCGCCGACCACGAGCACTCTCGCGGCGGGGCGCCGTGATGCCCCAGGGACGGCACCGCGCGCCGGACCACGGTCCGAGCAGCCCGACTCACCGCGAATCCGGCGGCATCGCCTTGACTGTCCTGGCTCTGCTCGGCCTAGCCGGGCCCGCGTGGGTTCTGCGCGGCCAGGCTGCCGATCTTCTCCCCGCCGAGCGGCCCACGGCCGTCTCCATGCCGGACATCACCGAGCCGGACCCCTAGACCGCTCCGGCCCCGGCCTGGGGCCTGCCCCCGGGTGCCGGAGCACCGGACACCGCCCTGGAGGAGGTGCGGTGAGGAGCCGCCCTCGCTACGGCGGGCTGCCCCGCAGCACAACCCGTACCGCCCGGTGCAAGCCAGCGGCTCGGCTCCGCCGGGCGGAACGGCGCTCGACCCGGCACATGTCGTACGGCATCAGATCGGCCGCCCATCGCTGTGGGCGGGCGGACCATCACCAGGGAGGGAAGCCCGTGGAGACCCCGTACATCGTCGTCGACCAGCTCACCCCGTCGCAGCAGCAGGTGTGGAGCACATACTTCGGCGACGCCGACCGCCCCCGCTACATCGAGGAGGGCATTTGGCGTCGCACCCAGGAGGAAGCCACCGCCGGCCAGTCGGGCTGGAGCGGGGGTGACGACGCCCGTCGCCGACTCATTCACTACCGCTACCGGTACGGTCTGGTGCCGACCACGGCCGCCCCGGCGATCGGCCTGACCGACCTATACCTGTACCACTCCGTGACCGCGCCCGCCGGCGAGATCACCGCGCACGAGGACGCGGTGAGGGCCTCGCTCGCGGTCGGGGGATGGAAGCGCACCCCCGGCGGTGCCTCGTGGATGCGCCAGGACCTCAAGTGCAAGATCACGCAGTTCACACTGCACCCCCAGGACGCCGTGGCCCGCCGCAAGCTCCCGCAGAACTACCGCAGCCTCGATGTCCAGATCACCTCCGCCCAGTACGCCCCGCCGCCAGCCGTGCGGCAACGGCCCTGGGACGTGCTGGCCTCCGGCATCCGGATCAAGGACCAGCGCGGCACACCCACCCTCGTCCCGGACCTGTCCGTCCTCGCTGATCATCTGCCCTTCCAGGTCGAGATCGGCTGCGGCACCTCCGTAGAGGCCGGCATCCCGCCCCTGCACCGCCTCCACGAGATCTACCGCGTCACCGACCGCCAGGGCGACGACCCGCGGGAACACCGCTTCACCCTCTCCCCGACCTCCGACCCGCTTCTGAACGAAGTGCTCACCGAGCCGGAGGAGAAGACGGCCGAGTTCACCGAGATGTTCAAGGCGTGCTTCTTGGCCGAGCCGACACCCGCCATGCACGCACTGAAGGATCTTCACGACGCCGGACACCTGATCGGGCCCGTGATCACCAACAACTTCGACGTGCTGGCAGCCCGCGCCGGCCTGGAGGAGTGCTTCATGCGCCGCTACGACCAGGCCGTACCGGACGTCGAGTGGGTGGACGGCGCGAAGGCCCTGCTCGTCGTCGGTCTGCACGCCGACCGGCGCAAGGTCCAGGCCCGCGCCCGCGAGCGCGGTCTGAAGGTCGTCTACCTCGACCCCGAGGGCTTCTGGCACGACGGCCAGTTCAAGCCCTACCCGCTGGAAGGCCCCCACGACGACGACCTGGTCTGCCGGAAACCGGCCGCGGAGGGGCTGCCGGAACTCGTCAACCTCCTCGCCAAGGCGCCCAACTGACCTACCTGCACGATCAGGTCCGGGCCGGACAGCGGCGCTAGCGTGTCGCCCCTGACCGGCCCGGACCACCGGGCAGGCGAGACAGGGAAAGGAGCGCCGGCACCATGCGCGTATCCGTCATCGGCTGCGGCCACCTGGGCATCCCGCACGCCGCGGCCATGGCCGAGATCGGCCACGAGGTCATCGGCGTGGACCTCGACCAGGCGAAGATCGACCGGCTCAACGCCGGCGAATGCCCCATCTACGAAGAGGGCCTGCCGGACCTGCTGGCCACCCACACCGCCACCGGCCGACTGCGCTTCACCACCGACCTGGCCGAGGCCGCGGCCTTCGCCGACGTCCACTTCCTCGCCGTCGGCACACCGATCGACGCCGACGGCCGCAGCTACGACACCGGCCAGGTCTTCGGCGCGGCCCGCGCACTCGCCCCGCACCTGACCCGCCCCTGCGTGATCATCGGCAAGTCCACCGTCACCGTCGGCACCACCCGCAACCTGGCCACCCTCCTCGCCCGCCTCGCCCCCGCGGGCACCGACGTCGAGGTCGTCTGGAACCCCGAGTTCCTGCGCGAAGGCCACGCCATCGAGGACACTCTCCGCCCCGACCGGATCGTCGCAGGCGTCCCCTCCCCACATGCCGAGGACGTGGTCCGCCAGGTCTACGCCCCGCTGCTGCACAACCAGATCCCCCTGTTCGTCACCGACCCCGCCACCGCCGAACTGATCAAGGGCGCAGCCAATGCCTACCTCGGCATGAAGATCTCCTTCATCAACGGCGTCGCCGACATGTGTGCTGCCGCCGGCGCCGATGTCCAGCAGCTCACGGAGGCCATCGGCCTGGACCCACGTATCGGCCGCGGCGGCCTGAAAGCCGGACCCGGCTACGGCGGAGGCTGCCTGCCAAAGGATGTACGCGCGTTCACCGCCTCCGCCCAGAGCCTCGGCGCCCTCGACGCGGCAACCCTGCTGCGAGCCGCCGAGCAGGTCAACGAATCCCGCCCCGCCGCCGCCCTCGCCCTCATCGAACAGACCCTCGGCCGACCAGCAGCAGGCGCACGCGTCACCGTGTGGGGCGCCTCCTTCAAGGCCGGCACCGACGACGTGCGCGAGTCGCCAGCCCTCGCCGTCGCCGCCCTCATGCACCAGCGCGGCGCGACCGTCACGGTCCACGACCCCCACGCCGTTCCCACCGCACTCGTACGCCACCCCGAACTCGACTACGCGGAAGACCTGGAGGAGTCGGTCAAGGGCGCGGAACTGATCGTCCTGGCCACCGAGTGGCCCCAGTTCCGCGACGCCGACCCCAAGGCACTGTCCGCCCTGGTCGAACAACCGGTCCTCGTGGACCTCCGCAACCTCCTGAACGCCGACACCTGGCGCACAGCCGGATGGACCGTGCGCCAGCTCGGCCGACCCGCACAGCCGTAGGACCCCAGGCCCCACCCCGGGGCCGGGACACACGGATGGGAGATCCGTCATGGACGACCTGTGGGACGACATCGCCAAGCTCTCCGCCGTCTGCCGCGAGGCCGGTGAACACCTCCCGAACGAGGAACTCAAGGCCCTCCAGGTGGGCAAGGTCGCCGAGGAGGCCGGTGAGGCCATGCACGCCCTCCACGGGCTGAAGGGCCTGACCACCTGCGGTGACGCACACAGCTGGTCCGAGGTCCAGAACGACCTCGTCGGCGCCGTCATCGCCGCCCTGCTGGCCATGCACTACATCGACCCCGAAGGCGCCCGCGCGACCTTCGAAGAGATCTTCCACCGCCGTACCCGCAGGGGCCGCGAAGCCGCTGCCGTCGCCTGACCACTCCCCGATCCCCACGCCGGCGGTCGCGTCCCCTCGGGACGCGACCGCCGGTCCGTGTCGTAGACGCTCCTCCCCCACCCGCGGGGTGGACCATGGCGGGATGACCGACACCCAGCTCCAAGCGGAAACGACTGAGGCCGGCACAGGGGTATCCGCGCTGATCACAAACAGCCAGGGCGAATACCTGCTCCACCTCCGCGACGACATCGAAGGCATCTGCTGGCCCGGCTACTGGACACCTGTCGGCGGACGTCCCGAACCGGACGAATCACTGGCCGACACCGTCGCACGCGAGGTAGCGGAGGAGACCGGACTCACCATCCCGCTCGAGGCGTTCACCACCGTCCAGCAGAGGAACGCCGAACGCCTCGGCAAGGGTCCGATCGCCATCTACACCGGCCACTGGGACGGCGACGCCCACGCCCTCCCCCTCACCGAGGGCATCATGCTCCACTGGTTCCCCGTCTCCGTGCTCCCACGACTCCGCGTACCCCCGTGGTGCCGAGAGGCGATCGCCCTCCACCGGAATGCGCGGACGAGCCTACCCGTTTCGGAGGACGCCCGCCCTTGACCGCTGAGGCGGCGGGTGTTCGTGCTGTTCGTGCGCAGTTGTCAATCGTGATGATCGTCTGACACTTGGGCGGTCTATTTTTCCGGTTCCCCTGCCGAGACGTGCGGTGGATTTGTACGCTCTGCCCAGATCTTCCGGGAGGGGGCGGAGCGTGGATGCGCTGGAGCGGTTCACGTGGGGCAGACGGAACTCGATGTGACCAAGCGAGTGGTGCGTCGGCTGCGCGAACAGGTGGCCGCGCAGTGCTGCTGGCGCCACAGCGCGAGAAGGACATCACCGGAAATCCCAATTGGATCCGACCCCAGACCAAAAACTTGGCCAGATGAAGCAACTCTAGATAAGTGAAGGGATCGCAATTTTGACCACGCCGGCACGGGACGATCTGGTAAATGATGTACGCACGCTCTCCGAATCGGAGGCTCTGCGGGCATTGACGGTGCTGGTAGAAGAAAGCGGGCTAGCCACCTTAACCATGGATACGCCTGCAATGGAAACAGGACTAGACGGTGCCACGGACGCGGTGGAGTACATTCCGCCGGTGGGTCATTCTGCCATCACCGAAGGGGGCTTGGCTCGTCTCGCCCTGGAGTACGCTGCAACTCAAGGAGATCGGGATGGCTTGTTGGTTGAGATTCTCGAGTACGCGCGATCCCCAGTTGACCGTTTCGACCCCACAGCCGTCCCGGTCGGCGTACTGATCGTGACGCTCCTTCAAACGGAGGTCCTCGCCAAGCGGCACCCAAGCGGCAAATGGAGTCTGACCGTACATAAACGGGCGCTGCGCGACTCCACACTGGGCCGTCTACTGACGGCACTGCTGTCCCATCTCACCAACGGCAAGTAGCGTGAGGGCCCAGTGACCGTGTCAATGCGAGAGTCGTACTCGTGGCGCTGCGAGGAGTGCGCGCGGCAATGTCAGGTCCCGGTGTGGCGCATCATCGACGCCCGTGAACGCGCCGACGTTCTCGAAGCTTGCGGCACTCCTAGTGCATCGAGCCCGGGCCTATGGTGGGTAAATTGCGTGGGCTGCGGAGCCCTGACGTACATTGAGGCACCACTGTTGGTCCTGCGCCCAGGAGTGACAGCTCCGGCCCTGTACGCGACCTCGATAGCAGAACTCCAGCAGGACCTGCCCATTCCGGCGACGACTCTCATAGAGCAGGCCGAACGCGCTGGAGCATTTCGCAGCGGCTGGTTCGCTGGGCAGGTTATTCCGATGCCCCGTAGACTACTGCCTTTCGCCCTGGCCCGCGATATCGGTCAAGACCTGATGGATATCGAGAGAGCGTGCCGAGAGCTAGTTCGGTATGGGCCATCGACCGTTGCCAATTATCGGACGTTCCTTGAATATGTGGCGGAGGGCTGGGACGAAACGCGGGTCAGGGAACTACTGCGTGCCGTTACGGTATGCATGCCGGACCAGCTCGCCGGACTGGTGCGTGCGCACCCTGAGCTTACCGACGACACCCGGGTGCGCGATGCCGGGCGGGAGGAGCTGCACGCAGTAGCCGGCACCCCATTGGAAACCACACTGCGCATACGCCAGCAGCTCCTAGACGACCTGTGCGGCGGTCAGCTATCGCCAGACGTGGCGATGGGCCGCTATTTCGCATCTCTGGCCGCCTTGGGCAACGACCTGCTGTCGCATTTGCATGCGATGTACGTTGAGGTGCGCGCCACCGATGGCTTGGACGCGATCCCGCTCGCCCGCGAGGCGCTTGAGCTCGCCGAGCAGCTCGGCGAGGAAGAAGTGGGGACAGAACTTGCCGCGAGGCTCGGCGAACGCCTGGTGGTTGCCGTACGCACTGGGACCGACGCCGATCTATCCGAGGCGCTGCGTGCGCTGGAACACGCGCTGGCTCGGCTGCCCGAGGGCAGTCTGCAGTGGGTTGAGGTGGCGAACAACCTCGCTGCTGCCCAGCATCTTCGTGACGATGGCGACCAGTTGGAGTGCTGGCAGACAGCCCGGGATCTGCTGGCCCGTGCCGCTACGCTAGACCGACGCGCCCATCCTGAGTTGTGGGCACGGATCCAGACCAACTACGGGCTGCTGCTCGCCGAACGGCCACGCGGCGGCTCCGCCGATCTCACCTTAGGCATTGGCCACGTCAGGGCCGGGCTGGAGGAACGGTCCCCCGAACGGGACCAAACCGACTGGTCCTACTCAATGCTCAACCTCGGACTACTGCTGTACCGGCGCGCCGAGCCAAACGATGTACGGGAAGCAGAGGAGTGCTACCGGCACGCTTTGCGGCACCTTAACCCTGATGACGATCCCGTGCTGTGGTCACAGCTGCAGTGCAACCTGGCTGACCTACTGATATCCCGCGACCCGGCGGACCCACGCGGCGCTCAGAAAGCAGCCACCGCTGTACTCCAACTGGCCACCCAACGCCCGGGACTCGTCAACACCAGCCGCGTAACGTGGGTCCTGGCCCGAGTCACCGACCTCCTCGACGGACCAGGCAGCGCCGAGAGTCTGCGATTGCGCCGCACGGCCCTGGACGCCACACCACCGCTCGTCTCTCCCTCCCTTCACCTCGCTATCGCCAGGGAAGTGCTCCCCGCCCTCGCCGCAGCCGAGGAATGGGCCAGCGCCGCTGACGTCGCCTCGGACATGCAGACTGCCGTTCAAGCGCTCTACGACGCCCAGGTCACCACTGAGGGGCGCCGGGATGTGCTCGCGCGAGCGGACTGCACCGCCCGCTGGGCCGCCTTCCTACTTGCCCGTGCAGGGCGCACAGAGCACGCGGTCGAGGCAATAGAACGCGGTCTGGCCTGTGAGCTGTCGGTGGTCGCCGGGCGCAACGCGGTGGATTTGGAAAATCTGGAACACGTTGACCCCACAGTGGCTCGCCGCTACCGGCAGGCACGCGAGCGGTACCGGCTCCTTGTCACGGAAGTGCCCGCAGCCCCGCCTGGGGGCCCATCCGCCGGGTTCCCTTCAGTCGCCAGCGCGCAGGCGGTGGCGGAACGTGCCATGCGCACCGTAATCGCAGAGATCCGCGCGAACCCGGGTTTCGAGGACTTCCTGCGCACCACCGAACTGGCAGATATCGTGCGTGCCGCTGGCGGCACGTCACTTGCCTACCTGGTGAACGCGCCGTGGGGCAGCTATGTACTCGTGATCCCCCGGGTGCCGGAAGTGTCCAAAGCGGGCAGCGGCACACCCGGTTGGGTGCCTAGGGCGCCGACCCTACGGGCCATCCACATCCCTGAGGTGAGCAGCACATTGATTGCGCACCTCCTCATCGTGCACCCGGACGACGCTGCCGTGGGACTGCTACTGGCCCAACAAGAAGCCCGGGAATTCAGGCGTCGCGGTCTGCTCCCAGCAGCCCTAAACCGCCTCAGGCCCCTTGGTCCGCTCCTGGAGCCCATCGCCCAACTCCTCGCAGAGGACCCGCTGAACGAGGTCGTCGTCGTACCGACTGGTCTACTGGGGCACGTACCATTGACATCTTTGCCGCTTGGTGCAGAGACAGGCGAGGTGCTCGACGACATTGGGACTCTGATACTCGCACCCTCGGCAGGCGTTTACGCTGCCTCCCGCGCCGCAGCTTCGCGGCCGTCTGTGCCGACGCCCCGTCTGGTGGCCGTCGCCGACCCTGATGGTTCGCTACCTGGCACCCGGAGCGAACTCGCCGAGATCCGAGCTCTGTACGAATCGCTAGGAGAAACCGTCTGTGCGGTGGGGCCCGACGCCACCGTGAGCTGGTTGCTCGACCACCTCGCCGAGGCAACACACCTCCACCTGAGCTGTCATGGCAGTGCGGACATCGTTGGCCAGGGCGGCTCATTGACCCTTGCTGACGGCCACCTGGACATGGATATCCTGGTGCGGCGCCAGCTCCCGCACTGTCGCCTCGCGGTGGCCAGCGCCTGCCAGTCGGGTCGCTACGAGATCATTAAGACACCGGACGAGTTCCTCGGACTCCCAGCCGGCTTCCTTCAAGCGGGGGCGGCCTGCGTGATCACCAGTTTGTGGCCCGTGAACGACATGGCAACCGCCCTTTTGATGACGCGTCTATACGAACTGCTTGCACCTGCCGGTGCCGGCCTCGACGAACACCCAACACACGCATTGCGCCGCTCCAAAGCCTGGTTGCGGCGTCTCACATGGGACGGCCTCGTGCGGTACACCGTCACCCACCCGCACCTGGCGGACCTGAACGAGCGGTACGCCCGGCCCGGGCAGGACCCGGATGAGCTTCCCTTTGCCTCGCCCGTCCACTGGGCAGCGTTCACCGCGTGGGGGGTGTGAGCGAGCGACAACCGCCAGCGGCCCAGCCCGCTCAGTTCCTGAGGGTCGGGCCAAACGCGTCGAGCTTGTAGTGGCCGTAGGAGCTGACGAGCGATCGTCGTGCACTGACCGTCATGGCCGTGTAGCGCCCGGCGACCAGTCCGGAGACGGTTACCGTGGCGCGCGACCACGCTTCGCGGCCGTCGGCACAGCTGGGGGCGCAGACCACGTCCCATGGGCGCCACCCCTAAAGTGAGCCGAAGGGTACGCGATGACACCCGCCCCCCTCAGCGCTCCGCTCATCACCCCGCCGGATCCGCCCGCTATCCGGGAGGCTCTGCGTGATCACCTCAGAGGGGAGCTTCACACCCGACCTTGGTCATTCAACGCACAGGGTCGCTGGATACCCGATACGAATGCGCCGAGCACTTGGCATGCTTCTCCCCCTACGGCTCGACCGGCTCATCGAACCAGTGAGCGACGACCCAGTAATGCCTCAAGGGAAGCCCTCAGCCCGGCCTTCTCCCCAAAGACGGGTCGGCCCGCTGGGGAGGATCTGGGGAGAACGAAGCCCCACTCACGGAGAGCCAAACGCCTCCTCCGCGCTCGACGATGCTCGACGACGGCATCGGCGGACTCCCTGAGTGGCCTGCCCGACGTCGAACGCTGGTGTCCTTCAATCCTCAAAGTCGACGATCCCGTCGCACGCAACGTGCACATCGGCGGCCGGGGCCTACTTCTCGTGCCACGCTACTTCAACTTGGGCGCGCCTGCCGCACTCCCGAGACACCGAACTACAACCCATCCTCATGCACTCGGCAGCTCGCCACGTTTCCCCTGACCCCTCCGAGGGCGCTGGATCCGGTGCTGTGGACGATCACGGGCGTGTCAGGCTGTGGACCCGCGGGACCATTCGGAGATGCGAACCCGCTCCTCGCCGCTGTCGCCGCGGAAACTTCTCGTCGATCCCGAACGTGCATACGGGTGAATTGTGAGAGGTTATCCTGCGGCGTACGGCCGCGAATGGGGGCGAGCATGCGGATTGAAGAGCTTACGGCACTAGCAACAGAAGGCGGACGGGCAGTGGTCCGGGCCGTGGGTACCGCGTTCTGGCCTGTGGTGCAGCGTCGTGCCGCGGAGTTGGTCGGCCGCGGTGACGCCGAGCGCGTGAGGGCGGAGATCGTGCGGCTCGATCGCACCGCGCAAGCCCTGACGCCCCCGCCGTCAGGCGATGCCGGCGCGGAGCTGGCGCGGCAGGAAGGGCTGTGGGCCGGACGGTTCGAGGCCCTGCTGGACCGCCTCGAAGGGACCGAACAGTACGGTGTGGCAGCAGAGTTGCGCGCGCTTTTTGAGTTCCTCGCCGCCTCCTCCGGCGACACGGCCATCGACACCGGCAACGCGACGGCCCGCGACGGCAGCAGCGCGATCACCGGAATCCGGAACGCCAGCGGTAGCCGTCCTGGCTCGTCGAAAGTCGCGCATACCGGAGACGCGGAGGCCTCCGGACCCGGCTCCAGCGCCGTCACCGGGATCGTCAACGAATAGGACGGTCCCGGGACAGCCAGGCACCTCGTGCAGAGCTCGCACGCACCACAGGCGCCGACGAGCGACATCGCACTCCGGAACTCACCACCGAGCTCCGTGAACTGGCAATCAGCAATTTGAGGGACACGCTGCCTCGCGACCGTGTACCCCTGAAGCGTGGCCCGTGTAGCGAGATCTTCTGGCCCACATAGACACGTTGGCCGACCACACCGAGGGTGGCACCGAAGCCGGTCTCGCCGGAATTATTTTTGCTTCCGCCCTCTCCTTTGCGCACCAAGGACTGTCCTTCTCAGCTACGGCCTATATCCGTCGAGCCTTGGGAGTGTTCGAGAAAGTCATGGGCGAGAACCATCGCTATAGGTTGTCCACGCGCAACACCCTTACCCACTCGTACCTGTCGGTGCGTGATCGGGCGGTGCCGCTGGTGGAGCGGGCGCTGCGGAACAGCTGGCTATTGCCGGAAAATGACCATCCGGTCGCAGCAAAAGTCCGCATGAAACTCGCCGCAGTCGCCGATCCCAACGCACAGCAAGGTTAATCATGGCCGAGTGGTCGCCTCACCTCCTGCTCGCCGATACCGCCCTGTCCGCCCGCCCACTGCAGCAGTGCTTGAACTTCCTCCCCCGCCGCATCATGCATGGACACGGCGCATTCCTGCGTGGCCGCACCACCGCGAACGGCACGGCTGCTCCAACAGCCTGCCCGAGGAGGATGGCGCGCTCGAGGTACGTGGGGTCGTCCGCCACCATGCCCGGGAGGTTCCGGCCGACGATGACGAGCAGCGAGCCGTGGTGGGCCTGCTCGTACCAGTGAGGTAAGAAGTTGAGCGGCATCCCCGACAGGAGGTCGCTGCGGGGGCTGCTGAGGGTGATTTTGTTGTCGACCAGGCGGGCCTGAAGTTCCCTGCCGGGGACGGGCGGCAGGTCACGGAGGTCGAGGGGCTTGCCGCCGTTATTGGTGTACAGGGTGCGCAGGTTGGTGAAGCCCGACTCCAGGAAAAGCCGGAGGGTGACGTCCTCGATACGGCGGCTGCCGTTGATTGATCCCCAGCCGCCATGGCAGTCGAGGACGATCCCGGCGCGGTCGCCGCCGAAGAGGATGCATTCGGCATCGAAGCGATCCTGGGAGCGATCGGGGGCCGGGCCGGTAAGTTCGATCACGTCGGAGAGATGGCAGTGGGAGTGCGCGAGCCGGAGCATCAGGTGGTGGACGTCCGGGTGGCGGAGGTAGAGGAGTTCGGCCTCGCCGGACTCGTCGATGATCAGATTGCATATAGTGCAGTACTGCCTGGAGGTGGCGAACCGAAGCGTGAGCGACTCCAGGTCGAATGCGGCCAGCGCCTGCTGCACATTGTCGGCGATCCGCACGCTGCGCAGTCGGGGCGTGGCAGAGGACGGCACCACGGCGTCGTCGCGACCGTCCCGGAGGGCGCGGGCGCGGAGTGATTCGAGGACGCGCAGGTCGACCGGGCCGCCGCCCACGAGTTCCACGAGGCTGGGCATGGTGCCGTCCGGGTCCGTCTCGTGGTGGAGTGCACCCAGGAAGACCAGGGTCTCGCCCGCCTCCGGCCAGTTGCCGAGCGCTTGGTGGAGTGCGAAGGCCTGTCGGGCGCGGGAACGCGCGGCCTCCGGTGCATGGAGGGCCTTCTCGGCGCGGGCCAGATTGAGCAGGCAGGTGGCGCGCAAGGGGCCGTCGTCGAGACGTTCGCTGATCTGCAGGGCCGTGCGGAAGGATGCGGCCGCGGCGGAATGGTCGCTGGCCTTGGCGTGGCAGGCGCCGAGGTTGGTGTGCAGGGATGTCAGCACGGTGTTCATGCCGAGCTTTTCGGCGAGCGGGATGTTCTTGGTCATGAGGGCGACGGCTTCGTCCTGATTGCCGGTGTGCAGCATGCAGGTCGCGGCCTGCGCGCGGGCGGAGAGGAGGATATGGAGATCTTTGTGCTCGGCAGCGGCTCGTGCGGCCTGTTCGTACTGGTCGGCGGCTTCAGCCCACCGTCCGGCCCGTGCGTGGATGTTGCCCAATGCCATCCGGCAGTGCAGGACTCCGTCGACGTCGTTGTGCCGCTCGCAGTCGTCGAGTGCCCTGGTGATCGCAGACAGGGCTTCGGTGTGCAGGCCGCGTCGTGAGTGGAGGACGGCCAGGGCGCGCGTCGCCCGGGCCCGAGTGCTGGGGGAGGCGGCGTCGCTGAAATCGGAGACTACGGACTGCAGCATGCGGGCGCCTTCCTGCCACTGCCCCGCGACGACCAGGGCTTCTCCCAAGGCCGCCCGCACCTGGGCGAGTGGCCGACTCTCGTCAGTGGCGGCGAGAGACTGCTCCGCTTCGGTCAGCAGGCGGACGGCGTCTCCGATCCTCCCCCGGTGCCACAGCAACTGCGCTCGCTTCCGAAGGACATCAGCCTGAAGAACTGGGTTGCCGGACTCTTGGGCCATGTCCGACGCGATCTCGAACTGCGACTCCGCCATGTCGTGGTGCCCGATGCCACCGCTGTACGAAGCGAGATAGGTCAGGGAGCGCGCCGCATGCTGATGGTCGCCGATTCCGATCGCGAGCTCGGCGCACTGCGCGAGGTACGTCGCGGCCCGGTCGAGGTCAGCACGGTGTGCGGCATCCTCACCGAGCCGGAACAACGCCCGGACCTGGCCCTGCACATCCCCCGTCTCCTGATGGATGGACAGGGCAGTCTCGAGCGGCTCGGCGGGAGCCGACTCCGGCCGGGCGCTGGCCGGGACCGCCGCGAGATCCATCAGCGCCGACGCCTCCCACTCCCGGCTGCCGATGGCCCGTGCCCGTTCGATGTCTCGGATGGACTCCTCCGCAGCCTCCGCCACTCGGCCCGTACTGCTCAACAGTCTGGCGATCGACCGAGTGGCGAGCGTCTCGCTGATGCCGCTGCTCCGGCTCAGGTCCCGGCTGTTGCGCAGGTAATTCTCGGCCCGGCGTGTCTGTCCGACCGCTAGGTACGCCTGGCCCAGGTTCCCTAGGGCGAGCGCGAGTGCCTGATGACGTCCGACGGTACGCCAGTAGTGCAGTCCGCTTCGCAGGTACTCTATGGCGTCGCGGGGCCGGCCCAGGTTGATCAGTAGCGTCCCCAGGCCAAGCTGTGCCATGAACAGATGCTCGGCATCGTTGGCCGCGCGCGCCGTTTCGGCGCAACGGTAGTACAGGTCCATCGCATCCTGGCTCTCGCCGAGGTGCCCGGCAACCACAGCCCGGTTGTACAGCGCGGTGGCCGTCCAGTTGGCGTGTTCAGCCAGCTCCCCGGCCTCCTGTACGCACTGGTAGACGCGGTCCAGCTCCTTCCAGTGGCTGGCAACCCGCAGGTGCTCGGTGAGCGCGAAGGCGAGAAGCAGTAGGTGATCCCAGGCCTCGTACTGCCGAGCCGTCTCGACGAGAGCGACCGCGCCGGGACGGTCCGCGTCCAGCGACCGCAGCGCTTCGATACTGCTCTCGGCGGGGACGGTCGCCTCCTCGTCCAGGAAACCGATCGCATCGGTAGACGACCGCACGCGGACGGCTGTGACGAGACAGGCGTGACGAACGACATCCGCCCGTTGCGTCCCCGACCACGGCGCGGACGTCAGCCGGGCGAAGCGGTGTTGAATTTCGTGCATCACAAATCGGTCGTCGTCGATCTGCTCAATGAGGCTGAGTTCGACCAGCGAGTCAAGGAGCGCGGCCGTGTCCGTGAGGTCGTCATCGTTGATCTCGTCCAGCGGAGGCTGTGCGATGCCCGCTGCGACGACATCGATGGTGAACGACATGTGCGGCAGGACGCCAAGCGCGGAGAAGACCTGTGCCTGTTCGCGTTCGAGCGCGTCGAAGCTCTGCTGGAGCACAGGCTGCAGCGCGGTCTGGCCGGCGACAAGGGCCTTGACGCTGCGGTCGGGGTTGGTGATCTCGGACAGGTAGCGGTCGACGTTCACGCGGGGCCGGCGGGCCAGGTGCGCCGCGGCAATGTGCAGGGCGAGCGGGTGACCGGCACATGCCGCGGACAGCGCGGCCGTCTGCTCGTCGGTCAGCCGGCCAGGGCCGGCGACCGACCGTACAAGCTCCTCGCTGGGCATGGCCGGCAGTGGACCGAGGTCAATGAGGTGAACCAGCCCGCTGAGCCCGCTGAGCTTGACGCGGCTGGTCCCCACCAGCGCGAACGGACCGTCGACGGAGAGGACCTCAAGGAGCGCCTCCTCCGAGACGATGTCGTCGATGAGCAGCAGGACGCGCTTGTCGGCGAGCGTCGTCCGTAGCAGCGCCAGCTGCTGGTCACGGCGGTCCGGCAGAGGAGGCTCGGGCGGAAAAAGCGCGTGAAGTATCGACGACACGAGGTCCGTGGGGCCGGTCGACAGCGCGAGATTGATGTGAAACTGGCCGTCCGGGTACCGCTCTGCGGCCAGCCGGGACATGCGCAGGGCGACGTCACTCTTCCCGATGCCAGGAGCCCCGGTCACCACAACCGCCGCCCGGCCGCCGTCTGCGCGCCGCAGCACGTCGAGGCCGTCGGAGATCTCCACCTCGCGCCCGAACAGGCGCGGGCGCCGTTCGCCTGGCAGGACGGATCCCTGCACCGAGCGGGACTGCAGGGACGGCAGCGTCACACAGACGTCGCCCGCCACGTTCCCAGTGATTGCCACCCCACCGTGCGAGGCGTGCGCCGCCCCCGTCGCCCTGACCGAGACGGAGCCAGGCACGCCGACCGCCGTCGCCGCGCTGACTCCGGTGATCGCGGTGCCGCCGTCCGTCGCGCGGGCGTCGCCGCTGTCCCGCACCTCCGCGCCCAGCCGTGCGTCGCCGGACCCGTCCTCGTCCTCCATCAACCTGCTCCCCCGAGACTAGCTGTAGTCGATCCCGGTACCGGCACTGCTGCCGGATCCGTCAGCCGTCGCATCTCCAGTCCGCTCCACCCGCGCCGATCCCGTGCCCGCCCCACCGGGCCTGCGGATCCCGGTGTGCGCCGACCCACCACGGGACGCCCTCGCCTGGCCGGTATCCGTGGCCGAGTTCCCCTGCCCGGGCTGCAACCACGCCCACACCAGTGCTGCGACCCCGGTGCCGACCTGCAACGACGCCCCGACCAACTCCCCGGTGCCCGGGCCGTTCAGCAACCAGACGATCGGCGTCGCCGCGATGCAGGCCATCCCGACCACGATCAGCACGCTCTTCCACGGCCGTGTCACGCTGTCCCGCCTTCCCCCTGGCCAGCCTTTCCGCAGGTATAGCAAGGATGTTCATGCCGTTGCCACTGGTTCCGGCGGTCTGGGTTGTCCGTGGTCGTACCTCGAGCGATCCGTGCGAAGGCGAACAGGGGGCGGATCACTCACCCGTGGCTCACTGTGCAGCGTGCTTACGTGAGCGCAGTCCGGATACGCCAGGGATGCCGAAACTCTGAGCATTGCTTCGGGGAGGACACCGGTTCGGGCGGCGGCACCATTAACGGCCAGCAGGAGCGGGCGGACGTAGGTGTACACGGTGAAGAAGGTTTCACACGTTTCCAGAGGCGATGGCGGTGGCCTGGCGTTCGTCGGTGAGAGCTCCCTGTAGGGGAGCGAAGAGTGTTCGGCGACGGCGGAGTGGATGTAGCTGTAGCCGATCACCGGCTTACAGCTCTTGCGTTCCCGGGCGGTGGCCTGGCGGTTGCGGTCGCCGGCCGTCTTGCCGACGGTCTGCCACCCGCCGTCGGGGATGTTGCCGAGCTTCTTGATGTCGACGTGGACACTTCGCCCGGCCTGGCGCGTTCGAAGCGGCGGATCGGTTCGCCGGTGGGCCGGTCGAGCCAGGCCAGGCGGTTCAGGCCGTGCCGGACCTGGATCCGGTGCACGGTCGAAGCGGCAAGCCCCAGGGCGAGGCTGTGCGTGCCGGGCCGAGTTTGCGACCGGTCCGAAGGCGGCAGACCTGTGCCTCGACGGCTGCTGGTGTGCGGTGCGGAGTCGTCCGGTGGCGCAGGAGCACTGGCGCCCCCTCGGATTCGATCTTCGATTACGGGGGGCGCGGCCCCGCTCACGCGCGAGGACGTCGCCTCACAAGTGGAGACGCCGCTACGAACGGGCCATAGCTGGGGAGAATCTGGGGAGATTGAAGCCCCGTTGGGGAGCGGCTGGGGAGGATCGACCGCGCAAACCGGAAGCTCGGTGAAAGAGCCGGAAACGCCCATCGCCGCAGGTCAGAGTGGTTCGGCAAGCGATCTCCACGGGTCAGCGCCGCGCGGGCGACGACTTCAAGAAGATCTCGTCGTGGGCCGCCATCCTCTTCGCGCCGACGTTGGTGGGAACGATCTACGGGATGAACTTCGACAACATGCCGGAGCTGCACTGGGCGGGCGGGTATCCGTTCGCGATTGTGCTGATGGCGGTGGTGTGCACGAGCCTGTACGTCATCTTCAAGAAGCGCGACTGGCTGTAGCCACTCACCCCACACCCTTGATCGACTTAGCGCCAGCAAAGCACCTCATCGAGGGGCGGCGCCCGGCGAATCGTGGACCGACGACTTGGACCGGGTCGTGGTCGCCTTAAGTCGCCAGAACTTCGCCTTCGCCGACAACCTGCTGGGTCGCTGGCTGAACCGCTTCCGACCGCCAGAGCTCGACGACAAGGGCCTGTATCTCCTCGCCCGCTCGACCGCCCTCATGGGCGATCTCAAGCGCGACCAAGGAGCCGCGGTGGGGCCACTGTCGGCCCAGCATGCCTATGCCGGAGCCCGCTCGATCTTCACCCAGCTCGACATCCCCCGCCGCATCGCCCAGCTCGACCTCTGCCTAGCGGTCGTCACCGAGATGTCCGGCCGCCTGGCGGCCGCCGCCCGCACCTACGAACACCTGGCCGTCGACGACCGGCTCGCACGCCGCGACCGCGCCAGGGCCCGCCTGTGGGCACTCCCCCTCCGGATATGAGTCGGCGAAGGCCGGCTCCACTCCCTGCGTCAGTACATACCGGGAAATTCGATCGCAACCGGCCGATGCACCACGCAAGCCTCGGCCCAAGCCGGCATTCACTCCGGGGACACCACCCGTTCCAGACCCGGCCCGGACCCGGTCCGCCCCTGGTGACTCGTACTGGGCACCCATCCTCGCCGCAGCCGAGCGAGCTGTCGGCGGAGAGCCCTGCCGAATCTGCGCGGAGCCCATACCCACGAAGGCGCCGTGGACTTACCGGGACCGCCACGTGTGCTCCGGACGATGCAGCGACACCCTGAAACGGCGCGCGAGCGCCATGATCCGCCGAGGAGAGATCAATCCGGACACCATCCTCGGCAGAGGAACCCGAGGGCCAAGCCCCGAGCAGCGCGCCGTCTTCAACGAGGCCCGCCCACCTCAAACCTTCCGTACCCGTCCTGCCGACGCGGAATTCCCCTATGAGTTCTACGGCTTGGCGCCTGTCCCCGGCGACGCGGTGGAACGGCACGGGTCGGTCACCACGTATGCCACCGCGAGCAGCCTTGGCGCCACCCACTTCATCGACACGGTCCGGGCCAACACCGAGGACGCCGATCCGGCCCCTGTGATTGCGCTCCACGCAGAGAGCGGGTCCTTCCTCGTCTACACACCCGGCATACTCTGGTGGGCCGAGACGTCGGCTGGGGAAGGCCGACTCACCTCGCACCAGAGGTTCCGCGGCGCCGATGGCAAGTCCTGAACGGCCATCCGAGATGTGGACGTCGAGGGGCGGCCTTACTCATGGGAAGCCTGGGTCTGTGTGACGGAGGCAACCCCGACCCTGTGGACCCCGGCCTACGCGGCCCGCTCGGCCAAAACAGCGCCGCACGACACGGGCCAGAAACAGCTACGAAGCACGTACGCGGGGGCATGGCGTTCTGGGCGTGGAAGCGGACAGTGTAGATCCGCATGACATCTACGGCCGCGACGCATGGATCTGCCAGCTGTGCCGTCAGGAGATCAATCCGGATGTGCCATGGCCCGACCCTCGCTCGGCCACGCTCGACCACATCAAACCGGTCACGCTGGGCGGCGAGCACACGGCAGACAACCTGCAAAGCGCACATTGGATCTGCAACGTCCGCAAGGGAGACGTCTGGGGCCCCGGCGGGGAGAGCAACAGCACCCCCGAGTGATCACCGAGCGCCACTTGCGCTCTGCCTCCTCCTCCCCCCCGGGCGGGCGGCGACCACCGGCGGGTGAGGGCGGTGCCGAGATTCCCGGGAGGAAGCTGATCCCGGGCGCTCGCCGAAGGCCCGACCGGCGCCGGGGCGGCGAAAATCTTGGCGCGCGGGGCCGACGGAACCGGGTAACGTCTTTGTCATGTTCTTCCAGACACCGATTTACGAGTGAGAGCGTGACGGGCCCCCGCTGACGCCCTTCGACGTCGCCGCGCCCGTCCCCCACCGAATGAATCCGTAGATCACTTCACATCACCACCGGGAGAACCCGTGACCGACAGCAAGAACATCAACAACCCCGTGGGCCAGGGCGGCGGCCAGCGCAAGAAGCTGTCCCGCGCCGAACGGCAGAACAACGGTCCGCACCGCAACCTCGACCGCCAGGGCGCCGCCGCCCAGAAGGCGGAGCTGGTTCGCAAGATGCGCGAAAAGGCACGCGCAGCTGAGGCCGCCCGGCAGGCGAGCGACGAAACCGCACAGAGCTGACGCAAGGCCGCCGCAGGGCGGCACCCCACGGGGCAGGGCCCGGACCGCGACGCACGGTCCGGGCCTGCCGCCGTATCGGGGCCCCGCTGCCGTACCGGGCGCGGCCGGTCCCGCTCAGCGGGGTACGGGGACGCGCTGGTGGTGACGCTGCTGGTGCAGCTCGGGGGTGGTGGAGGTGACGGAGCTGCTGAATCTGCGGCTGCCGCGGGTGGTCGGCTGAGACGCGGGTGATCCGCCGCCGCCACGGCAATGGCCCCCAGGGGCTGGGGGTCGGCGAGTGCTAATGATCTCGTCGTGGGCGGCGATTCCGTTTGCTCCCACGTTGGTGGGAACGATCTACGGGGTGAACTTCGAGGCGATCTCGAGGGGCGGCGCCCGGCGCAGTCGCTGCTCGCCGCACTCCACAGGAACAGGACATTCGGAACGCCTTGCGTATCCGCAGCACAACACCCAGCCGGAAAGCCTCGGCGCAGACCAGAGGACCGCGAGGGTCGGTAGATGCTCGCGAAGGCGTGGCTGACTTGCACCCTCATCTCCCGAACGATCATGACGGGGCATCAGGTTCTGTCAATAGCAACCGCTACAACCGAACTGGAGGTCCGCGCAGCGCGGACCGATAGGGAGGGGATGCAGCATGCCGAAGGTTCCGGACGGATACGTGCGCGTACGAAGCCACCTCCGCCGCAAGCCGGGGCCCAAGTCCGCCAAGGGGCTGAGCGTCTGGGCCGTGGCCGGCTTGTGTGCGGCGGTATGGCTCTGGGGCCAGATCTTCGGGTTCGGCGACAACGACACCGAGCAGCAGCCCGCCCCGAAGCCGGCCGTCTCCGCACCAGCGGGCGGGCAGTGACAGCCCGACCGCGGCGCAAGCTCCAGTGGCGACCGCGCAACACCATGGACGCCCTGGGTGCGGCAGCCGTGGCCCTCGCGGTCATGGTCGCCCTGGCGCAGGCCGCATCGAACCTGACGACGAGGGCCGCTGCGGCCTGGCCGCTGCTGGTCCTGGTCATCCTCGCCTTGGCCATCGCCGTAGCCGCCCTCCGGATACGGGGCTACCGCCGGCATCGCGCGGACAGCGAGAGGCTGGCTCGTCTGCGCATCACCCTGTCGGAGTTGGACGCGATGGACGACGAGCAGTTCGAGTACGCGCTGCGCGACCTCCTCGTCCGCGACGGCTGGGCGGCCAGGAAGGTAGGCCGTGGCGGGGACCAGGCCGCGGACGTGATCGGCGTCCGGATACCCCTCGGACGGATCGTGATACAGGCCAAACACACACGCGTCGGCGGCAAGGTCGGCTCGTCGGTGATGTACCAGGTGAAGGGCACGGCGGGTCCCGTGCACAGGGCGGACCACGCGGTAGTCGTCACCAACGGCTCGTTCACCCGCGACGCCATGGCTTGGGGCGACCGCCATGGCGTGCGGTGGGTGGACCGCGACCGGCTGGACCGTTGGGCCCACAAGGGCAGGCCCCTGCACGAACTACTCGCGCTGCCCACAAGAGGCTCCCGCTTGCCGTGGCGTCGAGCGGCATGACACGCGCGCCGCCACGCGCCAACAGGAACGGCTGGCACAGCATGTGCTGTGCCAGCCGTTCTCAGGCAAGGACCAGGCTCTCCGGGACATATTCAGGGACCACACCGAGCAGTGCGTCAACCGCAGCTCGGCCAGCTCGTCGATGTCCGCGACATGCGCGTAGCTGCCGACCGCCTCGCAGGCGGTATAAGACATCATCCGGCCAGTGGCAGGGGGAATCCGCTCGCCGAGCAGCTTCACCGCCCTCACAGTCAGGCCCCCGCAGGGCCGGACCACTTGCTAACGTCGGTCAGTCGCCAAGGAGGTCCAGTGCCATCTCCCGCATCAGCTACCGCCGCTTTCGACTTGCGAATTGAGCCGACCGATATCGTCCTCGGCGAGGCCGAGCAGATGCTGCGAACTCATCTGGACCGCGCCACGCTGGTGCGTAAGCGCCGGTCTCTCGGCGCCAGGACTGATCGCGACACCTGGGTGCGTGTTGAGCGGCGTCGGTTCGAGAAGATCGGGAACCAGGGCTGGAACGGCACGGAGTGCGCCGCGCTGCTGGAGGGTGTTGCGCAGCCGCAGTGGCGGCGGGGCGCAGCGTGGCGGCAGCGGGACGAACCGGTGATGTGGCGTGCTGACGAGACCGATCTGCTGCCCGACGCTCCGGTGGGCAGCAGCGTGCTGTTGGCTGACCCCCGCTTGCCGGAGACGTGGTGGGAGGCACTGAACCGCTCACTGGACGCCCTCGCCGCCCAGAGCACGAGCCGGGTCGCGACCCCCGACACTGTGGTGATCACACAGGCCGGAGTGGCGGACGCGGTTCGCCGCTTTCTCCGCGATGGCGTCGCCATCGAGGTGCGCCAATGGCAGTCGGCGCATGCTGATCTGAACTGGGCGAACATGACCGGGCCGGAGTTCTGTCTCTTCGACTGGGAGGACTGGGGCTTGGCTCCACGAGGCCTGGATGCCGCGTCGCTGTGGGGCAATTCGCTTGCCGTCCCTGATCTCGCCGAGCGTGTCCGCCACGAACGACGGCAGGACCTGGAGAGCCGGGACGGCAAGCTGATGACCCTGTTCGTCTGCGGGAAGATCCTTGCCCCGGACGCGCATCCCGAGGACCCTCGCCTTGAACCCGCCCGCCTGATGGCGGAGCAGGTCGCGGCGGACTTTCAATCCGCCTGACGCCCCGCCCGTTCCCGAAGGAGCTGCCGGTACGACCGCAGCCGGCCGACGTCGGGCTCGTACCGGAGAGCGTCGATCAGTTCCCGAAGGTGGGAGGGCTTGTCCGTGCCGACGGCGATCCTTCCCACCTCCGGGAGCCGGAAGGCCGTGCGGAACGCGGCCTGGAGGGCGGCGAGGGCGTTGTCCGCGTCTGAGATGAAGACGCGGGGGTCCAACCGCCCCCACACGGGATCGGTCGGGTCACCTCCGAAGGGACTCATCCCCCAGACCTGGTCCGGGGTGAGACCCCACTGGTCTGCGAGTGCTTCGGAGGCTGCGAGGACGTCGATTCCGGCGAGGAGGCCCGCGCGGACCATGAGTACAGCGGGCCGGGGCAGGGTGGCGTCGACGAGGCAGGGCAGGGGGCGGGGATCCCAGGAGGAGATGCCCCAGGCGCCGCACAGACCGGCCTGCGCAGCTGTGGCCAGGGCAGCGCATGCTCTGCCGAGGGCGTCCCGGTTCGCGGTTGTGTAGGCAGGTAGGGAGCGTTCCGGGTTGTGCAGAAGCACCAGGTCCGGTACGCAGCGCAGGTCGCGGTTGGTCCGGTCCAGGGCCGCCCGGAGACGGGCCGGGTCGAGGGAATGCTCGGCTCGGCCGGCGGTGGGAAAGAAGCCGACCTTCGTGGAGAGTGTGAAGCGGGGCAGGAGATCGCCGGCGACGTCCGCGAGCGTGGTGTGGGCGGTGAAGCCCCGATAGTTGAAGCTCGTGTCGATCGCTGTGATCCCCAGGTCCAGTGCGCCGGTCAGGATCCGTCGTTCGTAACGAGACCGATGTAGCCCGAGGACAATTCGGGAGTCAGACTCGCGCACAGCTCCTCCTCCACCAGGATTTTGGCCAGTGCCTCCACCTCGGCGCCCACCGAGCGCACGGCCTCGTCCAGCCGTACGGGGTGCCCGCTCAGCAACACGCGGAGGCCGGGAAGCGCCTTGGCCGCGAAAGTCAGCTTCTTGCCCGCCGCCCCCACGGCCACCGTCTCCCCGTCCTCCGTGATCGCCGGCGGGAAGTCGGTGACGCACACCGCAGCCTCCAGGGGACCGAAGATGTCCAGGAAGGGGACGTGGCGGCCGGGAGGGGCTTCCTGCTCGCGGAGCCGGAGAAACTCCGCCGGGTCACGGGCGTCGATGAGACGGTAGGCCTCGGTGGCCAGCCGGCGCTGCTGGTCCTCCTGCTGGTCGGGGCTGTCCCAGCGGTTGAGGTCGTGGCGGAAGATCTCCTCCTGGCGGGACCAGTCGGCCAGCCAGGTCAGCCAGCTGACGGCGGTGCGCTTGGCGAAGCCGAAGGTCACGTGGGTGCTGTGCCCGTCGCCGTGGCCGACGCGGGTGGCGGCGTGCCAGTAGCCGCGCGGGATGTGCGTGACGTCGCCAGCCTTCATGGTGCCGGTCCACACGATGTCCTCACTGGGCGTGTTGTTCCGCTCGGCGTCCCGGTACATCGGCACGGGCCGTGAGGCAGCGCGTACCTCCCACTGCTTCTCGCCGGCGAGCTGGACGATGACGACGTCGTGGTCGTCCCAGTGCAGGTCGAAGCCGGAGGCGTCGTTCGTGGTCAGGTAGACGTTCGCCTGGACGTGCTCGCGCGACCACCACTGCAACGCCCGGCATGCCACTTCCATGGTGGGATCGAAGACGTTCGACTGGTCGAGGACCAGCGTCGCTCCGCCCCGCAGGTGGTTGCCGACGCGGTGCATGTCGGCCATCGGTATGGCCTGCCCCCGCGGGGTGACCTGCCGGTTCAGGTATGCGTCGGGGTGCAGCTCCTCGCCGCCCTTGAAGAACCGGAACTGCGGGTTGGACACGCTCCGCCGCATGACCATGTCGAGCAGCCGCTGCGGCGTGAGCAGCCTGGACACGACCTCGGGGTCGCTGACGCTTCCGCGGGCGAACTTCCTGCCGAGCGGTTCCGGGCCGTCCCACCCCAGCGCCTCTTCGACCGCGCGGACCAGACGGTGTTCCATGAAGCCGTTCCCCTCTCCTTGCGTCAGGTTGGACGTGAAAGGCGGAGGGGACGCGCACCGCGACCCCTCCGCCAGGGCGCCGGCGGCGGTCACGCCGCGTGGTTCAGCCCATCACCGGTGGGCCAGGGGCCGTCGCCCGTACCGCCCGTTCCGGGGTCGGAGGCGTTGCTGTCGTGCCGGTCGTGGACGCTCGCGAGGGCTTCCACGGCGACCAGGAGACCCTCCTCGACGGAGGCCTTGGTGTCTTTCACTTGGTGCTCCCTTCGGCCAGTTGCCTCGTTGGAGCCCTGATCGTGGCCGAGGGGGCCGGGACCGCATCACCGCGTATACGGACGGTCCCGAGGACGTCCCGGGACGTTTTCAACGCCTCGCGAAGCCCTCCAGAAGCGCGATGACCCGTTCTGTGTCCGACAGGTCCGGCAACACCACGGAAGCGCCGGCGGCAGCCAGCTCGTCGGCTCTGTGGATGCCGGAGGCGACAGCGATGATCCCCGAGCCGGTGGCGAGGGCGGCCTCGACGTCCCGGGGGGTGTCCCCGACCAGCACAACGGGGACTGCCTCGCCTACGCCCCTCAGGCGCTGGGCGCGCTCCCGCGCGACCGCGACGAGATCAGGCCGCTGCTCGGCATCGGCTCCGTAGGCCCCTACAGGCAGATCCAGCAACGGATCGAGATCGAAGGCTGACAGCTTCACTCGGGCATTGGCCGCGATGTTGCCGGTCAGCACCGACGACACCCATCCGGGATGTTCCGACGCCTCCAGCAGCACCTCGCGCACCCCCGGCAGTGCTGTCCCCCGCCGGCGCAGATCCTCCAGGCGTCCCTCGCCGGCCTCGGCCAGAGCTTCCTCGACCACAGACCACGCAGGCTCCTCCAACCCGTGCTGCTGGAACATCCCGCGCATAATCAGGCGGTCCGTCCTGCCTTCCGTCCGAGCCGCCCCCGCAGGGGGATGACCGACGAGGGTTGAGAAGGCGGCGGCATAAATCTCCTTGCTGACGCCTACGTTCTCGATGAGGGTGTGGTCGATGTCCCATAGGGCGATGAGCTGCATGGCGTCAGCGTAAGGACCCTCACCTCGCCCCATGACGCGGAAACGTCCCAAAACGTCCTTGCCCGATTGCTCTCGGCCCCGCTTGCATGACGCCTGTGAACGAGCGACTGCACTCCGCACTCGCCCAGCGCGGCGTCTCCCCCGAGTCGCTCGCCGAAGTCTGCGAGGTCGACCCCAAGACGGTCGGCCGCTGGCTGGGCGGACGAGTGCCTCATCCGCGTCACCGGTTCCGTGCCGCCCGGCACCTACGGGTGCAGGAGTCCTTCCTCTGGCCTGCCCGGCAGCCACGGGCGAACATGCCCGCCACCGCGTTGGGCAGCGAGCTGATCGGCACCTACGAGAACCGCGCCAGTGTCCCCCGGGACATGTGGCTCACCCTTCTTCAGGAGGCACGGGAGCAGATCGGAGTGCTGGTGTTCTCCGGCACGTTCTTCGCCCAGTCCAACCCCCAGGTCGCCCACATGCTCGCCAAGCGTGCCGCCGAAGGCGTTCGCGTACGTCTGTGCTTTGGAGACCCGCGCGGTCAGGCGGTCGCCATCCGAGGGCGCGAGGAGGGCATCGGTGACACCCTCGCCGCAAAGATCCGCGCCTCCCTGACCTACTACCGCCCGCTGTTGCCAGAGGCCGGCTGCGAGGTGCGACTGCACGACACCACGCTCTACACCTCCCTGTTCCGCTACGACGACCACCTGCTGGTCAACCCGCACGTGTGGGGCAGGCCGGCCAGCGCCAACCCCCTTCTGCACCTCAAAAGGACTGAGGCCGCAGGGTGGTTCGATAGCTACGCTCAAAGCTTCGAAGCCGTCTGGGCCGCAGCACGGCCGTGGAATCCCGACCCGGAGGGGGCCGCCGCACATGGGCAGGACTGAGTACTACAACGACCCCGCCGCACCGAAGGCGAACACCCTCATCCCGGCGAGCAACCTGCTCGTCGTCGACCACAGCGGCGCCATCCTCCTCCAGCGCCGCCGCGACACCGGCCAGTGGGCCCTGCCCGGCGGAGCCCAGGACATCGGCGAAACCGCGGCCCAGTGCGCGGTACGCGAGTGCCTGGAGGAGACAGGCATCATCGCCGAGATCACCGGCTTCCTCGGCGTCTACACCAACCCGAACCACATCGTCGCCTACACCGACGGCGAGATCCGTCAGCAGTACGAGAACACCTACATCGGCCGCCCCACCGGCGGCGCGCCCACGATCAACGATGAGGCTGACGGCGTCCGCTTCGTCCAGCCCGCCGACCTCGACCAGTACGACATCCACCCGAGCATGCGCCAGCAGATCGGCGACTACCTCACCGGCACCTACCCCTACTTGGGCTGAGCCACCAACGCCGCCTCCACCCGCGCTACCGCCGCGAAGATCTCCGGCGACGCCCGACGGATGAACCGCCCCACGAGGCTGTCGGCCCCGTAGCGGCCCTCGATCTCCGCCACCCGCTCCTTGGCGGTGGTCGGTTGGCCGTCGGGCGTCGTCGTCATGTCGCAGTACACGAGGGCGTCCACGAGCAGTGGCTCGTCCAGCAACGGGAACTCACGCTCCAGCACCTCCCTCAGCCCGCGCTCCTCGGCCTCCAGCAGCGCGAACGAGTGGTTCGCCACCAGCCGCACCAGCCGCTCGTCCGCACCGTGCTCATCACGCAGGAACCGGGCCCCGTCGAGCGGGTGGAACCCCGTCCCCGCGAGGCGGGGCGCGTATCCGACGTCATGCAGCACCGCCGCAGCAACCAACAGCTCGGCATCCCGTCCCAAGGCATGAGAGAGTCCGGCCGCACGATCCGCCACCCCCTGCGAGTGCGCCCACCGCCGTGGGAGCACATCGCTGAGCTCCGTCTCAGCCACCCGCCTCGCCCAAGCGACTATCGATTCACCCATGATCTGCTCCATGCCCAGCAAGGGCCAAGACCAGTCCGATCAGCGTGACCGTCACCCACCGGGCGAACTTGCGTGCTGCAAGCCCCCCCCCGTCAGCCAACCTGCCGACGCACCAGCTCGTGAAACAGCCCGTCCCCGTCCGCGAGCAGCTCCGCCGGGGGCCCCTGCTGGACGACCCGGCCCTCCGACATGACGACGACTCTGTCCGCGTCCATGACCGTCGACAGTCGGTGGGCGATCACGATGCGGGTGGCGTGCAGGGCGCGGGTGGATTCGATGACGACGCGTTGGGCCTCGTTGTCCAGGGCGCTGGTGGCTTCGTCCAGGAAGAGGATGCGGGGTTTGCGGATGAGGGCCTGGGCGATCATCAGGCGCTGGCGTTGGCCGCCCGAGACGGTGGTGCCGCCGTCGGAGAGGACGGTGTGCATGCCCATGGGCATGGCCTTGATGTCGTCGGCCAGGCCTGCCATCGCGGCGGCCTGCCAGGCCTCTTCGAGCGGGTAGGTCTCGGCGCCGCAGATGCAGTCGAGGATGGAGCCGGAGAAGGGCTGGGCGTTCTGCAGGACGACGCCGCACTGGCGGCGCACGGCCGCGCGGTCGAGGGCCGCCAGGTCCTGGGCGTCGTACATCACGCTGCCGGAAGCCGGTTTGTCGAAGCCTATGAGCAGCCGCAGCAAAGTGGATTTGCCGCTGCCGCTGGACCCTACGATCGCTACGAACTCGCCCGGTCGTACCTGGAGGGACACGTCGTCGAGCACCAGCGGGCCGTCGTCGGCGTAGCGGTAGGACAGCCGGCGGGCCTCGACGGCTCCGCTCAGTTCGCCCGGGCGGGTGCTGGAGCCGCGGACCTCGGGGGTCTCCCGGAGGATCGGCTTGACCTGTTCGAACATCGGCTGCACGGCGGCGGCCGAGAGGAGCGCGCCGGTCAGCTGGGTGATGGAGGACAGCAGCATCGTCACGGCGGTGGAGAAGGTGAGGAACTCGCCGGCGGACATGCTGCCCCGGGCCGGGCCGGCCAGCAGCATGAACATCACGAGCGTGCACAGCGGCAGATAGACCGCGTTGAGCACGGTGATGACGTTCTTGATCCGGCCGATGCGCTGCTGCAGCTCTCGGGTACGGGCGAACTCCCGCGCCCAGGCGGCGTAGGCGAAGGACTCGGCCGCCGCCACGCGCAGCTTGGGCAGCCCGCGCAGGGTCTGGAACGCCTGGTTGTTGAGCTTGTTGCCGAGCCGGATCAGCTGCCGCTGGTAGCGCAGCTGCCACAGCCCCAGGCCCAGGAAGACCGCGGCGACGACCAGCAGCATGGCGAGGGCCACCAGTGCCAGCGGCACGCTATAGACGAGCAGCAGGACGAGGTTCATCGCGCCGACGGTGCTCGCCTGCACGGACACCGGGCCGATGCCCGACAGCACGCGGCGGATGGAGCTGATGCCCATGGCCGCGCCGGCCAGTTCGCCGGTGGAGCGGCCGGTGAAGAACGTCGTCGGCAGCCGCAGCAGCCGGTCCCAGACGGCCGGCTGCAGGGTGGCCTCGATGCGGCCCTCCATGCGCAGGATGGCGATGTTCTGCAGCAGCATGAAGGCGGCCGAGACGACGCTGGTGGCGATCAGCGCGAGGCAGGTCTGCACGATGAGGCCGTTCTCGGCGGCGGGTACGTACGCGCCGAGCACCCTGCCGGTGGCGAGGGGGACGAGCGCGCCCAGGCCGACCGCGACCAGCCCGCCCAGGACCAGGCTGCGCAGCTCCGCGCGGGTGCCGTGCACGCTGAAGCGCAGCAGCCGCAGCAGGCTCGTCGGCCCGTCGGGCAGCGGGCGGTAGAACATGACGGCCTGCGGTGCGAAGGCGGCCTCGTTGGCCTTGCCGACGCGTTCCCGTTCGCCGGTGGCGGGGTCGACGGCTTCGTAGGCGCCGCGCCGCCACAGCAGTGCGACCGGGGTCTCGTCCTGCGCGCGCCGGCCCACGAGCGGTCCGCTGTTCTCCCGCCACCAGCGGTCGCCGAGCCTGACGACGCGGGTACGGATCCGGGAGGCGAGCGCGATGCGTTCGACGGGGTCCGTCCGCTCCGGGCCGGCGCCGGCGTCGCCCGGGTCGGACAGGGCGATGCGGGCCTCGTCGGCGACCAGGCGGCACACGGCGAAGGTCGCGTCGTCGCTCGCGCCGCGGCCGGGGCGTCCGCCGGAGCGGTCGATGGAGGCCAGCAGCGCCTGGTCCGCCTGGCTGCGGGCGGCCTCGCCGGCCTCGATGCCGGCCGCCGTGCGGTCCTCGTGGGCGCGTTCGAGCTGCTCGATCCAGCGGTCCAGGGCGTACAGCAGCCGGTACTGCTGGTCGACCATGCCCTGCCACATGGCCGCGTCGACGAGGAGGGTGCCCGCGGTGTACCCCTCGTAGGCGGCGCCGTACTGCACGCTGCCCGGGGTGATCTGCATCCACAGGATGTCGTCGTCGGCGCCGCCCCCGCCCGTGGTGGCGCGGCCGTCCAGCGGTGCCTGGTAGAGCACGCGCAGGCCGCGGCCGATGCCGAGCGCGAAGGCGTTCTCCAGGGGGCTGAGCGTCCCGTCGGCGGTGTCGTACCACTGCTCGCCGCCGTACCCGCCATACCCGCCGTACCCGCCGTACCCGCCGTACTCCGGGCGGGACAGCTCGCGCAGGTCGACGCGGCGCAGCCGGCAGCCCTGGCGGGGGCGGCCGACGAGCGTGTGCTCGGGTCCCTCGGCCGGGCCCAGCAGCAGCGTGCCCGCCTCCAGCCGGCCCAGGAAGTGCCAGTGGCCGGCCTGGGCGGCGTCGACGGCGAACAGGTCCAGCTCGCCCTCCTCGACAAGCCACAGCACGAGCGGTCCTTCGAGGGACAGGCTGCGCAGGCCCGTGCAGTCGACCGGCGAACCGAGCCCGCCGAGGGCCGCCACCACCGGATCGGCGACCGGGGTGTAGTGAGGAGTCGTCATTCTCAGTGCTCCTTGACCAGTTCGGCGTACGCGCCGCGCGCGGCGAGCAGGTGTTCGTGCCGGCCGCGTTCGACGACCGTGCCCCGGTCGAGCACGACGATCTCGTCGCTGTCGCGCACCGTGCTCAGCCGGTGGGCGATGACGACGCAGGCGCAGCCGCGGCGGCGGAGGTTGTCGATGACGACCTGCTCGGTCACCGCGTCCAGGGCGCTGGTCACCTCGTCGAGCACCATGACGCTGGGGCGGCGCACCAGTGCCCGGGCGATCTCCAGGCGCTGGCGCTGGCCGCCGGAGAAGTTGCGGCCGTCCTGCTCGACGCGGCTGTGGATGCCGCCGGGGCGGCGGGCCACCACGTCGTACACGGCGGCGTCCTCCAGGGCGGCGACGACGGCCTCGTCGGGGAGGGAGGGGTCCCACAGCGCGACGTTGTCGCGGACGGTGCCCTCGAAGAGGAAGACGTCCTGGTCGACGAAGGAGACGGAGGCGGCGAGCGCGCCGCGCGGGATGTCCTCCAGCCGCATCCCGTCGATGCGGATGGTGCCCTCCCAGGGGGCGTAGAGGCCGGATATCAGCCGCGAGACGGTGGACTTGCCGCTGCCGGAGCCGCCGACGAGCGCGATCTGCTGTCCGGGGCCGACGGAGAGGGAGAAGTCCTTCAGCAGCGGCGCGTCCAGGGGGCTGTAGCCGAAGGTGATGGCGTCCAGCTCCACGTGGCCCTTGAGGCGGCGGGTGCCGCCGGGGGGTTCGGGCCGTGAGTACAGCGGGTCGACGGGGAAGTTCTCGACGTCCTTGAGGCGGGCGACGTCGGCGGCGAAGTCCTGGATCCGCCCGGCCACGCCGTTGAGGCGGGTGATGGGCGCGGTGAAGCTGGTGACCAGGGCCTGGAAGGCGACGAGCAGTCCGACCGAGAGGTGCCCCTCCACCGCCCGCAGGCCGCCGATCATCAGGATCAGCGCGCTGTTGAGGGCCGCCAGCGTGGGGGCGACGACCGCCAGCCAGGCGCTGGGCACGCCGAGCCGCTGCTGTACGTCGAGGGTGACGGCGTGCTGGCCGGCCCAGCGGCGGAAGAAGCCGTTCTCGCCGCCGGTGGCCTTCATGGTCTCGATGAGCTGCAGGCCGCTGTAGGAGGTGTTGGTGAGCCGGGCGCTCTCGGCACGCAGCTTCTGGGTGCCGGTGGCGCGCAGGCGGATCACGATGCGCATGGCCACCACGTTGAGCAGGGCGATGCCGATGCCGACGACGGTGAGCTGCGGGTCGTACGTCCACAGCAGCACCGCGTAGAGGACCACGACGACCGCGTCGACGCCGGCGGCGGCGAGGTCGCGTGCCAGTGTCTCGGCGACGGCGTCGTTGGACTGCAGGCGCTGGACCAGGTCGGCCGGGTTGCGCTGGGAGAAGAAGGTGACCGGCAGCCTGAGCAGGTGGCGCAGGAAGCGGGCGCTGCCCAGGGTGGAGGAGATGATGCGCCCGCGCAGCAGATTGGCCTGCTGCAGGGCGGTGAGCGTGGCGGTGAGCAGCACGGCGGCCGCCATCGACGCGAACAGCACGCCCAGCGCGGACGTCTGGTCGCCGATCAGGAACATGTCGATGTACGTACGGCTCAGCGCGGGTACCGTCGCGCCGACGGCCACCAGCAGGAGGCTGGAGACCACGGCGGCGAGCAGGGTGCCGGAGGTGCCGCGCAGGCGGGCCGGCAGGGCGCCCATGACGCCGGGCCTGCGGCCGGTGCGGCGGAAGCCGTCGTCGGGCTCGAAGGTGAGGACGACGCCGGTGAAGCTGGTGTCGAACTCGTCCATGGGGACGAAGCGGCGGCCCTTGGCGGGGTCGTTGACGTACACGCCGCGGCGGCCGAAGCGGCGGCCCATGCCGTCGTAGACGACGTAGTGGTTGAACTCCCAGAAGAGGATGGCCGGCGCGCTCACGCCGGCGAGCGCGGCCAGGTCCATCTGCATGCCCTTGGCCTTCAGGCCGTAGCCGCGGGCGGCCTTGAGGAGGTTGCTGGCGCGGGATCCGTCGCGGGAGACGCCGCAGGCGATGCGCAGCTCTTCGAGGGGGACGAAGCGGCCGTAGTGGCCGAGCACCATGGCCAGTGCGGCGGCGCCGCACTCCACCGCCTCCATCTGCAGCACGGTGGGAGTGCGGACGGTCTTCTGTCTGCCGGTCACCGGGGCCGCGGTGCGGCGACGCGCGCCGGCCTTGGGCTCCGGGCGGCGACGGCGCGCGGTCACGGCAGCAGCCAGTCGACGGGCCGCTGGGCGGAGAGGTGGACGGCGCCGGTGACGGGCGTCGTGGAGTCGACGGCGTACGGGGGCCCGCCCGCGGAGGACCACCGGTAGCCGGAGGCGGTGGCCGAATGCTCGAGCTGGACGAGCACGGCGACGGGGTTCCCCTGCCGGGAGAACTGTGCGGCGAGCCGGCTGTCGCCGAGGAAACCGCTGATCTGCGCCGGTGTCTGGGGCGCGCGGCCGACCGCCTTGACGCGGCCGCGCAGCACGCCGAACCGCTGCTGGGGGACGGACTGCACGCTCAGGTCGACCGGGGCGCCCACGGGGATCGTCCCGCCGCTTCCGCCCGGCACGTACAGCACGGCGACCATCGGGTCGTCCGGGCCCGTCACCCGTTCCACGGTCGCCACGTCCGCGCCGGTCGTGACGACCGACCCGATCTTGGCGACGAGGGTCGTCACCCGGCCCCCGGCCACCACGCGCACGGTCCGGGCCCCCCGGTCCGTACCGACCTCGAGCAGGGGTGCACCCGGCGGCAGCAGTTGGCCCTCCTTCGCGAGGACGCCGGTGATCTGCCCCGCGTACGGGCTCTGCAGCATGTAACTGCCCTCGGCGTGGGTGAGGATGCCGGGTGCGCTCAGCTTCGAGGAGACGGATCCGGTGAATGCCCAGAAGCTCGCGGCGGCCATGACGACGACCGTGACGGCCAGAACGAGGCGGCCCTGCGGGCGCGCGAAGCGCACGGGCAAATCGAGTTCTTCGGGCGATTGCAGCTTGGAAAGCGCCTTTTGGCGGAACTGCACGAACTATTCCTTCGACTGCATTCGTGACACGGGTGCTGAAATGTGCGGCGGAGAATTCCGGGCAGCCGTGAACCCCGGAACCGGGATGGGGAGTTCCGGGGTTCCGGGGTTCACGGGGTACGGATATCCCGCCCGGGCTCAGAGACCCGCGACGCCGGCCCGCACGCCGACGATGCCCTCGACCTGGCCGACGACGCCGGGGACGGCCTGGACCGTCTGCAGGCCGGTCACGGTGCCCAGCACGTTGTGGACGTCGCCGGTCACGGCGCCGAGGAGGCCACCGGAAATGCTCACACCGCCGGAAACGGCGTCCAGCTCGGCGTCGGCGATCTCACGGGTCTCGAGGTTGTCACGCATTTTTTGCGCACCCTTCATTCGTCTGAATATTTCTCAATGAGCACCTCAGCGACCCGGCCTTAATCGACCACCGTTCTTAGGACCGCTGCGGTGCGCAGATATAAGCACGCGAACAGGTGGCACGGCCAACCGTGTTGACGCCCGACGGCGAGCAGGAGGGGGCGACTATCCGATTCCTATACCCAACCATCACAACTTCTTCACAGGATCGAGTAACAGATGCGAGGGGTCCGCGACGCTCACGGAACATAGACGGACACACGTTGATCAAGTGCACTGGGCATAACCGGCATACCGAGGAGCGGCGGGGGCTCGTACCGCCGGTCACACCCACATGTGAAGATTTATTGAAGCGACGTCAGGTAGCCGGTCCGCCACGCTACGTGGCGACCAGCTCCCGCTCGCGCTCATGGCGGAGCTGCTTCCGCTTCACCTTCCCGCTCTCCGTCCGGGGCAGGGCCTGCCGGAAGTGCACGGCGCGGGGGTAGAGGTGGGCGGCGAGGCGGTGCTTGACGTGCAGGCGCAGGGCCGTGGCCAGGTCGTCGCCGGGGGCCGAGGAGGGGGTGAGGACGACGAACGCCTCCAGCACCTCCCCGCGCAGGGCGTCGTCGACGGCGGTGACGGCGGCCTCGGCGACGGCCGGGTGTTCCAGGAGGGCGTTCTCCACGTCCACCGGGCCGATGCGGTAGCCGGCCATGATGATGACGTCGTCGTCACGGCCCGCGAAGGCGAACCGGCCCCGGTCGTCGGCGCTCGCCAGGTCGCCGGTGAGGAACCACCGGCCGTCCGGGCTGAACCGGCCGGAGGTCCGCGGCCGGCCGCCGAGGTAGTGGGTGAACCACATCAGGGGGCTGCGCGGCACGTCGACGGCGAGGCAGCCGACCGTGCCGGCGGGCAGCGGCCGGTGCGTGCTCTCGTCGATCACGGCCAAGGTCCAGCCGGGGAGGGCCGGGCCCATGCGGCCGGGGGCGGGGGCCGCACGGTGGCCGGGGTGCCAGGCGGTGCCGAGGACCATGCCGAGTTCGGTCTGGCCGTAGTGGTCGTGGACGGTCGCGCCCAGGTGCTCCTCCGCCCAGCGGGGCAGGTCCGGGTTCAGGGGTTCGCCGGCGGCCGAGCAGCAGCGCAGGGCCTGCGGGCGCGTCCAGGGGCGGTCGTGATTGCGCAGGGCGCGGTAGACGGTGGGCGCGGCCGCGAAGTTGGTGACCTTCAGCTCGGCGAGGACGCGCAGGGTCAGGGCGGCGTCGAACCCGGACGCGAGGAGCAGCGTGTGCCGGCCCAGGGCCAGCGGTCCGATGACGGCCTGGTAGAGGCCGTACCCCCAGCCGGGGTCGCTCATGTTCCAGAACACGTCGTCGGCGCGGTGGTCCAGCGCGTAGTGCTGGTAGGAGACGAAGGCCGCGAGGGCCCGGGCCGGGATGGGGACCGCCTTGGGCGCGCCCGTGGTGCCGGAGGTGTAGAGGGTGATGAAGGCGGCGTCGCTCGCCCGCCGGATGCGGGCCGGCGCGGGTGCGGCGGCGCCCTCGGCCTCCAGCGCGCGCAGCGTCGGTGCGGTGCCCGCGGCCGTGCCCCCGTCGCCGTTGACGACCACGGTCCAGGGCGTCGCGCCGGCGTCGTCGCGCAGCGGGTCCACCTTGGCCAGCAGGCCGGCGTCGACGACGAGGGCCTCGGCGGTGCCGGTACGGGCGGCGATGGCCCGGTCCGCGAAGGCGGTGAAGAGGGGGACGTGGACGGCGCCGAGCCGCCAGAGGGCCAGCAGCACCACGACGAGTTCGGCGGACTTGCCCATCAGGGTGGCCACCTGGTCCCCCGGGCCGACGCCCAGGCCGGCGAGGCCGCCGGCCAGGTGCCGGGAACGGTCGGCGAGTTCGCCGTAGGTGACGCTCTCCACGCGCAGTCGCTCCCCGTCCGGGCGGACGACGCTCAGCGCCCGGCGGTCGCGCGGGTGGCGGTCGCAGAGCAGGCCGGCGATGTCCACGACGGTGTCGGAGTCCTGGCAGAGGAGCTGTTCGATGAGGGCTTCGGCTTCCATGGCGGGCTCTCCTTCCTCAGCCGGCGGCGGTCAGGGCGGCGGGGACGGCGGTGGGCCGCTGCCAGCGCGGCGGCGGCGGGGTCCAGCGGTCCATCAGCTCGAGCAGTTCGTCGGCGTCCCGCACCGGCAGCAGCGAGGCGCTCTCCCGCGGGCTCATGAAGCCGTAGTGGGCGGCCTTCGTCGCGAGGGAGAGCAGACGGCTCCAGTAGTTCTCGGTGTTCAGGAGGGTGACGGGCTTGCCGTGGTGGCCGAGGACGAGCGCGGCCCAGACCTCGAAGGTCTCCTCCAGCGTTCCCACGCCGCCGGGCATCGCGACGAAGCAGTCGCCCAGCGTCTCCATCATGTGCTTGCGTTCCTGCATCGTGTCGACGATGTGGAGTTCGGTCAGCGAGGTGTGGGCCACCTCCGCATCGGCCAGGGACGTCGGGATCACTCCGATGACCTTGCCGCCCGCCGCGAGGGCCGCGTCGGCGACCACTCCCATGAGGCCGACGCTTCCGCCGCCGTAGACGATGTCCGCCCCGGCCTGGGCCAGTCTGCGGGCGAAGGCGGCCGCCTCCTGGGCGAAGGCCGGACGGTTGCCTGACGACGATCCCGCATAAATGGTGACGCGCACGTGGAATCCAACCTGTCTGGGTGAGGGAGAGGAAGGGCCGGGAGAGACAAGAGAGAAGAGGAGGAGGGGCGCCGGCCGGGCGGCGGTAGGGGGAGCCGCGGCCCGGCCGGCTGTCGGGGGGCGTGCGGGTGTTACGGGCTGACGCGCCCGTACGACTCGAACGCCGCGTGGGTGAGGGGCATCAGACGGGCGAACTCGGCCTCCATGCCCTCGGCCACCAGCTCGATCTCCCGCTGCGGGGAGGACGGGTAGGCGGAGTCGGGGCGGTTGGTGCGCAGGCCGAGGAAGTGCATGAGGGCACGGGCGTTGCAGGTGGCGTACACCGAGGAGTACGTGGCGACCGGGAGCACCATGCGGGCGATCTCACGGGCGATGCCGGAGTCCAGCATCCGGCTGTACTCGCGGTAGGCGGAGAGGTAGACCTCGCTCGCCGAGGTGACGACGTCCTCCAAGTCGCCCGGGCCGCCGGGCACGTACTGGTAGTGGCCGGGCTTGCCCTCCTGGCGCAGCAGGCGCTGCTCGTCGGGGACGTAGAAGACGGGCTCCAGCTCGCGGTAGCGGGCGCTCTCCTCGTTGAAGGACCAGGTGCGGTGCCGCATCATGTGCCGGACCGTGAAGATGGGGGCGCTGATGAGGAACGTCATGTAGTTGTGCTCGAAGGGGCTGCCGTGGCGGCAGCGCATCAGGTACTTGATCAGGCCCTCGGTGTAGCCGTCGCCCTTGTCCTCGCGCTGGGCGCGCTCGCCGGCGGTGGAGACCCGGGCCGCACGGACCACGCTGAGGTCGCTGGCGCTGTGGTCCACGAGCTCGACGGTGATGTCGCTGCGCAGCTCGATGTCCGGGCGCCCGGCGAGGGCGGTGCCGGCCGTGGTCTCTTCACTGATCTGGAGGGTCATGTCAGCTGCCTTTCGGGAAGAGGGGTGTGCGGATCGTCCTGGCGCACGGCGGGCGGCCGGGCGGCGAGGACGGCGGCGAGGACGATCGCCGCGGAGGACAGAAGCGTGGTGGTGCCCGTCCGCCCGCCGCCGTCGGCGGCGAGGTCCAGGGCGAGGGACCCGAGGGTCTGTCCGCCGGTCATGGCCAGGCCCATGACCAGCACGCCGGTGTGGCGCACCAGGAGCACCGAGACCATCACGAAGACCACGCCCAGCAGACCGCCGCTGTAGAGCAGGGCGTCGTGCGGCCAGTGCGTCGGTGCTCCCGACACGGCGAGGTCGACGACCAGGGCGGCCGCGACGACGAGGACGCCGAGGAGGAAGTTCAGCGCCACGGACGGATAGGGGCTGCCGGCCACGGCGTTGAGCCTGCCGTTGACGGCCATCTGCCAGGACAGGCCGATGCCCGCGGCGAACGGGAGCAGGGCCAGCCAGAGGGTGCGGGCGGTGAGGGAGCCCAGGAGCGGGACGGTCACGGCGGCCAGGGCCAGTGCGGCTCCGGCCAGGCGGCGGGCGTCGGCCCTGGTGGCCGGGCCGGGGCCGATGCCGCGGTGGTCGACCCACAGCCCGCTCAGGCTCTGGCCCGCCACCAGGGCGATCGTGTAGAGGGCCGCGCCCAGCGCGGTGGTGCTCGTCGCCTGGGACAGCACCACCACTCCCCCGACGATGCCGCCGAGGAAGTGCCAGGGCCGCAGGCCCGGCCCCGGGGTGCCGCGGTGGGCGAGCCTGGCGGTGCCGCGGCGGAATCCCGGCAGGAAGGGGCAGAAGAGCGCCAGCACCGCGAAGCTGAGGCCGTCGGAGACGGCGGCCGCCGCCACGGGGTCGTGGACCGCCTCGCCCAGCCGGCCGTTGATCCAGGCCTGCAGGGCCAGCACCGCCCCCGCCGCGGTGGCGGAGCCGATCGCCCATGCCCTGGGCCGGGCGCGTGCCCCGGCCCGCTGGGCCGGGCCGGCGCTCATATCCCGTACGCGGCGCTGAGCTTGCCGGTGAGATAGGCCCCGGAGGTGGTGGCCGGGTGGCGCGGCGGGTTGCCCGGCCCCGTACAGGTGGGGATGCATTCGATGGGGGCGTCGTAGTTGGGCTGGAGGAAGAACGGCACGGAATAGCGCTCGCGCAGGGCCACGTCGCGCGGCGGGTTGACCACGCGGTGGACGGTGCTCACCCAGCGGTTGTTGGTCCAGAAGGCCATGAGGTCGCCGATGTTGATGACGAACGTTCCGGCGATGGCCGGCACGTCCACCCACCGGCCGTCCTTGTCGAGGACCTGGAGTCCGCCGGGGGCGCCGTCCTGGTACAGGATGGTGAGGCTTCCCCAGTCGCTGTGGACCCCCTTGCGCAGCTGTCCGGGCTCCGGCAGGTGCTGCTGGCCGGGGTAGTAGTTGGCCGTCAGGTTGGTCATGTGCCGGTCGATCTTGTCGTCGAACCAGGTCTCGGGGAGGTCCAGGGCCAGCGCGAAGAGGCGCATGAGCTCCTGGGCCAGCTCCTCCATGACCGCGTAGTAGGCGGTGTAGGCGTCCTGGAAGCCCGGCAGGTCGGGCCATTTGTTGGGCAGGCTCAGCAGGGCGGGCGCGTCGGCGGGGAGGCCGGTGGCGCCGGGGTCGCCGAGCCGGTTGTAGGTGTAGGTCTCGGACAGGTCGGCGAGCCGGCGGGCCTGCTCGGGGTCCGCTCCGGCGTTGGCCGCGGCCAGGTTGCCCTTGCGGCCGAAGCCCCGCATCAGCGGGTCGTCCCGGTCGGCGAGGAGGCGCTGCTTGTGCTCGTCGGGGAGGGCGAAGAAGGCCCGGGTGGCCTCGTAGGCGTCGCGGATGGCCGTCTGGGGCACCCCGTGCCCGGTGATGGCCATGAAGCCGCTGTTCTCACAGACGTCTCCGATGGTCCGGGCGACCTGGAGGCGGCCGTCGCGGTCGCCCTGGCGGGCGCCGGAGATGTCGATGACGGGGACGTACCCGTCGACCAGGGTGATGGGCCTGGTCTCCGTCGCCGCGGGCCGCGGCGGTGTGCTCGTCGTCACCTCTTGGCTCCTTGTTCCTTGGTGTCCTGGGGGTTCCCGCCGGCGGCGGGCGCGTCCTCGCGGGCCGTGGTGGGCGGGGTCACCGGCCGGTGAACTCGGCGCGGCCGGGCCCGTTCTCGAGGAAGCCCCGCATGCCGGCGGTCCGGTCGTCGGTGGCGAACAGCGCGGAGAACAGCCGCGTCTCCAGGACGAGTCCCGTTCCCAGGTCGCTCGTACCGCCCTGGTCGACGGCCTGTTTGATGGCCGCGAGGGCGACCGCGGGGCCCTTGGCCAGGGCCGTGGCCCGGGCGACGGCCGTCTCCAGCACCTGGGCGTCCGTGACGACCTCGTCGGCCAGGCCGATGGACCGGGCCTCGGCCGCGCTGACGACCCGGCCGGTCATCATCAGGTCCTTGGCGACGGCGGGCCCGACCAGGCGCGGCAGCCGCTGGGTGCCGCCCGCTCCGGGCATGACGCCCAGCAGCACCTCCGGCAGCCCCAGCCGGGCGCCCCGGCCGCAGATCCGGTGGTCCGCGGTGAGGGCCAGTTCGCATCCGCCGCCCAGGGCCGGGCCGTTGACGGCCGCGATCACCGGTTTGGGGATGGCGGCCACGGCGTTGAACGCGGCCTGCAGCAGGGGGGCGTGGCGCGACATGGCCAGGTGGGACATGCCGGCCATCTCGCGGATGTCGGCGCCGGCGGAGAACGCCCGCGGACCGCCGGAAAGGACGACCGCCCGGATGTCGTCGCGCTCCGCGGCCTCGTCGGCGGCGCGGTGCAGCTGTGCCTGCATGTCACGGTCGAGGATGTTGAGCGGGGGCCGGTCGAGCCTGATGACGGCCACCGCGCCGGGCAGCAGCTCGAGCCGGACCTCGGCGGCGGAGGAGTCGGTCCGCTCCTGCGCGGACCCGGCGCCGGCCGGGTGCTGGTCTGCGATCACGCCCACAGCAGGCCTCCGTTGACCTCGAGCACATGTCCGTTGACGTAGGAGCTCGCCTCGGAGGCCAGGAAGACCGCGGCGTCCGCGACCTCCTCGGCACGCCCGGCCCGGCCGAGGGCGAAGCGGGTGCGGTAGGCCTCCCAGGCCTTGTCGTTGTTCTTGAGGTCCTGGCCCATGCCCGCGTCGATGATCCCGGGGGCGAGGGCGTTGACCAGGATGCCCTGGCGGGCGAGTTCGATGGCCGAGACCTTGGTGAACATCTCGATGGCGGCCTTGGTCGCGCAGTAGCCGGCGGCGCCCACGGCGACCCGCGTGGCCATGCTGGAGGAGACGTTGATGATCCGGCCGCCGCGCTCGCGCAGCACCGGAACCGCCGCCTGGGTGGTGAGGAAGGTGCCGGTGAGGTTGGTGTCGATCATCTCCTGCCACTGCTCCTCCGGCAGCCGCTCGATGCGGCCGTCGCGGCTGACCCCGGCGTTGGCGACGACCACGTCGACCCCGCCGAAGTGCTCGTGGGCCGAGGTCATCAGGGTGCGCAGCGAGTCGGCGCGGGTGACGTCCACGATCTCCAGGCGGGCCCGGTCCGGGTGGCGGTCCAGCACCTCCTTGAAGTCGTACGGGCTCCTCGCCGCGGCGACGACGTTGGCGCCCTCGTCCAGGTAGCGCTCCGCGATGGCGCGCCCGAGGCCACGGGTGCCTCCGGTGATCACTGCTGTTCGTCCAGCGAGTCGCACGCTGGTCTCCTTCCGGTGGATCGGCGGGTCGGGGACGCGGTCAGTACCAGGTGACGACGGCGGCGCCGGCGGTCATGCCGCCGCCCACGGCGGCCAGCAGCACGTGCTCCCCTCGCTCGAACGGGCGGCGGCCGTGCTCGTGGTGGAGGGTGAGCGGGATGGAGGCGGCCGCGGTGTTGCCCAGGAAGGGGGCGGTGAGGGGGACCCGGGCGGGGTCGATGCCCATCTCGCGGACGCAGGCTTCGATGAGCCGGGTGTTGGCCTGGTGGAAGACGAAGCGCCCGATGTCCTCGAGCCGCAGTCCGCTCCCGGCGAGGGCCTCGGAGATGACCTTGGGGAAGGTGCGCATCGCGTAGTCGCGCACCTCGCGGCCCCGCATGCGGAAGAGGTGCTCGCCGCGCTCGCGGGCCCCGGCGTCCAGCGGCTGCCGGGTGCCGCCCGCCACGACCTCGACATACTCGCGGTGGGCGCCGTCGGCGGTCAGGTGGACGTGGCGGATGCCGTATCCCTCGGGTACGGGTCCCAGGACCACGGCCCCGGCTCCGTCGCCGAAGAGACTGACCGTCCGCCGGTCGGTCCGGTCCATCATGGTGGAGTAGATGTCGGCGCCCACGACCAGCGCGGTGCGTCCGGGTGACCGGGTGGTGAGCAGGGAGTCGGCGATGGACAGGCCGTAGAGGAAGCCCGAGCAGACGGCGTTGACGTCGAAGGCGGGCACGCCCGGCAGGCCGAGCCGGTCCTGGAGGACGGCGGCGGTGGAGGGCTGCGGCTGGTCGGGCGTGGAGGTGGCCACGACGATGTGCTGCAGCTGCTGTGCGAGCTGGGGCAGTCCGTCCAGGGCGCGGGCGGCCGCCCGGTGGGCGATCTCCGAGGTGGTGGTCCCCGGGGCGCAGTAGCGCCGTTCCAGGACGCCGGTGCGTTCGGTCACCCAGGCGGCGTCGGCGCCGGTCCACTGGGCTATGCGGTCGTTGTCGATGACGGTCTCGGGCAGGTACGTGCCGAGGGACAGCAGTCCGGTGTTCACTCTCTCGCCTTCTCGCTAGTCGGTGCCGGGTGCCTGCACCAGGGCGCACACCCAGGTGAAGCCGCCGCCCGCGCCGATGAGGACGGCCATCTCGCCGGGGGCGAGGATCTGCCGGGTGTACAGCTCGTCGAGGTCGGCTCCCCAGTCGCTGCAGCCGAGGTGGCCGGTGCGGTCGTCGAAGCGCAGCTGCTCGCACTTGAGGACGTCCTCGAGGACGGGCAGGTACTGGGCGTCGAGGGTGCGCGCGCCGACGCGGGGCAGGACGAGGCAGCGCAGGCGCGGGTCGTCGGGTTCGACGAGGGCGTCGCGCAGGGTGTTCGTCAGGACGGTGCGGATGCGTTCGCGGGCGATCGCGTCGAAGACGCCCTTGCCCATGTCCGCGGTGGCCTGGCGGGCGGCGGTCACGGCGTCGACGGGCGAGCCGGCCTCCAGGGGTGCGGCGGCGAGGGGGGCGTGGCCGCGCAGGACGACTTCCATCTCGACGGCGGAGACGGTGTTCAGCGCCGGCAGGATGAACGCGTCGTCCCCCGCGGTGGACCGGTGCAGCAGGATCGCGGCGGCGGCGTCGCCGAGCCCCATGGACGGATAGGAGTTCCATCGGTCGATGCCGGGGCGCACGAAGCGGTCGGAGGAGGTGACCAGGGCCTTGGAGACGCCGGGGTCCGCCCGCAGCCGCAGGGCCGCGTCGTAGAGGGCGAGCGCCCCGCCGTCGCAGCCCTGGTGGATGGCCAGGGGCAGGCACGAGGTGGCGCCGAGCCGGTGGGCGATGTAGTGCGGGGGCGACCAGAGTTCGTGGCCCTGGTAGTAGAGCCAGGTGTGGATCAGCAGGTCGATGTCGTTCGACTGCCATCCGGAGCGTTCAAGTGCAGTGCGTGCGGCCAGCACGGCCATGTCGGGTGCCGGGACGTTCGAGACCGGCAGGGCGCTGATGCCCGCACGTGACGCGGAGCCCTCGTCCAGGCGGCCGTCATCCATCGCCTGAGCAGCGGTTTCGCTGGTTTCGGGGAACCAGGAACCGACCGCTCTGATGCGTAAGTCGTTGCCGAACCTCACGGTGTCGCTCCTCTTCGACCGGCCGCACCGCAGCGGCGTCCGGCGCGCCTGGGCCAGGGCGCCGGATGGCCGGGGTGGGGGGTGAGCTGGGATGTGGGGCAGTCGTCGCGGTGACGCTTCCTCAATCACCGCTGTATCGCGGGGGGATGCACGTCCTCAGTGCCGGTTCCGTGTCGCTTCCGTGGATCCGGCCGCCGCCAGACCCCAACTAAGACCAAACCGATCGTCCTTGTCAACAGACATAGATCGATTCGATGCATGGCCCGGTTTGCCCATGTTTCATCCAGCCGGAGGCGGAGCACCCACCGGAGCGATCCACCCGAATATGGACATACGGGCAGCGCGGGAGGGGGACGTTCGGGGATCACCAAGACCCAGCAAAGAATCTGGGCGGCAAGCCAGACCGCGTGGTACGAATATCTGGCTGCTACATACAAGTTCTGGGAGGGACGACCATGTCGGCAACGGGGGAAGTCACTGAAGGCGCCGCGAAAGAAGGGGAGTTACCGCCCCGCGCGCCCTGGGTCGCATCGGCGGACGAGACCGCGATTCCGCGCCCTCTCGCCCACCGCAGACCCAACTCTGCATTGTTTACGCAGAGTTGGCGTGCCAGAAGCAGCAACTCCCCTGGTTCGAGCGCCCGAAGGCGCCCGCCCGTGCCTGCCGGTCAGACCGGTCGCGCGACGGCGACACCCCCGCAGTGCAGGGCCCTGGCGTACGCCCGGAAGTGGGCGAGCTTGCGCGGGTGCACGGCGCACGGAAGCAGCGCCTCCCACATCTCGCCCAGCTGCGGGGCCAGTTCGGTGCCCAGCGCCTGGGACAGCACCCGTACCCCGGTGTAGGAGCTGACGAAGACCCTGGCGAGGAAGTCCGGCTGGACGTCCGCGCGCAGCTCCCGCTGGTCACGGGCCCGCTCCAGCAGGCCGGTGATGACGCCGACCCAGTCCCCGTAGATCCCGGGGACCGGGTCCCGGTACGTCGCGTTCTCGAAGGTGAGCCGGATGCCGGCACGCACCACCACATTGACGCGCAGGAGCTCGGCCAGGTCCCGCGACAACTGCAGCATCAGCTCCAGACCCGAGCCCTGGGCGCCCGCCAGCACCTCGGCCTCCGCCGTCCAGAGCCGGTGCTGCTCCTCCACCACCGCGTACGCCAGCTCTTCCTTGCCCGCGAAGTGGAAGTACATCGCCCCCTTCGACGACGCCGCGTGCTCCAGGATGTCGCTCACGCTGGTGGCGCCGTAGCCGTAGCGATCGAAGAGCTCCGCGGCCGCCAGGATCAGCGCCTGGCGCGTCTGCTCGGACCGGAACTGCTTCGGCTTCGCCACAGGTTCTCCTCGGGGGTTGGTCCAAAACTCATACCGAACGGTCTCATTCTTCATCAGCAGGGGGCCTGTTCAGAAGAGTCCGGCGCCGCGGACCCGTGCGAATCGGTCAACCGTGAGGGGACCGTGGCCCCGGCCGGAAACACGAGCCGGCCGGCCGGCGTCTGCCGACCGGCCGGGGAAGCGGGCCTGCGCGGAGCGGGGGTCCCCACGCGGGCCCGCGGTCTCAGATGGCCGCGGTGTCGCGGCTCCGGCGCCGGCCGAGGGCCACCAGCGTGCCGGCGAGGGCGACGACCACCACCCCGGCCCCGATCCAGGCCAGCGAGGTGACGTCCGTCCCGGAGTCCAGGAACTGCGAACCCGACCAGGAGCCCGCGGCGTTGCCGAGGTTGAAGGCCGAGGTGTTGGCCGCCAGGGCCAGTGCGGAGCCACCGCCCGCCGCACCCAGCACCCAGGACTGCAGGGGCGGGACGAGGGCGCCGGACGCCAGGCCGATCAGGAAGACCGTGACCGGCACGACGACCTTGGACTCGGCCGTGAAGGAGAGCAGCAGCAACGTGGCCGCCAGCAGGACCAGCATGCTCGCGAGGGTGCCGCGCAGGGTGCGGTCGGCCAGCTTGCCGCCCAGGGCGTTGCCCACGAACCCGCCGAATCCGAAGACGAAGAGCAGGATGGTGGCGACGCCCGCGCCGAAGCCGGTCACGTTCTGCAGGAGCGGCGAGATGTAGCTGTAGAGCAGGAACCAGCCCGCCTGCGAGACGGCGGTGACCGCCAGGGCCCACAGCACCTGCGGGCGGCGCAGGATGCCCAGTTCACTGCGCATGGACTCGCTCTCGCCGCGGTCCAGGTGGCCGGGGACCAGGAAGGAAAGGGCCACGAATCCCAGCACCGCGGCGCCGGCGACGCACCAGAACGTGGCGCGCCAGCCCCACTGTTCACCGATCGCGGTGCCGATCGGGCCGCCCAGCACGGTGGCCAGACCGAGACCGCCGGCCACCCAGGCGATGGCGGACGCCCGGCGGTCCGGGGGCGAGAGGCGCACGGCGATGAGGATGCACACCGCCGCGAAGGTGCTGTGGGTCAGCGCCCCCAGGGTGCGGGCGCCCATGAGCAGGGAGAACGAGGGGGCGAGGGCGCCCAGGACGTTCGCCGCCGCGAAGACCGACAGCAGGACGAGCGCGAGGAGTTTGGGTGCGACGCGCGAGGTCGCGACGGTCACGAGCGGACCGCCGATCGCGACCGCGATCGCATAGGCGCTCAGCAGCTGGCCCGCACTGGCCACCGAGACGTTCAGGTCGTCCGAGACGTTGAGCAGCAGGCCGATCAGGGCGAACTCGGCCGAGCACAGGGCGAACACCGAGAGCGAGAGCGCGGCCAGCGCCGCGACGGGGAACGTCGCGGGTGCCGACGGCGGGGCGGCTAACTGCTCCCGGCTCGCGCTCTCGGCGGTTTGTGGCATGGATGAGGCCGACAAGGCTGTACCTCCTTGCCCGGATCCGCGGATGGAAGACACGCAGCAGGCCAGGCATCGTCATCTATGTATGTCGTATACGCCATGAGTCGTATCGACCTATGCCCAACTCTAGCCCTATGCTGTCCGACCATGTCAAGCATGTTGGACCTCGCCACCCTCGGCTTCCTCTACGAAGAACCGCTGCACGGCTACGAGCTGCGCACCCGCATCGCCCGGCTGACCGGCCACGTACGCGCCATCAGCCACGGCACCCTGTATCCCGCGATCAAACGCATGGAGAAGGCCGGCCTGCTCGTACGGGAGTCACAGCCCGGCGCGGCGGCCGCGCCCCGGCACATGCTGAGCCTGACCGACCAGGGCCGGCAGACCCTGCTGGAGCTGCTCCGCAAGCCCGACGACCCGTTCATCACCGACGAGAACCGCTGGTTCACCCTCCTCGCCTTCCTGCGCCACCTTCCGGACCCCGGGGCGCAGGCGGACGTGCTGCGCCGGCGCCTGACCTTCCTTCAGGAGCCGAGCAGCTTCTTCTACAGCGGGGACCGCCCCCTGAGCAGCAAGGACGTCGACGACCCGTTCCGGCGCGGCGTCCTCACCATCGCGAGGGCCACCTCGGAGGCCGAACTCGCCTGGCTGCACGAGACCATCGCGGACCTGGCGGACCTGAGCGCCCGCTAGGCGGAAGGGAGACACCCCCGTGCGATCCATGACCGAGGGCGAGTGGCGCGCGTTCGTCCTCTCCGGCTCCCGGACCGGCAAGCTGGCGACCACCCGCAAGGACGGCCGTCCGCACGTCACCCCGGTGTGGTTCCTCCTCGACGACACCGATGGCGCCGACGGCGACACCGACGGCGCCGTTCAGGTCGTCTTCACCACCTGGCACGAGTCGCTCAAGTACCGGGCGCTGCGCCGCGAGCCGCGCTTCGCCCTGTGCGTGGACGACCAGGAACCGCCCTACAGCTACGTCACCCTGGAGTGCACGGCCCGTTTCACCGACGACCCGGACGAGCTGCGCGCCTGGGCCACCCGCATCGGCGGGCGGTACATGGGGGCCGAGCGGGCCGCGGCGTACGGCGAGCGCAACTCCGTGGCCGGCGAGTACCTGGTCCGCGCCACCGTGGACCGGGTCATCGCCTTCCGCGGCATCGCCGACTGACCCCGTCGCCGGGCGACGGCGACGGGGTCGGCGGGGCTCACCGCCCCGTGAACAGATTCCGCACCCGGCGCCGGCCCCGGCGGCGGCCCGAGTCGTAGTCGTCGTCCGGGTCGCCGTTGTCGTCGTCCGGGGCGTGCAGCACGGTCCAGCCGACGGCGGAGACGGCGGGCTCCAGCGAGAGCCTGCTGACGGCCTCCTCCAGGAGGCTGTCGTCGCGGCGCTCGGTGGTGAGCTCGGCCGACACCGTCACCTTGCCGGCGGTCTCCGCGTCGCGGCTGTCCACCGAGCGCAGCCGGAAGCCGGGGCGGGTGACGGCCTGGACGACCAGGGTGCGGACGTGGGCCTCCTCGGGCTCGGTGCACACCACCTCGAAGTGGTAGTCGGTGGAGACCTCCGCCCCGCCGTGCGGTCCGCGGTCCAGGCCCCGGGCCAGCGGGCGCAGCAGGGTGTTGGCGCCGACCACCCCGACCGTGCCGAGCGCGGCGATCACATACAGGCCGGTTCCGGCGAGGGCGCCGACGGCGGCCGAACACCACAGGGTCGCGGCGGTGTTCAGGCCCCGTACGCTCAGTCCGTCGCGCATGATGACGCCCGCGCCGAGGAAGCCGATGCCGGAGACGATCTGAGCGGCGACGCGCGAGCCGTCGTAGCCGGCCGAGCTGGTGGCGTCGGCGAAGCCGTAGGTCGACAGCAGGACGAAGAGGGCGGAGCCGGCGGCCACGAGCGCGTTGGTGCGCAGGCCCGCCATCCGGGCCCGCCACTGTCGCTCCAGCCCGATGATCGCGCCGAAGCCGAGGCCCGCCCCGATGTTGGCCGCCATGTGCCACTCGTTGACCACCGCCATGCCGCACCGCCTTCCTTTTTGCGCACCATGTGCCCTGATGCGTCTCGCCCGCATGACCGGGCAATGGGGTCGTAAAGCCTACGGACGCAGACGCTCCGGTTTTATGGTCCCGATCCGGAAGTTCCTCTTCCTAGATCACTTAACGCCACCCACCGCCCTTTTCAGCCAAGTCGGCTTAAAGATCTTGTGTCTTTAAGCCAGCTTTATGAGACTGCTACGTACACCTGTACGAGACTTTCCAACTCCTCGCCCTACCGGGATGTTTGTGCCGCTCATGGCTGTGTTCGCGATCGATGACACCCGATTAGCTTCCCCGTATTCCCTGTAGGAGCAGTGTTCCAGGCCCCCTCGGATGCCCTCCGCCGTCCAGGCGTCGACTGCCCGAGCCGGCCCGGAACCACCCCTGATGTGCCGCCCTCCGGTCCGGTGACCCCCAGTCGCCCAGGGCCGGTCATGGGCGGCCGCTCTCCGCGTCCGGCATGCGCCGAACCGCGGATCGACCCTGCGAAAAAGGAGAATCGTTGAGATTCCGACGAAGAGCGCGGGTGCCCATAGCGGCCGCGGCCGCCGCTCTGATGGTCGCCGGTCTGACCCAGGGCAGCGTCGCCGCCGCCTGGGCGGCCGACGGCAAGCCCTCGCCGACCCCCGCCCCGGCGGCGGACACCAAGGGGAAGGCCGGCCTGGCGGTCGAGCCGTCGCAGCGCGCCGGCATCCTCGGCAAGGACTACAAGAAGTCCACCGACCACGCCTGGACGACCTCCGGTGACGGCGACGGCTTCCACCTGCTGGTGGCCGACGAGAAGGACGGGTTCACCTGGCGCACCGCCGCGACCCTGTCCGAGCCGGGCTTCGACACGGACGCCTGGATCGGCAACGCCTGTGTGACCGGTTCCGGCAAGCGCGCGGTGGTCGCCTACGCGCCCCGTACGTTCACCAACAAGGCCGACCTGATGCACCGCGGCGCCTTCACGGCGGTCGTGGACCTGGGCACCGGCGCGGTCAACAAGCTGGGCCTGCAGGCCTCCCTCGCCCACTTCAGCCCCGGCTGCGGCATCGGTGAGAGCGCGGTGCTCTCGCAGTACGCCGGCGAGGACAAGAACGCCACCCGCCTGGTGAAGGTGGACGCGGCGACCGGCGCCACCGCCAAGCCCGTCGAGCTCGAGGGCCAGATCACCTCGGCCGTTCCGGCGACCGACGGGAAGATCCTCGCGGCGGACGCCGCCCGTGTCGTCAAGATCGACGACAAGAGCGGCAAGCGGACCCCCGTGGTGAAGACCAACGGGATCCCCTTCCTGCTCAAGCCGGACGCCGACGGCGGTCTGGTCTACATGGACCGTCCCGCCGCGAAGGCCGCCAAGGGCCTCGCCGCGAGCACCGCGGTCCCGCAGGGTGCAGTCAACCGGGTCTCCGCGGGGGAGATAGCCAAGGCGGACGCGGCCAAGAACCGCGCCACGACCCTGGCCACCGGCAAACTCACCTCGATGGACCTGTCCTCGACCCCGGACGGCACCGTCTTCATCACCGGCGAGACCACGGCGGCGGGCAAGCTGCCGTCGACCGTCAAGCGCCCCGAGGTGCCCAAGGACTCCCACCCGACCGTGCGCGGCCGGGCCATGGTCACCGAGACGGTGTGGGCCGACGGCAAGGACTCCCGGATCCGTCCGGAGGAGGCCCTCACCGCCCGTACCGCCAAGATCAAGGTGAAGAGCCTGGGCACCGGCAAGAGCGCCCAGTTCGAGGTGCCTCCCACCTCGTCCGGCTCCCACGCCGCCGAGGGCCGCGAGCTGTCCCCGGCGCTGGCCACCGCCAAGGGCGGTAGCAAGCCCGCGGCGAAGGCGCGCTCCCTCGCGGCCGCCGCCGGCTCCCCCAACCAGGTCGTCGAGGCCGAGCGGTACTGCTCCGTCCCGCGCAACGACCCGCGCAAGATGGCCATGCAGCCCAAGCCGCGTCAGGTCGAGTGGGCGGTGGACCAGACGATCACCGGCAATCTCAACAAGCACATCTCCCGGTCCGCGGACTGGAAGAACCTCGGCATGGGGGCCTACCAGCCGCAGAGCCTGTTCCCGCTGACCCCGCTGGAGGGCGGCGGCCGGGTGCCGGCGCAGGTGATGCTGGGCATCACGGCGCAGGAGTCCAACATGTGGCAGGCCACCCGCCTCGCCGTGCCGGGCGTCTCCGCCAACCCGCTGATCGGCAACTACTACGGTGTCGGCTACGCCTCCGACGGCCAGCAGACCGACCCGTGGAAGGTCAACTGGGACGAGGCCGACTGCGGTTACGGCATCACCCAGGCCACCGACGGCATGCGCATCGCCGGCCACGAGAAGAAGGGCGAGACGGCCCTCTCTCCGCTGAAGCAGGAGGCCATCGCCCTCGACTACACGGCCAACATCGCCGCGGGCGTCAACATCCTGATCGAGAAGTGGAACAAGACCCGTGCGGCGGGCATGACCGTCAACGGCGGTGACCCGAAGTACATCGAGAACTGGTTCTTCGCGCTCTGGGCGTACAACGCCGGCTTCTACCCGAAGGAAGACGCGGCGAAGAACAAGGGCGTGTGGGGCGTCGGCTTCACCAACAACCCCGCCAACCCGCTGTGGAAGGCCAACCGCACCCCCTTCCTGGAGAACGCCAACGGCAAGGACGACTACTCCCACGCCAAGCACCCCCAGGACTGGCCCTACCAGGAGAAGGTCCTGGGCTGGGCCGGACACCCGCTGGAGGGCCTGGAGTCCCCCGGCAAGATGGTCAGCGGATTCCGGCCGGCGGGTTGGACCACCAACGCCGACCGCACCACCGTGAAGCCGAAGGAAAGCCTCTTCTGCACCTCGGCCAACAGCTGCGACCCCAGCAAGATCGCCGACCTCGACTCCAACGACGAGGGCAAGGGCGCCTGCACCCGCAAGGACCTCCACTGCTTCTGGAACCAGCCGGTCCAGTGGAAGGACTGCGGCCGCATGGCGCAGTGCGGCACCGAGATCCTGCGCTTCAACGACACGTACAAGGAAGAGGCGGACGGGGACGCCTACCCGCCGCAGTGCACCGCCGAACAGCCCAGCATGCACGACACGCTGATCGTCGACAACGTCCCGAACGGCACCCCGAGCACCCGGTGCGGCAGCACGTACTCGAACGGCACCTTCTCCTTCGACTTCGGCGGCCGCGGTGACGGCACCTATCCGTCCAAGATCGACACCCACCAGCTGGCTGCCGGTTTCGGCGGTCACTTCTACTTCAGCCACACCCGCCTGGACGTGCCCGGCAGTGACCAGTGGAAGATCACCGGCACCTGGAAGCTGAACCAGGCCATCAACGGCTGGACCCGGGTCATGGTGCACATGCCCGACCACGGCGCGCACACCCGCCAGGCCAAGTACGTGATCGACACCGGCAAGGGGACCTTCTACCGGGTCGCGCAGCAGCGCACCGGCGAGAACCGCTGGGTCGACCTCGGCGTGTTCGAGATGGCCGGCACCCCGAAGGTCTCGCTCTCCACCGGCACCCAGGACGGCGACAGCACCGAGGACATCGCCTGGGACGCCGTCGGCTTCCAGAAGCTGCCCGGCAAGCCGAAGAACTTCATCGTCGCGATGGGTGACTCGTACTCCTCCGGCGAGGGCGCGTCCAAGTCCGGCGGCGGCGACTACTACTCCGAGACCGACAACAACGGCAAGAACGGCAACCTGCGGGCGGCCTGCCACCGGTCCAAGTACGCCTGGTCCCGCCAGGCCAAGCTGCCCGGCGCCAACGCCTCCATCGGCAACGACGCCGACCTCCGCGACAGCGACATGGATTACCACATGATCGCCTGCTCCGGAGCGAGGACGTACAACATCACCGAGAAGGGCCAGTACGGGGAGCTCCCGCAGATCCAGCAGGGCTACCTGGACAAGAACACCACGCTCGTCACCATCTCGATCGGCGGCAACGACTCCGAGTTCACCAAGGTGTTCCAGGAGTGCTTCAAGTCGATGACCTGTGAGACGCAGGACAAGGACGAGCGGGCCCTGATCAAGGACACGGTGCGCCCGGCGATCACCAACACGCTCGACAAGATCAACGAGCTGGCGCCCAACGCCAAGATCGTCCTGATGGGCTATCCGCCCCTGCTGTCGAACAACGCCAAGTGCCTGAACCTGGGCATCCTGAGCCCGAACGTCGGCATCAACATGTCCGAGTCGATGTGGCTGAACGGCATCGCCGACTTCCTGTCGGAGAACATGCTGGCGGCGGCCAAGGCCTCCAAGGGCAAGGTGACCTTCTCCGACCCCAAGGAGTTCTTCAAGAACCAGGGCATCTGCGGCAGCCCGGAGACGATCCACGGACTCGTCACGGACATGACCCCCGGTGACAAGCCGATGGCGAGCTGGGGTCCGCTGGACTTCGGCATCTCGGCGCAGTCCTTCCACCCGAAGATCGAGGGCGCGCGGAACTACGCCAACTCCCTCGAGGCCACGCTGAAGACCATGGGCTGACATCCGTCAGGCATGAACCCCACGGTGGGGCAGGCGCACTCGCGCCTGCCCCACCGTGCTGTTACCAGCCGAGTTCGTAGTAGTTGTCCTCGAGGGTCACCCGGAACGCGGCGCGGTGCCGCTCACGGATCTTCGCCACGTCGGCCTTCTGGTCCACGGCCTGGCACTTCTGCACCGCCGTGCGCTGCTCGCGGGACCCGCCGCCGCTCGTGTCGCAGAGCCGGTTCTGCGGGTCCGACAGGGTGAAGCCGTGCTTGTCCCTGAGCGGGTCCTCCCAGTCCACCCGTGCCGTGAACGTGTTCTGCGCGCCGCCCCCGGCCGACGACCAGCGGTAGACCAGCGTCGGCGCCGAACCCTCCCCGCCGCTCGCGTAGAAGCGCAGGGCCGCCTCCGCCGTCTCGGTCGGCTGGTCCGTGCGCGGCGCGGCGCCGGTGCGCTTCCGCACGACGTCCTTGACGGCCGCGTCGACCTCCTTGATCCGGTCCTCTACGGTGCCGTCCGCCCCGAAGTACAGCAGGAGCGTACGGACGCACCGGAAGCGGTACGTGTCACGGCTGTGGTTGAACGATTCGTCCTCGCCCGCCTCGCACAGGTCCCGCTCGACCTCCCGGTAGGGGGTCAGGCCCGGTGCCTGCCGCTTGAGGGCCCCGGCGGTCTCCGTGCTCTCCTTCCCGCCCGCGGCCCGGGCCTCCTTCGCCGCCGGCGACGTGGCCTCCTCGCGGGCGTTCGTCGTCGTCTCCGACGCGCTCGTGCAGCCCACGCAGAGCACAAGGGCCGTGGCGGCGGTCAGCGCCGCCCGCACGGGTCGGGAGAGGTCTCTTCGGTACATGCCGCCACGCTAAGTGGCCCCGGTCCCAGGAACAACGGCCATCGCGTCACACCCTGGCCCCCACCAGCCCCGCCCCCACCCCGTGATGGATCGGCGTCCGTACCGCCGCGAGCGGCCGGCCCGAGCCGCCGCGGCGGACCGCGACGATCTCGGCGGCGATGGACAGGGCCGTCTCCTCCGGCGTCCGGGCCCCGAGGTCGAGGCCGATCGGGGAGCGCAGCCGGGCCAGTTGCTCCTCGGTCACCCCCTCCTCCCGCAGACGGGCCAGCCGGTCCTCGTGCGTGCGGCGCGAGCCCATCGCCCCGACGTAGGCCACCGGCAGGGCCAGGGCCCGGGTCAGCAGCGGCACGTCGAACTTGGCGTCGTGGGTCAGCACGCACAGGACGGTGCGGGCGTCGAGGACCTGGGAGTCGAGGTAGCGGTGCGGCCAGTCCACGACCACCGCGTCGGCCGCGGGGAAGCGGGCGGCGGTGGCGAAGACGGGCCGGGCGTCGCAGACCGTGACGTGGTAGCCGAGGAACGAGCCGGCCCGCACCAGCGCGGCGGCGAAGTCGATCGCCCCGAAGACGATCATGCGGGGCGGCGGCACGCTGCACTCGACCAGCAGCACCACCGGCTCCCCGCACCGCGCGCCGTCCGCCCCGATCTCCACGGTGGCGGTGCGGCCCGCGTCCAGCAGGGCGGCCGCCTCGGCCGCCGCCGAGCGGTCCAGGGCCGCGCCGCCGCCGAGGCCGCCGGTGACGGTGCCGTCGGCCCGTACGAGCAGGGCGCGGCCCGGGGTGCCGGGCGGCCCGGACACCACGCGGGCGAGCGCGGCGGCCTCCCCCCGGGCGGCGGCGGCCGACGCGGCGGCCAGCACGGGGCGTTGGGGCGCCCCGGCCCGTACCGGCACCACCAGGACGTCGATGACGCCGCCGCACGTCAGACCGGCCGCGAAGGCGTCCTCGTCGGAGTAGCCGAAGCGCTCCAGCGCCGGCTCGCCGCTCGCGAGGGCCTGCCGGCACAGTTCGTACACCGCGCCTTCCACGCACCCTCCGGAGACCGAGCCGACCGCCGTGCCGTCCGCGTCGACGGCCAGCGCCGCGCCCGGCTGCCGGGGCGCGCTGCCCCGCACGGCTACGACGGTGGCCACCGCGAAGTCGCGTCCTTCCGCGCACCAGCGGTGCAGTTCCCCGGCGATGTCCAGCACAGCGGCCCTACTCTCCTCGGTCTCATGTCACTTCACGCCGAGCCAGTGCTCGATGGGGTGCAGGGCGAAGTAGCCCGCGAAGACCACGCTCAGGAGCCACATGAAGGCGCCCGGCTCGCGCCATCTGCCCTGCCCGGCCTTGATGGCCGTGTAGGCGATGACGCCGCCGCCGACTCCCACGGTGATCGAATAAGTGAACGGCATCAACACCACGGTGAGGAAGACCGGGATCGCGACCGCGCGGTCCGTCCAGTCGATGTGCCGGGCGTGGCTCATCATCATGGCGCCGATCACGACCAGGGCCGCCGCCGCGATCTCGCCGGGGACGATGCGGGTGAGCGGGGTGAAGAACAGGCACGCGGCGAAGAACAGCCCGGTGACGACGGAGGACAGTCCGGTGCGGGCGCCCTCGCCCACCCCCGTCGCGGACTCGATGAAGACCGTCTGCCCCGAGGCCCCCGTCGCACCGCCGATCGCGCCGCCGGCGCCGTCGACGAGCAGGGCCCTGCTCAGTCCGGGCATCCGGCCCCGCTCGTCGGCGAGGCCGGCCTCGGTGCCCACGCCGATGATGGTGGCCATGGCGTCGAAGAAGCCGGCCAGCACCAGCGTGAAGACGATCATGCCGACGGTCACTCCGCCCACCGCGCCCCAGCCGCCGAACTCCACCTTCCCGAAGAGCGAGAAGTCGGGCATGGAGACGACGCCGCCCTTCAGTTCGGGGGCGCCGTTCTGCCAGGTGCGGGGGTCCGGGCCGGCGACGGCGTTGACGACGACCGCGAGCACGGTGCCCGCGACGATGCCGATGAGGATCGCCCCGGGCACCTCGCGCGCCTGCAGCATGAAGATCAGCAGCAGCGTCACACAGAAGAGCAGCACGGGCCAGCCGGCCAGCTCGCCGGCCGGTCCCAGCGTGACCGGGCCGCCGGCCTTGGAGGCGTGCACGAAGCCGGCCTTCACCAGGCCGATCAGGGCGATGAACATGCCGATGCCCATGGTGATGGCGTGCTTGAGCGCCAGGGGAATGGCGTTCATGACGCGCTCGCGCAGACCGGTGAGCACCAACAGCATGATCACCACACCGTAGATCACACACATGCCCATCGCCTGGGGCCATGTCATATGGGGTGCGACCTGGGTCGAGACCACCCCCGAGACGCCCAGCCCGGCCGCCAGCGCCAGCGGCACCTTGCCGACCAGTCCCATCAGCAGCGTGCAGGCCGCCGCGGCGCAGGCGGTGGCAGTGATCAGCCCGGCCCGGCCGAGGGTGTGGTGCGCCGCGTCGGGGCCGGAGAGGATCAGCGGGTTGAGCAGCAGGATGTAGCTCATCGCCATGAAGGTGGTGATGCCGCCGCGCACTTCGCGCGCGAGCGTCGACCCCCGTTCGGTGATGTGGAAGTAGCGGTCGAGCCGGGACCGTCCGGCGGGCGGGCGCGAGCCCGCCGCCGTGGGGTGCCGGGCGGGTGCGTGGGTCATGGTGCCTGCTCCAGGTCCGGTGGGGGGCTGCACGACCCGGGGGACGGCCCGAGACGAAACGGATGACGGCGCCGCGGGGGTCAGGTGCCCGTGAGGTGTTCCGGGCGGACCGGGACGCGGTCCAGGGCCAGGCCCGTGGCCTGGCGGACGGCCGCGACGACGGCGGGTGTCGAGGAGAGCGTGGGCGCCTCGCCGACGCCGCGCAGGCCGTACGGGGCGTGGTCGTCGGCGAGTTCGAGCACGTCGACGGGGAGGGCGGGGGTGTCGAGGATGGTGGGGATCAGGTAGTCGGTGAAGGAGGGGTTGCGGACCTTCGCGGTGGCCGGGTCGACCACGATCTCCTCCATGACCGCGAGGCCCAGGCCCTGGGTGCTGCCGCCCTGGATCTGGCCGACGACGGACAGCGGGTTGAGGGCCTTGCCGACGTCCTGGGCGCAGGCCAGCTCGACGACCTTGACCAGGCCCAGCTCGGTGTCGACCTCGACGACCGCGCGGTGGGCGGCGAAGGAGTACTGGACGTGCCCGAAGCCCTGGCCGGTGCGCAGGTCGAAGGGCTCGGTGGGGCGGTGCCGCCACTCCCGCTCGATGTCGACGCAGCCGTCCTCGAGGACGTCCGCGAGCTCGGCGAGGACCTCGCCGCCGTCGGTGACGACCTTGCCGCCCTCCAGCAGGAGTTCGGCCGACGCCCACGCCGGGTGGTACGTGCCGAACTTGGCCCGCCCCAGCTCCAGCACCCGCTCCCGCACGGCCTCGCAGGCGTTCTTGACGGCGCCGCCGGTGACGTAGGTCTGGCGGGAGGCGGAGGTGGAGCCGGCGGAGCCGACGCGGGTGTCGGCAGGGTGGATGGTGACGCGGGCGACGCCCAGTTCGGTGCGGGCGATCTGGGCGTGCACGGTGACGCCGCCCTGGCCGACCTCCGCCATGGCGGTGTGGACGGTGGCGACGGGCTCGCCGGCCACCGCCTCCAGCCGGACGCGGGCGGTGGAGTAGTCGTCGAAGCCCTCCGAGAAGCCGACGTTCTTGATGCCGACCGCGTAGCCGACGCCCCGGACCACGCCCTCGCCGTGGGTGGTGTTGGACAGCCCGCCCGGCAGTGCGCGGATGTCGGGGGCGCCGCCGGCGCTCTCCCACTGCCGCTGCGGCGGCAGCGGCATCGCCTTGACGCGGCGCAGGAGTTCGGCGACGGGCGCGGGCGAGTCGACGACCTGGCCGGTGGGCATGGTAGAGCCCTGCGACATGGCGTTGAGGCGGCGGAACTCCACCGGGTCCATCCCCAGCGCGGCGGCCAGCTTGTCCATCTGCGCCTCGTAGGCGAAGCACGCCTGGACGGCGCCGAAGCCGCGCATCGCCCCGCAGGGCGGGTTGTTGGTGTAGAGCGCGACCGCCTCGATGTCGACGTCGTCGATGACGTAGGGGCCGGCGGAGAGCGAGGCGGCGTTGCCGACGACGGCCGGGGAGGAGGAGGCGTAGGCGCCGCCGTCCAGCACGATGCGGCACGTCATGTGGGTGAGCTTGCCGTCGCGGGTGGCGCCGTGTTCGTAGCGCAGGCGGGCGGGGTGGCGGTGGACGTGCCCGAAGAAGGACTCGAAGCGGTTGTAGACGATCTTCACGGGCCGGCCGGTGCGCAGGGCGAGCAGGCAGGCGTGGGCCTGCATGGAGAGGTCCTCGCGGCCGCCGAAGGCGCCGCCGACGCCGGAGAGGGTCATGCGGACCTTGTCCTCGGGCAGGCCGAGGACGGGCGCGATCTGGCGCAGGTCGGCGTGGAGCCACTGGGTGGCGATGTAGAGGTCGACGCCGCCGTCCTCGGCGGGGACGGCCAGGCCCGACTCGGGGCCGAGGAAGGCCTGGTCCTGCATGCCCATCGTGTACTCGCCGCTGACGACGACGTCCGCGCGGGCCCGGGCGGCGGCCGCGTCGCCGCGGACGACGGGCTGGCGGTGGACGATGTTGGGGTGCGGGACGTGGGGGGCGTGGTCGTCCGTGCGGCCGGGGTGGAGGACCGGGGCGCCGGGGGCGGTGGCGCTCTCCTCGTCGGTGACGACGGGCAGTTGCTCGTAGTCGACCTTGATCTTGGCGGCGGCGCGGCGGGCGGTCTCGGGGTGGTCGGCGGCGACGAGGGCCACCGGTTCGCCGTGGTGGCGGACGACGCCGTCGGCGAGGACGGGGGTGTCCTGGATCTCCAGCCCGTAGCGGGTCGCGGCGGGGAGGTCGTCGTGCGTCATGACGGCGTGGACGCCCGCCGTGGCGAGGGCGGCGGAGACATCGACGGAGCGGATCCGCGCGTGGGCGTGGGGGCTGCGGAGGGTGAAGCCCCACAGCATGTCCTTGTGCCACAGGTCGGAGGCGTAGGCGAACTCGCCGGTGACCTTGAGGGTGCCGTCCGGGCGCGGGGTGGACTCGCCGATGCCGCCCGGGGTGCGGCTGCCCTGGGTGAGGGCGGTGGGGGTGCGCGTCACCTCGTTCATGACCGGGCCGCCTCTGCGCGGGCGGCGGCCAGGCGCACGGCGTCGAGGATCTTCTCGTAGCCCGTACATCGGCACAGGTTGCCCGAGAGGGCCTCGCGGATGTCGGCGTCGGAGGGGCCGGGATTGCGCTCCAGCAGCTCGTCGGTGGCGACCAGGAGGCCGGGGGTGCAGAAGCCGCACTGGACGGCGCCGGCGTCGACGAACGCCTGCTGGACCGGGGCGAGTTGCCCCTCGGGGGCCCCGGCGCGAGCGGCGAGGCCCTCGACGGTGACCACCTCACGGCCCTCGGCCTGGCCGGCGGCCACCAGGCACGCGCAGACCGGGACGCCGTCGAGGCGGACGGTGCAGGAGCCGCACTCGCCCTGTTCGCAGGCGTTCTTCGAGCCCGGCAGGCCGACGCGCTCGCGCAGGACGTACAGCAGGCTCTCGCCCTCCCATACGTCGTCGACCTCCTGGGACCGGCCGTTGACGGTGAAGTTCACGCGCACAGTGCTCCCCTCCCTTCGCTTCCCCGGTAGGCGTCCCAGACCCAGCCCAGCGTGCGGCGGGCCATGACGGCGACGGCGCGCCTGCGGTAGGCGGCGCTGCCGCGCACGTCGTCGATGGGACTGCAGGCGCCGGCCGCCAGCCGGCCGAACTCCCCGGCCGTGGCCGGCGCGATGGGCCGGCCGGAGTCCCACAGACGGTCCTCCTCCAGCGCGGCGGCCAGGAACTCCTCCGCCACACGGGCCCGTACGGGCGTGGGCGCGGCCGAGCCGATGCCGGTGCGCACGGCGCGGCTTCCGGGGTGCAGGGCGATGCCGAAGGCGCACACGGCGATGACCATGGCGTTGCGGGTGCCGACCTTGGAGAACTGCTGCGGTCCGGTGGCCTTGCGGATGTGCACGGCCCTGATCAGCTCGTCGGGCGCGAGCGCGTTGCGCTTGACGCCGGTGTAGAACTCCTCGACCGGGATCATGCGGGTGCCGCGCACCGAGGCGGCCTCCACCTCGGCGCCCGCCGCCAGCAGCGCCGGGTGGCTGTCCCCGGCCGGGGAGGCGGCGCCGAGGTTGCCGCCGACGCTGCCGCGGTTGCGGATCTGCGGGGAGCCGACGGTGTGGGCGGCCAGCGCGAGGCCGGGCAGCTCGGTGCGCAGGTCCTCGAGGATGCGGGTGTACGGGACGGCGGCGCCCAGGCGGACGTGGTGCTCGCCGGTCTGCCACGTGTGGAGTTCGCCGATGCGGTTGAGGTCCAGCAGGTACTCCGGCCGGCGGTGGTCGAAGTTGATCTCGACCATCACGTCCGTGCCGCCCGCTATGGGCACGGCCGTGGGGTGCTCGGCCTTCGCGGCCAGAGCCTCCTCCCAGCTGGCGGGGCGCAGGAAGTCCATGAAATGTCTCTTCTCGAGGGGGGCTGCGGCGGGGTCGTTCATGGCTGTTCCGGGACGGTTTCTCGCGGCGTGGGCCCAGTAGAGCGACGTACGGACCCGCCGGTGCAGTCACCGAAAACATGAAGCGGTTGGCTGGCCAGGGCCCCTGTCTTGTAGATTCGAACGAAAGACGGGGTTCAGAAACCTCACTGCATTCCACTGGTTACAAGAAGACAGATCGGCGGCGACGACGATGCGGCTGCGCGCACTGCTGGAGACCGATGCCCTGGGCCTTCGGCTGCTCGGCGGCGAGGAAGAGCTGGACCGCACCGTCCGCGGCGTGATGACCACCGACCTGCGCGACCCCAGCCGCTATCTCTCCGGCGGGGAGCTGGTGCTCACCGGGCTCGCGTGGCGGCGGGAGCCGGAGGACTCCGAGCGGTTCGTCCGCATCCTGACGGCCGCGGGCGTGGCCGGGCTCGCCGCGGGCGAGGCGGAGATCGCCTCGACGCCCGACGACCTGATCGAGGCCTGCGCCCGGCACCGGATGCCGCTGTTCTCGGTGAACGAGAAGGTCTCCTTCGCCTCCATCACCGAGCACGTCGTGCGGCAGGTCTCCAGCGAGCGGGCGGGCGACCTGGCGGCCGTCGTGGACCGGCACCGCCGCCTGATGACGGGCGGCCCGGCGGGCGGCGGCCCGGAGGTCGTGCTGGACCTGCTCGGCTCCGACCTGGACCTGCGCGCCTGGGTGCTGTCCCCCACCGGCCGGCAGATCGCCGGCTCCTCGCTGGCGGACTCCGGGCCCGGCCTGCCCGCCGCCGTCGGCGCCGCCCTGGCGGGCGAGCACCTGGCCGCCGCGCGCACGGGCCGGCGCGGCCCGCACCGGGTGACGGCGGCCGGCAGCACGTACTCCCTGTTCCCCATTCGCAGCAGCGGCCGCGCCGCGTCCGCCCGGGACGTGCGCGAGACGGTGCTGTCGGACTGGCTGCTGGCCGTCGAGGCGGACGCCGGGGACTGGCCCGAGGAGCGGCTCGACCTGCTGCACGGCGTCACCCAGCTGATCGCCGTCGAGCGGGACCGCCGGGACGCGGCCCGTACGGTGCGGCGCCGGCTCGCCCAGGAGGTCCTCGAACTGGTCCAGGCGGGTGCCGCGCCCGCCGAGATCGCGGCCCGGCTGCGGGTGGCCGCGCCCGTGCTGCTGCCCGGGCTGGGCACGGCCCCGCACTGGCAGGTCGTCGTGGCGCGCGTCGAGTGGGAGGGCGGCGACATCCCCGGCGGCCCGGTGGCCCAGGCGCTGCTGGAGGAGGTGCTGGTCGACCCGGACGCGTCCGGGCCCGAGCCCTCCGACCGCATCGCCGTCGCCCATACGGGCGACGAGGCCGTGGCGCTCGTGCCGCTGCCGGCCGTGCTCACCGGGGCCGAGGAGCCGGCCGTGCCGAGCCTGCACGCCGACACGCTCCTCGCGGCCGTCCGCGACCCGCTGGCCCAGGGCCTCGCCGACGACGGGCGCCTGACCTTCGGCGTCAGCGCCGCCGTCCACTCGGCCGAGGGCCTGCGCGGCGCCCTGGAGGAGGCCCGGCACGCACGCCGCGTGGCCGCCGCCCGGCCGGGCCGGGTCTGCGCGGCGGGCCACCAGGAGCTGGCCTCGCACGTCCTGCTGCTGCCCTTCGTCCCCGACGACGTCCGGCGCGCCTTCACCGCCCGCCTCCTGGACCCCCTGCGCGACTACGACCGCCGGCACCGCGCGGAGCTGATCCCGACGCTGGAGGCCTTCCTGGACTGCGACGGCTCCTGGACGCGCTGTGCGACCCGGCTGCATCTGCACGTGAACACGCTGCGGTACCGCGTGGGCCGCATCGAGCAGCTGACCGGGCGCGACCTGTCCCGCCTGGAGGACAAGCTGGACTTCTTCCTGGCGCTGCGCATGAGCTGACGGGATATCAGGCCGCCGCGCGCGCACCGCGGGCCCCGGATCGCCGCTCATGGAGCGGTTCGATCTTGGGTAGCCTGCGCCCGTCACCACGAGTCGCGGGGCGCCTCGGCGGCCACCCTTTTGGCGTACGGGCCCCCGGGTTTGTGAATTGGTTCACACCTGGCCCTTGGCCGCGCCCGTGCCTTCGTGCTGTGATCGGAGCAGGCTTCCAGCTCGACGGCGCGCTTGGGGAGGGCACTGTGGCGGACACCGCCATGCGGAATTCTGGGTTGTCGGAGCCACCGGGACCACGGAAACCACTGGATCCGCTGGGGGAAGATCCGCTCGTCCGCGCCGTGTGGCGGCTGCGTTCGCGGGCCTGCTGGGACGACGCGGCCGCGCTGCTCGCCCCGCGCGCGGCGACCGAGGCCGGTCCGGCGCTGCACCGCACGGCGATCCTCGTCGAACGGTGCATGTTCACCTCCGAGGGCTGGGCGGCCGCCGAGGATTCCCTCCGGTCGGCAGAAGCCCTGGCCACGGACGACGAGGAACGCGGCGCGGCGGCCTGCGAACGCGGTCACCTCGCGTACGCGGCCACTCTTTTGGGCGTACGCGACCGGGCCGACGAGGCACGGTCCGCCCTGGGCCGCGCGGCGGCCCTGCTCACGCCGCGCTCACCGACGCGGCCGCTGCTGGACTTCCGGCGGGGCCTGATCGCCCAGCACCTCTCCGACAACCCCTCCGACGCGACCGCCGCCTTCCAGCGGGCGCACACGGGCGCCACGGCCCAGGGCCACCAGCTGCTGCTCTCGTTCACCTGGCGGCACGTGGCGGCGATGGCCGAGCACGACGGCGAGCTCGCCGAGGCACGGCACGGCTTCGCCGAGTCGCTGCGCATCCGGGAGGAGCTGGGCTATCTGGTCGGGATCGCCCCGGCGCTGGCCTCGCTGGCGGCGGTCCTGCCGGACGCCGAGGAGGCGGCCCGCCTGCGCGCGGAGGCCCGCCGCCTGGTCCGCCTCCTGGGCGGCGTCCCGGCCTGGCTGGCGAAGCGCCTGCCCTGACCCGGGGCTCCGCCCCGGACCCCGGTCCTCAATCTCCCCCAGCTACCGCTGGGAGGTGCCCCCAGACGGGCTGATTTGTTGCCCGGAACCGGCGGAAAATCCAGCCCGTCCGGCGATTGAGGACAAGAGACGGTGAGAGGGAGGGTCAGAGGCAGACTCCGCAGTGCCTCGCGGCGAGGGCCTCAACCGCCGCGAGGTCCCGCGCAGCCAATGCGTCGAGCAACGCCAAGTGCTCCGCCGCGTCAGCGACAAGGTTCGCGGCACAGGGCGCAGCCCACTGCGCCCGCCGGTGCAGCTCGTCGGCGACGAGCACCAGCTGCTGATTGCCCCCCAGGGCGAACAGCGCCCGGTGAAAGGCCCGGTCCGCCTCCGCGTACGCGGCCCGGTCGCCGCCCGCCGCCACCACGGCCGCGGTCTCGGCCAGCGGCCGCAGCTCGCACCAGCGCCCGGCCGGCACGGTCCGGGCCATCCGCAGCAGGGCGGGGACCTCGAGGAGCGCGCGGACCTCGGCGAGCTCGGCCACGTCGCGCGGGGTGCGGCTGGTGACGCGGAAGCCGCGGTTGGGGACGACCTCGACCGCGCCCTCGAGGGCCAGCTGCTGCATGGCCTCGCGGACGGGCGTGGCCGACACCCCGAACCGCTCGCCGAGCGCGGGGCCCGAGTAGACCTCGCCCGGCACGAGCTCCCCGCTGACGAGCGCCTTGCGCAGGGCGTCGAGGACCTGTCCCCGCACGGAGTACCGCTGCGGGACCCGCCGCGCGGGCCGGGCCGCGCGGCCGTAGTCGTACTCGCTCTCGTCGTGGGTGTGCTCCCCCCGCGCGGACGACGTCGCCTGTGCGGGGACGGCGATGCCCGGCCGTACTCCCGTGCCGTGGGGTCTGCCCTGCTCCATTGGGGTCCTCCTGGTGTCATTCGGAACGATAGGCGGCCCCTCCAGCAGTTCAAACCCCGGGCAGCGCGGGTAAGGTAAGCCTTACCTGTTAACGATCGAGATTCGGTGGTCCTCGCATGTCCGCTGCCTCGGCTGCCCCGCTCTCGTACGGCCCCCGGGCCGCCTCCCCCTTCGCGGCCGCGTACGCCCGGCTGAAGGAGGCCCTGCCGGCGCTGACCGTGCTGTCCGGTCCCCCACGGCGCGGCAAGGGCTGGGTGAGCGCCGCGGGGATCGCGGCGGGCGGCGCCGAGCTCGACGCGTTCCTCGCGTGGGACGACGCGCAGGTGCTGCGCGACTACGGGCAGCGGGCCCGCCCCGACGTCGTCGCCTCGTTCGGGCTGCACCGCTACGCGTGGCACGCGTGCCTGCTGATCACCCTCCCCTGGTTCCTGCACCGGCGCGTGCCCCGGCTGCCGGCGGGGGCCGTGTCGTTCCACCGGAGCACCGGGCGGATCACCGCCGAGACCGGGGAGTTCGCCTGTCTGCCCGGCGACCCGGCCGCGGCGCTGCCGGGAGCCCGGCCCGTGGCGGACGCCGAGGTGCTGCGCGCGGAGGTGCGCGCGGCGGTGGCGGCACACCTGGCGCCCGTGCTGGAGGGCTTCCGGCCGCGCATGCGGCGCGGGGCGCGGGCCCTGTGGGGCATGGCGACGGACGAGGTCGCCGAGGGCCTGTGGCACGTGGGCCGGCTGCTCGGCGAGGAGGAGCGCGCACGGCACGAACTGGGGCTGCTGCTGCCGGGGGCCACGGCGCCGTACGTCGGGGGCGCCGCCTTCCGTGAACTGACCGGCCCCCGGGGCGAGTCGTGGCCCACCCGCGACCGCGCGAGCTGCTGTTTCTTCTACACCCTGCGCCCCGACGACACCTGCGCCACCTGCCCGCGCACCAGCGATGCCGACCGCATCGAGCGTCTGTCAGCGCAGTGAATCACCTAAGCCACCCGTTAGGGTGGATTGATTAGAACTCAATGACCTTTCGCCTGGGGGGCGTTCGAAATTCATCGTCGCTCTCCGTATATCCTTGCCGTCCATTCGCGGTGAGTTGCTGCGAAACCCCTTGGCGTACGGCCCGATTCCGTCAGGATGGCGCGCGAAACCGTACTGCACGCAAGGGACGCAAGATGAGAGTGACCGACATACCGCTGAATTGGGTGCTCCCCAGTGCCGTGGCACTCATCGGGGCAGTGGTGGCGGTGACGGTGTACGCGCGCGGCCGGCAATCCGGCTCGGAGGACACAGCGGCCGGCACGGACTCCTGGGAGCGCAACGAGGAGCGCAGACGCCGCAAGGAGGCCATTTACGGCAGCGCCTCGTACGTACTTCTCTTCTGCTGCGCCGCGGTCGCCGCGGCCCTGTCCTTCCATGGCCTGGTCGGATTCGGCCAGCAGAATCTGGGACTGACGGACGGCTGGGAATACCTGGTGCCCTTCGGCCTCGACGGTGCCGCGATGTTCTGTTCGGTGCTGGCGGTGCGCGAGGCGAGCCACGGCGATGCCGCGCTCGGCTCCCGGCTGCTGGTGTGGACCTTCGCCGGCGCGGCCGCCTGGTTCAACTGGGTGCACGCCCCGAGGGGCCTGGACCACGCGGGGGCTCCGCAGTTCTTCGCCGGCATGTCGCTGTCGGCGGCGGTGCTCTTCGACCGGGCGCTCAAGCAGACCCGCCGGGCGGCGCTGCGCGAACAGGGGCTCGTACCGCGCCCTCTGCCCCAGATCCGCATAGTGCGCTGGCTGCGGGCGCCGCGCGAGACCTTCGGCGCCTGGTCGCTGATGCTCCTCGAGGGCGTGCGCACGCTGGACGAAGCCGTGGAGGAGGTCCGCGAGGACAAACGTCAGCAAGCACAGCACCGGATGCGCCGGAGGGAGGCGGGCAAGCTGGAACGGGCCCGCATCAAGGCGTACAACCGGCAGCACCGCGTGTGGGGCCGCGCCCGCGGCGGCCGGCAGGTCGACGTCACCGGGCCCGCCATGCCGTCGGCCGCGCAGCCGGCCCAGATCGGCTCGCAAGCGGGGTCGGATCCCTCCATAGTCGAGCCGGGTCAGCTTCCGGTACGCTCCCGCCCACTGCAGGCGGTGGGCAAGCCAGACCCCATCGACCTCACCGCCGAGGACGACACCCAGGCCATCCCGCGACTCGACTCGCTGGAGGCCAAACTGGCCCAGATCGAGCGCCAGTTCGGCTGACGTCCACCGTCCAGGAGCCCTGAGCCGTCGCACACGAGGCGGCTCAGGGCTCTTGCGCGTCCAGCTCGAACCACACGGCCTTGCCCACCCCGTGGGCCCGCACGCCCCAGCCGTCCGCCAGGGCGTGCACCAGCAGCAGCCCGCGCCCGGAGGTGGCGGTCGCCTCGGCCCCCGGAGGGCCGGCGGTGCCGTTGCCGCGCGCGGAGCCGGCCGGGGGCGGGCGCAGCGTCGGGTGCCGGGAGAGGAAGTCCCGCACCTCCACGCGCAACCGGCCCTTCTCGGGCGCCTCCGGGCCGCCGGTGAACCTGGCCGTGACCACCGCTCCGCCGTCGGTGTGCACGAGCGCGTTGGTCACCAGCTCGCTCACCAACAGTTCGGCGGTGTCCGCCCGCCCGGGGCCGCCCCATCGGGCGAGCAGCTCGCGCAGTCCCGAGCGCACCTCCGCGACGGCCGTCAGTTCCTTGCGCCGGAGCCGTCTCTCCCAGCACCGCGCCGTGGCCACCGGATCGCTTTCCCCCGCCGCCTCCTGAGCGATGCCCTCGGCGGACCCTCCCCTGCCCTCGCGCCGCTCCGCGCCCACCCAGTGTGCAGTCCGCCGCTTCATCCTTCGCCGCCCCGACCCCTCCCCGGCGCCCCGGCATCGAACAGGCTCACGGCAAATGCATGCCCCGCACCGGCTGAATCGACGCCTGTTGACGCATCAACATGGTTATATGACCGGCATGGGGGCGCCTCTTGTGCCCTTCGCGAATAGCTGCCAGGGGCCTGCCGGGCGGCGGGCGGCGCCGAATGTCAGTGCCCCCTGCGAGACTCGCCGCATGACCGAGATTCCGGCAGAGAACTACGCCCCGGGCTGGCGCGACGGATCCCGTCCCGAGCTGCCCACGACCGGCGGCGAGCGCGAGATCCTGACCGCGTTCCTGGACTGGCATCGCGAGACCTTCGCGCTCAAATGCTCAGGCGTCGCCCCGGAGCGCCTCTCCGACAAGGGTGTTCCGCCCTCCGGATTGAGCCTCCACGGCCTGATCCGGCACCTGGCCGGGGTGGAACGCTGGTGGTTCCGCACGCAGTTCGCAGGTGAGGACGTGCCCCTTCTGTACTACGCGGACGACGATCCGGACCAGGACTTCGCGTCGCTGGACGGCGATCCCGCCGAGGCCCTCGCGGTATGGCGGGCGGAGTGCGAGCGGGCCCGCGAGATCGTCGCCGCCACGCCGTCGCTGGACGCCACGGGCCGGGTCGTCGCGACCGGGAAGCCGATCTCCCTGCGGGTCGTCCTGGTCAAGCTCATAGCCGAGTACGCCCGCCACACCGGCCATGCCGACCTGCTCCGCGAGCGCATCGACGGCGCCACGGGGTTCTGAGCGCCGCTCCTTGCCCCACGGATGCCCGGCTCATCCCTCCCAGACGGTGCAGGCGCTGCGGTCGTCGGCGTAGCCCTTGACGCGCAGTTGGACGTCGGCGAGGTACTCGGCGAGCCCCGGCGGCTCCTCGCGCGCCCACCGCTCGGCGAGCCGTACGCCCAGCTCCGGCTCGCCGCGCAGGGGGTCGGCGAGCCCTGCGGTGCACAGCAGCAGGGCGTCACCGGGCCGCGCGATCGACGCCCGGAAGCGGAAGGGTTCGCTGGGCACGTCGGCGGGGTCTATGACGGGGGTGATGCCGGGCGTGGGGATGCCCAGGTCCACGGTGATGCGGTCACCGGCGCCGTAGCCGACGACGGGCTCGCCCGTCGGCTCCGGTTCGTGCGGCTCGGGGTCCAGGTCCTGCCAGGAGCCGTCGCGCAGCCGGAAGAGGCCGCCCACGCCGACGCCGAAGAAGACCCGGGTGCGGCAGCGGACGTCGGCGGGCAGCAGCAGACAGCGCAGGCTCGCGGTGTACTCGGCCGGGCGCAGGCCCAGTTCGCCCGCGCGGACGCGCAACCGCCCGTAGGTGCGGTCGGTGAGCCGGTGCAGTCCGGACTTCAGCTCGTCGCGGCGGCCCGCGTGGATGTCCTCGGCGAGCCGGGCGTGGCTGCGCCCCACCGCGCCGCCGATCCACTCGCAGACCTCGCGCGCCGCAAGGTGGGCGCCCTCCGCGGCACGGGCGCCGCTCGCCAGGGCGACCAGGAGCAGTGCGTCCTCCCCCGTGCCGAAGCGGGCGGTGAGCAGGGCGTCGCGGCGGGGCTCGCCGCGGTAGCGCGCGGAGTCGCCGCGCAGTGAGACGGCCCGCAGGACCATGGCGCCGTAGCGGGCGCCGTCGAGCACGGTGTCGGGCACGAGGTCCTCGAGCGCGCCCGGGTCGGCGGGCGGCCAGGCGGTCGGCTCGGCCTCGTAGGTGGGCGGCCGCCGGCCGACGAACTCGGCGGCGCGCAGCCGTGTTCCGTTCCTGCGCGCGGGTGCGGTGCGGTGCGGGGGGACCGGCGGAGGGACCTCGGACATCTCGGCGGTGTCGAGGGCTCCGGCCGCCTCGGAGAAGTCGGCGAGGTCGGTGAGGTCCGTGAAGCCGGTGACGTCGGTGAAGCCAGTGACGTCGGTGAAGCCGGTGACGTCCCGGGCCTCCCTGATCTCGAGCGCTTCCCCGGCCTCCGCGGCCTCGCGGGCTTCCCTCGCGGCCCTGGCCTGGCGTGCGCCGCCCCGGGCGATCCCGGAGCCTTCCGGTGCCTGCGGGGGCGGGGACGCCTTGGGGACCTGCGGGGCCCGGGGTGCGTCCGGCACGTCGACGGCCCCCGGCGCCGGCGGGGGCGGCGGGCAGACCCGGGTGCGGGGGTCGGGGGGCGGCGGGCCCTCGGGGATCAGGTCCGGGCCGACGGACGGGCGCGGTTCACGAGCGCCGGCGCCGGGGGGCGGGGCCGGGGGCTGCGGTCCGGCCGGGTCGGCGGGGACGGGCAGGGAGCCGTTGGCGGGCGCGACCCAGCGCTTGGTCTGCCGCGGCACCCCGCGCGAGAGGGCGGGCGAGAGCCCGGACGGAGAGGCGGACGGCGGCCCGGGCAGCACGCGTTGGTCGGGCCGGCCCGGCGGCTCGGCGACGCGCGGCCGCTTGGGCTCGGCCCTCGGCCGTACCGGTTCGGGCCCGACCACCGCCGAGGCGGAGGAGAATCTCTCGTCGAGGCTGTCGCCGGCGGCCGCTCCCGTGTCGGGTTCACTCCTGCCGTACAACTCGCGCCACCAGGCGTCCTCTTGTTCGGCGTAATGGTCCCCCTGCTGACTCATGCCCTTATTGTCCACACTGCGGGGCATACGGGAAGAGTGCACGGCGAACACCACCCCAGGGATGATGTCCCGAGGCGCAACGCGGTTGTGGGGACGGGGAGGGGAGTCGCGCATGCTCGGTGCCATGGGTGTGGACGCCATCCGGCAGGCGGCACACGGGGAAAGACGGGTGGAACGGCCCGTCGGCGGAAGTCCGGTGGAGGTGGTGACGGGCGTCGAAGCGGTCGCCCGTCGGCTGCTGCGACTACGGCTCGGCGCGGTGGACGAGGTGTGCGCCATGTTGACGGGCAGACCCGGGGCGTTGACGGAGAGACCCCGCGGCGCCGTTCCCGACGGCGCCCACGCGGTGTCTCACCGCACCGTCGTCGAACACCCGGTCGCCCTCGTGCCGGACGGCGGGCGCGGCGGGCGCCTGCGGGTGGTCGACCGCATACCCGCCGAACTGGTCATCGCCGACCGCCGGGTGGCCCTGCTGCCCCTGACCTGCGGCACCGACGGGGCCGCCGCCCTCGTCGTCCACGACGGCAGGCTGCTGAACTTCCTGGTCGACCTCTTCGAGGACGTCTGGCACGAGGGCCGCCCGCTGCGCCCCGGCGTGCCCGGCGCCGGCTGTGGGGGCACCGCGGCCGGCCCCGACGCCACCGACCTCGACGTGCTGGCGCTGCTGCTGGCCGGCCTGACCGACGCCAGCGTCGCCAAGCAGCTCGGCCTCGGCCTGCGCACCGTGCAGCGCAGGGTCAAGCGGCTGATGGAGCTCGCCGGGGTGACCACCAGGCTGCAGCTGGGCTGGCACGCGGCCGAGCACGGCTGGACCACGCGCCACTGACGTACCGGGCCGGCGCCGGCAGGGGAAAGGTCTCGGCCCACGTGGCCACAATCGCCCGGGGGCGCCACCGGCCGCGTTCCGGCAACCTGGGTCCATGGGGACCTGGCAGCTGCTCCTCGTCGGCCTCGTGATGCTGCTCGGACTGCTCGGTGTGGTGACTCCGGGCGTGCCCGGACCGCTGATCGTCTGGGCCGGGATCCTGTGGTGGTCGACGGCCGCCGGCACCGCCCTGGCCTGGGCCGTGCTGGCCGGGGCGACCGGTGTGCTGTTGCTGGACCAGGCCGTGATCCGGCTGCTGCCGCCGCGCCGGCTCAAGGGCGCGGGCATCACCCGCCGCGCCTTCCTGGTGGCGGGCGCGGCCGGGATAGCCGGCTTCTTCGTCGTTCCGCTGCTCGGTGCGGTGCCGGGCTTCCTGGCCGGGATCTACGGCATGGAACGGCAGCGGCTGGGCGGCCGCGGCGAGGCGTGGGCGTCCACGCGGACGGTGATGCGGGCGCTGGGCACCAGCGTGCTCGTCGAGCTGTTCGCCTGCCTGCTGGTGGTGGGCGCCTGGATCGGCGCGGTGGTCGCGGGCTGAGCCGCCCGCGGCCGCGGGCGGCTCACAGCGGGGCGTTCTCCAGCGCCAGCAGCAGCCGCTTGCGCTCCAGGCCGCCCGCGTAGCCGGTGAGGGAGCCGTCCGCGCCGATCACCCGGTGGCAGGGCCTCAGCACGAGCAGGGGGTTGGCGCCGATCGCCCCGCCCACGGCGCGCACCGCGGCGCGCGGTGCGCCGATGCGGGCGGCCAGCGCGCCGTAGCTGGTGGTGGCGCCGTACGGGACGGCGTCCAGCGCGTCCCACACCTTCCGGCGGAACTCGGTGCCCTGGACGGTGTATTCGAGGGTGAAGTCCTGGGCGTCCCCCGCGAAGTAGGCCTCGATCTGCCGTCGTGCCTCCGCGAACGCGGCCGACTCGCGCCGCCAGTCCGGTTCCACGGTCGGGGCGTTCTTCTGCCCCGGTACGGACAGGGAGGCGATGGCCGTCCCGCCGGGGGCGGTGGCCGAGGGGACGCCGGTGAGGAGCAGCCGGCCGAGGGGGCTGTCGAAGTCGGTGTAGAGCATGTCAGATGTCCTTCGGGGTGTCCGGGGTGTGCCCGGGGGCGTTCCACAGGTGGTGCAGGGCGTACGAGCGCCAGGGCCGCCAGGCCCGGGCGTCGCCCGCGGTGGCGCCGAGCGCGGCGAGCCCGTGGCGTACGCCCGCGTCGCCCGGCAGGAAGACGTCCGGGTCGCCGAGCGCCCGCATCCGGATGTAGCCGGCCGTCCAGGGGCCGATGCCCGGCAGGGCGAGCAGCTCGCGCTCGGCGGCGTCCCGGTCGACGCCCGCGTCGAGCCGGACCGAGCCGTCCGCCAGCGCGGCGGCGAGCGTGCGCAGGGCGCGCCTGCGCGCGTCCGGCATGCCCAGCTCGTCGAGGGCGGCGCCGGCCAGCGTGCCGGGTTCGGGGAAGACGTGGGTGAGGGCGCCGTCCGGCGCGGCCAGCGGCTTTCCGTAGGCGGCCACCAGCGTGCCGGCGAGCCGCGCGGCCGCGGCCACCGAGACCTGCTGGCCCAGCACGGCCCGTACCGCCAGCTCCTCGGCGTCCGCCGCGCCGGGCGAGCGCAGCCCCGGGCGGGCCGCGACCAGGGGCCGCAGCTGGGGGTCGGCGCCGAGCCGCTCGGCGACGGCGTAGGGATCCGCGTCGAGGTCGAAGAGCCGTCGCACGCGCTGCACGGCCGTCGACAGGTCGCGGGGGTCGGTGAGGTGGAGCCGGCACTCGAGCCAGTCGCCGCTCCGGGAGGCGGCGGGCCGCGGTTCGCGGACCTCGGCGATGCCGGCGCCGTAGGGCAGCCGCAGGGTGCGGCGGTAGCGGCGGGCGCCGCTCTCGCCGAGCACCTCCTCGATGCCGGTGATGGCGCGGCGCTGGAGGAAGTCGAAGACCTGGCGGGCGGCGTAGGGGCCGCGGTGGGCGAGCCGCAGCGGGATGCCGCCCGGCACGCCGTCGCCGGTGCGGCGGTGGGCGGGGCGGGCCCGTAGCTCGCTGGGGGTGCGGGCGTAGATCTCGCGGATCGTGTCGTTGAACTGCCGGACGCTGGCGAAGCCCGCCGCGAAGGCGATCTCCGTGACCGGCAGGCCGGTGGTCTCCAGCAGCACCCGGGCGGTGTGGGCGCGCCGGCTGCGGGCGAGGGCGACGGGGCCGGCGCCCAGTTCCTCGGTGAGGCTGCGGTGCACGTGGCGGGAGCTGTAGCCGAGGCGGTCGGCGAGGCCCTCGACGCCGTCGCGGTCGACGACGCCGTCGCCGATCAGCCGCACCGCGCGGCCGGCCAGGTCGGCCCGTACGTTCCACTCGGCCGAGCCGGGGGCCGCGTCGGGGCGGCAGCGGCGGCAGGCGCGGAAGCCGGCGCCCTGGGCGGCCGCCGCCGAGGGGTAGAAGCGCACGTTGACGCGCTTGGGGGTCACGGCGGGACAGCTCGGGCGGCAGTAGATGCCGGTGGTGGCCACGGCGAAGTAGAACTCTCCGTCGAAGCGCGCGTCCCGGCTGCTCACCGCCTGGTAGCGGGAGTCGTCGAGCTGTCTCGCGAGGTCCGTCATGCGTTCCAGTCTGCGGTACGCACGGGGCCGGGACTGGCGGAAAACGGACATGGCCCTCGCCGGGGCGAGGGCCATGCCGTGGTGGGGCGGCCGGTGGGTGCGGCTAGCGGATGTCACCCCGCTTGTGGGCGGCGATGTGCCGTCCGGCGGTGATCTTCAGCTTCCACTCGCGGCGCATCTCCGCCCGTAGCCGGGCGTCGGTACGGGCCGCGATGTGGGCGTTCTCGCGGAGCAGCTTGCGATAGCTGTCGAGGCGGCGCTGCGGCAGTGCGCCGCCGGCGACCGCTTCGAGGACCGCGCAGCCCGGCTCGGCGTCGTGGCCGCAGTCGTGGAAGCGGCAGTCCTCCGCGAGGGCCTCGATCTCGGAGAAGGTCTGCGCGACGCCGCCCTCGGCGTCCCACAGCCCCACGCCGCGCAGGCCGGGGGTGTCGATGAGGACGCCGCCGCCGGGCAGCGGCAGCAGATTGCGCGTGGTGGTGGTGTGCCGCCCCTTGCCGTCCCGGTCGCGCGCGGCCTGCACCGCCTGGACGTCCTCGCCGACGAGGGCGTTGGCGAGGGTGGACTTCCCGGCGCCGGACTGGCCGAGCAGCACGGAGGTGCCGCCGGCCAGCACCGCGGCGAGGACGTCGACGCCTTCGCCGGTCTCGGCGCTGACCGCCAGCACCTGGACCCCGGGCGACGCGGCCTCGGTGTCGGCGATCAGGTGGCCCAGGACGTCGGGCCCGGGGACGAGGTCGGCCTTGGTGAGCACGACGAGCGGTACGGCGCCGCTCTCCCAGGCCAGGGTCAGGAACCGCTCGATCCGGCCGAGGTCGAGCTCGACGGCCAGGGAGACGGCGACGACGGCGTGGTCGACGTTGGCGGCGAGGACCTGGCCCTCGGACCGCTTGGAGGAGGTGGACCGCACGAAGGCCGTGCGGCGCGGCAGCAGCGCCCGTACGTAGCGCCCGGCGGGGTCGACGGCGGCCCAGTCGCCGGTGCACATGATGTTCAGCGGGTCGCCGGTGGTGACGAGCGCGGTGTCGGCCAGGACGGTGCGGACGCCGTCGCCGTCGGGGACGACGAGGTCGCAGCGGCCGCGGTCGACGCGGACGATCCGCCCGGGCACGAGCCCGTCGGCGGCGTGCGGGGCGAAGCTGTCAGCGAACCCCGCGTCCCAGCCGTAGGCGGTGAGGGGGTGTGCGGTGGGGAACTCGGACAAGACAGTGGTCCTTCAGGAGGGAGGTGGGATGAGCGTGCTTCCGAGTGCGGGCCGTGCCCGTTGCCGTGACAGTCATCGCGTACTCACCTCCTGTGGGGGACCTTGTGCTGGTGCGGCGATCGTAGGTGCGGTGGGCGCCCTGTCGCCACGGGTTTTTTCTGTCCTCAAACGCCGGACGGGCTGGATTTCTCCAGCCCGTCCGGCGTTTGAGGACAGTCAGTCGCGTCGGTTCGGCTTCGCGTGTTTGGGCTGGTGTTCCGGTTTGTGGAGGCGGGAGCGGACGTCCTCGTGGGGGAGGAACTGGGCCCAGCGCTCGGGGAACTCCGAGGGGGGTTCGCGGTCCTGGCCTATGACGCCGTCGTCCTCGGGCTCCTCGAAGGGGTCGTCCTCGAGCTCGTGCACCAACGCCAGCGCGGCGCGTTCGGCGGCCGCCTGGGCCGCGGCGGCCTCGCGCAGGCGGTCGACCTCGGCGCGGGCGGCGGCGGTGGCGACCGACGGCCAGACGCGGTCCAACGCGGCGTTGACCGCGGCGCCGACGAGCACCGCGAAGGCCGAGACGCCGATCCACAGCAGCACGGCGACGGGCGCGGCGAGCGAGGCGTAGATGGTGACGCCCTCGACCGTGTGCGTCAGGTAGAGGCGCAGCAGGAAGCTGCCGAGCACCCACATCGCGAGGGCGACGAGGGCTCCGGGGATGTCCTCCTCCCACGGCGAGCGCACCGGCACGGACACGTGGTAGAGGGTGGTGAGGAAGGCGATGGACAGGATGATGACGACGGGCCAGTACAGGAAGCGCACGACGTCGGCGCTCCACGGCACGATGTCCACCACCGCCTCGGGCCCGGCCACCATCAGCGGCAGGGCCACCGCCCCGACGACGAGCGCCACGACGTAGAGGAGGAAGGCCAGCAGCCGGGTCTTGACGATGCCGCGCTTGCCCTCCAGCCCGTACATGATCGTGATGGTGTCGACGAAGACGTTGACGGCCCGGGAGCCGGACCACAGGGCGACGGCGAAGCCGACCGAGATGACGTCCGGGCGGCCGATCCTGATGACTTCGCGCACCAGCGGCTGGGCGATCTCCTGGGTGCCCTTGTCCGACAGGACGGCCGCGGAGGCGGTGAGGATGTTCTGCTGGATGGCGCCGATGGTGTCGGTGCCCGTCCAGTCGTCCAGGTAGCGGAGCAGGCCGAGGAGGCCGAGCAGCAGGGGCGGCAGCGACAGGAGGGTGAAGAAGGCGGCCTCCGCGGCGAGGCCGGTGACGCGGTACTCCATGCAGGAGTTGACGGTGTCCTTCAGGAGCAGCCACGTCATCCTGCGTTTGGAGACATTTCGGTACAGGGCCCTGGCCCTGTGGAGCCGGCCGACCTGCCGGGCCGAATGTTCTTTTGCTGCCTGCACGCCCTAACCGTATCGGCCGCGGGCGGGTCGATTCATCCGGCGGCCCGGCGGACGGAAGCGCGGACACCGCTGGTGGGAGGCCGCGGAGGGTGGTGCTGCGCCGACTCGGCACCACCCTCCGGCCGCTCACCGTCACCTTCCGCCCGGGGCGAGGGCGGCCGCAATGGTTGCATGGCGTTGCAATATCGCGGATGCCCCGGCGCGGGGCGCCTTCGGGCGGGCACCATTGCAGCGTGAAGCGCATACCAATCGACGCGGGGCTGCTTCCCGCCATCCGGGAGGCGGCCCTCGCCGGCTCACGACCCCCGGCGCGGCCCAGACCGGTCATCGGGGAGTCGTGGCACCGGGTGCGCCGGCACGGCGTGGACCCGGACAACGGGCGGCCGGTCCCGCTGATCTCGGCCGAGGAGCTGGAGCACCGCCGCCACGCCTCCCCGCTGGGCGAGCTGTTGCCGCAGTTGCGCGAGGGGCTGCTGGAGGCGGCCGACGCCGTGCGGCACCTGATTGCCGTCACGGACACGGACGGCCGGGTGCTGTGGCGGGAGGGCAGCTCGGGGGTGCGCAGGTCCGCCGACCGGCTGGGCTTCGAGGTGGGGGCCTCCTGGACGGAGGAGCTGGTGGGCACCAACGGCATCGGGCTGGCGCTGGTGGAGCGCCGGCCGGTGCAGGTGCACTCCGCCGAGCACTTCGTGCGCTCCCATCACGCCTGGACGTGCGCGGCGGCCCCGTTGCACGATCCGCGCGACGGGCGGCTGCTGGGGGTGCTGAACGTCAGCGGGCCCGCGCCCGCGTTCAACCCGGCGACGCTGGCGCTGGTGACCGCCGTCGCCAAGGTGGGCGAGGCGGAGCTGCGCGCCCGGCACTGGGAGTCCGTGGACCGGCTGCGTACGGTCGCCGCGCCGATGCTGGCGCGGCTGCGCGGCCGGGCGCTGGCCGTGGACCGGGACGGCTGGACGGCGGCGGTGACGGGCATGGCCCCGGTCGGCCGGGTGGTGCTGCCGCGGTCCGTGCGGCCGGGACGGGTGTGGCTGCCGTCGCTGGGACCGTGCCTGCTCGAACCGCTGCCGGACGGCTGGCTGGTGCGGATCGAGGAGGACCGGGGCGAGGACGCCCCGCCGGGCCGGCTGGTGCTGGACCTGCGCCGGCCCCGCGACTGGACGGTCACCGTCTCCGGTGCGGCGGGCGACTGGTCGCACGAGCTCAGCCCGCGCCACGCGGAGCTGCTGTACGTACTGGCCCGGCACCCGGCCGGGCGGACGGCCGCGGAGCTGGCGGCGGACCTGTTCGGCGATCCGACGCGCACGGTGACGGTGCGGGCGGAGCTGTCGCGGATACGGCGCACGCTGGCGGGGGTGCTCGGCCACCGCCCGTACCGCTTCGCCGACGGGCTGGAGGTGCGGCTGCTGGCACCGACCCGGGCCGAGGACCTGCTGCCCGCCTCCAGGGCGCCGGTGGTGATGGCGGCGCGGCGGGGGCTGCCAACGGGTTAGGGCGGCGGCCGTGGTTGGCTTCGGTGCATGAGCGACAGCACGACGACCGTGACCACCTGGTCCATGGAGCAGACCTCGCCGGCCGACCTGCGGCCCGCCCGCGTTCCGGACACCTCGTCCGGGATCCGGATCGAACGGGCGGAGGTGCCCTCGCCGGAGTTCAGCCGCTTCCTCTATACGGCCGTGGGCGGGGACCTGAGCTGGACGGACCGGCTGCCGTGGTCGTACGAGCGGTGGCGCGCCTATCTGGAGCGACCCGGCGTCGAGACGTGGGTGGCGTACGAGCACGGGACGCCGGCCGGGTACATCGAGCTCGACCCGCAGCCGGAGGGGGCCGTCGAGATCATCTACTTCGGTCTGATGGGGCAGTTCCAGGGCCGCGGCATCGGCGGGCACCTGCTGGCGTTCGGCACGGCGCGGGCCTGGGACCTGGCCGTTCGCTGGCCGGAGCGGGAGCCCACCAAGCGGGTCTGGCTGCACACCTGCAGCAAGGACGGGCCGCACGCGGTGGCCAACTACGAGCGGCGCGGCTTCCGTGTGTTCGAGACGAGGACTGAGGAGGAGCCGGACGTTCCCGTGCCCGGCCCCTGGCCCGGCGCCCGCTAGCCGCAGGGCGGGCACGGCCCGCCGGAACAGAAAGCCGTCCCATCATTCGGGACGGCTTTTCTCATCATACGGACAACAGTGGACTGGCCGAAGAGCGCCGTGCCACGCTTCCCCCATGTCCCGTGCTGGAATCGCCTTGGTGAGTCGGCGTCACGTCGATCTCTGCCGCATGTCCAGCGCCATCTGTCCGGCGGGCTGACAGTCACAGCACCACCGCCGTTCCACCTCTCGTCGCCACTGCCGCCGACGGGGTCTCTCCCTACCCCTTTTCCCATGCCTTCCTTACCCACGCATGCGGACTTTAAGGACATTTCGCCATGGCTGACTCCCCTTCCGCCTCACCCGCCGCCCCGCCCCGGCGCAAAACCGGCCGCCACCGCGGCGAGGGCCAGTGGGCCGTCGGCCACTTCACGCCCCTGAACGCCAACGAGCAGTTCAAGAAGGACGACGACGGTCTCAATGTGCGGACACGCATTGAGACGATCTACTCCAAGGCCGGCTTCGACTCCATCGACCCCAGCGATCTGCGTGGCCGTATGCGCTGGTGGGGCCTGTACACCCAGCGCAAGCCCGGCATCGACGGCGGCAAGACGGCCGTCCTGGCGCCGGAGGAGCTGGACGACGAGTTCTTCATGCTGCGGGTGCGCATCGACGGCGGCCGGCTGACCACCGCGCAACTGCGCGTCGTCGGCGAGATCTCCGAGGAGTTCGCGCGCGGCACCGCCGACCTCACCGACCGGCAGAACATCCAGTACCACTGGATCCGCATCGAGGACGTGCCGGAGATCTGGCGGCGGCTGGAGGCCGTGGGCCTGTCGACGACCGAGGCCTGCGGCGACACGCCCCGGGTCATCCTCGGCTCGCCGGTCGCCGGGATCGCCGAGGACGAGATCCTCGACGGCACCCCGGCCATCGAGGAGATCCACCGCCGTTTCATCGGCAACCCCGACTTCTCCAACCTGCCGCGGAAGTTCAAGTCGGCGGTGTCCGGCTCGCCGCTGCTGGACGTGGCGCACGAGATCAACGACGTCGCCTTCGTCGGCGTCCGCCACCCCGAGCACGGCCCCGGCTTCGACCTGTGGGTGGGCGGCGGTCTGTCCACCAACCCCAGGATCGGCGTCCGGCTGGGCGCCTGGGTGCCGCTGGAGGACGTCGCGGACGTCTACGGCGGCGTCATCGGCATCTTCCGCGACTACGGCTACCGGCGGCTGCGCAACCGCGCCCGGCTGAAGTTCCTCCTCGCCGACTGGGGTCCGAAGAGGTTCCGGCAGGTGCTGGAGGAGGAGTACCTGGGCCGCCCGCTCACCGACGGACCGGCCCCCGCCCAGCCCGTGGAGCGCTGGCGCGACCACGTCGGCGTGCACCGGCAGAAGGACGGCCGCTTCTACGTCGGCTTCGCCCCGCGCGTCGGCCGCGTCGACGGCGCCACCCTCACCAAGATCGCGGGCCTCGCCGAGGAGCACGGCTCGGGCCGGCTGCGCACCACCGCCGAGCAGAAGATGATCGTCCTCGACGTGCCCGGGGAGCAGGTCGCCTCGCTGGTGGCGGGCCTGGAGGCGCTGGACCTGCGGGTCGGCCCCTCCCCCTTCCGGCGCGGCACGATGGCCTGCACCGGCATCGAGTTCTGCAAGCTCGCGATCGTGGAGACCAAGGCGCGCGGCGCCTCGCTCATCGACGAACTCGAGCGCCGCCTCCCGGACTTCGACGAGCCCCTCACCATCAACGTCAACGGCTGCCCGAACGCCTGCGCCCGCATCCAGGTCGCCGACATCGGCCTCAAGGGCCAGCTGGTCGTCGACGACGAGGGCAACCAGGTCGAGGGCTTCCAGGTGCACCTGGGCGGCGCCCTGGGCCTGGAAGCCGGATTCGGCCGCAAGGTGCGGGGGCTGAAGGTGACCTCGGCGCAGCTGCCCGACTACGTCGAACGCGTCCTGCGGCGCTTCCAGGAGCAGCGCGCGGACGGCGAGCGCTTCGCGCAGTGGGTGACGCGGGCCGACGAGGAGGACCTCTCATGAGTGAGCGTGCCGCGCCCTTCCACTGCCCGTACTGCGGTGACGAGGACCTGCGCCCCGGCGAACAGGGCCACGGCGCCTGGGAGTGCGGTGCCTGCAACCGGGCCTTCAAGCTCTCGTTCCTCGGGCTCCTCGCCCGGGGCCTGGCCAAGGGGGCCGTCGATGAGCGGACTTGAGGGGATGGCCCGGCGGGCGGGCCGCGAGCTGGAGGACGCGCCGGCGCAGGAGATCCTGCGCTGGGCGGCCGAGACCTTCGGGGAGCGCTTCTGCGTGACCTCCTCCATGGAGGACGCGGTGGTCGCCCACCTCGCCTCCCGCGTCCTGCCCGGCGTCGACGTGGTCTTCCTGGACACCGGCTACCACTTCCCGGAGACCATCGGCACCAGGGACGCCGTGGCGGCCGTGCTGGACGTGCGCGTCATCACCCTCACCCCGCGCCAGAGCGTCGCCGAACAGGACGCCGCGTACGGGGCGAGGCTGCATGAGAGGGACCCCGACCTGTGCTGTGCGCTGCGCAAGGTGCGGCCGTTGGAGGAGGGGCTCGCCTCCTACGACGCCTGGGCGACGGGACTGCGCCGCGACGAGTCCCCGACCCGGGCGGGCACCGCGGTCGTGGGCTGGGACGCCCGCCGGCAAAAGGTGAAGGTCTCGCCGATCGCCCGCTGGACGCAGGCCGACGTGGACGCCTATGTCGCGGAACACGCAGTGCTCACCAATCCTCTGCTGACGGAGGGATATGCCTCCATCGGATGTGCGCCCTGCACCCGGCCCGTCGCGGCCGGCGAGGACGCGAGGGCCGGCCGGTGGGCCGGGCGCGGCAAGACCGAGTGCGGGTTGCACGGATGACACGAGACGGGGAGCGGGACATGAGTGGGGCCACGGTTTGGCTCACCGGGCTGCCGAGCGCGGGCAAGACGACGATCGCCCGTGCGCTGGCGGGACGGCTGAGTGACGAGGGGCACCGGGTGGAGGTGCTGGACGGGGACGAGATACGCGAGTTCCTCTCGGCCGGTCTCGGCTTCTCCCGCGAGGACCGCGACACCAATGTGCAGCGGATCGGCTTCGTCGCCCGGCTGCTGGCCGCGCACGGCGTGACCGTGCTCGTACCGGTCATCGCGCCGTACACGCACTCGCGCGAGGCGGTCCGCAAGCGCCATCAGGAACACGGCACCGGATATGTGGAGGTGCACGTGGCGACGCCGGTGGACGTGTGCTCCGTACGGGACGTGAAGGGCCTGTACGCGCGGCAGGCGGCGGGCGAGCTGTCCGGTCTGACGGGGGTGGACGACCCGTACGAGGCTCCCCTCGATCCGGACCTGCGCGTCGAGGCGCACGAGCAGAGCGTCGAGGAGTCGGCGGCGGCCGTGTACGGACTGCTGGCCGGGCGGGGGCTGCTGTGAGCGAGAGCCCCTACGCCCTGACGCACCTGGACTCCCTGGAGTCCGAGGCGGTGCACATCTTCCGCGAGGTGGCGGGGGAGTTCGAGCGGCCGGTGATCCTCTTCTCCGGCGGCAAGGACTCGATCGTCATGCTGCACCTGGCGCTGAAGGCGTTCGCGCCGGCGGCGGTGCCGTTCTCGCTGCTGCACGTGGACACCGGCCACAACTTCCCCGAGGTCCTGGCCTACCGCGACCGCACGGTGGCCGAGCACGGTCTGCGGCTGCACGTGGCGTCCGTACAGGACTTCATCGACGACGGCCGGCTGCGTGAGCGCCCCGACGGCACCCGCAACCCCCTGCAGACCGTCCCCCTGCTGGACGCGATCGCCGCGCACCGCTTCGACGCCGTCTTCGGCGGGGGCCGCCGGGACGAGGAGAAGGCGCGCGCGAAGGAGCGGGTCTTCTCGCTGCGGGACGAGTTCGGCGGCTGGGATCCGCGCCGGCAGCGCCCGGAGCTGTGGCAGCTGTACAACGGCCGCCACTCCCCCGGTGAGCACGTGCGGGTCTTCCCGCTGTCGAACTGGACCGAGCTGGACGTGTGGCAGTACATCGCCCGGGAGAAGATCGAGCTGCCGGCCATCTACTACGCCCACGAGCGCGAGGTGTTCGCCCGGGACGGCATGTGGCTGGCGGCGGGCGGGTGGGGCGGCCCCCGGGAGGGCGAGCGGACCGAGAGACGGCTGGTGCGCTACCGCACGGTCGGCGACATGTCCTGCACCGGGGCCGTCGACTCCGGCGCGGTGACGATCGAGGAGGTCATCGCCGAGATCGCCGCGTCCCGGCTCACCGAGCGGGGCGCGACGAGGGCCGACGACAAGCTGTCGGAGGCCGCGATGGAGGACCGCAAGCGCGAGGGGTACTTCTAGCCATGAGCACATCGATCGACCCGGCGGCGACCTCGCTGCTGCGCTTCGCCACCGCCGGCTCGGTGGACGACGGCAAGTCCACGCTGGTGGGCCGGCTGCTGCACGACTCCAAGTCGGTGCTGTCCGACCAGCTGGAGGCCGTCGAGCGGGCCTCGCGGGGCCGCGGACAGCAGGAGCCGGACCTGGCGCTGCTGACCGACGGGCTGCGCGCGGAGCGCGAGCAGGGCATCACCATCGACGTCGCGTACCGCTATTTCGCCACGCCGCGCCGCCGGTTCGTCCTCGCCGACACCCCCGGGCACGTGCAGTACACCCGCAACATGGTCACCGGCGCCTCGACCGCCGAGCTGGCCGTGGTGCTGGTCGACGCCCGCAACGGCGTCGTCGAGCAGACCCGGCGGCACGCCGCCGTCGCGGCGCTGCTGCGGGTCCCGCACGTGGTGCTCGCCGTCAACAAGATGGACCTCGTCGACTACGCCGAGCCCGTCTTCGCCGCCATCGCCGGGGAGTTCACGGCGTACGCCGCCTCGCTGGGCGTGCCCGACGTCACCGCGATCCCGATCTCGGCCCTGGCCGGCGACAACGTGGTGACCGCCTCGGCGCACATGGACTGGTACGGCGGCCCGACCGTCCTCGAGCACCTGGAGAGCGTGCCCGTCGTGGCCGACCCCACCGGCGACCCGGCCCGCTTTCCCGTCCAGTACGTCATCCGCCCCCAGACGCCCGAGCACCCCGACTACCGCGGCTACGCCGGCCAGCTCGCCTCCGGGGTGCTGCGCGTCGGCGAGCCCGTCACCGTGCTGCCCTCGGGACGGGTCAGCACGATCGCCGGCATCGACGCGCTGGGCGCGAGCGTGGACCTGGCGTGGGCGCCGCAGTCGGTGACCCTGCGCCTGGCCGACGACCTCGACGTCTCCCGCGGCGACCTGATCGCCCCCACCGCCGGCGCGCCCGTCCCCACCCGGGACGTCGAGGCGACCGTCTGCCACGTGGCCGACCGGCCGCTGCGCACCGGGGACCGGGTGCTGCTCAAGCACACCACTCGTACGGTCAAGGCGATCGTCAAGGACATCCCCTCGCGGCTGACGCTGGGCGACCTGTCCCACCACCGCGCGCCCGGCGAACTGGCCGCCAACGACATCGGCCGCGTGGTGCTGCGCACCGCCGAGCCGCTGGCGCTCGACGCGTACGCCGACTCCCGGCGCACCGGTTCGTTCCTGCTGGTCGACCCGGCCGACGGGACGACACTGACGGCGGGCATGGCGGGTGCGGCCTTCGCGGCGCCGGCCCCGCGGGCGGCGGCCGACGACGAGGGCTGGGACTTCTGACCATGACCGGGCTCACCCGGGACTTCTTCTCGGCATTCGACAAGGAGGGCGGCCGCATCGGCAGCGGTGTCCTCGGCAGCGGGCAGGGCGGCGTCGGGCGATGTGCGCGCTGACGTCCGTACCCCCGCCGCATCCCCGTCCCCCCAGCCCCATGTGAACCCGCCGGGCGTACCCGCCGTACGCACCGGCCCGCAGAGAGGAACCCCCCTCATGTCTGCCGCCGCATCTCCCCGCCGCCGAGCCCTGGCGGCCGCGGTCGCCCTCCCGCTGCTGACCGGCCTCCTCGGGGCCTGTGGGTACGGATCGCAGAAGGACTCCTCCACCGCCGGCGCGAAGGCCACGGCCGACGGCCGCAAGCTCTCCGCCGACACCGTGCGCATCGGCTACTTCCCCAACATCACCCACGCAACTCCGCTGGTCGGCGAGCAGGAGGGGCTCCTGCAGAAGGAACTGGGCGGCACCGAGCTCAAGTCGACGACCTTCAACGCCGGGCCGTCGGAGATCGAGGCGCTCAACGCGGGCTCCATCGACATCGGCTGGATCGGCCCGTCGCCGGCGATCAACGGCTATGTGAAGTCCAAGGGCAAGAGCCTGCGGATCGTCTCCGGCTCCGCCTCCGGCGGGGTGAAGCTCGTGGTGCACCCGGACCGCGTCTCCTCCCTCGACGACGTCAAGGGCAAGCGCATCGCCACGCCGCAGAAGGGCAACACCCAGGACGTGGCCTTCCTCCACTGGATCGCGGAGAAGGGCTGGAAGGTCGACCCGAGCAGCGGCAAGGGCGACGTCTCCGTGGTCCGTACGGACAACAAGGTCACGCCCGACGCCTTCGCGTCCGGTTCCGTCGACGGCGCCTGGGTGCCGGAGCCGACGGCCTCCAAGCTGGTCTCGCAGGGCGGCAAGGTGCTGCTGGACGAGAGCTCGCTGTGGCCGGACGGAAAGTTCGTGATCACCAATGTGGTCGTGTCGCAGAAGTTCCTCGACGCGCACCCGGACGTGGTCGAGGCCGTGCTGCGCGGATCGGTGCGTACGAACGCCTGGATCGCGGCGAACCCGGACAAGGCGAAGGCCTCGGCCAACGCGGCGCTGAAGAAGCTCTCCGGCAAGGAGCTGCCGGCCCAGGTGCTCGACCCGGCGTGGAAGTCCATCGTCACGACCGACGATCCGTTGGCGACGACGCTGCGGGCCCAGGCCGACCACGCCGTCGGCGCCGGGCTGCTGGACCGGCCGGACCTGTCCGGCATCTACGACGTGACCCTCCTCAACAAGGTGCTCAAGGCCGAGGGCAAGCCGGCCGTCGACACCGCGAAGCTCGGCAGGCAGTGACCGTGTACACGGCAGTAGGGGCGCGCATGCCCGTCCGCACTCCAGGAGGTGACCGGATGACCCCGGCGTTGACCACCGCGACCTCCGGCACGGCCGTCGATGACGACATACCGGCGGCCGTCCGGATCCAGAACGTCCACAAGAGCTTCGGCCGCCCGGGCGCGGACCGGCCCGTGCTCGACGACATCACGCTCGACGTCCGGCCCGGCGAGTTCGTCTGCCTCCTGGGCGCGTCCGGCTGCGGCAAGTCCACGCTGCTGAACCTGGTCGCCGGGCTGGACCGGCCGTCCGCCGGCACCATCGCGGTGCCCGGCGGCCGCCCCGCGCTGATGTTCCAGGAGCACGCGCTGTTCCCGTGGCTGACGGCGGGCCGCAACATCGAACTGGCCCTGCGGCTGCGCGGGGTGCCCCGGGGCGCCCGGCAGGCGGAGGCCGAGCGGCTGCTGGACCTCGTCCGGCTGGGCGGCTCGTACGGCAAGCGCGTGCACGAGCTGTCGGGCGGCATGCGCCAGCGCGTCGCCCTGGCCCGGGCGCTGGCGCAGGACAGCCGGGTGCTGCTGATGGACGAGCCGTTCGCGGCGCTGGACGCCATCACGCGGGACGTGCTGCACCACGAGCTGACCCGCATCTGGTCGGAGACGCGGCTGTCGGTGCTGTTCGTGACGCACAACGTCCGCGAGGCGGTGCGGCTGGGGCAGCGGGTGGTGCTGCTGTCGTCCCGGCCGGGCCGGGTGGTGCGCGAGTGGGAGGTCGGCATCCCGCAGCCGCGCCGCATCGAGGACGCGGCGGTGGCCGATCTGTCGGTGGAGATCACCGAGGAACTACGGGGGGAGATCCGCCGCCATGGCCGGACTTGAGACCACCAAGGCCGCCGAGGGCGACCTCGCCGGCCTGGAGGCCGGACTCGACGCGCTGGACGCGGTCCAGGTCAAGCGCACCCCGCTGCGGCAGGTGCTGCTGCAGAAGGTGCTGCCGCCGCTGGTGGCCGTGGTGCTGGTGCTGGCCGTGTGGAAGCTGCTGGTCCTGGCGGAGGTCACCGACGACTACAAGCTGCCCGACCCGTCCGCGGTCTGGAGCAGCCTGCGCGAACTGTGGCTGAACGGCACGCTGTTGTCCATCGTCTGGACGAGCGTCTCGCGCGGACTGCTGGGCTTCTTCGCCGCGCTCGCCCTCGGTACCCCGCTCGGGCTGCTGGTGGCCCGGGTGCCGGTGGTGCGGGCGGCCCTCGGGCCGATCCTGTCGGGGCTGCAGTCGCTGCCGTCGGTGGCCTGGGTGCCGGCGGCGGTGATCTGGCTGGGCATCACGGACTCGGCGATGTACGCGGTGATCCTGCTGGGCGCGGTGCCGTCCATCGCCAACGGCCTGGTCTCCGGCATCGACCAGGTGCCGCCGCTGTATCTGCGGGCGGGCCGCACGATGGGCGCGACGGGGGTGCGCGGGGCGCGGCACGTCCTGCTGCCGGCGGCCCTGCCGGGGTACATCGCCGGGCTCAAGCAGGGCTGGGCGTTCTCGTGGCGCTCGCTGATGGCGGCGGAGCTCATCGCCTCCTCCCCGGATCTGGGGCTGGGCCTGGGGCAGTTCCTGGAGAACGCCCGCACCGACTCCGACATGCCGGGGGTGCTGCTGGGCATCCTGCTCATCCTGTTCGTCGGCATCGCCATCGACCTGATCGTCTTCAGCCCGCTGGAACGCCGTGTGCTGCGCACGCGCGGGCTGGCGACGCGGTAGGGGCCGGCCGTGGCCCTGCTGATCGTCGCGCACGGCAGCCGCGATCCCCGGCACGCGGCGACGGTCGCCGCGCTGTGCTCGCGCCTGGCGGCCCGGCGGCCCGGGCTGCGCGTGGAGGCGGGGTTCCTGGACTTCTGCGTCCCCGGGGTGCAGGAGGCGCTGGCCCGGCTGGCCGCGGAGGGCGAGCGGGAGGTGGTCGCGGTGCCGCTGCTGCTGACCCGTGCCTTCCACGCCAAGTCCGACGTCCCCGCCGTCCTGGACCGGGCGCGGGCCGCACTGCCCGGTTTGACGGTACGTCAGGCGAGGGTGCTCGGTCCTTCCACGCTGCTGACGGCGGCGCTGGAGCGGCGGCTGTACGAGGCCGGGGTGCGCCCCGGCCACCGGGGCTCGACCGGGGTCGTCCTGGCCTCGGCGGGCTCCTCCGACCCGGAGGCGAACGCGGTGATCGCTGACATCGCGCGGGAGTGGCGGCACACCGGTTGGTGCGCCGTGCGGCCCGCGTTCGCCTCCGCTTCCCCGCCGCGCACCGAGGACGCCGTGCGGGCGCTGCGCGCGGAGGGGGTCCGCCGGATCGCGGTGGCCCCGTACGCGCTGGCTCCCGGGCGGCTGCCGGACCGCATCGCCGCGGGGGCCCGGGCGGCGGGGGCCGATGTGCTGGCCGAGGTGCTGGGGCCGGCGCCGGAGGTGGTCTCGCTGCTGCTGCGGCGCTACGACGACGGACGCCGGCCGCCGCGCCCCGTGGGGGTTGGGCACGGCGACCGTTGGCACGGGACCGTACCAGGGGTCAGCGGGCGGGCCGAAGCTCCGCCTCGATGAGGTCGGCCGCGTAAGGAGTGCCGCCCTCCGCCGCGAGCTCGGCCTTCAGCGCCGCCGAGCGCGCGGCCACCGCGGGGTCGCCGGTCAGGGACAGCACCGCCTCCCGCAGCGCCTCGGCGGTGGCCTCCTCCGTCGGCAGGTGCCGGGCGACGCCCAGCTCCTGGAGGATCGCGGCGTTGCCGAACTGGTCGACGGCCTGTGGCACCGCGACCATGGGGACGCCGCACGCCAGACCCTCCTGGGAGCCGCCCATGCCGGCGTGGGTGACGAAGGCGTCGGCCTGGCGGAGGACGGAGAGCTGGGGCACCCAGCGGCTCACCTCGATGTTGGCGGGCACCTCGCCCAGGTCCCCGAGGCCGACGTGCTTGCCGATCTGCAGCACCACGTGCCAGCCGGGCAGGTCGCCGAAGGCCTTGACGCACTCGCGGTAGAAGCCGGGCTGCTTGGTGAACGTCGAGCCCAGGGAGACCAGCAGGACCTTCTCCGCGTCCGCCGGGCGCTGCCAGGTGCCCTGGTCCGCGCGGTCGCCCTGGCACGGCCCGGTGAAGGTGGTGACCGTCTCGTCGACCCGGTCGGCGTGCGGCTGCATGGCGCGCGGGATGACGGCGAGGCACCGGTCGGGCCGGCCCTTGAAGGAGTCGGGGTCCAGGGCGAGGCCGTTGTCCCGCAGCCACTCGGCGAAGCGCGCGTAGTAGGCGGCGCCGCGCGGGGAGCGCTTGATCGGCTCGACCATCGCGGCCCCGACCTCCTCCGTGTAGCCCTCCCAGGCGACCAGGTTGGGCGACAGCTGGACGATGGGCACGCGCCAGCGGTGGGCGAGGACGCGGGCGGGGTAGGCGGTGATGTCGTACAGGACCAGGTCCGGCTCGTCGCCCTCGTAGGCCTTGATCAGCTGCGGCAGGACATGGACGGCGTCGTTGAGGAACAGCTCGAAGTGGTCGATGAGTTCCGAGCCCCAGGCGTCGGGGTCCTCAGCGGTGGGAAGCGTCGAGTCGTAGATCTTCGGCTCGGCGCCGGCCGCGGCCACGACCTCGGCGAAGGACTCGGGGATGGCGTAGGTGACCCGGTGGCCACGGGCGACGAGTTCGCGGATGACCTCGAGGGTGGGGTTGACGTGGCCGGAGGCCGCGATGCTGAACATGGCGATATGGGCGGGCCGAACGGCGGGGGAAGCAGGCATGGGAGCACCATAGGCGAGACGATACGTCTCGTTCAATGGTTTTTTTCGAGCCACCCCTTCCCTGCGGCCTTCCGGCCACCCGGTGCCGCCCCGCTCCCCGCCAAAGGGGACACTTGCCATGACCGGCCCGGGCACGCACGCCCCGGGAACAGCGGGGCACGGAAGGTACGACGTGGTGGTGGACGCGGCATTCACGGAACAACGGGCACGCGAGCTCCTCGCCGCTGCCGGGACGCCGCTGCCGGCGGCCGACGCGCGGCTGCTCGCGCTCGGCGAGAACGCGGTCTTCGCCGCCGACGGCCTCGTCGCCAAGGTCGGCCGGGACGCCTCCCTGCGCGAGCGCGCCGACCGTGAGCTGCGCATCGCCGCCTGGCTCGCGGAGAGCGGCATTTCCGCCGTACGGGCGGCGCAGCCGACGGCGCTGGTCGCCGACGGCCATCCGGTGACGCTCTGGCACCGGCTCCCGGAGGCCGTGCGCCCGGCGGACCCCGCCGATCTGGCGGCACTGCTGCGGCAGGTCCACGCGCTTCCCGAACCCGGCTTCGCGCTGCCCCGCCGGGAGCTGCTCGGCGGCGTCGAGCGGTGGCTGCGGCTGGCCGGGGACGCGATCGACCCGGCCGACGCCGACTATCTGCGCGAGCGCCGCGACGGGTTCGCCGCCGCGGCCGCCGCACTGACGCCCCGTCTGACGCCGGGCCCGGTCCACGGCGACGCGCTCCCGCGCAACGTGCACATCGGACCGGACGGGCCGGTCCTGGTCGACCTGGAGACCTTCGCCACCGATCTGCGCGAGCACGACCTGGTCGTGATGGCCCTCAGCCGGGACCGCTACGGGCTGGCCCCGGAGGCCTACCACACCTTCGTCCACACCTACGGCTGGGACGTACGGGAGTGGGACGGCTGCGCCGTGCTGCGCGGGGCCCGGGAGACGGCGAGCTGCGCATGGGTGGCCCAGCACGCGCCGGCCAACCCGGCGGCGCGCGCGGAGTTCGCCCGCCGGGTCGCCTCCCTGCGGGAGGGGGACCCGGCGGTGCGGTGGTACCCCTTCTGACGTCCTCCGACGAGGCCGGGCCCCGTCAGCAGGGGCCGGCGGCGGGGAAGCTGCTCCGGGGGCCGTCAAGGGTGGCGTCCACGCGGGTCACCTGACCTTGCGTGAACATGAACATGGCCGCGTCATCGACATAGTCCATGTAGTTCATGAACATGTCGCCGTTGGGGGCGTTGCCGCAGGAGACGTGCGGGAAATCGGGGCTGCCGAAATTGGGGCCGCCCTGGTTGGGGGTGTCGGCGACGAAGTCGCTGCCGCTGCAGCCGGTGCCGTCGTCGCCCCAGATGTGGAACAGATTGAGCCAGTGCCCCACCTCGTGGGTGGCGGTCCGCCCGAGGTCGAACGGTGCCGTCGCGGTGCCGGACGTGCCGAACGCCGAGTGCAGGATGACCACCCCGTCGGTGGCGGCCGGGCCGCCGGGGAACTGGGCGTACCCCAGCAGCGACTCGCCCAGCAGGCAGACCCACACATTGAGGTAGCGGTCCGCGGGCCAGGCGCCGTGGCCGCCCTGCGCGGTGGACTTCACCGAGTCGTCGGCGGGGAACTCCGCCACGTCCGTCCGCGTACGGGTGATGCCCGTGGTGGGCCGCCCGGCGGGGTCCACCGTGGCCAGCCGGAACTCCACCCGGGCGTCGGCCGCGAGCGGCCGCCACACCGCCGGCACCTGGGCGACGTCCGCGTTGCGCTTGCGGAAGTCGGCGTTGAGGACACTGATCTGACTGGCGATCTGCGTGTCGTCGATGTTCTGCTCGTCGGTGTGGAAGACGACGTGCACGACGACGGGAAGGCAGGTGATGCCAGTACGGGCGGGCCGCTCCATCCCCCGTTCGTAGGCGAACGCCCTGTTCTCCACAGCCGCCCGGGCGGCGGCGTAGGCGGGGTTCTCGCTGAGCAGCCGGCGGTGGACCGCCATGGTCGCGCAGAGTCTGCGGCCGGGCGGCCGGGATGCGGGGGGCTGGTTCTCGGGCATGCTGCGCCCTCCTCGAATCGCCGTGCGTACACGGCAGGGTGGGGAACGCGGGCCCGGTACGGATTACCGTAGACCCGCACAGCTACGACATCTAGGGACATCGCAGAACCGGCAGTAAGTGCGCAGCGGCATTCCATATTTGGGTAAACCCGGGTAAACCTCGGTGAATCCGGGTGATTTCGGAGGTGCGTGAGGCATGAACGAGGCAGCCGGACCCACCGGCCCCGAGCGGTCGGCCCGCCCGCCCGACGCCCTCTTCCGGCGCTGGGTGCACTCCCGCGAGGAGGACGGCGACGGCGTGACGGTCTACCGGCCCGGCGGCTATGCCTTCCCGCCCGCCCGCGGCCGGCGCGCGATGGAGTTCGCCGCGGACTGCACCTTCGTCGACCACCCCATCGGGCGGGGCGACGCCCCGGACTCGGTGCGCGGATCCTGGCGCACCGAGGACGGCCGGCACCTCGCGCTCTCCTTCCCGGGCACCGGCCGGCCCGGCCGTGCGCTGGAGATCCTCGCCTGCGACCCCACGGTGCTCAGGCTGCGGGAGTGACGGCCGGGGCCCCGGCGCCCGCGGTCAGCGCAGCGGCCAGGCCCCCTCGACCACGGCCCGCGGATCCCCCTGGCGGCGCAGCCACTGCTGATAGCCCGCGGCCCACTCGCCGTACCAGCGCACCTGGTCGCGGTGGAGCTCCCACAGCTCCGCCTCCGCTATGCGGGGGTGGCGCGCGGCTATCGCCCGGGCCACCCGCACCGCCGCCAGCGCGTCCGCGCCGGCCTCGTGCGCCTCGCCCAGGACCACGCCGTACTCCCGGCAGACCGCCTCCAGCGTCCGCCGGCCCTTGCGGTAGCGGTCGACGGCCCGGTCCATGGTGTACGGATCGACGACCGGGCCCACCGTCGCCGGCTCGCCCGTCTCCCCGGCCAGCCGCTCCCCCAGCGGGCGCAGCCCGTGCCGGCGCAGCTCCGCCTCCAGCAGGCTGAGGTCGAAGGAGGCGTTGTAGGCGACGATGGGCACGCCCAGCGCCCAGTGCCCGGCCAGCGCGGCGGCGATCTCCTCCACCACCTCGCGGGCGGGCCGGCCCTGCTCGGCGGCCCGTTCGCCCGTGATGCCGTGGATGGCGGCGGCCTCAGCCGGGATGGGGACGCCCGGGTCGGCCAGCCAGTGCAGACTGCGCACCGGCTCGCCGCCCTTGGTCTCCACGACCGCGGCCGTGACGATCCGGGCCTGTGCGGGATCGGTGCCGGTCGTCTCCAGGTCGAAGCCGATCAGCAGCTCCTCGTGCCACGCCATGGCGGTTCCCCCTTCGGTGGTGCTTCCCCCGTCTGGTTCCCCAGCCTGCCACGCGCCACTGACAACGGGCCGTGGCCGGCGGCCTTCGGAGGCTGCGTCAGGAGTGCTTCAGGACACGGGCCGTGAGTCGGCCCACACGCCTTCGAACTCCTCGCGGTAGGTCTCGAAGAGCCCGCCGGTGTCGTCGGCGGGCCGGCCCTGGCGCAGCACGTCCCGGTTCCCGCCCCGCAGCACCAGCACGGGGGACTCCATGCCGCGCGCCTTGCGCAGGTAGGACTGCACCACGGCGAGCCCGTCCGAGCCGTCGCCGTTGACGAGGTAGGCGGTGAAGCGCGGGGTCTCGTCGAAGACGCGGATCTCGAAGGCGGCGGTGTCGCGGAGGCGGTCGCGCACGCGCCGCATGTGCATGATGTTCATCTCCACGGACCGGCTCATCTCGCCCTTCTTGATCCCCAGTTCCCGCTCGCGGCGGCGCACCGCGCTGCTGGCGGGGTTGAGGAAGAGCAGGCGGGCGCGGCAGCCGGTCTCCGCCAGGCGCACCAGGCGCCGCCCGGAGTAGTTCTGCACGAGCAGGTTCAGGCCTATGCCGACCGCGTCGAGGCGGCGGGCGCTGCCGAAGAGGTCCTCCACGGGCAGCTGGCGCTGCAGGCGCACCCGGTCGGGGTGGACGCCGACGACGTCGGCGTAGCGGTCGCCGACGAGGTCCTCGACGGCGTCGATGGGCAGCCGGTCGGCGGAGGGCGTGCCGGTGCCGCCGCCGAGGATGTCCAGCAGCCGGGCGGAGGCCCGTTCGGCCTGGGCGAGGACGGCCTGGGAGAGCGCGCGGTTGCGGGAGACGACGTTGCGGGCCACCTCCAGCTCGTCCAGTGCGAGTTCGAGTTCGCGCCGGTCGTCCAGGTACGGCTCGAAGCAGGGCCAGTGCTGGACGAGGAGCTCGCGCAGCTGCGGCAGGGTGAGGAAGCTGAGGACGTTGTCGTCGGCCGGGTCCAGGAGGTAGCCCTTGCGGCGGCTGACCTCGCGGACGGCGACGGCGCGCTGCACCCACTCCTGGCCGGCGGGCCCGGCGGCGGCGACGACCCATTCCTCCTCGCCGTGCACCGGCTCGTAGACCGGGCGCAGCACGGCGGCGACGACGACCCGCAGCCGTTGTTCGACCAGGTTCAGCCAGATGTAGGCCCGGCCCGCGCGGCGGGCGCGGGTGCGCACCTCGCCCCAGGCGCCGGCGTCCCAGTCCAGTTCCGCCCCGATCTCCCTCGGGCGGGTCAGGGACACCACGCCCGGTGGTGTGTCGGTCGAGCCGTCACCCTCGGGACCTCCGTCCCCAGGGGGCAGCTCCAGCCCGCCCGAGCTCACCAGTGCACCGCCTTCCGCCCCCGTCCAACGATCAAGGCAGACTACTGCGCGGGCGGGAGGCGGTGCACGCGCCCGCTCGGCCCCTTCCGGCCAACTGGGCCGTCCGACGTGCCTGTTGTTCCGGGGCCCTTCGGCGGGAGTGAGCTGATTCATAGCCAGAAGGGTGGCGCTCACCCGGTTGGCGGAGCCGGGGAGGGCCGGTGGCGGCTTCCCGCTGGGGTTTTGGGGAAGATCTGCGGAAAGGGGCGCCCGGGGTGGAAGACTTGCGCTCATGCAGGTCTGGCCGGGACAGGCGTACCCACTCGGTGCCACGTACGACGGCGCCGGGACCAACTTCGCGGTCTTTTCCGAGGCCGCCGAGCGGATCGAGTTGTGCCTGCTGCACGAGGACGGCTCGGAGACCGCCGTGGAGCTGCGCGAGAGCGACGCGTTCGTGCGCCATGCCTATCTGCCCGGCATCATGCCGGGCCAGCGCTACGGCTTCAGGGCGCACGGGCCCTACGAGCCGGAGCGGGGGCAGCGCTGCAACTCCGCCAAGCTGCTGCTGGACCCCTATGCGAAGGCGGTCAGTGGTGGGATCGGCTGGGGCGAGGAGGTCTACGGCTATCACTTCGGCAGGCCGGAGAAGCGCAATGACATGGACTCCGCGCCGCACATGATGACTTCCGTGGTGGTCAATCCCTACTTCGACTGGGGGGACGACCGGCCGCCGCGCACGGACTACCACCGTACGGTCATCTACGAGGCCCATGTGAAGGGCCTGACGATGCTGCACCCGGCGCTGCCGGAGGAGGTGCGCGGCACGTACGCGGCGCTGGCGCACCCGGCGGTGATCGAGCATCTGACGGAGCTGGGGGTCACGGCGATCGAGCTGATGCCGGTGCATCAGTTCGTGCACGACCACCGGCTGGTGGACGCGGGGCTGGCGAACTACTGGGGCTACAACACGATCGGCTTCTTCGCCCCGCACAACGCCTACGCCTCGTGGGGCGACCGGGGACAGCAGGTGCTGGAGTTCAAGTCGGCGGTGCGGGCCCTGCACGCGGCGGGCATCGAGGTGATTCTGGATGTGGTCTACAACCACACGGCCGAGGGCAATCATCTGGGCCCCACGCTCTCGTTCCGGGGGCTGGACAACGCCTCGTACTACCGGCTGGCGGACGATCCGCGCTACTACATGGACACCACCGGTACGGGCAATTCGCTGCTCATGCGCAGCCCGCACGTGCTGCAGCTCATCATGGACTCGCTGCGGTACTGGGTGACCGAGATGCGGGTGGATGGGTTCCGGTTCGATCTGGCGGCGACGCTGGCCCGGCAGTTCCACGAGGTGGACCGGCTCTCGTCCTTCTTCGACCTGGTGCAGCAGGATCCGGTGGTCAGCCAGGTGAAGCTGATCGCCGAGCCGTGGGACGTGGGCGAGGGCGGCTACCAGGTCGGCAACTTCCCGCCCCTGTGGGCAGAGTGGAATGGAAAATTCCGCGACACCTCCCGGGACCTGTGGCGCGGGGAGCCGGCCACCCTCGCGGAGTTCGCCTCCCGCCTGACCGGCTCCTCCGACCTCTACCAGGGCGACGGCAGGCGCCCGCTGGCCTCCATCAACTTCGTCACCTGCCACGACGGCTTCACCCTGCACGACCTGGTCTCCTACAACGACAAGCACAACGAGGCCAACGGGGAGAACAACCAGGACGGCGAGAGCCACAACCGCTCCTGGAACTGCGGGACCGAGGGCGGCAGCGACGACCCGGCCGTTCTCGAGATGCGCGAGCGGCAGATGCGCAACTTCATCGCCACCCTGCTGGTGTCCCAGGGCGTGCCCATGCTCAGCCACGGCGACGAGTTCGCGCGCACCCAGAGCGGCAACAACAACGCCTACTGCCAGGACAGCGAGCTGTCCTGGGTGCACTGGCCGCACCCGGACGACGCCGCCGCCGACCTCGCGCGCCGGATGCTGCACTTCACCCGCTCCCTGGTCTGGCTCCGCCGCGACCACCCCGTCTTCCGGCGCCGCCGCTTCTTCCACGGCCGCCCGGTGCAGGGCACCCACGACGACCTCTCCGACATCGCCTGGTTCACCCCCGAGGGCGAGGAGATGCGGGAGCGCGACTGGCAGGCCGCCCACGCCCGGTCGCTGACGGTCTTCCTCAACGGCGGCGCGATCTCCGAGCCGGGCCCGCGCGGCGAGCCGGTCATCGACGACTCGTTCCTGCTGATGTTCAACGCGCACGACCGGCCCCTCGACTTCGTCGTGCCCATGAACCACGGCAGGCAGTGGCAGATCATCGTCGACACGGCCCGCCCCGACGGCGCGGCCGACGACGGCCCCAAGGTGCGGGCCGGCGCCCGGCTCACGCTCGCCGACCGCAGCCTCGCGGTGCTGCAGCGGCCCGCCTGACCGCCGGAACCGGAGCGGGAGCGGGGCTGCAGCATCGGGCCGAGTTGTGGGTACGTATGTTCCCGTGACGCGCGACAGCTGCACCCCGCCGACCGCCACCTACCGGCTCCAGCTCCAGCCCGCCTTCCCCTTCGCCGCGGCCGGGCGGGCCGTGCCCCACCTCGCCTCCCTCGGCGTGTCCCATCTGCACCTCTCCCCCGTCCTGGAGGCCGTACCGGGCTCCGCGCACGGCTACGACGTCGTCGACCACACCGCCGTACGCGCCGAACTGGGCGGCGAGGAGGGCCTGCGGGCGCTCGCCCGCACCGCGCACGACCACGGCCTGGGCCTCGTCCTCGACATCGTCCCCAACCACATGGCCGTGCCCGCGCCCGAGCATCTCAACGGGCCGCTGTGGGAAGTCCTGCGGGACGGCCCGGCCTCCCGCTACGCGCGCTGGTTCGACATCGACTGGGCCGAGCACGGCGGCAGGATCCTGCTGCCGGTGCTGGCCGGCCCGCTCGGGGCGGAACTGCACCGCTTCACCGTCGCCGACGGCGTCCTGCGCTACCACGACCACGCCTTCCCGCTGCGGCCCGGCACCGAGCGGCTGCCGACGGCCGAGCTGCTGGACGCCCAGTGGTACCGGCCCGCGTGGTGGCGGCTGGCGCGCACCGAGCTGAACTACCGGCGCTTCTTCACCGTCTCCGAACTGATCGCGGTGCGCGTGGAGGACCCCGAGGTCTTCGCCGCCACGCACGCCAAAGTGCTCCAGCTGCTGCGCGAGGGCGTCCTCGACGGGCTGCGCGTCGACCACCCCGACGGCCTCGCCGACCCGGCCGGCTATCTGCGGCGGCTGGCGGAGGCCGCCGGCGGGCGCTGGACGGTCGTGGAGAAGATCCTCAGCGGCGACGAACGGCTGCCCGCCGGCTGGCCCGTCGCCGGCACCACCGGCTACGACGCCCTGCGCCACCTCGACGGCCTCTTCACCGACCCCGAGGGCGCCGCCGAACTGACGGCCGCCTACCGCTCCTTCACCGGCGCCGCCCCCGACCGGGGCGGCGACTGGCCCGCGACCGTGCGCCGCGCCGCCTACCGGGTCGTCACCCACGAACTGGCGGCGGAGGTCGCCCGGCTCGTACGCACCGCCGGCCGGCTGTGCGAGGCCTCCCACCGGCTGCGCGACCACGCCCCCTGGGCGCTGCGCACCGCACTGTGCGAGATCCTCGTCCGGCTGCCCGTCTACCGCCCGTACGCCGTGCCCGGCCGTCCCCCCACGCCGGGGGACACCGCGCTGCTGGACGAGGCCGCCCAGGGGGCCCGCGGCGCCTTCGCCGTCCCCCAGGAGGCGCAAGCCGTCGAGTTCGTCCGGGACGCGGCCCTCGGGCGGCTCGGGGACGGGCCGGACCAGCGGGACTTCTGCGCCCGGTTCGCACAGACCGCCTCCGCGCTGCGCGCCAAGTCCGTCGAGGACACCGCCTTCTACCGCTACGCGCCCCTGCTCTCGGCCACCGAGGTCGGCGGCACCCCGGACCGGCCGGCGCTCACGCCCGCCGAGTTCCACGCCTACTGCGCCCGCCTGCAGCGCGACTGGCCCGCCGGCGGCACCGTGCTCTCCACCCACGACACCAAGCGCAGCGCGGACGCCCGGGCGCGCGTCGCCGCGCTGAGCGAGTACCCGCAGGAGTGGGCGGACCTGATGGACCGGCTGTGGCCGCAGGCCGCCGCGCCCGACCCGCACGTGGCGTGGGTGGCCTGGCAGAGCGCCTTCGGTCTCGGCGCCCCCGACGCGCGGCGGCTCGCCCCGGCGGTCCTCAAGAGCGTGCGCGAGGCGGCGCTGCTCACGACGTGGACCGAGCCGGACGCCGCGTACGAGGCGGCGGTCGAGGCCTTCGTCGCCGCCGGCCCCTGCGGGCCCGCCCACGAGGAGCTCACCGCCCTCGCCGAGGAGGCGGCGCCGACCGTACGGGCCAACGTGCTCGGCGCGACGCTGCTGCACCTGACGATGCCGGGCGTGCCCGATCTGTACATGGGGACGGAGCGTACGTACCGCGCGCTGGTCGACCCGGACAACCGGCGTCCGCCGACGTTCCCGGACGGGGCCCCCGACGGGCTGTCCGGCGAGAAGTTGCGGCTCACGCGTGCCGCGCTGCGCCTGCGGCGGGAGCATCCGCAGTGGTTCCGAGCGCCCTCGGGCTCCTACGAGCCGCTGGCCGCGCTCGGGCCGGCGGCGGAGCACTGCGTGGCGTTCGCCCGGGCCGGCGAGGTCGTGGCGGCCGCGACGCGGTTGCCACGGCGGCTGGGCGCGGCGGGAGGGTGGCGGGGGACGGTGCTCGCGCTGCCGGGGGGTGGGGAGTGGCGGGAGTTGCTGACGGGGCGGGTGTGGGAGGGGCGGGTGGGGCTGGGGGAGCTGCTGGGTGCGGGGCCGGTGGCGCTGCTGGTGCGGGCGTGAGCCTTTCCCCTACCCGCCCTTTCACCGTTTCTTGTCCTCAATCGCCGGACGGGCTGATTATTCGGGCCCACGTCACGCGAAGATCTCCCCGCACCGGTCCACGAACGTGGCCGCCGCGCCCGTCAGTTCCACGCGGGAGAACGCCGTCTGTTCGCGCCGCCACGGTGGATCGACGGGCACCTCCACCGCGCCCGTCGTCGTGCGGGCGACGTGGACCGGGGCCGCCACGATCCCCGCGCCGGCGGCCGCCATCCGTACCGCCGTCGACGCGTGCCGGGTCTCCACCGCCGTCACCGGCGTGAATCCGTGGGGTTCGCACAGCCAGTCCAGCCACCGGCGGCCCTCGATGACGGGCTCGAGCGCGCACCGCACCCAGGCCCGGCCGGCGAGCTCCGACATCCGCACCGGCTCGGTGCGGTGCGCCAGCGGGTCGTCGGCGGAGGTGACCAGCACGATCTCCTCCCGGCCGAGGGAGACCACGGGCCCGGTCCAGCCCTCGGGCCGGGGTCCGAGGGCGACGTCGGCGACCCCGCGCTCCATCTGCTCGCGCAGCTCCTCGCTGGTGGTGTACTCGTGCAGGTGCAGGCGGACGCCGGGGAACTCCCGCTGCCAGCGGGCGAACACCGGCGGCAGGGCGCCCAGCGCCAGCGCGTGCAGCGTCGCGATGTGCAGCTCGCCGCCCTCGGCCCCGGCGGCGGCCCGCGCCGCGCGGCGGGCCTGGCCGGCGCTGCGGACGGCGAGTTCGGCGTGCGGCAGGAAGGCACGGCCCATCGGGGTGAGCCCGACGCCGCGGGTGAGCCGCTCCAGCAGGGTGCCGCCGACGGCGCGCTCCAGGGCCTTGATCTGGTGCGAGAGCGCGGACTGGGTGACGTTCAGGCTCCTGGCCGCCCGGCTGAAGGACTGCTCCTCGACGACCGCGACCAGGTACTCCATCTGCCGCAGGCTCACGGCCCCTCCCTCTCGCCCCGAACCCATGAAGAGCCTTCATCGATTCGATCGAAACATTGCGTTGGACTCATCATCCCCGGCAGGCGGAGGGTGAAGGCATGCATGAGACAGATGTCATCGTCATCGGCGGCGGGACCGGCGGTTACAGCACCGCGCTGCGCGCCGCGGCCCTCGGCCTGGAGGTCGTCCTCGCGGAGCGCGATCTGGTGGGCGGCACGTGCCTGCACCGCGGCTGCATACCGAGCAAGGCCATGCTGCACGCGGCCGAGCTGGTGGACGGCATCGCGGAGGCCCGCGAGCGGTGGGGCGTGAAGGCGACCCTCGACTCCATCGACTGGGGCGCCCTGACCGCGACCCGTGACGACATCGTCTCCCGCAACCACCGCGGGGTGGAGGGCCATCTCTCCCACGCGGGGGTGCGGGTGGTGCGCGGTTCCGCCGCGCTGACGGACGCCCGGAGCGTGCGCGTCGAGTCCGGCGCCGAGGCGGGCACGCGGTGGCGGGCACGGCGCGGCATCGTGTTGGCCACCGGCTCGCGGCCGCGCACGCTGCCGGGCCTGGAACCGGACGGCGACCGGGTCGTCACCAGCGACGACGCGCTGTTCGCGCCCGGCCTGCCGGGTGCGGTGCTGGTGCTGGGCGGCGGGGCGATCGGTGTCGAGTACGCGTCGCTGCACCGCTCCATGGGCGCCGAGGTGACCCTGGTGGAGGCCGCCGAGCGGCTGCTGCCCCTGGAGGACGCCGAGGTCAGCCGCCATCTGACGCGGGGTCTGAAGAAGCGCGGCATCGACGTGCAGACCGGTGCGCGGCTGGAAGGGGCGCGCACGGCGGCGGACGGCGTACGGGCCGTCGTGCGCACCGCGCGCGGGGAGCTGCGCGAACTGCGCACGGACCGGCTGCTGGTGGCCGTGGGCCGGGTCCCGGTCACCGACGGCCTGGGGCTGGAGGCGGCGGGGCTCTCAACGGACGCGCGCGGCTTCGTCGTCCCCGCCGACTGGTCACGGCTGGAGACGGCCGTGCCGGGCGTTCACGTGGTCGGCGACCTGCTGCCGCCGCCCTCTCTGGGGCTGGCCCACGCCTCGTTCGCCGAGGGGCTGCTGGTCGCCGAGACCCTGGCGGGGCTCACGCCCGGGCCCGTCGACTACGCCGCCGTGCCCCGCGTCACCTACTCCAGCCCGCAGACCGCCTCCGTCGGGCTGTCGGAGGCTGAGGCGCGCGAGCGGGGCCACGCGGTCCGGGTCAACTCGATGCCGCTCACGGCCGTCGCCAAGGGCATGGTGCACGGGCAGGGCGGCGTGGTGAAGGTGGTCGCCGAAGAAGGCGGCCGGGTACTGGGCGTGCACCTGGTGGGCCCGCACGTGTCGGAGATGATCGCGGAGAGCCAGCTGACCGTCGGCTGGGACGCCGAGGCGGCGGACGTGGCGCGGCATATCCATCCGCACCCCACCCTGTCGGAAGCGGTCGGCGAGGTCATGCTGTCGCTGGCCGGGCGCGGCCTGCACCAGCAGTGAACGGGCGGCGCACCGCCGTCTCCGGTGCGCCGTAAAAGCGTTCGACGCGGGCAGTGCGGTGGCCTACGGTTCCGGAGCCATCCATCACAAGGAGCTCTATGACCGAGTTGGTCGTCCGCGCACTGACCGAGCACGACACCGCACTCTTCACTTCCCTGCCCGATCCCGGCCTCGTCGGCCGCGCCGCCTTCGGCCACACCTACACGCCCGTTCACGAGGGCGGCGAGTACCGCCCGGACTGGACCTGGGTGGCGCTGCGCGACGGCAGGGTCGTCGCCCGAGCCGCCTGGTGGGGCGCGCCCGACGACGCCTGGCCCAAGGCCCTCGACTGGTTCGACTTCGCCGAGGGCGAGGAGGAGGCCGCCGCCCACCTGCTGCGGACGGCGCCGTTCCGGGCGGAGTTCAGCCTGCTGGTGCCGCCCGGGTGGCGGGAGCTGCCCGAGGTGCGGGCCGCCGGCGAGGCCCGGCTCGCGGCGGCGGCCGCCGGCGGGCTCAAGCCTCTGGTCGAGCGGTACCGCTACGAGTGGACGTCCGAGTGCGGTCTGCCCGAGCGTCCGGGACGGCTGGTGTTCCGGCCGGAGCCCGACGACGCGGTCGTACGGGACGTCGTACGCCGCACGATCGACGGCACGCTGGACGAGCACGACCGCAGGAACATCGCCGAGATGGGCCTGGACGCGGCGCTCGACGACGCCATGGACTTCCTCGGCTGGCTGCCCTCGCCCCGCGAGTGGTGGAAGCTGGCCTTCACGCCCGACGGCGAGCCGGTCGGCATCCAGGTGCCCGCCCGCAACCCCAGCGGCCCGTGCGTCGGCTACATCGGCGTGCTCCCCGGGCAGCGCGGCCACGGCTACGCCTACGACCTGCTCGTGGAGTGCACCCACGACCTGGTGGCCGAGGGCGCCGCGCGGATCACGGCCGCGACCGACCAGGGCAACCACCCGATGGCGGCCACGTTCGCGAAGGCGGGCTACCCCGTCAGCCAGGAACGCATCGACCTCGTGCCGTAACCGCCGCGCCGCGGGGGAGACTCCTCTCGTCGAGAGGAGCCGACCGTGCTGTTCGAGGTGTGGGCGCCGAAGGCCGGGCGGGCCGTGCTGTGGGCGGACGCGAGGACGTACGACATGGCGGCCGACCCCGCCCGCCCCGGATGGTGGCGGTGCGAGGCGCCGGCGGCCGACGGCACCCGCTACGGCTTCGCGCTGGACGGCGGGCCCGTCCTGCCCGATCCCCGCGCGCGCCGCCTGCCGGACGGCCCCGACGCACCCGGCGCCGTCGTCGACCTCTCCCGCTTCGCCTGGCGGCACGACTGGCTGGGCCGGGGGCTTCGGGGGGCGGTCCTCTACGAGCTGCACATCGGCACGTACACCCGCGAGGGCACCTTCGACGCCGCCGCCGGACGGCTGCGTCATCTGGCGGACCTGGGCGTCACGCACGTGGAGCTGATGCCCGTCTGCCCGTTCCCGGGCCGGCACGGCTGGGGGTACGACGGCGTGGCGCCCTGGGCCGTGCACGAGCCCTACGGCGGCCCGGACGGGCTGCGGCGCTTCGTGGACGCGGCCCACGGGCTGGGGCTGGGCGTGGTGCTCGACGTGGTGCACAACCACCTCGGCCCGTCGGGCAACCACCTGCCCGCCTACGGGCCGTACTTCACCGACACCCACCACACGCCCTGGGGCGCCGCCGTCAACCTCGACGCCCCCGGATCGGCCGAGGTACGCGCGTATCTGACGGGCAGTGCGCTGGCCTGGCTGCGGGACTACCGCCTCGACGGGCTGCGGCTGGACGCGGTGCACGCGCTGGCCGACACCGGGCCCAAGCACTTCCTCGCGGAACTGTCGGGCGCGGTCGACGCCCTGGCGGGGCGGCTGGGGCGGCCCCTGTTCCTCATCGCCGAGTCCGATCTGAACGACCCCGCCACCACCACCCCCCGCCAGGCCGGGGGCCTGGGCCTGCACGCCCAGTGGAACGACGACTTCCATCACGCCCTGCACACCGCGCTGACCGGCGAGTCGGCCGGGTACTACGCCGACTTCGCCGCCGACCCGGCGGGCGCCCTGGGCAAGACGCTACGGTCCGGCTTCTTCCACGACGGCACGCACTCCTCGTTCCGCGGCCGCCGCCACGGGCATCCCCTCGATGCCCGCACCACGCCCGCGTACCGGCTGCTGGGCTACGCCCAGACCCACGACCAGGTCGGCAACCGCGCCCTGGGCGACCGGCTGTCCTCGCACCTGTCCCCCGGGCTGCTGGCGTGCGCGGCGGCTCTCGTGCTGTGCGCGCCCTTCACACCGATGCTGTTCATGGGCGAGGAGTGGGGCGCCCGCACGCCCTGGCAGTACTTCACCGACCACACCGATCCGGGCCTGGCCGAGGCCGTACGGGCCGGGCGGCGCCGGGAGTTCGCGGCGCACGGCTGGCCGGCCTCCGAGATCCCCGACCCCCAGGACCCGGCGACGCGCGAGCGCTCCTGCCTGGACTGGAGCGAGCGCGAGCGCGCCCCGCACCGCGCGCTGCTCGACTGGCACCGGCGGCTGATCGCCCTGCGGCACGCCGAGCCCGCGCTGACGGACCCGCGGTGGGCCTACGAGGCGCTGGCGGTGACCGACGGGGGCACGGTCTCCTTCCGGCGCGGCCCGCTGTTCGTCGCCGTCAACCTCGGTGCGGAGCCGGCGTCCGTGCCGGTCGGCACCGGCCCGGCCTGCGAGGAGGTCCTGGCCGCCTGGCGACCGGTGGACCTCCCGGGTGAGGACGGGGTACTGACGGTGCCGGCGGAGTCGGCCGCCGTGCTGCGGTGCGGCGGACGGTTGCGGGGCCCCGGGGCCGGGGGGACGCTGGAAGGGGCGTGAGGCGCGCGACGGCACTTCCGCGAGCGCGGTTCCCAAGCGCCGGGTGCGCCGCGGCGCCGCGCCGAGGGAGTGAGGGCCATGCGCACACTTCTACGGGCCCGGATGGACACCCGCGCGAGCAACGAGGCGTTCCGCAACGGCACGCTAGGCAAGGTCGTCGAGGGGCTGATGGAGCAGCTCAAGCCCGAGGCCGCCTACTTCACCGCGCTGGACGGCGGGCGGTCCTGCCTGCTGGTCTTCGACATGAAGGACCCCTCGCAGATGCCCGCCGTCTGCGAGCAGCTCTTCCTCGAGCTGGAGGCGGAGGTCGAGCTGCACCCGGTCATGAACGCCGAAGACCTGCGCAAGGGCCTGGGCGCCCTGGGCTGACCGCCGCGCGGCTCAGCCCGCGTCCGGCTCCAGGCGCAGCGAGACGGAGTTGATGCAGTAGCGCTGGTCCGTGGGGGTGGGGTAGCCCTCGCCCTCGAAGACGTGGCCCAGGTGCGAGCCGCAGCGGGCGCAGCGGACCTCGGTGCGGACCATGCCGTGGGAGCGGTCATCGATCAGCTCGACGGCGGAGCTGTCCTTGGGGTCGAAGAAGCTCGGCCAGCCGCAGTGGCTCTCGAACTTCTCGGTCGACCGGAACAGCTCCGCGCCGCAGCCGCGGCAGGCGTAGACGCCGGCCGTCTTGGTGTCGGTGTACTCACCGCGGAAGGCGGGTTCGGTGCCGGCCCGGCGCAGTACCTGGTACTCCGCCGGGGTCAGCTCCGCGCGCCACTGCTCGTCCGTCTTCTCGACCTCGTACGCCATGTCGCGCGTTCCTTCCGTTTCTCTGCCGGTGTCAGCTCTCCAGGCGGGCCAGGATGCGCGGACCGAGGTCCGTCACATCGCCGGCGCCCATGGTCAGAACGAGATCGCCGGGGCGGGCCATTCCCGCGACGACGTCCGGGATGGCGGCCATGTCGTGCTCGGGCCGCACGTCGGCGCCGGCGGTCCGCGCGGCGTCGATGATCAGGGCGCTGGTGATGCCGGGGATCGGGTCCTCGCGGGCCGGGTAGATGTCCAGGACCACGGAGGCGTCGGCCAGGGTGAGGGCCTGGCCCATCTCGGTGCCCAGCTCCTGGGTGCGGCTGAAGAGGTGCGGCTGGAAGACGACGAGGATGCGCGAGCCGGCGTCGACCGCGCCGCGGATGGCCTCCAGGTCGGCGGTCATCTCGGTGGGGTGGTGGGCGTAGGAGTCGATGACCTGCACGCCCTTCGCCTCGCCCTTGAGCTGGAGGCGGCGCTTGACGCCGGTGTACTTGCCGAGCGCCGAGGCGAGGTTGTGCACGGGGATGCCGAGGGCGACGCCCGCGGCGAGGGCCGCGACGGCGTTGTGCGCGTAGTGGCTGCCGGGCACGGAGACGGTGAAGGTCAGCATCTTGCCGCCGAGCAGGACGGTGACCTCGCTGGTCAGGCCGCGCGGGTTGACCTTGAGGACGCGGACGTCGGCGTCCTCGGCGGTGCCGTAGGTGACGACCTCGATGTCGTAGCGGCCCGAGACCCGCTCGGTCAGCTCGCGGGCGCCCGCCTGGTCGGCGGAGACGACGAGCGTGCCGCCGGGGCGGATCCGGCCGACGAAGGTGTCGAAGGACTCGTAGATCTCGTCCATCGACGCGTAGTTGGCGTGGTGGTCCAGCTCCACGTTGAGGATGATCGCGACCTCGGGCGCGTACTTGTGGAAGCTGCGGTCGCTCTCGTCCGCCTCGGCGACGAAGATCTCGCCGCCGCCGTGGTGGGCGTTGGAGCCGGGGCCGGCGAGGTCGCCGCCGATGGCGTACGACGGGTCGAGCCCGAGGGCGTCGAGGGAGACGGCGAGCATGGACGTCGTGGTCGTCTTGCCGTGCGTGCCGGCCACCGCGATCGGGCGCAGGCCGTCCATCAGGCGGGCGAGCGCGTCCGAGCGGTGGACGACGGGGATGCCGCGCTCGGCGGCGGCGGCCAGCTCGGGGTTGTCGTCGCGGATGGCGCTGGAGACGACGACGCAGGTGGCGTCCTCGGCGAGGTGGCCGGCCGCGTGCCCGATGTGGACGGTGGCGCCGAGCTCGCGCAGGGCGCCGGCGGTCGCGGACTCCTTCGCGTCGCTGCCGGCGACGGCCGCGCCGCGCTGCGCGAGGATCTTCGCGATGCCCGACATTCCGGCGCCGCCGATGCCGATGAAGTGCGGTCGGTCCATCGTCGTGGGGACGGCCGGTGCCATATGCGGTGCTCCCTGAGGGGTCGAAACGAAAATCTGCGCAGAGCGTCGATTCTTACACCCCTGCCGACCGCCCCGTCACGTCGGGCGGATCAGCCCCGCCGTCAGGCCCGCCGCGATGGCCGCGGTGCGGCTGTCGACGCCGAGCTTGGCGTAGACGTGTACGAGGTGGGTCTTGACGGTGGCCTCGCTGATGAACAGGCGGCGGGAGATCTGCCGGTTGGCCAGCCCCTCGGCCAGCAGCCCCAGGATCTCCGTCTCGCGCGGCGAGAGGGCGGGCCGGCCGCCGGAGCGGACGCGGCCCAGGAGGCGGGCGGCGACGGGCGGGGCCAGGACGGTCTCGCCGCGGGCGGCGGCGTGGACGGCGGCGGCGACGTCCTCGGGCGGGGCGTCCTTGAGGAGGTAGCCGGTGGCTCCGGCCTCCACGGCGGCGAGGATGTCGGCGTCGGTGCTGTAGGTGGTGAGGATGAGCACGGCAGGGGGGTCGGGCAGGGCGGTGATGCGCCGGGTCGCCTCGACGCCGTGCATGCCGGCGCCCATCTGGAGGTCCATGAGGACGACGTCGGGCCGGACGCCGGCGTCGAGCAGCCGCAGCGCCTCGGCGCCGTCGCCGGCCTCGCCGGCCGCCTCCACGTCGGGCAGTTCGTCGACCATGGCGCGCAGCCCGCGCCGTACGACGGGGTGGTCGTCGACCAGCAGGACCGTGATGGCGTCGCTCATGCCGTGTCCGCCTTCGGCTCGCCGGTGCGTACGGCGGCGGGCAGGGGTACCGCGGCGGCGATCGCCGTGCCCTCGCCGGGGGCCGATTCGACGGTGAGGGTGCCGCCGAGCTCGGCGATGCGCTCGCGCATGCCGTGCAGGCCGAAGGTGCGGCGCCCGTCGGCCGGCCCGTCCCCGGGGGTGAAGCCGACGCCGTCGTCGTAGACGTCGAGGGTGACCTGCCCGTCGAGGTAGGCGAGGGTCACGGCCGCGCGGTCCGCCCGCGCGTGCCGGGCGACGTTGGCCAGCGCCTCCTGGGTCAGGCGCAGCAGGGCGACCTCCATCTCCACGGGGAGCGGGCAGGGCTCGCCGTCGAGGCGGAAGACGGCCCCGGGGACGGTGCGGGCGGTGACCCGGCGCAGGGCCTCGGGCAGTGGCGCGTCCTCCAGGGCTGGCGGGGTGAGGGCCTGGACGAAGCGGCGGGCCTCGGCGAGGTTGTCCGACGCGGTCCGGCCGATCTCGCGCACCCGCTCCGGGACCGTCCCGGGGTCGGCGGTGCCGGCGGCCCGGGCGAGCAGCACGATGCTGGACAGGCCCTGGGCGAGGGTGTCGTGGATCTCCCGTGCGAGACGCTGCCGCTCGGCGAGCCGGCCCGCCTCGCGCTGGGCGGCGGCGAGCTCGTCGCGGGTGCGCACCAGGTCGTCGATGAGCCGCTGACGGCGGCGGCTCTCCTTGGACAGCGCGGCGTACCCGTACCCGGTCAGGATCGCCACCGCGGCCCCGGCCACCGGCCCGATCACCTTGGCGACGGTGAGCCCGCCCGGCGCACCGGCCTGCGCGGCGACGACCGCCGCGGTGGCCGCGGCGATGGCGGGGTGCGCCCAGCGCACGGGCATGGCGTGCAGGAAGAGGAAGAAGAGCGGGAAGGCGACGTAGCTGAAGCCATGGTCCATGGCCAGCAGCACCAGCCACAAGGCGGTCACGACACCGAGCCGCACCCCGGCCCACCGCCCGGGCCGGACGATGCCGGCCCCGTGGACGACGCCGAGCAGAGCGGCGACCACGAGCACGGCCACCGAGCCACCGCCGAGGAGCGTGGGCCCGAGCGCGACGAGGAGCAGCGCGTAGAACGCCCCGTGCAACGCGAGCCGCACCAGCCGCAGCGAGGGCACGTCGAATCCGGCCCCCAGGTCGGCGAGCGAAGCCCCGCCGGGGGCGGGGGCAGGGGCGTACGGTGGCGCGACCGCAGCGGGCCCGCCCGCCGCCGCACGGCGGCCGGCCGCGGCGGCGGAGCCGAGCGGCGCGCCGCCCTCGCCCGCACGCGGGCCGGCGGCCGCGCCGCCGCTGCGCGGGGCACCGTCACGCGGGCCGCCGAGCCCTTCAGCCCCCGCCGCCGGCCGGCCAAGGCGCAGCCGTGCGAAACGGCCGCGCGCACGCGCGGCAGTGGGGGCGGAAGGGCTCGTTCGGGTCATCTCGTCGAGCGTACGGGCCCTCGGCCGGGGGGACGGGTGCGCGGGGCATCAATCGTTCGATTGATTTTCGGGTGGACCGGACGGACGGGGGCGGGACCGGTCCTTGCCCCGATGGCAGGGCGGGCCGGGCGCGGAAGGCTGGCGGGGTCCTGATCAGGTCCGGGAGGTCTTCGTTGTTCGTCGCGTTGCGTGACATCCGCTTCGCCCGAGGGCGGTTCGCCCTCATGGGCACCGTCGTCGCGCTCATCACCATGCTCGTGGTCTTCCTCTACGGCCTGACCGACGGTCTGGCCCGGGAGGCCACGTCGGCCGTCGCGGGGCTGCCCGTGGACCGGATCGTGTTCGGGGCGCCCGAGGGCGGCGAGCCGCGGGTGTCGTTCTCCGACAGCGTCGTGGACGAGCGGCAGGGCGCCGCCTGGCGCGCGGCGCCGGGGGTGCGGTCCGCGGAGCCGCTGGGGGTGGCGATGACCCGGCTGACCGCGGGCGGCTCGGCCTCGGCCGTGAGCGTGTTCGGCGGCTCCGCGCGGCTGCGGCCCGCGCCGCGCGAGGGCGGGGCGCCGCAGGACGGCCAGGTGGCGGTGGGCGAACGCCTCGCCCGCGAGAGCAGGCTGCGGGTCGGCGACCGCGTCACGCTCGGCACGCGCGAGCTGACCGTCTCCGGCATCACCGCCGACCGGAGCCACTCCCACACCCCCACCGTCTGGACGACGCTCGCCACCTGGGCGGAGGTGAGCCACCAACAGCCCACCGCGCTCGCCGTGACCGGCGGGGGCGGCCCGTCGGGAGCCGTGGCGCGCTCGACGAAGGCCGTCGGGCTCGGCGAGGCGCTGGACGGCGTCGACGGCTACGCCGCCGAGCACGGCACGCTCCGGCTCGTACAGGGGTTCCTGTTCGTGGTGAGCGCGCTGGTGGTGGGGGCCTTCTTCACGGTGTGGACGGTGCAGCGGCGCCCGGACGTCGCGGTGCTGAAGGCGGTGGGCGCGAGCGGCGGCTATCTGGTCCGCGACGCCCTCGGGCAGGCCGCCGTCGTCCTGGTCACCGGCGCCGCCCTCGGCGCGGCCGCCGGCGCGGCGGGCGGGGCGCTGGCCTCCGCCGCCGTGCCGTTCGAGCTGGGCGCGGCCACCGTGGCCGTACCCGTGGCGGCGATGGTGCTGCTGGGCCTGGCCGGCTCCGCGCTCGCTGTACGCCGCATCACCTCCGTCGACCCGCTGACCGCGCTGGGAGCGTCCCGATGACCGCCTCGAAGACCCCCGGCACCGACCGGTCCCCGGCCCCTGCGGCCGTTCTGTCGCTGGAGGCCGTCAAACTCACCTATCCGGATGGCGACCGCAGACTCACCGCCCTCGACGAGGTGTCGCTGTCCGTGGCGGCCGGCGAGCTGGTGGCCGTCGTGGGGCCGTCCGGGTCGGGGAAGTCGAGCCTGCTGGCGGTGGCGGCGACGCTGCTGCGCCCGGACGCGGGGCGCGTGGTGGTGGCGGGCGAGGACACCTCGCGGCTGAGCGCCCGCGGCCGTACGGCGCTGCGCCGCGAACGGATCGGCATCGTCTTCCAGCAGCCGAACCTGCTGCCGTCGCTGACGGCCGAGGAGCAGCTGCTGGCGGTGGAGCACCTGCGGGGCGGCAGGACAGGGCGCGCCGCGCGGGCCCGCGCCGCGGAGCTGCTGGAGTCGGTCGGGCTGGACGGGGCGAAGCGGCGCCGGCACCCGCACCGGCTCTCGGGCGGCGAGCGGCAGCGCGTGAACATCGCCCGCGCGCTGTGGGGCGGTCCGTCGGTGCTGCTGGTGGACGAGCCGACGTCCGCGCTGGACCACGAGCGCGGCGAGCAGGTCGTGGAGCTGCTCGCCGAGGTCACCCGGCGGCACGGCACGGCGACGGTGCTGGTGACGCACGACCGGGGCCTGCTCGGCCGGGCGGACCGGGTGCTGGTGATGGGCGACGGCCGGCTGGGCGCCGGCCCGCCTCACTCCTCGTCGCCCTCGTCCTCGTCGTTGTGGGCGTAGAGCTTCAGGACGGGCACGCCGACCTTGTGGCGGGCGCGCGAGGCCCAGTCGCGGTGGAAGAACTCCTCGACCAGGTGCGGGGCGGTCAGCACGATCACCTCGTCGGCGTGGGTCTGCTCGACCACGGACCGCAGCAGGTCCAGCGGGTGGTTGTCGATGATCTGGCCGACGGCCTCGCAGCCTGCCGCCCGCAGGCTCTGCAGGGAGTGCTCCAGGGCGAGGGCGGCGGGCCGCAGGGCCTCCTCGCCCTCGGGCTCGTCGGCCTCGTGGACGGCCTGTTCCAGCTCGCCCAGGGCCACGTCGTCGATCGCGCGCAGCAGCCGGTCCTCGTCCCCGCGGGGCCGCATGAGGACCACGAAGGACATGTCGTCGTCGTGAAGGGTCGTGACGAAGTCGACATCCGCGGCGGACAGCGGCTGCTCGATCATCAATACGCTCGTGAACACGGTGAGGGCCCTTCTCCTACGTGGGCCGGCCGGGCCCAACAGAAACCATCCTGCGCGTGCTCCCCATGAGCCCGCCTGTTTTGATCCTGTGCCCTCGGGGGAGCGTCTGACTCAATTCTGCCCACCGGAAGCGAACCGGAACGGCAAATTCCGCCGATTGTCAGATCCTTCGGTAGCGGGTGAAGAGAAACCCGCCGTCCTCCAGCACCGTGTCGAGAGCGAACCGTTCCGGCACCGCCAGCGGCGGCCCCGCCATGATCCGGGGCGCCGTGCCGGTGGCGACCACCGGCGCCAGCGACAGGCACATCTCGTCCAGCACCCGCGCCGAGGCGAACTGCCCCAGCAGCCGCGGCCCGCCCTCCGTGAGCAGCCGCGTCAGCCCCCGCTCCGCCAGCACCCCGGGCACCCGGGCGGCCTCCACGCCCCGCCCCTCCCCCGCCACGACCACCTCGGCGCCCGCCGCACGGGCCGCGGCCACCCGGTCCGCCGGCGCGTCCGCGCCCGTCAGCACGAGGGTCGGCACGAGCGGCGAGGTGAACAGAGGGAGCGAGAAGTCCAGGTCGAGCCCCGCGCTCACCACCGCCATGACGGGCGCGGGCCCCTGGCCGAGCGCCGCGCGCCGCGCCGCGAAGGCCTCACGGGCCCGCGCGGGCCGGTAGCCCTCCTGCCGTACGGTCTCGGCCCCCACCACCACTGCGTCGGCGAGCCCCCGCAGCGTGCCGAAGATCCGCATGTCGGCGGCGGAGGACAGCGGCTGCGAGCGCCCCTCGTGATGGGCCGCGCCGTCGAGCGAGGAGACCATGTTGGCCCGCAGCCACGGCCGCGCGTCGCCCGCGGCCTCCGGGGCCGCGTCCGGGTAGGCGTAGAGGTCGGCGAGCTCGTCCAGCCCCCATTCGCGGTCTTCGAGGTCGGAGGGGTGCAGCGGAGAGGGGAACAGGCGTCGCATAGGCGGCAGTGTGACATGGCTCGCCCCGCGCTGGACGGCCTCCTCCCGCTTCCGCGACTACGCTGGAGCGCTGTGTCGTCCTCCACCGCATCACCGTCCACCGCAGCCGCCGGCTCCGCCGCCCCCGGTCCCATAGCCGGGCAGGCCACAGCCGTGCAGCAGCCCCTCGCGCTCACCTCGCGCGCCCCGCACGTACCGGCCGACCGCCTGGTCGCCGAGATGGTGCCCCCGCCGCGGTTCGGCTCGGTGCGGTTCGACAACTACATCCCCGACCCGAACCAGCCCAGCCAGGCCCAGGCCGTCGAGGTCCTGAGCGGCTTCGCCGCCGGCCTCGGCGACGCCGGCGCGAGCGGCGCCGGCCGCAAGCGCTGGTTCCGGCGCGAGAGCAAGCCGGCCACCCCCGCCGGCCCGCGCGGCGTCTACCTCGACGGCGGCTACGGCGTCGGCAAGACCCACCTGCTGGCCTCCCTCTGGCACGCCACCGCGGCCCCGCCCGAGCGGAAGGCCTTCGGCACGTTCGTCGAGCTGACCAACCTCGTCGGCGCGCTGGGCTTCCAGCAGACCGTGCAGACGCTCAGCGGCCACGCCCTGCTGTGCATCGACGAATTCGAACTCGACGACCCGGGCGACACAGTCCTGGTCTCCACCCTGCTGGGCAAGCTCGTCGACGCCGGCGTGGCCCTGGCCGCCACCTCCAACACGCTGCCCGGCAAGCTCGGCGAGGGCCGGTTCGCCGCCGCCGACTTCCTGCGGGAGATCCAGGGCCTGTCCGCCCACTTCCGCCCGCTGCGCATCGACGGCGAGGACTACCGCCACCGCGGCCTGCCGCAGGCCCCGGCCCCGTACGACGACGAGACCGTCGAGCGCGTGGCGCACCGCACCGACGGCGCCTCGCTCGACGCCTTCCCCGCTCTCCTGGAGCACCTGTCCAAGGTCCACCCGAGCCGCTACGGCGCCATGTGCGACGGCGTCGACGCCGTGTGCCTGACGGGCGTCGAACCGGTGCCGGACCAGTCGACGGCGCTGCGCCTGGTGGTCCTCGCCGACCGCCTGTACGACCGTGAGGTGCCGGTGCTGGCGTCCGGGCGGCCCTTCGACGAGCTGTTCAGCGAGGAGATGCTGAACGGCGGCTACCGCAAGAAGTACTTCCGGGCCATCTCGCGACTGACGGCGCTGGCGCGCGACGCGAAGGGGCTCGTGGACGCGTAGGGCTGCAAAAGTCAGCCCGTCCGGCGATTGAGGACCGGGGGGGCCGGGGGTGGAGCCCCCGGTTTCGGGAAGGGGCGGGGCTGGGGAAAGAATCGGCTCGTGCCCCGACCCCCACGCGCAGCCCTCGCCGCCGCGGCCCTGCTCTGCTGCACCGCCGCCCTGACCGCCTGCGGCGGCCACGGCGGCCACAGCACCGCCAAGCCCGCCCCCACCACGGCGGCCCCCAAGGCCGGTGCCCGCACCACGGAACCCCCGGCACCCGCACCGGCCGCCCCCACCCTCCCGCCCGGCCCCGGCGGCGCCACCCCCGTCTTCTCGCACGGCAGCCGTGACGGCGGCAAGCGGGTCGCCCTCACCTTCGACGCCGACATGACGGCGGATCAGGGCCCGCGCGCGGCACGCGGGGAGCACTTCGACAACCCCGCGCTGATCGAGACCCTGCGCCGGCTGAAGGTGCCCTCGACGGTCTTCATGACCGGCAGGTGGGCCGAGCAGTACCCGGACCAGGCCCGGTCCATCGGCACGGACCCGCTCTTCGAGATCGCCAACCACTCCTACAGCCACCACGCCTTCACCACGCCCTGCTACGGCCTGCCGACCGTCGCCCGCGGCACGGCCCGCGCCGACGTGGACCGCGCCTTCGCCGCCTTCCGGCGCGCCGGCGCCGAGCACGTGGTGCCGTACTTCCGCTTCCCCGGCGGCTGCCACGACGCGGCGGCGCTGCGGGAGATCGGCCCGGCGAAGGTGACGGCCGTGCAGTGGGACGTCATAAGCGGCGACGCCTTCGCCAAGCAGGCCGCTCCCGTGGCCGCGCAGGTGATCTCCCAGGTCAGGCCCGGCTCGGTCGTGGTGATGCACTGCACGCGCAGCGCGGCGCCCACCACCGAGGAGGCGGTGCGGCGCATCGTGCCGGAGCTGCGGGCGAAGGGGTACGAATTCGTGCGGGTCTCCGACCTCATCGGTGCCGCCGGCCGCCGGGCCCCGTAGGGCCCGTGAGTCGGTGCGGCTGGCAGACTGGGGCCGTGACCAGCACTGACACTTCCCCGGACTCCCGCGACGAGGCCCCGCAGTTCGTCCTGCCGCTCGTGGTGCGGATCGAGAAGACGGCACCCCCCGCCCGGACGGACGCGCTGCAGACGGCGGCCCGCGCGGTGCTGGCGCTGCTGTCCGACGAGCGGGCGACCGAGGAGGACGGCGCCTGGGCGCAGGCCGTGCGGGACTGGCAGGACGCCAGGATCCGCAAGGTCGTGCGCAGGGCGCGCGGCGCGGAGTGGCGCAAGGCGTCGGCGCTGCCGGGCATCACGGTGACCGGCGAGAGCGCGGAGGTGCGGGTCTTCCCGCCCGTGCCGCTGGACGGCTGGCCCAAGGAGCTGGTCAAGCTGCAGGTGTCGGGCACGGACCTGGACGACCCCGCGCCGCCGGCCGCGCCGGACGGCGCCGGAGCGGTGCTGTGGCTGAACCCGGACCTGGAGATGTCGGCGGGCAAGGCCATGGCGCAGGCCGGGCACGGGGCGCAGCTGGCGTGGTGGGGCCTGGACGGGGCGGCGCGGGCGGCCTGGCGCGCGGCCGGCTTCCCGCTGTCGGTGCGGACCGCGGACCCCGGGCGGTGGGCGGAGCTGACGACGAGCGGTCTGCCGGTGGTACGGGATGCCGGGTTCACGGAGATCGCCCCCGGCTCGTGCACGGTGGTCGCGGACCACCCTTTGCTACGGATCTGTCATACAAGCCTGTGATACTGGCGCCTGAACATGTGTACTGGCGCCAGGGAGTACGAAGTTGTCGAAGAAGCCTCTGTACAGTGCGACGAAGTCTCTGTACGGCGCGACGGCTCTGGCCTCCGTGTGCGTGGCGGTGGCGCTCGTGGCCGGGCTGACGCGCGGGGATTCCGGCGGGGACGACCGTAAGAAGGAGGCCGGATCGGCCTCCTCGCCCTCGGGGAACGGGGACGGGAGCGGGAACGACGACGGCAAGAAGCCGGAAGAGAAGTGGGACGGGAAGGTCCACGTCCTCGGGGACGGCTCGACGTCGTACACCGGTCCGCAGCCGAAGGTGGCCAAGCCGGAGAAGCTGAAGCCGGGCGAGAAGCCGCCGCAGTTCGTCGTCTTCTCCTGGGACGGCGCGCTGGAGAACGACGACAAGCTCTTCTCCCACTTCCGCCAGGTCGCCCGGGCGAGCAACGCGCAGATGACGTACTTCCTGACGGGCATCTATCTGCTGCCGAAGTCGGACCGGCAGAAGTACGAGCCGCCCCGGCACAAGCCGGGCGAGGCGGCCATCGACTTCACCTCCGACGCGCACATCAAGGACACCCTGGAGCAGCTGCGCGGCGCGTGGCTGGAGGGCAACGAGATAGGCACGCATTTCAACGGCCACTTCTGCGGCAAGGGCGGGGGCGGTGACTGGACCACGGACGAATGGAAGAAGGAGATAGACCAGGCCTATTCGTTCGTGCAGAACTGGAAGACCAATACCGGCTTCAAGGACGTCGCCCCGCTGCCCTTCGACTACAAGAAGGAGCTCGTGGGCGGCCGCGCCCCGTGCCTGGAGGGGCAGAAGACCCTGATACCGGCGGCGAAGTCCCTCGGCTGGCGCTACGACGCCAGTTCGCCCGGCGACTTCCAGCTGTGGCCGTCGAAGATCGACGGAGTCTGGAACTTCCCGCTGCAGCTGCTGCCGTATCCGAAGAGCGAGCGCCAGGTCCTGTCGATGGACTTCAACTTCCTCTTCAACCAGTCCGGCGACAACACCAACGGCGACCCCGCCAAGCGCCCGGAGTGGCTCAGGCTCACCAAGGAGGGCTACCTCAACGGCTTCGAGCGGGTCTACAACGGCAGCCGGGCCCCGCTGTTCATAGGCAACCACTTCGAGACCTGGAACGGGGGGATCTACATGAAGGCCATGGAGGAGGTCATGAAGGACGTCTGCCGCCGCGACGGGGTGCGGTGCGTGTCCTTCCGGCAGGTGGCCGACTGGCTGGACGCCCAGGACCCGAAGGTGCTGGCGAAGCTGCGGGGCCTGGACCCCGCGCAGGCGCCCGACTGGAAGACCTTCGTCAAGTAGCCCCCGGGCCCGCCCCCGAGGGGGCGGGCCCGCGTGCCGTCAGTTTCCGGGCTTGCCCATGTACCGGGTCCAGATGTCGATCGGGTACGTGCTCCCGGTGGCCGATTTCGCGGCGCCGCCCACTCCGTCCAGCGGGAGCAGTTCCTGCGAGGTGGGGTCGATGCGGAAGAGCGAGACGGCGGTGGACGTGGTGCCGCGGTAGCCGGCGAACCAGGCGGACTTGTTGCCCGGTCCGGTGCCGGTCTTGCCCGCCGCGTCGCTTCCGGCCGCCTTCGCGGCCGTGCCGGTGCCGCGCCGCACGGCCTCGCGGAGCGCGTCGTCGACGGACGCGGCCACGCCCGCGGGCAGGGCCCGGGCGGGGGTGGGCTTCTCGACGGCGACGGCGTCGCCGTTGCGGCTGAGCTTGTCGACGGAGTACGGCTCGCTGTGCATGCCCTTGGCGGCGAAGGTGGCGTAGGCGCCGGCCATGCGGATGGGGCTGGGGGTGCTGGTGCCCAGGGAGAAGGCGGGCACCTGGGTGCCCATGCTCTCGGCGAGCAGGCCGGTCTGGACCGCCGCGCGACGCACCCGCTCCAGGCCCACGTCCATGCCCAGCTGCATGATCGGGGAGTTGACGGACTGCGCGACCGCCTCCTTGAGCGGGATCTGCCCCCAGGACTTGTTGCCGTCGTTGACGGCCTTCACGATCTTCCCCGACCGGTCCCAGTACGGGCCCTCGGGCGTGCGTACGGCCACCTTGTCGTCCCCGTTGTAGACGGAGGCGGGGGTCACGGGCGTGCGCGGGCCGCCGCGTTCGCGCTGGATGCCGTCGCGGAGGGCGGCGGCGTAGACGAAGGGGCCGAAGGCGGTACCGGCCGGGACGACGGTGGAGTTGGCGTCGTTGAAGCCCTGCTTGAGGTAGCCGGGGCCGCCGTACAGGGCGAGGATGCGTCCCTCGGTGGAGACGGAGGCGGCGCCGATGCGGACGTTCTTGTCCGCGTCGCGGGTCCCGGGCTCGAGTCCCTGCCGTACGTCGGCGACGGCCTTGGCGAGCGACTCGACGCGGGGCTTTTCGAAGGTGGTGCGGATCTGGTAGCCGCCGAGGTCGAAGTCGGCGTCGGAGACGTCGGTGTGGGCGCTGACGTAGGCGCGGGCGGTGTCGACGAGGTAGCCGGTCTGGCCGTCGAGGCCGGCGGGCTTGGGCGGGGCCTTGGGCTCGGGGAACTTCGTGTACGTGGCCCGCTCCTTCGCCGAGAGCTTGCCGATGGTGACCATGCGGTCCAGGATCCAGTTCCAGCGCTCGACGGCGCGCTCGTGGTTCTTGGCGCTAACCGCCGGGTCGTAGAGGGCGGCGCCCTTGAGCAGGGAGGCCAGGAGCGCCCCTTCGCTCACGTCGAGCTGGGAGACGTCCTTGCCGTAGTAGGCGTGGGCGGCGCGCTGGATGCCGTAGCTGCCGCGCCCGTACCAGCTGGTGTTGAGGTAGCCCTGCAGGATGTCCGACTTGCTCATCTTGTTGTCGAGCTTGATCGCGATGAACATCTCGGTGAGCTTGCGGGTGAAGGTCTGCTCCTGGTTCAGGTAGGCGTTCTTCACGTACTGCTGGGTGATGGTGGAGCCGCCCTGCCGGTCGCCGCCGCTGACCATCCTGGTGACGGCGCGCATCATGCCGCTGGGCGAGACGCCGCTGTCGGAGTAGAAGGTCTCGTTCTCGGCGGCGAGGGCCGCCCAGCGCACCTTCTCCGGGATCTTGTCCAGGGCCGCTTCCTGGCGGTCGACAGGGCCCGTGCGGGCCATCTCGGAGCCGTCGGCCCAGTAGTAGACGTTGTCCTGCTGGGTGGCGAAGGCATTGAGGTCGGCGGGTATCTCGGTGCGCGCGTACATGATCGCGACAAGGGCGGCGAGCGTGCCGACGACGGTGCCGAGGAGCCCGAGCGTCTGGCGCCAGGAGGGTATCCAGCGGCGGTAGCCCGTCCGCCCCGGCCGCGGGTAGACCGGGCGCAGCTTCTTCAGCAGGGCACGGCCCGGCAGGGCGCGGCGAGGGGTGGCACGCCGTCGACGGCCACGCGCGGGGGTGGGTTTTATACCAGCACGTGCCCCGTTATGTCGTTTTTTGTCCACCGATGACCTGACCCCGTCCGAACATCCGTCGCTGCGTCTGCCGCTCGATATATTCCGTTCGATATGCCGCCGAGTCTGCCACAAACGGAATCTGAAGATCCGTCAGATCGTTGAAAGCCGTCCGATTCCTTTACACTCCTGTAGAGGTAAAGAGAAAATCAGTGGACCAGCAGAAGGAACGTCGAAACGCATGGAAGCCGCCACACCCGCCGTCGTCGTGCGCCAGGGCCGGCGCAGGGCGAGCGGAGCGCTGGAGGGCGAGGTCCTCGCCGCACTGCAGCGGGCGGGCGCCCCGTTGACCCCCCGCGAGGTCCAGGCCACGCTCCCGGGCGAGCTGACGTACAGCACCGTGGTGACGATCCTGTCCCGGCTGCACGGCAAGGAGGTGCTCACCCGCACCCCCCGCGGCCGCGCCTACGCCTACGCGCCGCTCACCGACGAGGCCGGCCTCGCCGCCCGCCGGATGCACAAGGTCCTCGACGGCCGCACCGACCGCGAGGTCGTACTGACCCGCTTCGCCGACGGCCTGACCGAGGAGGACGGGGCGCTGCTGCTCCAGCTGCTGTCCGGCGGCGCACCCCTCGCCCGCTAGCCGGCCCGGGACGCCCGCCGATCGCTCAGGCCCGCAGCCAGACGCGCCGGTCGCGCGCCACGGTGTGGATGCGGTCCACCCGGTCGGGGTGGAGCACGCCGCCGAGCGTGCCGAGCGTGGAGACCTCCCGCTCCCGCAGCACCCGTACGTCCTCCAGCGAGCCCGCCACCTCGACGTCCTTGGCGCCGACCAGCACCAGGACCGGCCGGACGGTTACCAGGAAGCCGCAGCCCCGCGAGAGCACCAGCGAGGACCGCGCCGCGCTGTGCCGGGCCCGGCGGACGTACGGACAGGGCCGCCGCTCCCCCGCCGCCCCGGGCGCGCCGTCGCGTCCCACCTCCACCCGCGCCGCGCGGACCTGCTCCGCCTCGACGCAGAAGACCCCGCCGGGACCGATCAGCAGGTGGGAGATCACCGCGTCCCCCGGCAGGACAATCGAGTGCACCACCTCCCAGCCGCCCGCCGCCAGCCCATCCAGCGCCGTCCCGACGAGCTGCTCCGCGGCCAGCGCCCCCCGCCAGCCGTCCTCCACGGGCCGGCGGCCCAGAAGCCGGGCGAGCACCAGCCGAACGCGGCCGTTGCGGGACGCGTCGAGCCGGGCGCGCAGCGTCTCCCCGGGCCGGTTCGGCGCGAGGTCGTCGTCGGGAGGCAGGAAGAGCCTTTCCGGGTCGTAGCGCTTTCCGTCCGCGCCCCTCTTCGATTCCGGCCGCTCGCCCACGCCCATCACCCCCACCCGCCATATTGCCGCAGAAGCGAGGGAACCAACCCATTCGTCCACCCGTTGAAACGCATGAGGCCCCGCGGCACCCCCCGACCGCGGGGCCTTCGCCATGCCCGGACCCGCCCCGGCCGGCGGCCGGCCCGCGGCCCGGCGGGGTGGATCGCTGACGCGTTCGGGCGCTTCGGATCCGACATCGCGCCCCGGTGCTTTACTTCGCCAACTGATGACCTAATTATCCCTTTTGCCGCATTGCATATTGAAGGGATAGGGCCCAGTGAGAGCAGCAGCCCTGTACGGAACCATCGGATCCCTGATCCTCACCGGACTCACCGGCCTCCCCGCCGCCCCCGCCCAGGCCCTGGACCCCGGCCTCGCCGAGGCGCGCGGGGTGGCCCTGGCGGCCCGGCAGGCCGCCGCCAAGGGCATCGACTTCGGCACCTGCCCCGCCGTGGAGGGCCTGGGCCACTCCGTGGAGTGCGGCACCGTGTCCGTACCGCTGGACTACGCCCACCCCGGCGGCAAGCACATCCGCCTCACGGTCAGCCGGACGCGCTCCACCGAGGGGGGCGCGGCCCGGCAGGGCGCGATCGTCTTCAACCCCGGCGGGCCGGGGGGCAACGGCATGTTCTACCCCCTGCTCGCCGGCCTCCCCCAGTGGCGCAACGTCGCCGACGCCTACGACCTGATCGGCTACGCCCCGCGCGGCGTGGGCCGCTCCGCGCCACTGTCCTGCGTGGACGCGGCCGGCTTCATCAAGGGCCCCACCCTGGCCCCGGAGCACCCCACCGCCGCCTACAAGAAGCGGCAGCTGACCAAGGCCCGCGCCTACGCCCAGGGCTGCGCCCACAAGAACGGCAGCCGCCTGCGCCACTTCACCAGCCTCAACAACGCCCGGGACCTCGACGTCCTGCGGGCCGCGCTGGGCGAGCGGAAGCTGAACTTCATGGGCGCCTCCTACGGCACCTACTTCGGCGCCCTGTACGCCACGCTCTTCCCCAAGCACGTACGCCGCATGGTCTTCGACAGCATCGTCAACCCCGACCCCCGCAAGATCTGGTACGGCAACAACCTCGACCAGTCGGCGGCCTTCGAGCGGCGCTGGGCCGACTGGCGGCGCTGGGTGGCCCGGCACCACGCCGTCTACCACCTGGGCCGCACGGAGCGGGAGGTGCTGTCCGCGTACGAGAAGGCGAGCCGCAAGCTCGAGAAGCAGCCGGCCGGCGGCACCGTGGGCCCCGGCCAGATGCAGGGCGCCTTCCTGAAGGCCGGCTACTCCGACAGCCACTGGGCGCGGGACGCCCGCGCGCTGTCCGCGTACCTGCGCGGCGACGACAAGCCGCTCATCGCGCTGGCCGCCCCCGACCCGGTCTCCGCCCGGGCCGCCGAGAACGAGAACGCCGTCTACACCATCGTCGAGTGCAACGACGCGTCCTGGCCCAACTCCTGGCCGGTGTGGGACCGCGACAACTCCACGCTGGCCCGCAAGGCCCCGTTCGAGACGTGGTCCAACGCCTTCATGAACCTGCCGTGCGCGTTCTGGAAGGGGCCCCGGCAGCGTCCGCTCGAGGTCAAGGTGGAGCGGAAGTCGGGCCTGCCCCGCACGCTGCTGCTGGCCGCCGAGCGGGACGCGGCGACGCCGTACAACGGCGCGCTCGAGCTGCAGCGCCGGCTCGCGGGCTCGGTCCTGGTCACCGAGCGGGGCGCCGGCACCCACGGCATCGGCGGCGGACCCAACGCCTGCGTCAACGACTACCTGGAGGCCTTCCTGCTCGGCGGCGACCTCCCGGCGCGCCGCACGTACTGCTCACCACGCCCGCAGCCCCGCGCGACGGCCTGACGGCGGACGGCGGGCGCCCCACGGGGCGCCCGCCGTCACCATCGGCTCTAGGCGAGCCCCGCCACCAGGTCGGCCACAGCCTTGCGGCGACCCGTGTAGAACGGGACCTCCTCGCGCACGTGCATGCGGGCCTCGGAGGCGCGCAGGTGACGCATGAGGTCGACGATGCGGTAGAGGTCGTTGGCCTCGAAGGCCAGGATCCACTCGTAGTCGCCCAGCGAGAACGAGGCGACCGTGTTGGCCCGGACGTCCGGGTAGCCGCGGGCCATCTTGCCGTGGTCGGCGAGCATGCGGCGGCGGTCCTCGTCGGGCAGCAGGTACCAGTCGTACGAGCGCACGAAGGGGTACACGCTGACGTAGTCGCGCGGCGTCTCGTCGGCGAGGAACGCCGGGATGTGCGACTTGTTGAACTCGGCCGGGCGGTGCAGCGCCATGTTCGACCAGACCGGCTCCAGCGCGCGGCCCAGCTTCGTGCGGCGGAAGAGGTTGTACGCGTCCTGGAGGGCGTCCGAGGTCTCGGAGTGCCACCAGATCATCACGTCCGCGTCGGCCCGCAGACCCGAGAGGTCGTACGTGCCGCGGACCGTGACGTCCTTCTCGGCGAGCGCGTCGAAGAGCTCCTCGACCTCGTCGGCCCAGCCGGCGCGGTCCTGCGGCAGCACGTCGCGCAGCTTGAACACCGACCAGAGGGTGTAGCGGATGACCTCGTTGAGGTCCTTGGCCTTCTTGCCGGCGTTCGGGGTCTTCACGGGGGCGTCAGTCATGTCCCTATTCTCACTCGGCGTCCCCGGCGTCCCGCGCCAGGGTGGCCAGAAGCTCGTCGGCGGCCCGGCGGCCGCTGGAAACACAGGCCGGGATGCCCACGCCGTCGTAGGCGGCGCCGCAGACGCGCAGGCCGGACAGGCGCGAGACGTGCTCGCGGATACGGGCGACCCGGTCGAGGTGACCCACCGGGTACTGCGGCAGCCCCCGGTTCCAGCGGGTGACACGGGTCTCCACCGGCGTGGCGCCGATGCCCACGGCCTCGCCGAGGTCCTTCAGCGACATCGCCACCAGCTCGGCGTCCTCGCGCTCCAGGTCCCCCTCGTCGCCGAACCGCCCGATCGAGGTACGCAGGACGAAGAGGTCCGGGTCGGCGTCCGCGTTCCAGCGCCACTTGTTGCTGGAGAACGTGGAGGCCTTGATCTTCCGGCCGTCGACGGGCGGGACGAGGAAGCCGCTGCCGGCGGGCAGGCCCCGGGCGTCGGAGCGGCGGAAGGCCATGGTCACCAGGGCCATGGAGGCGTACTCGACCGCCGCGAGCTCGTCAGCGGCCGCCCGGGCGTGGGGGGCGAGCAGCCGGGCCGTGTGCCCGGCCGGGACGGCGACGACGACGGCGTCGGCCGTCAGCGTCTCCCCTCCCAGGAGGACGCTCCAGCCGTCCGCGCCCCGGGCGAGCCCGGTGACCTCGGCGCCGGTGCGGACGGCCCCGCCGGCCGCGCGCACCGCGTCCGCGACGGCGAGCGGCAGCGTGCCGATGCCGCCGTCGATGCCCATGAAGACCGGGCCGCCGGCCGCCGGCCGAGCGGCGGCGCGCGCCTGGGCCTCGCGCACGCCCTCGATGAGCGAGCGGTGCGTGCGGGCGATCTCGAAGAGCTGCGGGACCGCCGCCCGCATCGAGATCCGGTAGGGGTCGCCCGCGTACACGCCGCCGAGCAGGGGCTCCACCAGCCGGTCGACGACCTCGCGGCCCATCCGCCCGGCCACGTACTCACCGATGGCGACGTCGTCGCCCACCTCGGTGCGCGGCAGCTCGGCGTCCCGGGCGACCCGGGCGACGCCCTCGTCGGAGAGGACCCCGGACGCGGCCAGGGGGGCGAGGTCTCCGGGCACGCCCATCATGTGGCCCTTGGGCATGGGGCGCAGACCGCCGCGCGACCAGATGCCCGCCGTGGCCGTGGCCGGCGGCTGCAGCCGGTCGCCGAGCCCGGCCGCCCGGGCCAGCTCGACGGCCTCGGGCCGCCGCGCCAGCATCGACTCGGCCCCCAGGTCCACGGGCATGCCCGCGATCTCACCGGTGCGCAGCTTGCCGCCGAGGCGGTCCGAGGCCTCCAGGACCGTGACCCGCGCACCGCCCTCCAGCAACCGGTGGGCGGCCGCCAGGCCGGAGATCCCGCCGCCGATGACCACCACGTGCCGTGAAGAGGGGTGCGCTTGGCTCATGGCTCCACTGTCTCAAACCACCACGAGGCCACCCTGGGCACCCCATTGACAGCGCCGGGCGCCCGGCCGAAGACTCGCGCGCACACGATCATCCGAACGTTGACGGAGACCCTATGAACGACCGCATCCGGGATGTGTACATCGTCGACGCCGTCCGCACCCCGGTCGGCAAGTACGGCGGCGCCCTCTCCCGCGTACGTCCCGACGACCTCGCGGCCCACGTCGTACGGGCGCTGGTCGACCGCTCGCCCGCCCTGGACCCGGCCCGCGTCGACGACGTGGTGCTCGGCAACGCCAACGGCGCCGGCGAGGAGAACCGCGACGTGGCCCGCATGGCCGTGCTGCTGGCCGGGCTGCCGGTGACCGTGCCGGGCGCGACCGTCAACCGGCTGTGCGCCTCGGGCCTGGAGGCGGTCGTCCAGGCCTACCGCGCCATCGCGGTCGGCGACGCCTCCGTGGTGATCGCGGGCGGCGTGGAGTCGATGAGCCGCGCCCCCTGGGTGATGCGCAAGCCCGACCGGGCCTTCCCCGCGGGTCCCCAGGAGATGTACTCGACCACGCTCGGCTGGCGGATGACGAACCCTCGGATGCCCCCGCGCTGGACCGTCTCCCTCGGCGAGGGCGCGGAGCGCATCGCCGACAGGCACGGCATCACCCGGGCGAGCCAGGACGCGTTCGCGCTGGCCAGCCACGAGAAGGCCGCGCGGGCCTGGAAGGAGGGGGCCTACGACGGCGAGGTCGTGCCGCTGCCCGGGGTGGACCTGCCCCGCGACGAGTGCATCCGCGACAGCACCTCCCTCGAGGCGCTGTCCGCGCTGCAGCCCGCGTTCCGCATGGACGGCGGCACGGTCACCGCGGGCAATTCCTCACCGCTGAACGACGGTGCCGCGGCCCTGCTGCTGTGCGACGAGGCGGGCCTCGCGGCCACGGGCCGGGAGCCGCTGGCCCGGGTGCGGGCGTCGGCGGTCACCGGCATCGAGCCGGACCTCTACGGCCTGGGCCCGGTCGAGGCCGTGCGCCGGGCGCTCACCAAGGCCGACCGGACGTTCGCCGCCCTGACCCACGTCGAACTCAACGAGGCCTTCGCCGCCCAGGCCCTGGGCTGCCTCGCGGAATGGCCGGACCTGGACCCCGGCATCGTCAACCCCCGCGGCGGCGCCATCGCGATCGGCCACCCCCTGGGCTGCTCCGGCGCCCGGCTGACGGGCTCCCTCGCCCACCAGCTCGCGGCGGCGGGCTCGGGAGTGGGGGTCGCCGCGCTGTGCATCGGGGTGGGACAGGGGCAGGCGCTGGTGCTGGAGCGGTGACCCTTTCGGGGCTCCGCCCCGGACCCCGGTCCTCAATCGCCGGACGGGCTGAATTTCAGCCCGTCCGGCGATTGAGGACGAACCACTGCCGGTGACGGCTACCGCAAGCCCTCGTCCACGGCCCTCATCAGCGTGCCGCTGTCACCGGACATCTCCCAGATCATGACGCCGCCCAGCTTCTTCGGCTTCAGCCAAGCGGTCTTCTTGCCGATGGACCACGCGTCGTCGAAGGTCCACCACTGGCCGCCCGCCCCGGTGTAGCCGTACGTCGCGACCGTCGTCTCGTCGTGGTGGACGGTCAGGTTCGGCACGGACGCCAGCAGGTTGTCGTAGCCGCGGGTGCCGGCTTCCTCGGGGAACTGGCCGGGGGCCGCGCCGCCCGCGCTCTGCCAGACGCCGCGGGCGCCGCCGTCGGCGACCTGCTGCCAGCCGCGGCCGTAGAAGGCGAGGCCGAGGACCACCTTGCGGGGGTCGACGCCGGCGTCGAGATAGGTCTGGACGGTCCGCTCCACGCTGAACTTCGTCTCGTACGGATCCTTGGCGTCCGCGTACAGATTGCCCTGGTGGCCCGTGCGGTTCGGCTCCCAGCTGTTGTCGCTGCCGGAGCCGTGGAAGTCGTAGCCCTGGACGTTGGCGAAGTCCATGTAGTCCAGGACGCTGGGCGTGCCGTCCTTGGTGGTGATGTCCCAGCCGGCGTCGATCTTCGCGGGGTCGGCCGGGGTGAAGGCCGTCAGCAGGTACTTCTTGCCCGTCGTCGCGCCCAGCGCGTCCAGCTGCTTGCGGAACTCCGCGAAGAGCAGCGTGTTGTTGGCCTTGTCGTCCTTGGAGACGTGGTTGCCGGCGTGTCCCTCGGCGCCGGGCCACTCCCAGTCGATGTCGAAGCCGTCGAAGATGCCGGCCGCGACGCCGGTGCCGCCGCGTCCGCCGGTCGTCGGCAGGTTGCCCTTGATGTACATGTCGATGCAGGACTTCACGAACTTCTGCCGCGAGGCGTCCGTCCTCGCCACGTCCGAGAAGTACTTGCTGTACGTCCAGCCGCCGATCGAGATGTTGACCTTGAGCCTGGGGTACTTGGCCTTGAGCTTCTTCAGCTGGTTGAAATTGCCGGCCAGCTTCTGGTCCCAAGTGTCGCCCACGCCGTCGACGGACTCGCCAGCGCCGAAGCCCTTCTCGTAGTCGGCCCAGGCGTCACCGGCGCCGTCCCCCTGGCTGGGGTCCTGGGGGTTGGGGGTGGTGGCCTTGGTGACGCCATTGAGGCAGGTGAGATTGGTCGGGTCGATGTTGGAGAAGGAGTAGTTGATGTGGGTGAGCTTGGCGGCCGCGCCCGTGGCGTCCAGGGACTTCACGGTGTAGCCACGGCCGTAGATGCCCCACTGCACGAAGTAGCCGGCCTTGATGTAGTCGCCGCCCGGCTGGGGCTCGCCCCCGCCGGTGGTCCGTACGGTCAGCGCGGCGCTGGCCGGGCCGGTCTGGTCGGCGGTGTCGCGGGCCACGATCGTGTAGGTGTACTCGGTGCCGGGGCTCAGGCCGGTGTCGGTGTAGGCCAGCTTGGCGACGGTGGCGACCTTCTCGCCCCCGCGCAGGACGTCGTAGTTCTTGACGCCCTTGTCGTCCGTGGCGGCGGTCCACTTCAGCGAGACGCTGGTCGCGCTCACGCCGGTGGAGACTGGTATGCCGGGCGCGCCCGGCACGCTGTCGCCGCCGGACGAGCCGTCGCAGGGGCCGCGGTTGAGCGTGCAGCCGGAGGGCTCGCCGTTGCCGGAGGCGACGAAGCCGAAGGTGGCGCTGGCGCCGGGGGCGAGGGCGCCGTTGTACTCGCGGTTCTTGGCGGTGACGTGGCCGCCGGAGCCGGTGACCAGGGCGTCCCAGAAGGAGCCGACCGTGGTGGCGGCGGGGAAGTCCCACTCCACGGTCCAGCCGTCCAGCGCCGTGGTGCCGGTGTTCTTGACCGTCCACTGGCCCTGGAAGCCGGTCCCCCAGTCGGAGGTCTTGACGAATGTCGCCGTCGCGGAGGGCGCGGCATGGGCCGGGGAGGCCAGGCCCACGAGCGTGGCGAGCGGGAGCAGCAGGGCCGCCAGGGCGGCCGTGATGGCTCTGGAGGTGATACGGGTGATGCGTCTGTGTCGTCCGAGGTTTCCTGTGCTCAAGGGGTGCTCCCCTGGTGAGGTCGGACAGGGTGGGGGGTGCGCGTTGTGAGGGGAGCGTAAGAAGGTCCGTACCAATGGTCAAGAGGTCTGGACCAGACCCAACTCCTGGGCCAGCACGGCCGCTTGCACCCTGCTGCGCAGCTCCAGCTTCCCCAGCAGCCGGCTGACGTGGGTCTTCACCGTCGCCTCCGCCATCCCCAGCCGCTCCCCGATCTCCGCGTTCGACAGCCCCTCCCCCACCCGGGCCAGCACCTCCCGCTCCCGCCGGGTGAGCACGTCCAGCACGGCCGGGTCGGGGCCATTGGGGGAGCGTACGGGCGTGGGGCGGGCGAACTCCGCGATGAGGCGGCGGGTGACCGCCGGGGAGATCAGGCCCTCCCCGCGCGCGACGGTCCGTACCGCCGCGACCAGGTCACCGGCCTCGCTGTCCTTGAGCAGAAAGCCCGCGGCCCCGGCCCGCAGCGCCCCGAAGACGTATTCGTCGAGGTCGAAGGTGGTCAGCACCAGCACGTCGGCGAGCTGTTCGGCGGTGATCAGCCGGGTGGCGGAGACCCCGTCCATGCGCGGCATCTGGACGTCCATCAGCACCAGGTCCGGCCGCAGCTCCCGGGCCAGCCGCACGGCCTCCTCCCCGTCGCCGGCCTCCCCGACGACCTCGATGTCGGGCGCCGAGCGCAGGATGAGCACGAGCCCGGACCGCACGGCGGCCTGGTCCTCCGCGACGACGACGCGGACCGTCATGAGATCTTCTCCTCGCTGTCGACGGGCAGTTCGGCCCGTACCTCCCATACCTTGCCGTCGTCCGCCACCGGGCCCGCCGTCAGCGCCCCGCCCAGCAGCCCGACGCGCTCCCGCATGCCGACCAGCCCCGCCCCGGCCCCCGGGGCGCGCGGCCCCGCGTCGCCGCCCAGCACGCTGGCCACCCGTACGGTCAGCGGTCCGGCGCCGTTCCCGTCCCGGGTCAGCTCCACCGTCACCGGACCGGGCGCCGCGTGCTTGACCACGTTGGTCAGCGACTCCTGGACGATGCGGTAGGCCGCGAGCTCCACCGGCACCGGCAGCTTCCCCGCACCCCGCACGTCGCGCAGGACGAACGAGAAGCGGTCGTCGTGCACGCTGGTGCGGGCCCGTTCCAGCAGCGCGTCGAGGCCGTCGAGCCGGGGCGTGGGCGCGGGCTCGTCCGCACCCACCGCCTCCCTCAGCAGACCGATCAGCCGGCGCATCTCGGCGAGCCCCTGGACGCTGTTCTGCCGGATGACGCCGAGGGCCTCGCGGGACGCCTCCGGCTCGTCGATCGACAGGGCGGCCGAGGAGTGTATGGCGATGGCCGACAGGTGTCCGGCGACCATGTCGTGCAGCTCCCGGGCCATCCTCGCCCGCTCCGCCACCACCGCCTCCCGCCGGTCCAGCTCCGCCAGGAGCGCGGTCCGCTCGGCGGCCAGCCGCGCCGCCCGGGCCGCGTCGCGGTGCACCCGCACCCCCACGCCCGTCCACGCCGGCGCCACCAGGACGACCGCCAGCGCGATCCCGACCAGCAGCGACGTGGGGTTGCGGATCAGCGCCACGGCCAGCAGCGTCCCCAGCACGGTGATCGCCTCGGTGGCGCGCGGGATCCGGCGGTAGGCGGCCGGCGGTCCGTAGAGCACCGCCGCGTAGACGAGGTCGGTGTACATGCCGACGTTGGCGACGAGGCTGCCCGCGCAGACGTCCAGCGTGAACGCCCCCGTCCCGATGGCCAGGGCCGTCAGCGGCGCGCGCCGGCGCAGCAGCTCGGCCCCGGCCATGACGACCAGCGCCACCAGCGCGAACCGCCCCGGCAGGTCCGTCACGGGCGAGCTGCGCAGCCCCAGCGCGTACAGCAGGATCCCGCCGGCCAGTCCGGCGGCGGCGATGAACAGCGCGACGCGATCGGGTGGACTCAGCGGGAGGCGGACGGACATGGGTCCATCTCAGCACGGCGCGCGGGGTGCGGGCGTCCGCTGCAGCGCTCCTTCGCGAAGGCGGCAGTACATCGAAGGATGCAGTCGCAGATCGTCACGTGCGACGACGAATCCGCTGGTGGCGGCGGTCACGCTGAGGACGAGGAAAGGAGAGTGCTGTGATCGTCACGCTGATCGTCATCTGCGAGGTGGGCTTCTGGGTGCTGCTGGCCGGGGGTCTGAGCCTGCGCTACCTGGCCCGCATGCCCCGCACGGGGGCCGCGGTGCTGCTGCTGGAGCCCGTCCTGGAGCTGGTCCTGCTGATCGCCACGGCGGTGGACCTGAAGAACGGTGCCCAGGCGGACTGGAAGCACGGCCTGGCCGCCGTCTACATCGGCTTCTCGGTGGGGCTCGGCCACTCCACCATCACATGGGTGGACCAGCGCTTCGCCCACCGCTTCGCCGGGGGCCCGCCGCCGGTGAAGCCGCCGAAGTACGGCATGGCGCGCACGGTGCACGAGTGGAAGACCGCCGGGAAGTGGATACTCGCGGCCGTGGTGGCGATGGGCCTGCTGCAGGCGGCCATCTGGTACGTGGGCTCGGGCGACATCAGCTCGCTGCGGCACTGGCAGTCGACGATGCTGTGGGTGATCGGCATCAACGTGATCATCGCGCTGAGCTACACGATCTGGCCCAAGGAACGGAAGGCCACCGACGCCCCGGAGGCCGAAGCCCCGGACCTCGTCAAGCGACGTTGACCCTCCCCCAGACTCCGTCCGGGGGGACCCCCATTCAGAGAGCACCCCTATTCAGGCAACATTGACTCTCTGCCCGGGCGGGGCCGCCTCGAGCCAGGCCAGGAAGCCGGTCAGGGCGTCCTCGCTCATCGCCAGTTCCAGGTGCGTGCCGCGGTGCACGCAGACCAGGACGATGGCGTCCGAGAGCAGCGCCAGCTCCTCCTCGCCCTGTGGCGTCCGGCGGCGCAGCACCTCGATGGAGTCCCGCTCCAGGGTGCGGCGCGGCCGGTACGCGTACGAGAAGACCCGGAACCACTCGATCCGGTCACCGTTGTAGCGGGCGACGCCGTACACCCAGCCCTTGCCGGCCGGCTCGGGGTCGGTGTCCGGCTCCTGGGCCTCGGGGACGTTCCAGCGCAGGCTGCAGTCGAAGGTGCCGCCGGACCGCTGGATGAGCCGCCTGCGCAGCCCGAAGACGAAGAGCCCCAAAAGCACCAGCAGCACGACGATGCCGCTCACGAGCAGAGCGAGGACGACCATCTCCACCGACCTCCTCGCATCATCTAGAGCAATCGCACCTGCGTTATTGCCTCAGCCGCGGACCGCCCTGGAATTGTTCCAGGCCGGTCCGCGGCTGAGGGACGTACTCGAAGCGGGTCGGGCTAGCGAACGCCCGTGACCGCCTTCAGCCGGACATCCGCGCGACGCTCGGCGGCCGCGTCGGCCTCCGCCTTCGCGCGCTCGAGCGCCCGCTCGGCACGCTCGACGTCGATCTCGTCGGCAAGCTCCGCGATCTCGGCGAGCAGCGAGAGCTTGTCGTCGGCGAACGAGATGAAGCCCCCGTGCACCGCCGCGACGACGGTGGAACCGTCGGTGGTCTTGATGGTCACCGGGCCGGACTGCAGCACACCGAGCAGCGGCTGGTGCCCGGGCATGACGCCGATGTCGCCCGATGTGGTTCGCGCGATGACCATGGTGGCCTCGCCGGACCAGACGCTTCGGTCCGCCGCGACCAGCTCGACGTGCAGCTCAGCAGCCAACGTGGCTCCTCGGGTCTCCACCCGCCGGGCGCGGCGGGTGTTGGGTCAAAGAATAGGGGACGTGACGTCCGGGGGCGGGAGTGCCCCGCCCCCGGACGGACGATCGCGGGGCCCTTGCGGGCCCTTGGATCAGGAGACGCCCAGCTCCTTGGCGTTCTTCTTGAGGTCCTCGAGACCACCACACATGAAGAAGGCCTGCTCCGGGAAGTGGTCGAACTCACCGTCGGCGATGGCGTTGAACGCGGCGATGGACTCGTCCAGCGGCACGTCGGAGCCGTCGACACCGGTGAACTGCTTCGCCGCGTGGGTGTTCTGCGACAGGAAGCGCTCGATACGGCGGGCGCGGTGGACGACCAGCTTGTCCTCTTCGCCGAGCTCGTCGATACCGAGGATCGCGATGATGTCCTGGAGGTCCTTGTACTTCTGCAGGATTCCCTTGACGCGCATGGCGGCGTCGTAGTGGTCCTGCGCGATGTAGCGCGGGTCCAGGATGCGGGACGTCGAGTCCAGCGGGTCGACCGCCGGGTAGATGCCCTTCTCCGAGATCGGACGCGACAGAACGGTCGTCGCGTCGAGGTGCGCGAAGGTCGTCGCCGGGGCCGGGTCGGTCAGGTCGTCCGCGGGGACGTAGATCGCCTGCATCGAGGTGATCGAGTGACCACGGGTCGAGGTGATGCGCTCCTGCAGGAGGCCCATCTCGTCGGCGAGGTTCGGCTGGTAACCCACCGCGGACGGCATGCGGCCGAGCAGGGTCGAGACCTCGGAACCGGCCTGGGTGAAGCGGAAGATGTTGTCGATGAAGAACAGCACGTCCTGCTTCTGCACATCGCGGAAGTACTCCGCCATGGTCAGACCGGCCAGGGCCACGCGCAGACGGGTGCCCGGGGGCTCGTCCATCTGGCCGAAGACCAGCGCGGTCTTGTCCAGAACGCCGGAGTCCGCCATCTCGTGGATGAGGTCGTTGCCCTCACGGGTGCGCTCACCGACGCCGGCGAAGACGGAAACGCCCTCGTGCAGCTTCGCCACACGCATGATCATTTCCTGGATCAGAACGGTCTTGCCGACACCGGCACCACCGAACAGACCGATCTTGCCGCCCTTGACGTACGGGGTGAGAAGGTCGACGACCTTCAGACCCGTCTCGAACATCTCGGTCTTCGACTCGAGCTGGTCGAACGCCGGGGCCTTGCGGTGGATGGACCAGCGCTCGGTGACCTCGGACTCGGCCTCGGGGTCGTTCAGGATCTTGCCGAGGGTGTTGAACACCCGGCCCTTGGTGACATCGCCGACGGGCACGGTGATGCCGTCGCCGGTGTCGGTCACCGGGGCCTGGCGGATCAGGCCGTCGGTGGGCTCCATGGCGATGGAGCGCACCAGGCCCTCGCCCAGGTGCTGCGCGACCTCGAGCGTCAGGATCTTCTTCTTGCCGGCCTCGGCCGGGTCGGAGACCTCGACGGTCAGGGCGTTGTAGATCTCCGGCATCGCGTCGACGGGGAACTCCACGTCGACGACCGGGCCGATGACCCGGGCGACGCGGCCCGTCGCGGCGGCCGTCTCAACAGTGGTGGTCATTTATCGGTCACTCCCCGCGGTCGCGTCGGCCAGGGCGCTCGCGCCACCGACGATCTCGCTGATTTCCTGGGTGATGTCGGCCTGTCGGGCCGCGTTGGCAAGCCGCGTGAACGACTTGATGAGATCTTCGGCGTTGTCGGTCGCCGACTTCATCGCCCGGCGGCGGGCCGCGTGCTCGGAAGCGGCGGCCTGCAGCAGGGCGTTGTAGATCCGGGACTCGACATACCGCGGCAGCAGTGCGTCGAGCACACCCTCGTCGGACGGCTCGAAGTCGAACAGCGGCAGGATCGTGTCCTTGGCCGCCTCCGACTCCTCGGTCGTCGCTTCGAGGCTCAGCGGCAGCAACCGCTTCTCCACCGGCGTCTGCGTCATCATCGACACGAACTCCGTGAAGACGATGTGCAGCTCGTCCACGCCGCCCTCGGCCGTGTCCTTGACGACGGCCTCGATCAGCGGGCCGGCGACCTTCTTGGCGTCGGCGTAGGTCGGGCTGTCGGTGAAGCCCGTCCACGAGTCGACGACCGGGCGCTCACGGAAGCCGTAGTACGCGACGCCCTTGCGGCCGACGATGTACGTGACGACGTCCTTGCCCTCCGCCTTGAGGCGGTTGGTGAGCTGGTCGGCGGCCTTGATCGCGTTGGAGGAGTAGCCGCCGGCCAGACCGCGGTCGCTCGTGACGAGCAGGACCGCGGCCCGGACGGGGTTCTCGACCTCGGTGGTCAGGGCGTGCTTGGTGTTGGAGCCGGTGGCAACCGCGGTCACTGCCCGGGTGAGCTCACTGGCGTACGGAGTGGACGCGGCCACCTTGCGCTGTGCCTTGACGATGCGCGAGGCGGAGATCATCTCCATCGCCTTGGTGATCTTCTTGGTCGCAGTGACGGACTTGATCCGCCTCTTGTAGACCCGGAGCTGGGAACCCATGCTCAGCCCTCGCCCAGCAGCTTGCCGTCCGAGGTCTCGAACTGCTGCTTGAAGGACGTGATCGCGTCGGCCACGGACTGCAGCGTGTCGTCGGACATCTTGCCGCCCTCGCGGATGCTGTCCATCAGGCCCTTGTGCTCGCGGTGCAGGTAGTCCAGCAGCTCGCGCTCGAAGCGGCGGATGTCCTCGACCGGGACGTCGTCCATCTTGCCGGTGGTGCCGGCCCAGATGGAGACGACCTGGTCCTCGGTGGCGTACGGCGCGTACTGCGACTGCTTCAGCAGCTCGACCATGCGCTTACCGCGCTCCAGCGAGGCCTTGGAGGCCGCGTCCAGGTCGGAACCGAAGGCGGCGAACGCCTCCAGCTCGCGGTACTGGGCGAGGTCCACGCGGAGGCGGCCGGAGACCTGCTTCATGGCCTTGTGCTGGGCGGAGCCACCGACACGGGAGACCGAGATACCGACGTTCAGCGCGGGGCGCTGACCGGCGTTGAAGAGGTCCGACTCCAGGAAGCACTGGCCGTCGGTGATGGAGATGACGTTGGTCGGGATGAACGCCGACACGTCGTTCGCCTTGGTCTCGACGATCGGCAGACCGGTCATCGAACCCGCGCCCATCTCGTCGGAGAGCTTGGCGCAGCGCTCCAGCAGACGGGAGTGCAGGTAGAAGACGTCACCCGGGTAGGCCTCGCGGCCCGGCGGGCGGCGGAGCAGCAGGGAGACGGCGCGGTAGGCGTCGGCCTGCTTCGACAGGTCGTCGAAGACGATCAGGACGTGCTTGCCCTGGTACATCCAGTGCTGGCCGATGGCCGAGCCGGTGTACGGCGCGAGGTACTTGAAGCCGGCCGGGTCGGACGCCGGAGCCGCGACGATGGTCGTGTACTCCAGGGCGCCGGCCTCCTCCAGCGCACCGCGCACGGACGCGATGGTGGAGCCCTTCTGGCCGATGGCGACGTAGATGCAGCGGACCTGCTTCTTCGGGTCGCCCGAGCGCCAGTTGTCGCGCTGGTTGATGATCGTGTCGACGGCCAGCGCGGTCTTGCCGGTCTGGCGGTCACCGATGATCAGCTGACGCTGGCCACGGCCGACCGGGGTCATCGCGTCGACGGCCTTGTAGCCGGTCTCCATCGGCTCGTGGACCGACTTGCGGACCATGACGCCGGGGGCCTGCAGTTCGAGGGCGCGGCGGCCCTCGGTCGCGATCTCGCCGAGGCCGTCGATCGGGTTGCCCAGCGGGTCGACGACGCGGCCGAGGTAGCCCTCGCCGACCGCGACGGAGAGCACCTCACCGGTGCGCTGCACCGGCTGGCCCTCCTCGATGCCGCTGAACTCGCCGAGGACGACCGCACCGATCTCGCGCTCCTCGAGGTTGAGGGCGAGACCGAGGGTTCCGTCCTCGAACCGCAGCAGCTCGTTCGCCATGGCCGAGGGCAGACCCTCGACCTTCGCGATGCCGTCGCCGGCAACGCTGACCGTACCGACCTCCTCGCGCGAGGCCGCGTCCGGCTTGTACGCCTGGACAAAGTTCTCCAGTGCGTCCCGGATCTCCTCCGGCCGGATCGTGAGCTCCGCCATCTGGGTTCCCTGCTCTCCTTGTTGGGCCCGAAGTAATTCTGGGGGTCTGGGGACTTGCTCCCACAGCAGCCGCGCTGCTCTGGGCCCCCAGAGTGACACCGTCGACCCAACTCGGGCCGTCAGTACATGCTCTTGAGTTGGTGGCTGGTCAGCCGGCCATCCGGCGGCCCGCCTCGGCGAGACGGTCCGCGATGGTCCCACTGACGATCTCGTCGCCGATCCGCACCTGGATGCCGCCGAGGACCTCGGGGTCGACGTCCAGGTTGAGGTGGACACGCCGTCCGTACAGCTTGGCGAGCGCATCGCCGAGGCGCTGCTTCTGCTGCTCGTTCAGCGGCACCGCGGAGACGACCTCAGCGACCATGCGGTCCCGGCGCTCGGCGGCCAGCTTGGAGAGGGCGGTGAGCCCACCTTCCAGGCTACGGCCACGCGGCGCGGTCACCAGTCGGACGACGAGGCGCTCGGTGACGGGGTTGGCCCGGCCGCCCAGCAGCTCGCGGAGGAGCGTCGCCTTGGCGGACCGGTCGGCGACCTTGTCCGTCAGCGCGGCGCGCAGCTCCGGGTTCGAGGCGACGATCCGGCCGAAGCGGAACAGCTCGTCCTCGACGTCGTCCAGGTCGCCGGCGCGCTCGGCCGCGACGAGGTCGGCGCCACTGGCCAGCTCCTCGACCGCGTCGACCAGGTCGCGCGAGCGCGACCAGCGGGAGCGGACCATGCCCGCCACCAGGTCGGCGCACTCGCCGCCGACCTGACCGGCCAGCAGCCGGCCGACCAGCTCGGCCTTGGCCTCGCCGGACTGCGCCGGGTCGGTGAGGACCCGACGCAGCGAGACCTCGCGGTCGAGCAGCGCGGTAACGGCGGTGAGGTCCTCGGCGAGCTTCGCCGCGTCCACGGACGTGTTGTCCGCCAGCGCGTCGAGGCTCTCGCGTGCGGAGGCCAGGGCCTCCCGGCTCGCAAGACTCATCGGCTCGCCTCGGCCTTCTTCACGTCGACCGACTTGTCCTCGAGCGCGTCGAGGAAGCGGTCGATGGTCCGGCTCTGGCGGGCGGAGTCCGTGAGGGACTCGCCGACGATCCGGCCGGCCAGGTCGATGGCCAGCTGGCCGACGTCCTGGCGCAGCGTGGCCGCGGCGGCCTTGCGGTCGGCCTCGATCTGGGCGTGACCGGCAGCGATGATCTCCTCACGCTGCCGCTGGCCCTCGGACCGCATCTCGGCGATCAGCGCGACGCCCTGCTCCTGCGCCTCCTGGCGCAGACGCGCAGCCTCGTGGCGGGCGTCGGCGAGCTGGGCCCGGTAGTCCTCGAGAACCTGCTGAGCCTCGGCCTGGGCGGCCTCGGCCTTCTCCATGCCGCCTTCGATGGCCGCCCGGCGCTCGTCCAGAACCTTGTTGATGTTCGGGAGGAGCTTCTTGCCGAGGAACAGGAAGACGATGAGGAAGGCGATAAGGCCGATGACGAGCTCTGGCATCGGCGGGAGGAGAGGGTTTTCCATCTCCTCGGACGCCAGGTGCGTCAGGGCGGTCACATCAGTGCCTTTCGTCGAAAAGGTTGGTCGATGGGTCGGTTTACTTGTAAACGAAGCCCATGACGATGCCGATCAGGGCGAGCGCCTCACAGAAGGCGAAACCCATGATCTGGTTGGCGCGGATGAGGCCGGCCGCCTCGGGCTGACGGGCCAGAGCCTGGGTGCCGTTACCGAAGATGATGCCGACGCCGACGCCGGGGCCGATGGCGGCGAGGCCGTAGCCGATCGAAGCAACGTTGCCGGTGAGACCGTCAGCGGCGAGGGTCTGGAGAGCGGACATGCCGGTTCTTCCTTCTCTTTCACGGACCGGTGGGGGTTGGCCACCGGACGTCTATTGGACTGGGGCGGGAGGCGGGCTGGCTCAGTGGTGCTCGGAGAGCGCGCCCTGGACGTAGTTGCAGGCCAGGAGGACGAAGACGTACGCCTGCACGGCCTGGATGAAGAGCTCGAAGGCGGTCATGATGATCGTCATCACGAAAGACGCGCTCGCGTAGGCGATGCCGATCCCGTTCAGCAGGTACCAGCTGGCGATCGAGAACATCACGATCAGCATGTGGCCGGCGAACATGTTGGCGAAGAGCCGGACTGCGTGAGTGAACGGGCGGATGATCAGGTTCGAGAAGAACTCGAGCACCACGACCAGGGGCAGAATCCCGCCGAGCGACTTGTCGTAGCCGGTCATGTTCTTCCAGGCGCCGACGAAGCCGTGCTTCTTGAACGTCAGGCCGACCCACAGCACGTAGACGACCAGCGCGAGACCCGCGGGGTAGGCGATGATCGACGTCACCGGGAACGACGCCACCGGGATGATCGACCAGAGGTTCATCATCCAGATGAAGAAGAACAGGGAGACCATGAAGGGGACGTACTTCTCGCCCTCCTTCTTGCCGAGCGCCTCGTAGACGAGCCCGCGCCGGACAAAGTCGTAACCGGCCTCACCGATCATCTGCAGCTTGCCGGGGACCACCTTGGCCCTGCCGAACGCCGCCCAGAAGAACCCCACGACGACGAGCGAGCCAAGGATGGCCAGCAGCATCGGCTTGTTGAACTCGAATCCGCCGATCGTAAAGAGCGGCTCGAAGACGAACGAGTGGAGCCCTGGGGCCGGGAAGCCGCACCCTTCGAAGATGTGGCAATCGGTCTCGAAGGCGAGCAGCGTCTGGTCAGCACTCACCGCGAGCTCCTTCAGCGTGGCGCATAGGTACGGCAACCTCGTTGTGTCGGCGCGGCACACGGCCACGGGACGGCACTGGACTGGACTTACGGATGGGGATGCGGCGGGTCGGCCGGGGGCCGGAAGTCATCGCAGGCGTCAGCTGCACGGGAAGCCGACCCTCACCCGGGAACCCCGGGGATTCGGCTGCCTGCGTCCGCTGCACCTCAGATGGCACCGGACGATAGCAGGTGAGCACGCGGGCATTTATTCCGGCCCTACCGGTCATGACGGAGACCCGGCCGGCGCGGACTTCTGCGCCTCGCCGGACTCCGGATCCACGTAAAGGATCTTCGCCTTCATGTAGGCACGGGCCTGGGCCGCGATCCAGGTGAGGGTCGCGGCGAGCAGCGAGAAGGCGAAGGCCTTGGTGCTGAAGAGCGTGGTGTTCTTGAAGATCACGAGAAAGACCGCCACCAGCAGCATCTGGGTCAGGTAGAGCACCATCCCCATCGCCTGGAACAGGTGGGGCATGTGCCTGGCGGTGCGGTTGAGGATGACCAGACCGGTCGCCATCACCCCGACGGCGAGGACCACGCCGACAACGGCTCCGATCCCCCCCTTGCCACCGGCGAGCACCGAGCTCACGACGACGGCGACGACGCCGACAACGGCGGTCGGCACGGCGCACTGCAAAAGCGTTCGGGCGTCGTTGGACTGCATGAAGGGTTTCTCCGGCGAAGGTCGGAAGCAACGATTCGTCGTGGACGAGCGTATCCCCGGGGATGAGACATGGCTCGCGACGAAGGGCCGCCGCACTACGGTCCTTCGGCTCTAGCACCGGGTTTCGTGAACGGTATCACAAACTATTTGATGAGGTCTTTACCTACATCGTGTGCCGCATGTCACACGGAAGGGTCAATCCGCAGGTCATCGGGCTGACGAAGGGGTTGAGAGTCTGCTATTGCGGACGCTCCGCATGCCCTTTTTAGGCCGTCCGGGACCGTCGCCGACGGATGATTTCGGCCGTTCAAGATCGCTTATGCGCGGCGTTCCGTCACCCATTCCACCGCTCAGTGATTGCTGCCGATCTTTCCGCGGTGCGTGAAGCGCGAGCGGTCCCCGATCGCCGTCGCCCCGTGCAGGCCCGCCGGCACCGGCTCCCGCTGCGGACCGCCCTCCACGGCCGCCTGCGGCTGCTCCACGGCCGTCGCGGGCACGGCCCGGCGCCGGTAGCGGGGCGGCACGAACTGCTCCGCCCAGCGCGGCGCACGGGGCGTGAAGCGCGGCATCAGCAGCAGCACCAGGCCCACCGCGCTGAGCACGACGACCAGCAGCAGGATCCAGACACTCGCCGAATTCACGGAATAGGCCACCGCGCCGAAGGCGATCAGCGCGGACCAGAAGTACATGATCAATACGGCCCGGCTGTGCGAATGGCCGATCTCCAGCAGCCGGTGGTGCAAATGCCCGCGGTCGGCGGCGAATGGCGACTGGCCCTTCCACGTACGGCGCACGACCGCCAGCAGCAGGTCCGCGACCGGCACCGCGATCACCGTCAGCGGCAGCAGCAGCGGAATGTAGACCGGCACCATGGTGTGCACCGCGGCCCGCTCCGAACCGGCCCACAGCTTGAGCGCGTCCGGGTCCACCTGACCGGTGACGGAGATGGCTCCCGCCGCCAGGACCAGGCCGATGAGCATCGAGCCGGAGTCGCCCATGAAGATCCGCGCCGGGTGCATGTTGTGCGGCAGGAAGCCCAGGCACATGCCCATCAGGATCGCCGCGAACAGCGTCGCGGGGGCGGCGGCCTCCAGGCCGTGCCCGAACCACATCCGGTACGCGTACAGGAAGAACGCGGCGGCGGCGATGCACACCATGCCCGAGGCCAGGCCGTCCAGGCCGTCGACGAAGTTCACCGCGTTGATGGTGATCACCACCAGCGCGACCGTCAGCAGCGTGCCCTGCATCGGCGTCAGCGAGACCGTGCCCACACCGGGCACCGGGATCCACAGGATCGTCAGGCCCTGCAGCACCATCACACCGGCGGCGATCATCTGTCCGCCGAGCTTGACCAGGGCGTCCACGCCCCACTTGTCGTCCAGCACGCCCAGCAGCCAGATCAGGCCCGCGCCCGAGAGCAGCGCGCGCGGCTCGTTGGACAGCTCGAAGACGTGCTTGAGGTTCGACAGGTGCGCGGCCACCAGCAGCCCCGCGCACAGACCGCCGAACATCGCGATGCCCCCGAGCCGGGGCGTGGGTTCCCGGTGCACGTCGCGCGCGCGGATCTCCGGCATGGCGCCGGCCAGGATCGCGAACTTCCGCACCGGGCCCGTCAGCAGATAGGTGACGGCCGCGGTGACGCACAACGTCAGCAGGTATTCACGCACGGGCTGCCCCAGGGATCGCGCTGGACATCACAGCCCCACACCATATTCGCGTCCGCCCCTGATCCGTGAATGCAGGTGAAGACGCCGGCCGGGACCGAGTGGTTGCAAATGATCACATGTGGGACCGGTAGGGCGGGAACCTTCCGGCCAGATCCGCCACCTCGGCGCGCACCTGGCCCTCCCTCCCCTCCCCGCGCAGCGCCGCACCGAGCAGCATCCCCGCGTGCCTCATCTCCGTCTCACCCATGCCCTGGGTGGTCAGCGCCGCGGTGCCCAGGCGCAGCCCCCGGGCGGTGCCGTGGGCCAGCCCGCACACGTCCAGCACGATCGCGGCCGCGGCGAGGCGGCGACGGGCCGTGGTGGCGTCCAGGGCCAGCGGTGCGACGTCGGCGACCAGGAGGTGGGTGTCGGTGCCTCCGGTGGCCAGGACGAGCCCCTGGGCGGCCAGGGCGGCCCCCAGGGCGCGGGCGTTGGCGACCACCCGGTGGGCGTAGGCGGTGAACGCCGGCGTCGAGGCCTCCCCGAAGGCGACGGCCTTCGCGGCGACCGTGTGCATCTGGGCACCGCCCTGGGTGAACGGGAACACCGCCCGGTCGACCTGCTCCGCCAGCCGCGCCCCGCACAGGACGATCCCGCCGCGCGGCCCGCGCAGCACCTTGTGGGTGGTGGCGCACACCACGTCCGCGTACGGGACGGGGTTGGGCGCCGCTCCCCCGGCGACCAGGCCGATGGGGTGCGCGGCGTCGACGATCAGATACGCGCCCACCTCGTCGGCGATCTCGCGGAAGGCGGCGTAGTCGGGGTGGCGGGGATAGGAGATCGAGCCGCAGACGATGGCCTGGGGGCGGTGCTCCCGGGCCAGGGCGCGCACCTGCTCGTAGTCGATGAGGCCGGTGTCCTCGCGGACGCCGTAGCCGACGAAGTCGAACCAGCGGCCCGAGAAGTTCGCCGGGGAGCCGTGGGTGAGGTGGCCGCCGTGCCGCAGGCCCATGGCCAGCACGGTGTCCCCGGGGCGCAGCAGCGCGGCGTAGGCGGCCAGGACGGCGGCGGTGCCGGAGTGCGGCTGGACGTTGGCGTGCTCGGCGCCGAAGAGGCTCTTGGCGCGGTCGGTGGCGATGCGCTCGACGAGGTCGACGAGCTCGCAGCCGCCGTGGTGGCGGGCGCCCGGGTAGCCCTCGGCGTATTTGTTGGTGAGCGGGGAGCCGAGGGTGGCGAGCACGGCGGGCGAGGTGAAGTTCTCGGCGGCGATCAGCTGCAGTCCGGTCGCCTGGCGCTCGGTCTCGCCCAGGAGGAGCCCGGCGAGCTCGGGGTCCTGCCGCAGCAGGGCCTCGAAGCCGTGCCCCCACGCGGGGTGCGGGCCGGCCTGCTCCGCCGCTTCGGTGGTGGGTGCCGCGCCGGCGGCCCGGGCGGGCGCGGGGGTGAGAGGCGTCGCGGACATCGCGGGCTCCGAGCTGTGGGCGGGTGCGATGGGCTCACCACCCAATGTAGGCCCCGGTCCGCGGGGTCGCTGCTCAGGAGCGGGACGCGACTCCCGTGAGGGCGGTGACGACCGGGTCGAGGGCCTGGTTGATCTCGTCGCCGATGGAGCGGAAGAAGGTGATCGGGGCGCCGTAGGGGTCGTGGACCTCGTCGGCGTCCGCGGTGGGCGCCAGCAGCCAGCCGCGCAGGGCGGCGGCGGCCTGCACCAGGGCGCGGGCGCGGTCGACCACCCCGCCGGCCCGCTCGGGGTCCGGAAGGGTCGCGGGGTCTATGGCCCGCACCAGCCGGGTGAACTCCTTCAGCGTGAAGGTGCGCAGGCCCGCGGAGTGGCCCATGGAGATGACCTGGGCGCGGTGGTCGCGGGTGGCGGTCAGGACGAGGTCGGCGCGGATGACGTGCTCGTCGAGGAGCTCACGGCCGGTGAAGCCGTGGGCGTCGGCGCCGAAGTCGGCCAGGACCGTGGCGGCGTGGGCCTCCATGGGCGCGCCCTCGTGGCCCCAGGTGCCGGCGCTCTCCACCACCAGGCCGCCCGCGAAGGGGTCGCCGAGGCGGTGGGCGAGGGCATGGCGGGTCAGCCGCTCGGTGATGGGCGAGCGGCAGACGTTGCCGGTGCTGACGTGGAGGATGCGGAAGGTGTCGGTGGTGGTGTCCGGTCCCGCTATGCCACGCCCCTGCGCGGCGATCAATTCGCCACCTCGAGTTCGGGTACCACCTCGCGCAGCTGCTCGGCGCTGATGGCGCCGGCGCGCAGCAGGACGGGCACCTGGCCGGTGACGTCCACGATGGAGGACGGCACGTCGGCGGGCGTGGAGCCGCCGTCGAGGTAGACGGAGACGGAGTCCCCGAGCATCTCCTGTGCGGCGTCGCAGTCCTGCGGGGCGGGGTGACCGGTGAGGTTGGCGCTGGAGACGGCCATGGGGCCGAACTCGGTGAGCAGCTCCAGGGCCACCGGGTGCAGCGGCATCCGCACGGCCACGGTGCCCCGGGTCTCGCCCAGGTCCCAGGTCAGCGACGGCTGGTGCTTGGCGACCAGGGTCAGGGCGCCGGGCCAGAAGGCGTCGACGAGCTCCCAGGCCTGCTCGGAGAAGTCCGTGACGAGGCCGTGCAGGGTGTTCGGGGAGCCGACCAGGACGGGCGAGGGCATGCCCCGGCCGCGGCCCTTGGCCTGGAGGAGGTCGCCGACGGCCTCGCGGCTGAAGGCGTCCGCACCGATGCCGTAGACGGTGTCGGTGGGCAGCACGACCAGCTCGCCGCGGCGGACCGCGGCGGCGGCTTCGCGCAGACCGGTCTTGCGGTCGGTCGCGTCGCTGCAGTCGTATCGCCGTGCCATCTAACGGACCTCCTCGTACTGGGTCTTGGTCTGGTGCCGGTCGGCTGCCGGGGCGGTCGGGGCCGTCACGGGGTCGCCTTGCGGGCCGTCGCGAAGCGGGGCCGGTTGTTCAGGTCGGGGTGGTCGGCCGCGTCGGCCCAGCCCCGCTCCTCGGTGAAGATCCACGGGACCTGGCCGCCCTGGGTGTCGGCGTGCTCGATGACGACGACGCCGCCGGGCCGCAGCAGCCGGTGCGCGGTGCGCTCGATGCCGCGGATGGTGTCGAGGCCGTCCTCGCCGGAGAACAGCGCGAGCTCGGGGTCGTGGTCGCGGGCCTCGGGGGCGACGTACTCCCACTCGGTGAGCGGGATGTACGGCGGGTTGGAGATCACCAGGTCGACCTGGCCGTCCAGCTCGGGCAGGGCGGTCAGGGCGTTGCCGTGGTGGAGGTGGACGCGGGAGCCCGCCACGTTCTTGCGGGCCCAGCCCAGGGCGCCCTCGTCGAGCTCCACGGCGTGCACGCGCGAGCGCGGCACCTCCTGGGCCAGGGCCAGGGCGATGGCCCCGGAGCCGGTGCACAGGTCGACGATGAGGGGCTCGACGACGTCCATGGCCCGCACGGCGTCTATGGCCCAGCCGACGACCGACTCGGTCTCGGGACGGGGCACGAAGACGCCGGGCCCTACCTGGAGCTCCAGGTAGCGGAAGAAGGCGCGGCCGGTGATGTGCTGCAGCGGCTCGCGGGCCTCGCGGCGCGCGACGGCCTCCCAGTAGCGGGCGTCGAAGTCGGCGTCCTTGACGTTGTGCAGCTCGCCGCGCTTGACGCCGTGCACGAAGGCGGCCAGCTCCTCCGCGTCGAAGCGCGGAGACGGTACGCCGGCGTCGGCCAGCCGCTGAGTGGCTTGCGCCACCTCTGCTAGCAGCAGGTTCACGTTGTTCCTCTCGCGTCGGCGCCCCGGTCGTCCACAGTGGCCGGACGGGCTCGATTCTTCATCACTTGGCAAGCACAGCCGGCACCGCCGGCACCGTCAGCTCGCGGCAGCGAGCTTCGCCGCCGAGTCGGCGTCCACGCACGCCTGGATCACGGGATCCAGCTCGCCGTCGAGCACCTGGTCCAAGTTGTACGCCTTGAAGCCGACACGGTGGTCCGAGATGCGGTTTTCCGGGAAGTTGTAGGTCCGGATCTTCTCGGAGCGGTCGACGGTGCGGACCTGGCTGCGCCGGGCGTCCGAGGCCTCCTGCTCCGCCGCCTCCTGGGCCGCGGCGAGCAGCCGCGAGCGCAGGATGCGCAGGGCCTGCTCCTTGTTCTGGAGCTGGCTCTTCTCGTTCTGGCAGGAGGCGACGACGCCGGTGGGCAGGTGGGTGATGCGCACCGCGGAGTCGGTGGTGTTCACGGACTGGCCGCCGGGACCGGAGGAGCGGTAGACGTCGATCCGCAGGTCGTTCATGTTGATCTCGACGTCGATCTCCTCGGCCTCGGGCGTGACGAGCACGCCGGCGGCGGAGGTGTGGATGCGGCCCTGGGACTCGGTGGCGGGCACGCGCTGGACGCGGTGGACGCCGCCCTCGTACTTCAGCCGGGCCCAGACGCCCTGGCCGGGCTCGGTGGCGCCGTTGCCGCCCTTGGTCTTCACCGCGACCTGGACGTCCTTGTAGCCGCCGAGCTCGGACTCGGTGGTGTCGATGATCTCGGTCTTCCAGCCCACGCGCTCCGCGTAGCGCAGGTACATGCGCAGCAGGTCGCCGGCGAACAGCGCCGACTCGTCGCCGCCCGCGCCCGCCTTGATCTCGAGGATGACGTCCTTGTCGTCGCTGGGGTCACGGGGCACCAGCAGCAGGCGCAGCTTCTCGGTGAGCTCCTCGCGCTGCTTCTCCAGCTCCTTGACCTCGGCCGCGAAGTCGGGGTCGTCGGCCGCGAACTCGCGCGCGGTCTCGATGTCGTCCGCGGTCTGCTTCCAGGAGCGGTAGGTCCCGACGATCGGGGTCAGCTCGGCATAGCGCTTGTTGAGCTTGCGGGCGTTGGCCTGGTCCGCGTGCACGGCGGGGTCGGCGAGCCGCTTCTCGAGGTCGGCGTGCTCACCGATCAGTTCCTCGACTGCCTCGAACATCGAATTTCCCTAGCTGCTGGAAGTGACGGCCCCGCGGGCCTGCTGGACGACAAAGCGCCGGTCCGGTCGCCCAGCCGAAACTGGGCGACCGAGGACCGGCGCCTGCGGGTCGCTACTTCTTGGCCGACCCGGCGGCCTTGCCGAAGCGGGCCTCGAACCGCGCCACACGGCCACCGGTGTCGAGGATCTTCTGCTTGCCCGTGTAGAACGGGTGGCACTCGGAGCACACGTCGGCGCGGATGGTGCCGTCGGCGACGGTGCTACGCGTGGTGAACGAGGCGCCACAGGTGCAGCTGACCTGCGTCTCGACGTACTCCGGGTGGATGTCGCGCTTCAAGGGGTTCTCCTAGGTTCGGGAGGGCTCCGGGTCGTAGAGGCGGGATTGCCTTACGTGAACCGGGGCCGACGTACCAGTCTGCCAGTCCTGGCCGTATCCCCCAAAACGGGGGGTCGCGGCCGGTTATTCCCGCAGGTCTACCGCACGACCCCGTCGGCGTCGGTCTTGGTGCCCGCGCCGTCCTTGAGCGCCGATTCGGGGATCTGCTGGTCGGCGCGGAGTGCCGTCCAGATCTCCTGGGCCTGGGTGACGAGCGGGACGACCCGGTTGGGGTCCCTGGGGTCGTCCGTCACGGGCAGCGTGACCATGTGCATGTCGTCGGAGCCGATGCCCTTCAGCCCGTTGGAGAAGCTGTAGAGCTTGTCGACGGAGGCCAGCTCGCGGTCGGTGGTGAGCGCCTTGGTGGCGGTGTCGGCGATCCCGTAGAGCTTGGTGGGGCTGGTGAAGACCCCGACGGACTTGATCTGGTCGAGCAGGGCCTTGATGAAGGCCTGCTGGAGCTTGATGCGGCCCAGGTCGCTGCCGTCGCCGACGCCCTTGCGGGTGCGGACGAGGCCGAGGGACTGCTCGCCGTTGAGCTTGTGGGTGCCGGCGTCGAGGCTGAGGTGGCTGTCCTTGTCGTGGATGGCCTTGGTGGTGGTGACCTCCACCCCGCCCAGCTTGTCGATCAGCTTCTGGAAGCCGGCGAAGTCGACCTCCAGATAGTGGTCCATCCGGATGTTGGTCATCGCCTCGACGGTCTTGACCGCGCAGGCGGCGCCGCCGAGGGAGTACGCCTCGTTGAACTGCCCGCGCTTGACCGCCGGGGCCTTCTTGCCGCTGGGCGTGGTGCACTCGGGCCGGGCGACGATGGTGTCGCGCGGGATCGAGACGACGCTGGCCTTCTTGTGACCCGCGTAGACGTGGACGATCATCGCCGTGTCGGAGCGGGAGCTGCCCTCGTCCCGGCCGTACTTGCCGTTGTCGCCGGCGCGCGAGTCGGAGCCGAGGACGAGGATGTCCTGGGAGCCGTTGTCGACGTTGTCGGGGCGGTTCTTGCCCAGGGCCGCGTTGATGTCGACGCTGTTGAGGTTGCCGTTGAGCTTGAAGTACACAAACCCCGCGCCCGCGCCGCCGAGCACGACCAGGGCCGCGGCGCTCCAGGCGGCTATTCGACGGCCCTTGCGGCGCACCGGGGGCTTGCGACGGCGACCGCGCTTACCCCCGGCACGGCGGCGGCGTGAACCCGCCGTCGTACTCCTGCTGTCGTCAGCCATGCGCTCCTCAGTCCTCCGCTGTGTCTAACCCCCTGCTGCCCAGACGGGTGAGCTTGCGACAGGGTTGCACAGCGGAATCTGAGGACCGTCTTAGAAAGTGGCTGGCCGCGGGGGTGTCCACGGAGCCGTCGCGACCCGCGCCACCTGCGATTTCGGCCAAATGGCCGTCTTTGATTCCGCCCGCCGGCGGGCCCGGTCGCTGTGGCGCATCTCTCAAAAGGTCACAGGAAGATCACGATGTGGTGGCCGGCAGGGGGCGACAAGACGAAACCTCCCCGCCACGAGTGTGACGGGGAGGTTCGCGGAGCGGATGCGGATCAGTCGTTGCCGTTGGAAGGCGTGGTCTTGGCGATCTGCATCAGGAACTCGGCGTTGGACTTCGTCTGCTTCATCTTGTCGAGAAGCAGCTCGATGGCCTGCTGCGAGTCGAGCGCGTGCAGCACCCGGCGGAGCTTCCAGACGATCGCCAGCTCCTCGCCACCCAGGAGGATCTCCTCCTTGCGGGTGCCGGACGGGTCGACGTCCACGGCCGGGAAGATGCGCTTGTCGGCGAGCTTCCGGTCGAGCTTGAGCTCCATGTTGCCGGTGCCCTTGAACTCCTCGAAGATCACCTCGTCCATGCGCGAGCCGGTCTCGACCAGCGCGGTGGCCAGGATGGTCAGCGAGCCGCCGTCCTCGATGTTGCGCGCGGCACCGAAGAACTTCTTCGGCGGGTAGAGCGCGGTCGAGTCGACACCACCGGACAGGATGCGGCCCGAGGCCGGGGCGGCCAGGTTGTAGGCGCGGCCCAGACGGGTGATCGAGTCCAGCAGGACGACCACGTCGTGGCCCAGCTCCACCAGGCGCTTGGCGCGCTCGATGGCCAGCTCGGCGACGGTGGTGTGGTCCTCGGCCGGGCGGTCGAAGGTCGAGGAGATGACCTCGCCCTTGACCGACCGCTGCATGTCGGTGACCTCTTCCGGACGCTCGTCGACCAGGACGACCATCAGGTGGCACTCGGGGTTGTTGGTGGTGATCGCGTTGGCGATCGCCTGCATGATCATGGTCTTACCGGTCTTCGGCGGGGCCACGATCAGACCGCGCTGGCCCTTGCCGATGGGGGCGACCAGATCGATGATCCGGGTCGTCAGCACACCCGGGTCCGTCTCCAACCGCAGGCGGTCCTGCGGGTAGAGCGGGGTGAGCTTGCCGAACTCGGGGCGGCCGCGCCCGGTTTCGGGCGCCATGCCGTTCACCGAGTCGAGGCGGACGAGGGCGTTGAACTTCTCGCGCCGCTCGCCGTCCTTCGGCTGACGGACCGCACCGGTGACGTGGTCACCCTTGCGCAGACCGTTCTTACGGACCTGGGCGAGGGAGACGTAGACGTCGTTCGGGCCCGGGAGGTAGCCGGAGGTCCGGATGAAGGCGTAGTTGTCGAGGATGTCCAGGATGCCCGCGACGGGGATCAGGACGTCGTCCTCGGCGAGCTGCGGCTCGTTCGCGCCGAACTCGTCGCGGCCACGACGGCCACGGCGGTCGCGGTAGCGGCCGCGGCGGCCACGGCGGCCACCCTCGAAGTCGTCCTCGTCCTGCGGGCCGCCCTGCGGACCGCGGTCGCCGCGCTGCTGGCGGTCCCCGCGCTGCTGCTGGCCGGCGTCGCCGTCGCGGTTGCCACGGCGGTCACGGTCGCGCTCACGCTGACCGCGCTCGGCACGCTCACCGCGCTCGGCACGGTCGCCCCGCTCGGCACGGTCGCCGCGCTCCGCACGCTCGCCGCGCTCGCGACGCTCGCCCTTCTGGCCGCGCTCGCCGCGGTCCTGGCGCTCGGCGCCCTTGGCGGCCTTGCCCTCGGCGGTGTCCGCCGCGGCCTCGGCCTTCGCCTCGGTGCGCTCCTCGGTGCGGGTCTCGGTACGAGCGGCCTCGGCGGCCGGCTCGGGGCTGCCCGCGGCGGCGGTGGCGCGCCGACGGCGGCGCTCACCGGCCGGGGCCTCGTCGCTGCTCGGCTGGCCCGGGATCTCGATCTGCTGCTGGGCAGCCTTCTCGGCGGGCTTCTCGGCGGCGGCCTCACCCGTACGGGCCCTGGAGGTCGCACGGCGCTTGGGCTTGGTCTCGGCGGTCTCCGAGGCCGCCGGGGCCTGGTCGGCCTTGGCGGGCGCGGCGGAGGAGCCGGCCTGCCTCTCCTTGATGACCTCGATCAGCTGGCCTTTGCGCATCCGCGCGGTGCCCTTGATGCCGAGGCCGGAAGCGAGCTGCTGGAGCTCGGCCAGGACCATGGCGTCGAGGCCCGTGCCCGAGCGGCGCCGCTTGGGGGCGGTGGCAGCACCGGTGGCAGGCGCGGCGGGAGCGTCCGTGGCGGGCGCGGAGGCATTGCCGGCGGCGCCGGCGTTCACGCCCATCAGATCGGTGGTGTCGCTCACGAAGGGGTCCTTCCCTGGAGCGGGCGTCGGCCTGTCTGGCTCGGCGACCGGTTGTGCTGTCCGGCTGCGGTCCTGATGTTCGGACCGGGCCGGGGCGGTGGTCCGCCGCGTTACGGCGGAAGAATCAGTGCATTGGTGCCGGCGTGAAGAATGAGGGAAGGGCACGACATAACGCTTCACTCATGTCGCCCACGCCGATTCCGGAGCGTGCTCGAATCTGCTCAGGCAGGCTGCTCAGGCAGTTTGGGAGGCTCCCGGAAGAAAAGCGGTCCCTGATCGGGACACAGTGCACCGAGCCGATGTGGCTTCGAGTGCAGACTTGAGGTTAACACTACCGGATCCCACAAACATTCCCCCTCTCCAAGACCGGCAACCGCGTTTTTCGTGGGCCCGGGCTCCCCCGGGCGCCACTGGTCAGGCGAGCGGCAGCACGCTCGTCCCCCCGGCGTCGAGGGCCAGCCGGTTGGCCGCCCACCCCTCGCCCGCCAGCCGTGCGACCTTCTCGGCCGCACCGTTCTCGACCAGTGCGAGCACCGTGGGGCCCGCACCGGAGATGACTGCAGGGACGCCGTCCGCCCGCAGTCGGTTGACCAGGGCCACGCTCTCCGGCATCGCCGGGGCGCGGTATTCCTGGTGGAGCCGGTCCTCGGTGGCCGGCAGCAGCAGCTCGGGGCGCCTGGTCAGGGCCTCGACGAGCAGCGCCGCGCGCCCGGCGTTGGCGGCCGCGTCCACATGGGGGACGCTGCGCGGCAACAGCCCACGCGCGGTTTCGGTCAGTACGGGTCTGGACGGCACGAAGACCACCGGAACGATGGAATCCGCTGGGTCCATCCGAATGGCCCGGGCGACGCCCGACTCCATCCAGGCGAGGGTGAATCCGCCGAGCAGACAGGCGGCGACGTTGTCGGGGTGGCCCTCGATCTCGGTGGCCAGCTCGAGCATGGCCGCCTCGTCGAGTCTGTCGGCCCCGCCTATGGTCACCGCGCGGGCGGCGACGATGCCCGCGCAGATCGCGGCGGAGGAGGAGCCCAGGCCCCGCCCGTGCGGAATGCGGTTGGCGCAGACGACCTCCAGGCCGCGCGGCTGGCCGCCGAGCAGGTCGAAGGTGGTGCGCAGGGACCGTACGAGGAGATGACTCTCGTCGCGCGGGAGGGTGTCGGCGCCCTCCCCGGCGATGTCGATGTGCAACCCGGATTCCGCCACCCGGACCACGACATCGTCGTAGAGCCCCAGGGACAGGCCGAGGGCGTCGAAGCCGGGACCGAGATTTGCGCTGGTGGCGGGGGTGCGCACTCGGACGGCGGCGGCGCGGAAAGCGGGACCGGCCATCGCTCGATGACTCTCCTTGGTGTGGCCTTGGTAGGGCGTGCGACATCCACAAGGGCCGCGACGGCGATGCCGCGTGGGGGCGGCACGGTCAGCGACGGGGCGGAGTGAGCACAGCCTATCGAAGGAAGGTTCAGTGGCGACATAGGGCGCACAGGAGGCGCACGATGCGTGTCGCACTATTACCTGTGCTTCTGTCGGCTTTCGCCAGGTTGTGGGCAGGCGTTCCGCAGGGCTGGGGGCACCTCCCAGCGGTAGCTGGGGGAGGGTGGGCACAACCACCCACCCGTCCGCACCCGGAACGTCAGACGAGCCCCAGCTGCTGCGCAGCCGCACCCGCATCCACCGGCACGGTAATCGGCTGCGGCGCACCGGCCACCGCCCAGTCCGGGTCCTTGAGCCCGTTCCCGGTGACCGTGCAGACGATCCGCTGCCCCGCATCGACGAGCCCCTGCTCGGCGGCCTTGAGCAGACCGGCGACGCTGGCGGCCGAGGCGGGCTCGACGAAGACGCCCTCCTGGGAGGCCAACAGCCGGTAGGCGGCCAGGATCTGTCGGTCGGTCACCTCGTCGATGAGACCGCCCGACTCGTCCCGCGCCTGCTCGGCGAACTGCCAGGAGGCGGGGTTGCCGATGCGGATCGCCGTGGCGATGGTGTGCGGGTCCTTCACCGGCGTGCCGCGCACGATCGGCGCGGAACCGGAGGCCTGGAAGCCCCACATCCGGGGAAGGTGCGTGGAGATCGCGTCGGCCGCGTACTCCCGGTAGCCCTTCCAGTAGGCGGTGATGTTGCCCGCGTTGCCCACCGGCAGGACGTGGATGTCGGGCGCGTCGCCGAGCGCGTCCACGATCTCGAACGCCGCGGTCTTCTGGCCCTCGATACGGACCGGGTTGACCGAATTGACCAGCGCGACCGGGTAGTTGTCGGACAGCGCGCGGGCCAGGTCCAGGCAGTCGTCGAAGTTGCCGTCGACCTGGAGGATGCGCGCGCCGTGGACGAGGGCCTGGCCCATCTTGCCGAGCGCGATCTTGCCCTGCGGCACCAGGACGGCGCAGACCATGCCCGCCCGTACGGCATAGGCCGCGGCGGAGGCGGAGGTGTTGCCCGTGGAGGCGCAGATGACCGCCCGCGCCCCCTCCTCCTTGGCCCGGGTGATGGCCATGGTCATGCCGCGGTCCTTGAAGGACCCGGTGGGGTTGGCGCCCTCGACCTTGAGGTACACCTCGCAGCCCGTGCGCTCGGAGAGCACCTGCGCCCGCACCAGCGGGGTACCGCCCTCGCCCAGGGTGACGACCGGCGTGTCGGCGGTGACCGGAAGGCGGTCGCGGTATTCCTCGATGATGCCGCGCCACTGGTGGGTGCCGGGGCGGCTGTTGTTGGCAGACATTGCTTTCGTAATCCCCTTAGATCCCCGTACTCGCCTTACTCGCCCTCGACCCGCATGATGCTCGCGACACCGCGGACCGTCTCCAGCGCCCGCAGCGCCTCGACCGTCGCCGTCAGGGCGGCGTCGGCGGCCCGGTGCGTGACCACGACCAGGGAGGCCTCGCCGTCCTTGCCCTTCTGGCGGACCGTGTCGATGGAGACGCCGTGCTCGGCGAAGACCGTGGCGACCTGGGCCAGGACACCCGGCTTGTCGGCCACGTCGAGGCTGATGTGATAGCGCGTCACCACATCGCCCATCGGGCTCACCGGCAGCCGCGTGTAAGCGGATTCGCCGGGGCCGGTGGACTCGGCGAGCTTGTTGCGGCAGACCGCGACGATGTCGCCGAGGACCGCGGAGGCGGTCGGCGCCCCGCCCGCGCCGGGCCCGTAGAACATCAGCTGACCGGCCGCCTCGGCCTCGATGAAGACCGCGTTGTACGCCTCGCGGACCGAGGCCAGCGGGTGGCTGAGCGGAATCATCGCCGGGTGCACCCGGGCGGTGACGGACCGGCCGTCGGCGGCCCGCTCGCAGATGGCGAGGAGCTTGATGGTGCAGCCCATTTGCTTCGCGGAAGCGAAGTCGGCTGCGGTGACCTCGGTCATGCCCTCGCGATAGACGTCGTCGAGGCGCACCCGGGTGTGGAAGGCGATGCCGGCCAGGATGGCGGCCTTCGCGGCGGCGTCGAAGCCCTCGACGTCGGCGGTCGGGTCGGCCTCGGCGTAGCCGAGCGCGGTGGCCTCGTCGAGCGCCTCGGAGTAGCCGGCACCGCTCGAGTCCATCTTGTCGAGGATGAAGTTGGTGGTGCCGTTGACGATGCCCAGCACGCGGTTGACCTTGTCGCCGGCGAGGGACTCGCGCAGCGGCCGCACCAGCGGGATCGCGCCGGCCACCGCGGCCTCGTAGTAGAGGTCCGCGCCGTGCTGCTCGGCGGCGGCGTGCAGGGCGGCGCCGTCCTGGGCGAGCAGCGCCTTGTTGGCCGAGACGACGCTGGCGCCGTGCTCGAAGGCCGTGGTGATCAGGGAGCGGGCGGGCTCGATGCCGCCGATGACCTCGACGACCACGTCGATGTCGCCACGTTTGACCAGGGCGGTGGCATCGGTGGTGATCAGCTCGGCGGGCACTCCCTCACGCACCCGGTCGGGGCGGCGCACGGCGATGCCGACGAGCTCGACGGGCGCCCCGACGCGCTGCGCGAGGTCCTCCGCGTGCGTCGTCATGATGCGCGTCACCTCAGAGCCGACGACTCCACAGCCCAGCAGCGCCACCTTCAGCGGACGCGTACGCATCATCCGACCTCGTTTCTCATACATCTTCGGTAGGTACCAGTCTCACTCACCGGACGGGGGATTCCTCCCCCGGTCCAGTATCCGAGATCTCGATCTCGTCGTTCCGGTCAGCCGACGTCGAGACGGAGAAGGTCTTCTTCCGTCTCCCGTCGGACGATCACGCGTGCCGCGCCGTCCCGCACGGCGACGACCGGGGGCCGCAGTGCGTGGTTGTAGTTGCTCGCCATCGACCGGCAGTAGGCGCCGGTGGCCGGGACGGCCAGCAGGTCGCCGGGCGCGAGGTCGGCGGGCAGGAAGGCGTCGCGTACGACGATGTCACCGGACTCGCAGTGCTTGCCGACGACACGCGTGAGCATCGGCTCGGCGGTGGAGGTGCGGGAGGCCAGCGCGACGGAGTACTCGGCGTCGTACAGCGCGGTACGGATGTTGTCGGACATGCCGCCGTCGACGCTGACGTACGTCCGCAGGCCCGGCAGTTCCTTGAGGGTGCCCACCTCGTAGAGCGTGAAGGCGGTCGGGCCGACGATCGCGCGGCCGGGCTCGACGGAGATCCTCGGCACGGCGAGTCCGGCGACCGCGCACTCGCGGGTGACGATGTCGCGCAGGGCGGCGGCGATCTCGCGCGGCTCGCGCGGGTCGTCGTCGGGGGTGTACGCGATGCCGAGGCCGCCGCCCAGGTCGATCTCGGGCAGCTCGATGCCGTGCTCGTCGCGGACCTCGGCGAGCAGCTTGACGACGCGGTGGGCCGCGACCTCGAAGCCGGACGTGTCGAAGATCTGCGAACCGATGTGGGAGTGGATGCCGATGAGCTCCAGCCCGTCGAGCTTCAGCGCCCGCCGCACGGCCTCGGCCGCCTGTCCGCCGGCGAGCGGAAGGCCGAACTTCTGGTCCTCGTGGGCGGTGGCGATGAACTCATGGGTGTGCGCCTCGACGCCGACGGTCACCCGGATCTGTACGCGCTGGCGCTTGCCGAGCCGCTCGGCGATGTGCGCGACGCGCACGATCTCCTGGAAGGAGTCGAGGACGATCCGCCCGACGCCCGCCTCGACGGCGCGGGTGATCTCCTCGGTGGACTTGTTGTTGCCGTGCAGGGCGATGCGCTCGGCGGGCATGCCGGCGTCGAGGGCGGTGGCCAGCTCGCCGGCCGAGCAGACGTCGAGGTTGAGGCCCTCCTCGTGCAGCCAGCGCACGATGGCCCGGGAGAGGAAGGCCTTGCCCGCGTAGAAGACGTCGGCGTCGGGCCCGAAGGCGTCGCGCCAGGCGCGGCAGCGTGCGCGGAAGTCGTCCTCGTCGAGGAAGTAGGCCGGCGTCCCGAACTCCTCGGCGAGCTGCTTGACGCCGATCCCGCCGACGGTGACGACGCCCTCGGCGTCGCGGTCGACGGTACGGGACCACACGCGCGCGTCGAGCGCGTTGAGGTCGGCGGGCGGCGCGGTGTAATGCCCCTCGGGAAGGACGTCGGCGTAACGGGGCCCGGCGGGGTGGGCGGAGCGGCTCATGGTGGCGATCCCCTTTTACAGATGTGCGGGTGCGGTGATGCCGAGCTGGTGCAGGCCGTCAGCGAGCACCTTGCCCGTGGCCTCGGCGAGGGCCAGGCGGGCGCGGTGGACGACCGAGGGTTTCTCGTCCCCGCGGGGCAGCACGGGACAGTCGGCCTGCCACCGCAGATAGGCGTCGGCGGTCCGCTCGAGGTGCCGGGCGAGCCGCTCGGGGGCGCGCGTGGAGCCGACGCGGGCGTGGTCGGCGAGCGCGGCGAGGAGGGGGCCGGCGCACTCGTCGGCGCTCTCGCCGGCGGCGTCGGCCGTGAAGCCCAGGTCACGGGCGTTGCGGACGAGGGCGTGGGTACGGGCGTGGGCGTAGCGGACGCGGAAGAGGGGGTTGCTCTCGCGCTGGACGAGCAGCAGGTCCCGGTCGAGACCGGGCGGGCAGAGCAGGCTCCAGCGGGCGGCGTCGGATCCGAGCCGCTCCACGAGCGCGGGGCCGGGCCGCAGGTCGTAGGGCTCGCCCCGCAGCGTGCCGCCCAGCACCTCCGCCACGATCCGCCCGCCGACGGCGCCCTCGACCGTGATGTTGAGGAACCCGGGTTCGGCGATGTCGACGCGGGCGATGCCCGGCTCGGCGGCCAGCCGGCGGCGCAGCACCTCGGCGATCTCCCGGGCGGGGCGTCCGCTCTCCTTGGCGAGCCGGAGGGCGACGTTGGTGGCGTAGTCCCCGCATCCCGGCCGGGGCGGCACCCGCACGCTGACCCGCGCCGGCACGGTGGCGCGCAGCTCGTCGGCCTCGACGGCGCGGCGCACGGTGTGCAACACGGTGCGGGAGAGATCGGCGGGGGTCACAGGGCAAGCCTAGGGGAGAGGGGGGCCCGCTCCGCGAACAGGTTTCACCCAGCGGGACGGACGACCGGCCCGGCCTCCCCGGGCGCCATGGCTTCCGGCACCCCTTCCTCCCCTTCTCCCCCATGGCGGCGCATGAGCCGCCGTACGAGGCGGACCATCTCCGAGGGCTCGAAGGGCTTGGCCAAAAAAGCGTCCACTCCGGCGGTCCACCCGCTCTCCGTCTCCGGCTGGGTGCAGGCGCTGATGATCGCGATCGGTATGTCCCGCGTCCGCGCGTCGGCCCGCAGCCGGGCGGCCGTGCGCAGTCCGTCGAGCCGGGGCATGACGACGTCGAGGGTCACCAGGTCGGGCCGTACCCGGTGCACGATCTCCAGGCACTCGGCACCATCGGCCGCGGTCACGACCTCGAAGCCTTCGAGCTCGAGGTTGACCCTGATCAACTGCCGGATGACCTTGTTGTCGTCCACAACAAGGACCCGGCCGGACAAGCCAGGCACAACCCGAGAGTAGGCGCGCCCCCCTTCCCGCGTCCGGCTTTTCCCCACTTCCACCCCACCCGGGCGACCACCGGCCAGTTTTCGATCACCGTTGCCGCACACCCCCCGGGAGCTGGTAATGTTCTTTCCGTCGCCGCGAACGAGCGGATGACACGCCCCCGTAGCTCAGGGGATAGAGCAACGGCCTCCGGAGCCGTGTGCGCAGGTTCGAATCCTGCCGGGGGCACTTCGATTGAAGTGCCGGAAGACCCCGCCGCCAGCAGAGATGCTGGAGGCGGGGTCTTTTGCATGTGCGGAGCTTCGCGGGTCCGAAGGGGCACGGGCGCATGGTGGGGCCCCGGCCGTCGATTGGGGGGTTCGACGGCCGGGGCCTCGGGTGGGCGGCTGTGGGGGGGAGGTCAGCCGCCCCAGCTGCTGTCGGGGTTGCCCGGGCGGTGGGGCGCCGGGGCGGCCACGACGTGCAGGGAAACCGCGCTCGCCTGGGTGGTCCCGGCGGTTGCCGCCTCGTGGCCGGGGGTGACGGCCACGGCGAGGAGGGCCGCGGCGACGGCGGCGGTGACCAGGGCGGCGATGCGCTTCATGGGGTCCTCTTGTATCGCGGGGTGTGGAGGTGCGCCGGTCGCGGCCGGCAGAACCACTATGCGGGGCGTGCGGCCCGGCGGCCAGTGATCACGTATGTCACCAAACTGCCGTGCACGAAAGGGAATGGGGGATAAAGTATCCCCAAGTAGGGCATCAGGGGTGATTGGTTACGCCGCCGTGGCGGCTACGCCCGGGCCCGCCTCGCGGAAGAGCCGGTAGAGCTCCGGCTGGTCGGCGAGGAAGATCCGGTCGTGCGGGGTGGAGTGTCGCAGGACGAGGGCCGGCCAGGGCGACCGGGCGATCGGCACGGTGGCGTTGCGCACGCTCCTGTCGTCGTTCTCCGGGAAGAACTCGCCGGTCGTCAGGCCCTGGGCAAGCAGGAGCGGCTTCACCCGGCGGCGCACCTCGGTCAGTACCCGGTCCGGCACGGCCAGCGCGGTGTAGACCACGATGCGGCAGCTGAGCAGCGCCTCCGCCGGCTCGAGACGGCCGGCCTCCTCGGCGAACTCCCGGGCGGCGCGCTTCAGATGCGTCGTCAGGTCGGCGGCGCTCAGGCCGGGCAGGGGGCATTCGAGGAGTTCGACGCGCTCCTCACGCAGCGCCTTGGGCATGTACGGGCACAGCGTGCCGGGGCGGCCGAGGGCGGGTACGGGGCTGCCCAGTTCGTCGCGGGCCCAGCGGGCGGTGTCCGCCGCCCAGGCGGGGGCCTTCGGGTCGGCCAGGACCCGGGAGGCGTTCAGGGCGAGGGGGGTCACCGAGCGGCCTCGGCGAACGGACGGCATGGACCACGGAGCATTCGGTCCCTCTCTCGAGACGGTGGATAAGAGAGAGTTTTCTGCCCCCGCAGGCGCCCCTCAAGTCACGTGATGTCGGGACCCGTACGCGGCGGCCAGGCGGCCAGGCGCGGCATCGAGGCCAGCGGCGACGCCGCCGCCGGCGCGGTCGGGTGGGGGCGGCCGAAGGAGGCGGCGAGGAGGGCGAGCTGGGTGCGGTTGCGGATGCCGGTCTTGCCGCGGATACGACGCAGGTAGGTGTCGACGGTGTGGGCGCTCACCCCCATGCGGCGGGCGATGGCGGCGTAGGTGTGGCCGTCCGCGAGGTGGCCCAGCACCTCCAGCTCCCGCTCGGAGAGCACCGCCAGAGCCTGCGGTATCCCTTGACTCATCCTGTCTTCCTGCCTTCCTCGAGGGGCACGGGCGCCTTCAGTTGACCGCTATTACGGGCATTCGTCGTTAAGATCCGCACAGTGGTCCGGGTGCGGGGCGTCCCGTGGTGGGGGGCCTGGCCGGCAGGGGACAGCTTGCCGGATTCCCGGCCGTACCACCACGCATGGAACGGATCACCAAGCTGTCTGGCAGCAAGGCGAGCAGGGAATGAGTATGAACATATGCGACGATCGCGACTCTGACACCTCATCGACAGCCCACGGCCCGGCCCCTCTCGGCGAGAACGAGACCGCCGTCTACGGCTGGGTGCTCGACCACCACAGCGCCGACCCGCTGCGCGCAGCCGCCGACCTGGGGCTCAGCCCCGACGATACCCGGGCCGCACTCGAGAAACTGACGGCCCTTCGGCTGGTGATCCCCGAGGCCCCGGCCGGCCGGACGGCGGGGGCCGCGACCGGCCCGCACGCCCGGGCCCGCGCCGTCGACCCCGACGCGGTCGTCACCGCGCTGACCGCTCCGCTGCAGGAGTCGATCCACCAGGACCAGTTGCGCCTGCAGCGCGTGCGCGACGACTTCGAGCGGCTGCGGGAGCGCTTCCTGCGCGGCCGCGCCGAGGCCTCCCCCGGCGCCCTGGAGGTCATCCCCAGCCTGGAGGAGGTGCGGGCCGCCCTCAACCGGGCCTCCGCCGAGTGCCGTACGGAGATGACGACCGTCCAGCCGGGCGGCACCCGCGACCCGGAGGCCATGACCGAGGCCCTCGCCCGTGACACCGCGCTGCTGGAGCGCGGCATCCGCATCCGTACGCTCTACCACCACACCGCCCGGTTCAACGGGCCCAGCCAGGCCTACGTGGCCGCGGCCTCGGCGCTGGGGGCGGAGTACCGCACCGCGCACGAGCTGTTCGGGCGGATCATCATCTTCGACCGCGAGCTGGCGTTCATCCCCGACCGCCTCGGCACCTGGGGCGCCGTGGCCATCCGGGAGCCGTCCGTCGTCGCCTACCTCTGCGAGATCTTCGAGCAGACCTGGACCCATGCCACGCCGTTCTCGGAGGCCGGCCAGGACGGGCTCGAACGCGTCGCCAAGGAGGTGGACCTGACGATCGTGCGGCTGCTGGCGGCCGGCCTGAAGGACGAGTCGATCGCCCGCAGGCTGGGCATGTCGCTGCGCACGACGCGCCGCCACATCGCGGACATCATGGAGACCCTCGGCGCGGAGAGCCGCTTCCAGGCCGGCATCCTGGCCGCCCGCGCCGGCCTGACCGGGGCCGACGAAGCGGAGCAGAAGGGTCCGGCGGGCGCCCGGGGGACGGCCGGTGCGTGAAGGGCCCGTCACGGGACCGTGAATTCGTGACTGGCACCCCCGGCCCGGGCCAGGGAGGATCCTCCCAGGTGTGCCGACCGGCCGGAGGGGGCCCATGCACAACGCCGACGTCACGGGCGGGGACATCCGCACGTACGCCGGGGACATCGCGCTGGCCCTGTCGGTGCACCGGGGGCACAGCGCCGCCCTGGTGTGGCCGGAGACCGAGCCGGCCGGCCTCCTCGACGGCCTCGCCACGCGGGCCGCGGCCCGGATCGCCGCGGCGGCCGCACCGGCCCGGGGCGAGCCGGTCCCCGCGGGCCAGGAAGCCGAACCGCTGGCCGGCTTCCTGGGCGGCGCGCTCGAACGCCCCGTGACCGCCTTCTACACCTGCGCCCCGCCCGGCCCGCCCGGCCGGCGGATCACGGCCGACGGCGATCTGCTGATCGTCCCGGTCGACCGCGGCTGCGACTGCGGCGTCCAGCCGCCGGAGCGCCCGGACCCCTTGCGCATGCGGCTGCACAAGGGCGAAGTCCTCTATGTACCGCGGGGCTTCCGTCTCACCGTCTCGGGCCGGCAGTGCGCCGCGCCGCTGCTGGCCCTCGCCTTTCCTCCTCTCGCCGCCCCGGAGGCCGGAACACCGGACACCGGATGGCCGGGCGCCCGGCCCGGGGCGCTGCTCAGATCTTCGGGAAGTCGAATCCGTACCCCTGCTCCTTGAGCCAGGTGATGCAGCGCGCCAGGGCCTCGACGCTCTGGCTGCGCTCCCCTCCTCCGTCGTGGAGCAGGATGACGGGGCCGTTGGCGATCTCGCGCTTGACCGTTTCGACGATGCGGTCCACGCCCGGCCGCTGCCAGTCGTGGGTGTCGATGCTCCAGCCCAGCGGCCGCATGCCCGCCGCCGCCGCGACCTGGCGGCTGTACGGGGTGAACGCGCCGCCGGGCGCGCGGTAGTAGCGCACCTTCACGCCGCCGCCCGCCACGTCCTCGATCATCTTCTGTGCGTCGAGGACCTGCTGCTTCTGATAGTCCTCCGACCTCTTGTCCATCGCGGTGTTGTGGTCGACCGAGTGGTCGCACAGGCGGTGGCCGTCGGCGACGACCTGCTTGACGAGCCCCGGATAGGCCTTGGCCGACGGTCCGATCATGCAGAACGTGGCCTTGATGCCGTGCTGCTTGAGCACGGCGAGCGTCTGGGGGGTCCATTTCGGGTCGGGGCCGTCGTCGATGGTGAGGGCCACGCTCTTGCCGCCGCGCTCGGTCTCGTGCCCGAGCTCCGCCGAGACGGGCCCGGAGGGGCCGGGGTCGGGGCCCGGCCCCTTGCCCGACGGCGACGTGCCCGTCCGCCCTTTGTCGTCGGGGCCCGGCAGCACCGGCCCCTGGGTGAACGGATCCCTGCCGCCGGTGTCCTCCGTGGCCACCGCCACGGTCCCCGATATCACTCCGGCCAGTGCCAGTACCCCTCCTGCTGCGATCGCGATGTGCCGCCTCTGGGCAGTCAGTCGAGCCATGGACTTCCCACACCCCCTCGCGCACCGGTGTTGCTCCCTGCCCGCGTAGACGGCCGCCTATCGCACGACGTTCCGCAACGCGCCATTGCTCACAGAATTCAGACAGGACAGGCACCGGGTCCATGTAAAGACCCCGATTAGCGCACTACTGTTACGCTTCCGCGACCGTTTCCCCGATCACCTCGGCGATCTCGGCCTTGCGGGCGGCTTCCTCTTCGGCGAATCGACGGGCGTCGAGCTCCTCGGCGATCTCCTCGTCCTGGGCCATGAGTTGATCGAGATTCGCATCCCCCATCTCGAACACCCCCATGTCGGCGTAGGCCCGCTGGAGCCTTTCGCCCCACAGGCCGATATCCCTCACGCACGGCACGATCCTGCTGAACAGCAACTTCCGGAAAATCTGGAGGTATGCGGACCGCTCGCTCAGCTCCTCGGCCTCGGCGGCCGGGATGCCGAACCCGGCCAGCACCTCCTCGCCGCGCAGCCGGTCACGCATCAGATAGCAGCCCTCGATCACGAACTCCTCGCGCTCGCGGAGTTCGGCGTCCGAAAGTTGCTTGTAGTAGTCCCTCAACGCCATCCGGCCGAAAGCGACATGGCGCGCCTCGTCCTGCATCACATAGGCGAGGATCTGTTTCGGAAGAGGTTTTTGGGTCGAATCACGCAGCATTCCGAAGGCGGCCAGGGCGAGTCCCTCGATCAACACCTGCATGCCCAGATAGGGCATGTCCCAGCGGGAGTCGCGCAGGGTGTCGTCCAAGAGCGACTGAAGGTTGGGGTTGACCGGATAGAGCATTCCGATCTTCTCGTGCAGGAATCGGCTGTAGATTTCCACGTGCCGGGCCTCGTCCATGGCCTGGGTAGCGGAGTAGAACTTCGCGTCCAGATCGGGCACGGACTCCACGATGCGGCTCGCGCAGACCAGGGCGCCCTGTTCGCCGTGCAGGAACTGGCTGAACTGCCAGGAGGCGTAGTGCCGGCGCAGCTCGCGCTTGTCGGCCTCGCTCATCTTGGTCCAGTAGGGGGTGCCGTGGACGACGAGGTTCTCGTCGGGCACGCCGAGGGGGTCGTAGGGGTCGACCTCCTGGTCCCAGTCGATGCGCTTGGCGGAGTCCCACTGCTTGTCCTTGCCCTTCTGGTAGAGGGCGAGGAGCCGTTCACGGCCGTCGTCGTAGTCCCAGCCGAAGCGGGCGGCGCCGCTGGCCGGCACCTCCCAGACGGTGCCGTCGGGGGCCTGGGTGTAGAGCTCATGGGTCGTCATGGACCTCTCCTGTCCCTTGCCGACGTACATGCACGGGTGATTGGCAGGCTCACACGGACGTTCACCGGGGGTCAATCACCCGTACGGGGTCGGATGCCGCAACCCTTGACGGGTCTTGTTGACAAGCGGTCTCATAAGAACTTACCCCGGGTAACTCGAACATGAGGTGGAATCGGCCATGACGACCGCGCCTGATGGACACCCGCTCCGGCTCCAGGACGCGCTCGGCCCGCTCAAGGACCGTGAGCGCGTCGCCGAGCGGTTGCTCGACTCCTCGGCGAAGCACTCCTTCGACCCCGACGCCGAACTCGACTGGGACGCGCCCCCCGAGCCCGGCAAGTGGTACTGGCCGCCGGAGCTCGTCTCCCTCTACGACACCCCGATGTGGCGGCGGATGCCGCAGGAGCAGCGCATGGAGCTGGCCCGGCACGAGGCCGCCGCACTCGCGTCCCTGGGCATCTGGTTCGAGATCATCCTGATGCAGCTGCTGGTCCGTCACATCTACGACAAGCCCGTCACCAGCGCGCACGTCCGTTACGCGCTGACCGAGATAGCCGACGAGTGCCGGCACTCGAAGATGTTCGCCCGCATGATCCGGCACGGCGGCGCCCCCGCCTACCCCGTGGGCCGGCTGCACCACAATCTGGCGCGCGTCCTGAAGACCGTCTCCACCACGCCGGGCTCCTTCGCCTGCACCCTCCTCGGCGAGGAGATCCTCGACCACATGCAGCGCCTGACCTTCCCCGACGACCGCGTCCAGCCCCTGGTGCGCGGCGTCACCCGCATCCACGTCGTGGAGGAGGCCCGCCATGTGCGCTACGCACGCGAGGAGTTACGGCGCCAGATGACCTCCAGCCCGCGCTGGGAGCGGGAGCTGACGCGCGTCAGCGCGGGCGAGGCGGCCCGCGTCTTCTCGGTCGCCTTCGTCAATCCCCAGGTCTACACCGACGTCGGCCTCGACCGCCGCGAGGCCGTGGCCCAGGTCAGGGCCAGCGCCCACCGCCGCGAGGTGATGCAGACCGGCGCCCGGCGCCTGACGGACTTCCTCGACGAGATCGGGGTGCTGCGGGGCGTCGGCCGGCGGCTGTGGAGGAGCTCCGGCCTGCTGGCCTGAGACGGGGGCCGGTTACCCTGCCGTCCATGACCGGCAGCGGAACCGCCTCCTACCGCAGGCTCAGCGTCCACGAGCGCCGCGCCCAGCTGATCGCCACGGCACTCGGGCTCTTCGCCCACCGCGCGCCCGAGGGCGTCTCCCTCGACGACGTCGCGGCCGCCGCCCGCGTCTCCCGGCCCCTGGTCTACCGCTACTTCCCCGGCGGCAAGCCGCAGCTGTACGAGGCCGCCCTGCGCAGCGCCGCCGACGACCTCGAGCTGTGCTTCGCCGAGCCGCAGACCGGCCCCCTCGCCGGCCGGCTCGCCGCCGCTCTGGACCGCTACCTGGCCTTCGTCGACGAGCACGACGCGGGCTTCAGCGCACTGCTGCAGGGCGGCAGCGTCGCGGAGACCTCCCGTACGGGCGCCATCGTCGACGAGGTGCGCAGGGCCGCCGCCGCGCAGATCCTCAAGCACCTCGCGGTGCCCGATCCGGGGGTGCGGCTGCGCATGATGGTGCGGACGTGGATCACGGCCGTGGAGGCGGCCTCGCTGATCTGGCTGGACGAGGGGAAGCGGCCGCCGCTGGAGGAGCTGCGGGACTGGCTGGTCGACCACTTCGTGGCGCTGCTGACGGCCACGGCGGCGAGCGACCCGCAGACCGCGCGGACGGCCCGTGCGGCGCTCGCCCTGGAGCCGGCCGAGGGCCGCGTGGGCGACCTGGCCCGCCGCGTCGCACCGGTCGTCGCGGACGCCGGACACCTGCTCCGGCCGCCCGGCACCGGCGTCGCGGCGCCCCGGAGCCCCGTCCACGGCACCTGATCCCGCGGGGCGGGCGGCACTGACGGACACTGGGCACCGTGAGAAGCGAAGAGACGCCCTTCGAGGGCGGGCCCCTGGACGGGCGCGTGCTGCCCGTGCTCGTGGGCCACAACGGCCTGCCCCCCAAGGTCTACGAGGTCCCGGTGCCGCCGCTGGAGGACGGCGGGGCGCCGACCGTGCTCGTCTACCGGCGGGTCCCGGCGGCCCTGACGCGCCGGCTCGGGCTTCCCAAGGGGTGGAAGTACGTCTACGACCCCGAGGGGCAGGCCGGGGCCGGCCGGCTCCGGTGGCCCTGGACCCGCCCGCCTCGCGGTCCTCAGGAGCACTAGCCGCCACACGGGTGACGGCCGGTCAACCGAAGAGTGCAGCACATTGGGCGGTTTCACCCACAGCGCCCCTGTTAGTCATACTGCGCGTGGCACGATCCTCCGCAAGGGCCCGATCACGGCCCGCTACCGGAGGTGAACCTGTGTCAGGACGGTTCGTGCGCATGGTCTGCACGGCGGCGCTGCTGGCGGGCACCACGCTCGCCGTGCCCGCGCCGACGGCGGGCGCGGCGCCCGCCGGCCCGCCCGACCGCTCGGTCAGCGCACTGCTGGACCGGCTCCGGATGCTCTACCGGAAGGCCGAGGAGGCCACCGAGACCTACAACGCCACCGAGGAGAAGCTCAAGGAGAAGCGCGCCGAGGCCGACCGGCTCAACGAGGACCTGGCCGAGGCCCGGCTCGCGCTGACCGGCAGCCGCAACGACGCGGGCAGGCTCGCCCGCGAGCAGTACCGCGGGGCCGGGGGCAGCCCCCTGTCCCCGTATGTGGAGTTCCTGCTCAGCGCCGACCCACGGCGGGCGCTGGACCGCGGCCATGAGATCACCCGCGCCGCGGGACGCCGGGCCGGCACCGTCGACCGGCTCTCCGACGGCGAGCGCCGGGCCGCGGCCCTCGCCTCCCGGGCCCGTGAGGCGTTGGGCGCCCAGCAGACCCTCGCCGCCGACCGCAAGAAGCAGCGGGACACCGTCCGGCGCAAGCTCGCCGAGGTCGAGGGGGTGCTGGCCGCGCTGACCCCCGCCCAGCTCGCCGAGCTCCACCGGCTGGAACTGCGCGGCACCCGCGCCGCCCAGCGCAGACTGCTCGCCTCCGGTGCGCTCGGCGGCCCCCAGGCCCCCTCCAGGGACGGCGGCAAGGCGCTGGCGTACGCCTTCCGGCAGCTCGGCAAGCCCTACGTATGGGGCGCGGCGGGGCCGGACTCCTTCGACTGCTCGGGCCTCACCTCCCAGGCCTGGGCCCACGCGGGCGACACGATCCCGCGCACCAGCCAGGAGCAGTGGAAGTCGCTGCCCAGGGTGCCCCTGAGCGAGTTGCGCCCCGGCGACCTCGTCCTGTACTTCGAGGACGCCACCCACGTGGCCCTCTACATCGGCAACGGCCTGGTCATACAGGCGCCCAGGCCCGGCGCCCGCGTCAAGGTATCCCCCATCGCCGCCAACCCGCTGCTCGGCGCGGTGCGGCCGGACGCGGACCAGGCCCCGATGGACTCCTACGTGCTCCCCGAGCTGCCCGACGACGCGGACGCCGGGGCGGACACCGGCTACGGATCGGCGGACGCACCGGGGTTCTAGGCGGCGGCCGCCCCGCCCGCGGGCCTCAGCCGGCGGCCACCGCCGCCTCGGCGACGTACGCCTGCGCCTTGGCCTCCTCGAAGAAGTAGTCCTCGAAGTCCGAGGGGTCGTCGAAGCCGTTGGCGAAGCGGTCCGCCACCCGCTGCAGGCCGCTCGCCGCGCCGAGGAGACCGCGCACGTGCCCGGCCTGCGGCGCCAGCATGGCGTTGGTCCACCGGGTCACATGCCGGGCGGACGCCCAGTACCGTTCGAAGGCCGTCCGCATCCAGTCCGCGTCGAAGGGCTCCTCGCCCCGCTCCAGGATGGAGGCGAGGTAGGAGGCGGCGCACTTGGCGGCCGAGTTGGAGCCCTGGCCGGTCAGCGGGTCGTTGACGACGACGGCGTCCGCCACGCCGAGGACCAGCCCGCCCGAGGGCAGCCGGCCGACGGGATCGCGGACGGTCGGGGCGTAGCGCCCGGCCAGCGTGGCGTGGGCGTCGGTCAGCTCGACCGCGGTGGCCCGCCCGTACTCCCAGGGCACGAACCGCTCCAGCAGCTCCAGGGTGCGGGCGAGGTGTTCGCCGGGGCCGTCGATGTCGTGGAAGACGTCCAGGGGCCCGCCGGGCACGCCCTCCCAGAAGAGGATGTCCGCCCGGCCGGACGTGGTGAGGGTGGGGATGACCCAGAGCTCGCCGACGCCCGGCACGAGGTTGCAGCGGGCGGCCTCGTACTCCGGGTGCTCGGCGCGCGGGCCCAGGCCGTGGACGTAGGCGAGGGCGAGGGAGCGCTGCGGGGCGGCGTAGGGGGAACGGGCCGGGTCGCGGGCGAAGAGCGAGACCAGTTCGCCCTTGCCCGCCGCGACGAGCACCAGGTCGTAGCGGGGGGCGAGGAAGTCCAGGTCGGAGACGGCCGCGCCGTGGACGACGAGCCGGCCGCCGCGCTCGGCGAAGGCGTCCAGCCAGCCGGCCATCTTCACGCGCTGGTCGACGGACTGGGCGTAGCCGTCGAGCCGGCCGACCCAGTCGACGGGGCGCTGGACGCCGGCCACGCCGGCGACGGAGCCGGCCACCGAGATGCCGAGGCCCTCGACGCGGGGCGCGAGGCCCTCCCAGAAGTTGAGGCCCAGTTCGCGCTCGTAGCGCAGGGCCGTGCGGAACATGATCTGGGTGGACATGACCCGCCCGGAGCGGATCTCCTCGGCCGTCCGGTTGGACATGACCGTCACGTCGTAGCCCTTGGCCTGCAGGCCCAGGGCCAGCTGGAGTCCGGACTGGCCGGCCCCGACTATGAGAATCCGTCGCACGGGTGTGCTCGCCTCCGTTCGGTGTTCACGCGGGGTTGACCTCGAGGGCCCGGCCGACCAGGGTCAGCAGCGTCTCGACGACCGTGATCCGCTGCCGGGCGTCCATGGACACGACCGGTACGTCCGGGGCGAGGGCCAGCGCCTCGCGCACCGCCTCGGGGGTGTGGCGGTGCGCGCCCTCGAAGTGGTTGACGGCCACGACGTAGGGCAGGCCGCCGCTCTCGAAGTAGTCCAGGGCCGGGAAGCAGTCGGCCAGCCGCCGGGTGTCGACCAGCACGATCGCGCCGATGGCGCCGCGCACCACGTCGTCCCACATGAACCAGAACCGCTTCTGGCCGGGGGTGCCGAAGAGGTAGAGCACCAGGTCGGCCTCGAGGGTGATGCGCCCGAAGTCCATGGCGACCGTGGTCGTCGACTTCCCCGGAACGGCCGCGGGGTCGTCCACGCCCTCCCCCGCGGTCGTCATGATCGCTTCGGTGCGCAGCGGGGTGATCTCGGAGACGGAGCCGACGAAGGTGGTCTTGCCGACGCCGAAGCCCCCGGCGATGACGATCTTGGTGGCGGCGGGGGCCCGGGTCAGGTCGGTCTGCCAGCAAGGCGCCCGGTCCGCGGCGGACCCGCGGGCCGCCGCCGTGTCAGAGCCTGCGTAGTCCACTCAGCACCCTTTCGAGCAGCGCGCGGTCGGGCCGGCCGGTGGCGTGCCCGGTGCCGTAGACGCGGATCCTTCCCTGGTCGGCCAGGTCGCCGAGGAGGACCCGCACGACGCCCAGCGGCATCTTCAGCAGGGCGGCGACCTCGGCGACCGACCGCAGCCGGCGGCACAGTCCGACGATGGCGCGCACCTCGGGCAGTACGCGCGAGGCCAGCCCGCCGGAGGGCGGCTCCGGCGGCGCGTCGCGCCCTTCGGCGGGCGGGGCCGCCACGAAGGTCTCCACGAGCAGGAGGTGCCCCAGGCGCGTGCACCCGCCGGTGAGCGAGTACGGGCGTACCCGCGCGGTCCTGAGCGCCGGCGCGGGGCCGACGGGCGGACACAGCCGGGGAGCTGCGGCGCTCATCTGACGGCCTCCACCGACTGACGGAGCTCGCGGCGGAGTTCGGGGGTCAGGACGTGTCCGGCCCGGCCCACGAACAGTGCCATGTGGTACGCGACGATGCCCATGTCGCAGTCGGGGGCGGTGTGGACACCCAGCAGCGAGCCGTCGCTGATGGTCATGACGAACAGCCCGCCGCCGTCCATCGCGACCATCGTCTGCTTGACCGCGCCGCCGTCCATCAGCGTCGCCGCGCCCGTGGTCAGGCTGCCCAGCCCGGCGACGATCGTGGCGAGGTCGGCGGTGGAGCCGCGCGGCCCCTCCGACCCCGGCCCGACGGCGCCCGGGGCGCCGGGGATGCCGGGCGGCCTCGAGTGCTCCGGGGACGACGAGAGCAGCAGCAGCCCGTCGGAGGAGACGACGGCGACGGACAGCACGCCCGGCACCTCCTCGACCAGGTCGGTCAACAGCCAGTGCAGATTGCGGGCCTCATCGCTCACCCCATAGGCAGTGACGCCCGTGGTGCCAACGGGGGTTACAGGCGTCGCCCCCTGGGAAAATGCAGTCAACCGCGTGCCTCCTCGACAGGGCCGCCCTCGTCCGGCGCCCCCGCTCGGTTCCGATCAGTACCTCGGTCAAGCCCCGTCAGCTCCGCCTCGACCTCGCGCCGGCCCTCCCGTGCGCCCTGCTGGAAGCCCGAGAGCTTGCGGCGCAGCGCCTCCGCGTCCACGCCCTGGCGCACGCTCAGCGGTACGGGCTTCTGCGCGACGACCCTGGGGGTCCGCCTGGGCAGGCCGTTGCCGGTGACGGTGCCCGGGCCGGGGGCGGGCTCCGGCCTCGCCTCGGGGCGCAGCGGCTCGGGCCGCACGGCCTCCGGGCGCCGGGCTTCCGGACGCGGGGGCTCGGGGCGCAGCGGCTCGGGGCGGGGGGTGCGGGGCGGTGGCGGGGCGGCCTGCCGGGCGTGGCGGCCGGGGTCGGTGCGCGGCTCGGCCCGGTCCGGGGCGGGCCGGCGCACCGTGGTGAGCTCGATGGTCTGTTCGTCCTGCCCGACCCAGGGCGCGTGCCGCCGCGGGCCCGGTACGGGCGCCGGCGCCGTGGGGTAGGGGGCGCGGCCGGGCAGGTGGTGGGAGTTGGCCTCGGCGACGGCGCCCGGCAGGTCGCCGTGGGGGGCGGTGCGCGCCGCGCCCGGGACGGGGGGCGCGGTGGCGGGGTCGGAGACGGCGGGGTGCTCGGCGGAGAGCAGCTGCCCGGGCAGCACGACGACGGCGGTGATGCCGCCCGGCCGCTGCTCGCGCAGCTGCACCCGGACCCCGTGCCGGGCGGCGAGCCGCGCGACCACGTACAGGCCGAGGCCCATGACGGGCTCGCCGCGCTCGCCGCTCTGCGTGCGCAGGGGGTCCGGGTCGGCCTCCGCCAGCAGGGCGTTGAGCTCGTCCAGCCGCTCGGGGGCCATGCCGATGCCCTCGTCCTGGATGGAGAGCATGACCTCGCCGTTCTCCAGCAGCCAGCCGGAGACCTGGACCTGGACGTCCGGCGGGGAGAAGGCCGTCGCGTTCTCCAGCAGCTCGGCCACCAGGTGGCTCACGCCGTCGGCGGCGAAGCCCACGAGCTGGGCGCGCGCGGGCAGGGAGTGGATGCGCACCCGTTCGTACCGCTCGATCTCGCTGACGGCGGCGCGCAGGACGTCGAGCAGCGGTACGGCGCCGGAGTGTCCGCTGCGGGGCTCGGAACCGGCGAGGACCAGCAGGTTCTCGTTGTGGCGGCGCATGCGGGTGGCGAGGTGGTCGAGCTTGAAGAGGACTTCCAGGCGGTCGGGGTCCGCCTCGTGGGCCTCCATGGACTCGATGACGGTCAGCTGCTGCTCGACGAGGCCGAGGGTGCGCCTCGAGAGGCTGACGAAGGTGGCGTGCACCCGGCCGGAGAGCCCGGCCATCCGCTCGGTGAGCTCCTGGAACTTGCCGCGCAGCGCGTCCCGCTCGTCGGCGAGGTCCTGCCGGGCCACGTCGAGGCGGTTGCGCTCGCCCTCGAGGAGGCAGATGCGCTCGCGCAGCCGTACGACGGTGCCGTGCAGCACGTTGACCGACCGGGCGACCTCGGCGAACTCGTCGTCGCGGCCGCGGAAGGAGACCTGTTCCTTGGCCACCGGGTCGGCGCACACCCGGCGCACCCCGAGCCGGAGGGCGGCCAGCGGGCGGGTCACGGAGCGCGCCGTCTGGACGCCGGTGCCGAGCACGAGCAGGAACGCCAGGACGGCGAGGGCGCCGCGCACCTCCAGGGCGGTGATGTCGTGGGCGCGCAGCCCCGCGAGCCGGGCCATCTCCTCCGTGGTCAGCCCGGATTCCAGGCCGCGCAGCTGGTCGATGCGGGCGGTCAGCTCCGCCCGTACGGGCCCGGGCCGCTCCACTTCCGCCGCCGTGGGCTGCGGCCGGACCGACAGCCGCTCCAGCCGGGCCTCGGCGGCGGTGACCTGGGGGCCGCTGACCGTACGGGCGTACTCCTCGCGCAGCCCGGCGGGGGCGAGCTGGCGGAAGTCGGCGAGCGCGGCCCGCTCCCGCAGGCCGGTCTGCTGGGCCGTCAGGGCGAGCTGTGCCTGGGTGCCGCGGGCGGCGAGCGCGGCGAGGACCAGGCCGCGGGTGGCGGAGGCCTCCTCGACGGCGCGCCCGAGCGCGGGCAGGGCCACGGCTTCACCCGACTGGGCGCGCGAGGGCAGCCGGTGGGTGAGGCCGGCGGCGAGGCCGTGGAGCGCCTGGATGGTGGCCGTGTAGGCGGTGAAGGCGGCGAGGGCGTCGCCGGGGCCGGCCAGGGCGCGGCGGCGGACCTCGGGCAGGTCGTCCAGGCGCCGTCGCAGGGAGTCGGGCGCGCCGGGGGCGAACTCCGCGATCTGCCGGTCCACGCGGGTGCGCTGGTCCTCGGACACGCCGCCGGCGAAGGAGGGCGCGCCGCCGCGGCCGCCGGCCACGTACTCGGTCATGGCGTCGCGCTCGTCGGCCAGGGAGTGGGCGAGCGCGACGGCGCCGCTGCCGGTCTTGGCGAGGGCGGCCAGGTGCCGGGAGTCGCCGAGGTCGCGTATGGCGTCGGCGATGCCGAAGGCGCTCGCGCCGAGGGCCGCGAGGGAGACGACGGCGACGGAGGCGACGAGCCGGTTGCGTACGCGGGCGGTGCGCTCCGGCACTCCTGTGGTCTGCTGTTCGCGCTTGCCGCCGCGAAGCCGCTTCTTCCGCACCGTGGCTCGCAATCTGCTGTCGTCCGTGCCCCACCCAGGTGGCCCCTTGCTGGTGACACCCACCGCATTCCCCCGGCAAGTGCTCCATCAGGTAAACCGCCCGGCGCGCCGGAAGGATGCGCGTCAACCGACGCGGAAATTCGGGCATCCGGCACACTGGCCGCATGCGCATCGAACTCGCCGCTCAGCCCGGGGATCCCGGGCGGCCGAACGAGGACTTCGCGTCCGTCGCCGTGCCCGCCTCGGGAGAGGGGGGCGTCCTCGTCCTGCTGGACGGGGTGACCCCGCCGCCGGACGGGGCGTCGGGCTGTTCGCACGGCGTCCCGTGGTTCACGGCGCGGCTCGGCGGCGCGTTGCTCGAACTGGCGGCCGCACGGCGGGATCTGACGCTGGAGGGGTGCCTGTCCGCCGCCGTGGCCCGGACGGCGGACGCCCACCGGGACACCTGCGACCTGACCCATCGGCTCACCCCGCAGGCGACCGTGGTGCTGGCGCGCTGGGACGCGGCGCGGGTGGAGCACCTGGTGCTGTCCGACTCCGCGCTGCTGATCGAGGGCGTGGACGGCACGGTGACGGCCGTGCTGGACGACCGGATCGCCCGTCTGGCGGCGCGGGGCCGGGTGACGGACGCCCAGCGCAACGCCGAGGGGGGCTTCTTCACGGCCGCCGCCGACCCGGCCGTGGCCGCCCGCGCGGTCACGGGCGGCACGGCGCGCGCCGAGGTGCGTGCGCTGGCGGCGCTCAGCGACGGCGCGTCCCGCTGGGTCGAGGTGTTCGGCGGGGGCGGTTGGCCGGAGTGCTTCGCGCTCCTGGCGAAGGAGGGGCCCCGGGCGCTGATCGACCGGGTGCGCGGGGCGGAGCGGGCGGACCCCGAGGGCCGGGCCTTCCGGCGCGGCAAACCGTACGACGACGCGGCGGCCGTCTATGCCGAGCTGTAGACCCCGCCCGATGCCGGGCCGCGGACCGTACCCCGGGGCGTGCCCGGGGGGCCGGTCAGGATTCGGCGCGCTCGTTCAGCTGGTGGAGCAGGCGGGCGAGCTCGGCGACCTCGGTGCGGTCCCAGCCGGCGAGCTTGCTCATGTACTGGGCGCGGCGGGCGTCGCGCACGCGGGTGAAGCGGGCGCGGCCCTCGTCGGTGATCTGCACCAGCGAGGCGCGGCCGTCGGCGGGGTCCGGGTCGCGGACGATGAGGCCGAGTTCGCACAGGGCGCGCAGCTGGCGGCTCATGGTGGCCTTGCCGACGCCGAAGTAGGCGGCGAGGTCGGTGGCGCGCTGCTGGCCGGCCTCCTCGAGGCGGACGAGCAACCCGTAGGCCGCGGGCTCCAGATCGGGGTGCACCTCGCGGGCCAGTTCGCCGGAGGAGGCACGGGCGCGGCGCAGGAAGACGGCCAGCTCGCGCTCCAGGGCGAGGAAGGCCTGGTCCACACCACTGCCGTCGCCGGCGATCGGACCGCCCTCCTCGGGAGGCGGGGTACTGGTCTCGTGCACGTCGGGCCCTCTCCTGCTTTTTCAGCCGCTGAAAGAAACGTCCCGCCGCGGCGGGCAGCCGCAGCTCCGTCAGTATTTCGCAGGATTAGACCAACGGCAGCACCCCGGGTCCCTATCGCGGGCCGCGGCTCCGCCCGTAGCTTGATAAATGACATGGTCATACCAATGCGGTGACCGTTGAACTCCCCCGCATACTCCCCCCACCATGGCCTCGGAGGCACCTCATGCCCGAGCACCACTCCGGCCCGGGCCGCCCGCATCCCCCCACAGCGGCGGCCATCCTCCTCTCCCTGCTGACCGCACTCACCCTGCTCGTCACCCTCCCCGGAACCGCCGCCGCGGTGGCCGGAAAGAACAGCCGTCCGACCCACCCCGAACGGGACTGGATGGGCTCGACCGTCCGCACCCACGAGGCCGAACGCGGTCCGGCCGCCAAGGGCTCACCGCGAACCGACCTCTCGGTGCCCGACTTCTCCCTGGCGGGCAGCGCCTCGGTCCACGGCGTGGACGTCAGCAGCCACAACGGCAACGTCTCCTGGTCCAAGCTCTGGAGCAGCGGCGTCAGATTCGCCTACACCAAGGCCACCGAGGGCACCAGCTACACCAACCCGTACTTCGCCCAGCAGTACAACGGCCCGTACGACGCGGGCATGATCCGGGGCGCGTACCACTTCGCGCTGCCGGGCAACTCCGGCGGCGCCACCCAGGCCGACTACTTCGTCGACCACGGCGGCGGCTGGACGGACGACGGCTGGACGCTGCCGGGCGTGCTCGACATGGAGTACAACCCCTACGGCAGCACCTGCTACGGGCTGAGCACGGGCCGGATGATCGACTGGATCGAGGACTTCCTCGACGCCTACCGGGGCCACACCGGACGCGACGCGGTGATCTACACCTCGACCGCGTGGTGGAAGAAGTGCACCGGCAACTACGGCGGATTCGGCAAGTACAACCCGCTGTGGGTGCCGCGCTACGGCTCCTCCTCCGGTGAGCTCCCGAACGGCTGGGACTTCTACACCTTCTGGCAGTACACCGACACCGGCCCCACCGTCGGCGACCACGACCGCTTCAACGGCTCGTACAACCGGCTCAAGTCGCTCGCCTACGGCTGACCGGGCCGCGCGGCCGGACGACGGCGGGCCCCCGGCACATCGGCGCCGGGGGCCCGCCTCGTTCACCCGTCGGCGGCTAGCCGCACCGACCCGCGGGGCGGGTGCGGGTCACCAGGTCGGTGGAGCCGGTGGTGCCGTCGATCCACACCACCTGCCTGCCGCCGGCCGCCGCCGCGCCGGTCTGCTCACCGCGGTTGCAGGAGACGCGCGCCCGCGCCGGGGTGGCGTCGGCGCCGAACTGCCAGAGCTTGGCCATCGTCTCGTTGCGGTACGTGGAGTCCGGCAGCTGCGCGGTGACGGTCACCGCGTCGTCGGAGGCCGTCAGGTCCAGGGCGTGGAGCGCGTCGGCGCCCTTCTCCTTGCTGATGTCGACCGTGCCGGTGCCGTCGAGGTTGGCGCGCCGCACCGCCACCTGGCCGTCGTCGACGACCTCGTCGGCGATCCACAGGACGTGCTTGCCGGTGACGGCCGTCTGGCCGATGCCCTCGGGCGTGCCGAGCTGGCTCATGAGCTTCTTCTGGCCGCTCTTGAGGTCCAGCACCTCGACGCCCATCTTGTAGGCGTCGCCGTCGGGGTAGATCTTGGCGTAGGCCAGCCGCTCGCCGCTGAGCGAGGGCAGGGCCGAACCCAGCTCCGCCCGGCGCTCGTCCACCCAGGTCGGCTGCTTGTCGCCGGTGCGCACGTAGCCCACGTGCCGGCCACCGTCGCCGTCCACGGTCTCGAAGGTCACCACCGCTCCCTCGACCCGAAGGCCGCGGATGGTGTCGGTGGTGCTGTAGAGCTTCTTGACCGGGCCGCCGGCCAGCGGCCGGGACAGCACGTCGGTGCCCGCGGACCCGTACGCCAGCCAGACCACGCTCTTGCCGTCGGTGGCGGGCTCGACGTGGTAGCGGCCGTCGTTCGGGCTCATGAGCTTCGGGGCGCCCTTGCCGTCCGTGCGGCCGGCGTAGACCGAGTACGCCTCGGTGCCGTCGTCGTTGGACTTGGACGTGGCCCACCAGCCGCCGCCCGCGCCCACGCCGGTGGCGGCGGTGTTGAGCTTGCCCAGGAGCAGGTCGGTGTCGACGCCGAGGGCCTGCTCCCAGTTGGGCACGATGCCGTGGGCGTTGAACGAGCGCTTGACGACGTTCAGGTCCTTGGCGGAGACCTTGAGGGCCTTCGCCGCGGCGATGACCGCGTCGCGGCCCTCGGTGAAGCCGTCGAGCGGCGTCATGTACTCCGTCAGCGCCTTGTAGGCGATCTTGTCGGCGAGGGTGCGGCCGAGGTCCTCACGGATGTCCCACAGGGCGCCCGAGAAGATGGTCGAGTTGAGGTGCACACCGCCGTTGTCGCTGCCGAAGGCGACGCCCAGGAAGTTCTTCGACGTCGTGGCGCCGTCGTTGAGGTCGCGCAGCGCGCACTCGCGCGGGGACTTCGTCCGGCACAGGTTGCCGCCGAGCAGGCCCGCGTTCGGGTCGTCCATCGACATGCCGGCCGCGTCCACCGCGATGGCGTTGCCGAAGTAGTCGGCGATCGCCTCGTTGAGGGCGCCCGACTGGCCGGCGTAGACGAGGTTGGCGGTGTTCTCGACGACGCCGTGCGTCATCTCGTGGCCCACGACGTCGAGGTCGGCGGAGAGCGTGCGGTGCTCCTCGTCGCCCGAGCCGTACACCATCTTGGTGCCGTCCCAGAAGGCGTTGACGTACGGCATGTCGAAGTAGGTCACGCCGACCAGGGAGTTGACGGCCGTGCCGCGGCCGTCGAGGCTGTCGCGGCCGTGCGCCTTCTTGTAGTAGTCGTAGACCTTGCCGGCGGCCCAGTGCGCGTCGACCGCGCCGGCCTCGGTGGCGTCCTTGTCGAACTGCGGCCCCTTGGAGCCGAACTCCTTGATGCCCTCGGGCCAGCGGCCGTTCGTCTCCGTGACGTCCTTGCCGCGCGCGTCCCAGGTGGCGAGCACGTTCTTGCTCGTGTCCCACATCCGGGAGTGGTCGCGCATGACGTACTCGCCGCGCGCGGTGTCGAAGTACAGCCCCAGCTCGACGGTGGTGCCGTCGTACTTCACACCGGACCCGGCGACGCCCGGGTGCCGGTCACCGGCCGCGGGGGCCTTGCCCTCGCCGGCCTCCTTGGCGCCCGCGCCGGGCGCGGCGGGCGACTTCGGGGTGCCGAAGGTCTTGATCCCGCTGTACTGCAGGACCGGGAAGCCGGCCTTGGCGTCGATGTAGACCTCCTGCAGCACGGGCTGTCCCGTGGCCGGGTCCGCGCCGCGCACGGTGACGTGGTGCGCGAGCACCCCCGCCCCCTTGGGCAGCACGACCAGGCCGCGTGCCGTGCCGCTGAGCGACGCCGCGGCCTTGGTCCGCCCGCCCTTGGCGGCGGCCACGTCGGCCTTGCCCAGCTTCTTGCCGCCGAGCCGCGAGAGCGTCGCGGCGACGGCCCGCCGCACCGCCAGCTCCTCGCCGACCTCCGCCTTGGTGTCGGCCTTCAGACCGGTGAAGTACTTCCCGGAGGTGCCGGTGACGACGCGCTTGCCGTCCTTCTTCTCCATCCGCACGACGTACTGGCCGCCCAGTACGTCGATCCCGCGGTGCTTCTGCTGGAGCCGCACCGTCTCGGCCGCCCCGCTGGTGAGCGTCTGAACGGGCTTCAGATCACGGCCGGGATCCGCGATGCGGTACCGGCTGCGCTTGTCCGCCAGGTGCCCACGCGCCGCGTCGGCCGCGCTCGCGCCGGCCTTCGCACCCTCCCGGATGCCGTCGACCAGGGAGGGGGTGGAGGTTCCCTTCCCCGGAATCACCTCGGCGGGATCCCCGCCCTTCTGCGCCGCGAACGCCTGTGCGGGCACCGCGGATACGACAAGGGCGGCAGCCCCCACCAGCGCTGCCGCCCCCGCTATCCCGCTCTTCGCGGCCGATCTTCCTGAACGTGCTCTGGGCTTACGCAAGGATTCCCCCTCCGTACGTGCCGGAACGCCGGAACATCTTTGGTCGGGGGACATGCAACAGGCGTGGCGGGAACCGATCAATGGGGTGTGCGCTGCGGGGGGCGCCTTTCGGCCGAAAGGCGATGGGCGGCCTTGCGGAGCAACCGGAGGGGTGGGATCTGCCTCCGGGCGGGGGGCGGTTGCCGCTTCGCGACCCGGTGTACGGGCGCTGCGTTACGACGAGAACGGGGCTTGTTACGGCCCCTGCGACGGCCGAGCGGCTACCGCGACGACGAGCGAGCGCTTGAGCCCGCTCACGAACGCGGCCCAGGCCGAGCACCCGACGACGACGGCCGGACCGGCCGGGTCCTTGCTGTCGCGGACGCGGACGGCACCGGGGGTGTTGTCGGTGACTTCTACGCAGTCGCCGCCGTCGGGGTTGCTGTAGGACGACTTGCGCCAGTCGGCGGTCCCTCGCGAGGCGTCTGACCCCATCTCTCCACTGTCCCAGATCATGGGCAGTCAGGGTGACTCGAACACCGGATCGGTGCGCGTAAGTCCCCTACGGGCATAGCCTCTTGGTGAGGGGATGGTGAAGCCCATGTCGTCAGGGTTGGCAGACAACGTCAGGAAGTTCCGCCGCGCGGCAGGCCTCAGCCAGGAGGGACTGGCCCACGAGTCGGGCCTCTCCGTCGGCGTCGTGCGCAAGCTGGAGCAGGGCGGTGACGCGCGCGTCGAGACGTTGCACGCACTGGCTCGGGCATTGGGCGTGACGACGTCGGTGCTGTTCGTCACGGAGACGCCGGAGCCCGTCGTGGGGGACGAGGTGAACCGGCAGTATCTGGTGGAGCTTCGGAAAGCGCTGATGCCGCCGGTCGGACTCGGCGACGCGCCCTTGGCCGTTCCCGGGGAGACCGGAGATCTCTCCGTTCTGCGGAGGGACATCGCGGATACGCATGCGCTCTACGAAGCGGACAGGTACGGATCGGTGGCCCGGAGGCTACCGAACCTCCTGCGCTGCGCCGAAGCGACTGCCCTGACGCTCGAAGGCGAGGAGGAGCAGCAGGCGACGACCGTACGCGCGCATGCGTTGCTGATGGCCGGCAAGTACCTCACACAGGTCCGCCAGTACGACATGGCGTACTACGCGCTCGCGGAGAGTATCCGGCTGGCACGGGCGAACAACGAGCGGCTCATGGCCGCCACGGGCGTGGTCGGCATGTGCTGGCTGTTGCTGCGACAGGACCGCTTCGACGAGTGCGAGCAACTCGCCGGCGTCACGGCCGAGGAAATGGAACCGCGTGTTTCAGAGGCCACCGCCGGACAACTGTCCGTGTGGGGCGAGTTGTGGCTTCGGCTCGCGTCGGCGAGCGTGCGCAACAACCGCCCGGATGTCGCACGCGAGGCTCGCAGGATGGCCGGCACCGCTGCCGTCGCGCTGGACAAGGAACACATCGCCTTCGGCGAGAACTGGGGGCAATTCGGTCCGGTGACAGCCGAGGCGAAGGTCGTCGAGGATCTGTCGCTCATGGGCGACGCGCGGGCGGTGCTCCGCCGCGATGGTGATGGTCTGCTGGGCCCGAAGGCCATCACTCATTACGGCAAGCCCAGTCCCCCGAACTGGGGTCGGCATCGGCTGGACGTCGCCAAGGCGCATGTCGCCCTTGGTTCCCACGAGGACGCCATGTGTGAGCTGAAACAGCTCCGGCAGTGCTCCGGCGAGTGGATGAAGCACCAGCCCATGGCGCGGTACGTCATGGGCGATCTCCTCAGGACACGGAAGCGGTCCTTGACCGAGGACATGCGGGAGATGGCGGCTCACCTGGGAGTTCGCTAGGAACTACCACGTAGCGTGGTAGTTCCCGTCCCGCTCACCAGCGGACTACCACGATCCGTGCCTGGTCCGGCCTTGGGGCCGCCCGTACTTTCATCGCGAGCCAGCAAGAGACGGAAGGCGTGACGCGATGACGTACAGGAACGGTGCCTACGTCGTGGACATCCGCGACGACCGAATCGCCCAAGTGGTCCGAACCACCGGCACCCGCGTCCACCTCGAACGCCCCGGTGGCGGCCTCGGCTGGGAGGCTCCCGCCACCGCCCTCCGTCTGGCGACCCGGGACGAGCGGAACGCCGCCGGGCTGCGGCCCTACCTCAGCGGTTGTACGGACTGCGCCGAGCTGGAGGAGGCCTGGCGGGTGGCGCCGGACGGGGAGCGGCGGCGGGCCGGGGTCGAGGCGCGGGCGCACTGGATCGTGGCGCATTCCGCCGTGCGGGAGGACGCGTGAGGGGCATCGGCCGGCTCGTGAACAACTGCACCCACAGCGGGGGCTGGGCCTCGGACGGGGAGGGCGGGCAGCGCTGCGATGCCTGTGGGACCCGGCGCTTCACCGGGTACGGCGCCCTGCGGCCCCCCGGTCTGCCGCACGCGCGGACCCCGTCCGACGCGGACCGGGCCAGGGCCGACCGATCGGCGGCTCTGCTGATCTCGCGGACCGCCCGCCACCTCTGCCGTTGGCGGCTGAGCACAGCGGCTCTGTGACCACCGGAAACGGGACCGGGCCCCCACCGCCGAAGCGGTGGGGGCCCGGTGCCGTCGTACTGGGCGATCACGCGAGGTCAGGCGTCGAAGACCTCGGCGACCAGTGCCTGCTGCTCCGCCTGGTGGCGCTTGGCCGAGCCGACCGCCGGGGAGGAGGAGTGCGGCCGGGAGATCCGGCGCAGTCGCTCGCGGGCCGGGACGTCGGCGCCGACGGCCAGGTCCAGGTGGTCGATCAGGTTCAGCGCGATGAACGGCCACGCACCCTGGTTCGCCGGCTCCTCCTGTGCCCAGATGTACTTCTCGGCGTTGGGGAACTTGGCGATCTCGGCCTGGAGCTCCGCACCCGGCAGCGGGTAGAGGCGCTCGAGGCGGATCAGGGCGGTGTCGGTCACGCCGCGCTTCTCCCGCTCGGCGACGAGGTCGTAGTAGACCTTGCCCGCGCAGAAGACGACCTTGCGGACGGCGTTCGCGTCGACGTTCTCGTCACCGATGACCGGGCGGAAGCCGCCGGTGGTGAACTCCTCCGCCTTCGACGCCGCGGCCTTCAGACGCAGCATCGACTTCGGGGTGAAGACGATGAGCGGCTTGTGGTGCGGGTTGTGGACCTGCCAGCGCAGGAGGTGGAAGTAGTTCGACGGCAGCGTCGGCATGGCGACCGTCATGTTGTTCTGCGCGCACAGCTGCAGGAAGCGCTCGACGCGGGCCGAGGAGTGGTCCGGGCCCTGGCCCTCGTAGCCGTGCGGCAGCAGCAGGGTGACACCAGAGGTCTGGTTCCACTTCTGCTCGGAGGAGGAGATGAACTCGTCCACGATGCTCTGGGCACCGTTGACGAAGTCACCGAACTGCGCCTCCCACATGACCAGCGCGTCCGGGCGGGCCAGCGAGTAGCCGTACTCGAAGCCCATCGCCGCGTACTCGCTGAGCAGCGAGTCGTAGACGTTGTAGCGGGCCTGGTCCTCGGACAGGTACAGCAGCGGGGTGAAGTCCTCGCCGGTCTCCCGGTCGACGAGCACCGCGTGGCGCTGGCCGAAGGTGCCGCGGCGGGAGTCCTGGCCGGCGAGCCGGACCGGGGTGCCCTCCATCAGCAGGGAGCCGAAGGCGAGGGTCTCGCCCATGCCCCAGTCGATGGTGCCGTCCTCGACGCTGGAGGCGCGGCGCTGCAGCTGCGGCAGCAGACGCGGGTGCACGGTGACGCCCTCGGGCAGGGTGACCTGCGACTCGGCGATCCGCTTGACGACCTCCTGGGAGATCGCGGTGTCCACGTGCACCGGGAACTCGGGCTGCGGGGCCGGGGCCTCGATGGTGGCGGGGGCCGTGTCGGCCTCCCGGACCTCCATGAAGACCTTCTCCAGCTGGCCCTGGTAGTCCTGCAGCGCCTGCTCGGCCTCTTCCAGCGTGATGTCGCCACGACCGATGAGGGACTCGGTGTACAGCTTGCGCACCGAGCGCTTCTTGTCGATCAGGTCGTACATCAGCGGCTGGGTGAAGCCCGGGTTGTCGGACTCGTTGTGGCCGCGGCGGCGGTAGCAGATCAGGTCGATGACGACGTCCTTGTTGAACGCCTGGCGGAACTCGAAGGCGAGCCGCGCGACGCGGACCACGGCCTCCGGGTCGTCACCGTTCACATGGAAGATCGGCGCCTCGATCATCCGGGCGACGTCGGTGCAGTACATCGACGAGCGCGAGGACTCCGGCGGCGCGGTGAAGCCGACCTGGTTGTTGATGACGATGTGCACGGTGCCGCCGGTGCGGTAGCCGCGCAGCTGCGACATGTTCAGGGTCTCGGCCACGACGCCCTGGCCCGCGAAGGCCGCGTCGCCGTGCAGCTGGATCGGCAGGACGGTGAAGTCCGTGCCGGCCTTGCCGATGATGTCCTGCTTGGCGCGGGCGATGCCCTCGACGACCGGGTCGACCGTCTCCAGGTGGGAGGGGTTGGCGGCCAGCGAGACGTTGATCTGCTCGCCGTCCAGGCCGGTGAAGACGCCCTCGGCACCCAGGTGGTACTTCACGTCGCCGGAGCCGTGCATCGACTTCGGGTCGAGGTTGCCCTCGAACTCGCGGAAGATCTGCGCGTAGGACTTGCCGACGATGTTGGCGAGGACGTTGAGGCGGCCGCGGTGGGCCATGCCGATGACGGCCTCGTCCAGGCGGGACTCGGCGGCCGCGTCCAGAACGGCGTCCAGCAGCGGGATGACGGACTCGCCGCCCTCCAGGGAGAACCGCTTCTGGCCGACGTACTTCGTCTGCAGGAACGTCTCGAACGCCTCGGCGGCGTTCAGGCGGCGCAGGATGCGCAGCTGCTCCTCGCGCTCCGGCTTGGAGTGCGGGCGCTCGACGCGGTCCTGGATCCACTTGCGCTGCTTGGGGTCCTGGATGTGCATGAACTCGATGCCGGTGGTGCGGCAGTACGAGTCGCGCAGCACGCCCAGGATGTCGCGCAGCTTCATCATCGACTTGCCGGCGAAGCCGCCGACCGCGAACTCGCGCTCCAGGTCCCACAGGGTGAGGCCGTGCTCGGTGATGTCGAGGTCGGGGTGCTTGCGCTGGCGGTACTCCAGCGGGTCGGTGTCGGCCATGACGTGGCCGCGGACCCGGTAGGAGTGGATCAGCTCGAAGACGCGGGCGGCCTTCGTGACGTCGTCGTCGTGCGAGGCGTCGATGTCCTTGAGCCAGCGGACCGGCTCGTAGGGGATGCGCAGCGCCTGGAAGATCTCGTCGTAGAAGTCGTTCTCGCCGAGCAGCAGCTGGTGCATGATCCGCAGGAACTCGCCGGAGGCGGCGCCCTGGATGACCCGGTGGTCGTAGGTCGACGTCAGGGTCATCACCTTGGAGATGCCCATCTTGTTCAGGGCGTCCTGCGAGGTGCCCTGGAACTCGGCGGGGTAGTCCATGGCGCCCACGCCGATGATCAGACCCTGGCCGGGCATCAGGCGCGGCACGGAGTGCACGGTGCCGATGCCGCCGGGGTTGGTCAGCGACGCGGTGACCCCGGTGAAGTCGTCCATCGTCAGCTTGCCGACGCGGGCGCGGCGGACGATGTCCTCGTAGGCCTGCCAGAACTCGAAGAAGTTCAGGGTCTCGGCCTTCTTGATGGCCGCCACCACGAGCTGGCGGTCGCCGTTCGGCTTCACCAGGTCGATCGCCAGGCCCAGGTTGACGTGCTCGGGCTTGACGAGGGTGGGCTTGCCGTCCTTCTCCATGAAGGAGTGGTTCATCGACGGCATCAGCTTCAGCGCCTGCACCATGGCGTAGCCGATGAGGTGCGTGAAGGAGACCTTGCCACCCCGGGCGCGCTTGAGGTGGTTGTTGATGACGATGCGCTGGTCGAACAGCAGCTTCACCGGGACGGCGCGGACGGACGTGGCCGTCGGCAGCTCCAGCGAGGCGTTCATGTTCTTGGCGACCGCGGCGGACGGACCGCGCAGCGTCACCAGCTCCGGGCCGGCGGCCGGCTCGGCCGGCTTGGCGGCGGGGACCGGCTTGGCGGCCGGGGTCTTGGTGACGGGCTTCGCCGGGGCCTGCGGGGCGGCCGGGGCCGCCTTCGGGGCGGCGGGAGCCGGTGCTGCCGGGGCGGCGGGTGCCGCGCTCGGCTGTGCGGCGGCCGGAGCCGCCGCGGGCTGCGCGGTGGGCGCAGCGGGGGTGCCGGGGGTCTCGACCCCGGTCAGCGGCTGCGGGGGCGTGGCCCCCGCAGTGCCCGGCTTGTAGTCGGCGAAGAAGTCCCACCAGGCTCGGTCGACCGAGTTCGGGTCCTGGAGGTACTGCTGGTAGATCTCGTCGACGAGCCACTCATTGGGACCGAACACGTCGGCAGGACTCTTGGCCTGCCCCGTTTGGTCGGTCGAGACGCTCGAGGTGTTGGGGGACTGTGGCGACACGGCGGCAACCGCCCTCTTCCGCTTCCTAAGGTGGTGGACAGCGGGAATAAAGGCTACGCCTGTCGGGACCTTAGATGCAGGCCACCCGGGCCAGTCGTCGCCTAAGTCACACTCTGCCCCGGGTTTCGGGGCATGACCAGGCGGGAAAACCCGGAGGTTCCGATTCTCCCCGGGCTTCCAGGGTTCGCCGAAGCATGCCCCGCATCCGGTTGGATGTGTGCTCCCACCTACCGACCCTACGTCAACTCTGTTCGCGAGGTCCGCCCGGAAGAGTGACCCGGATGCGGCAGCCCCGTGGGGACTCGGCCACCCCTATGCTCCCGCCGTGCAGGTCGACCGCCCAGCGGGCGATGGCCAGGCCCAGGCCCGTGCCGCCGTCGCTGCCCGGGCCCTGCTTGCCGTACGGGCCCCGGTTGAAGCGCTCGAAGACCCGGTGCCGCTCGGCCTCGGGGATGCCGGGCCCCTCGTCCAGGACCTCCAGGGCCAGCGACTGGGCCCCCTCGCCCCGGCGGGCCCGTACCGTCACCCGGCCGTGCGGGGGGCTGTGCTTGACGGCGTTGTCCACCAGGTTGGCCACCACCTGGTGCAGCCGCTCCGCGTCCGCGTGCGCCGTCAGCTCCGGCGGCGAGACGTCCAGGTGCAGGTGGACGTCCTTGCGGGCACGCGGCGACGATCCACTGCCGCTGGCCATGCTCGCCTCCTTCAGCACCCCGGCCAGGTACGGCCACACCTCGAAGCGCCGGGCGTGCAGCGGCACGACCCCGTTGTCCAGCCTGGACAGGTCCAGCAGCTGCTCGACCAGCCGGCCCAGCCGTTCGGTCTGCTTCAGCGCGGTGCGCATGGTCTCCGGGTCGGCGGCCGAGACGCCGTCCACGACGTTCTCCAGCACCGCCCGCAGCCCCGCGATGGGGGTGCGCAGCTCGTGCGAGACGTTGGCGACGAGCTCCTTGCGGTGGGTGTCCACCGCCTCCAGGTCCGCCGCCATCCGGTTGAAGGCGATGGCCAGGTCGCCGAACTCGTCCCGGCGGGCGGCCCGCACCCGCCGGGTGTAGTCGCCCTGCGCCATCGAACGGGTGACAGCGGTCATCTCGTCCAGCGGGGCGGTCAGGCCGTGCGCCACGAACTGGGTGATCAACAGCGACGCGATGATCGAGAAGATGGTGATCACCCGGATCTCGGTCGCCGAGTGGAGCGCGACGAAGACCAGGAGGGTCGTGATCACCACCGACCCGATGACGAGCGCGCCCAGGGCCGCCTTCACCGACCGGTACGGGTCCAGCGGCCGCAGCGCCTCCCATATGCGGCCCCACAGGCCCGGTGGCGGCTGCCGGTCGCCGGGCAGGGAACCGCTCATGCCGCCGGGGTCTCCAATGCGTAGCCGACCCCGTGGACCGTACGGATGCGCTCCGCCCCGATCTTCCGGCGCAGCGCCTTGATGTGGCTGTCCACGGTCCGGGTGCCCGAGGCGTCCGCCCAGTCCCACACCTCGGCCAGCAGCTGCTCGCGGGAGAGGACCGCGCGCGGGGTGTTGGCCAGGCAGACCAGCAGGTCGAACTCGGTCGGCGTCAGGTGCACGTCCGAGCCGCGCACCCGCACTCTGCGCTGCGCGTGGTCGATCTCCAGCTCGCCCAGGCGCAGGATGCCGCTGCGCGGTGTGTGCGCGGCCAGCGTCGCCCGCTCCACCCGGCGCAGCAGGACGTGCACCCGGGCCGCCAGCTCGCGCATCGAGAACGGCTTGGTCATGTAGTCGTCCGCCCCGACGCCGAGCCCGACCAGCATGTCGGTCTCGTCGTCGCGCGCGGTGAGCATCAGTACCGGCACGGGCCGCTGCGCCTGCACCCTGCGGCAGACCTCCAGGCCGTCGAAGCCGGGCAGCATGACGTCCAGGACCAGCAGGTCCGGCTGCCACGCCTCCGCGGTGTCCACGGCCGCGGGCCCGTCCCCCGCGGTACGTACTTGAAATCCCTCGGCCCGCAACCGGGCCGCGATGGCGTCGGTGATCGTCCTGTCGTCCTCGACGATCAGTACCCGGCGCTGTGCCCCGGCAGAGGCTGCGGCGCCGCTCGGGCCGATGTGTGTCTGCTCCATGCGCCCCGCCCCTAGCGTCTTCCCGTAGCGTTTTCGCTACCAGTCCTGCAGGTGTGGAAGGCAGGGTACGGGGACTCGGCGCGCCTCGGCTACGCGGCACAGATGCCGAGGTGGACGACGTCCGGGACGCCTCGGGCAACGGTGATCTCTTCAGTAATTACCCCGGCGAATCCGGCATTCCGGAGGGCTTGTTCGAATGCCGGGGAGGGCTGTGCGGACCATACGGCGAGCACTCCGCCGGGCGTCAGGCGGGCCCGGCAGGCGGCCAGGCCGGCGGGTGAGTAGAGGCCGGCGTTGCCCTCGGTGACGGTCCAGTCGGGGCCGTTGTCGATGTCCAGGCAGAGCGCGTCGTAGCGGGGGCCGGGCCCGTGCAGGTGGTCCAGGAGGTCGGCGTGGACGACCTCCGTGCGCGGGTCGGCGAGCGCCTCCCCGGAGATCGCGGCGAGCGGGCCGGTGCGGTGCCAGTCGATGACCGCGCCCTCGCGTTCGACGACCGCGATGCGGCCCCACCGCTGTTCGCAGGCCGCTCTGGCCAGGGAGAAACCCACGCCGAGCCCGCCGATCAGGACGGCCGGGCGCTCGCGCCCGGGCGGCAGGGCGGCCAGCGCCGCGTCCACGAGCCGGCGCTCGGAGCGGCCGTCGGCGGTGTCCATCAGGAAGCAGCCGTTGGCGATGATCTCGTGGTGCGCTCCCCGCCGCCGCAGCACGATCTCGCCGTACGGGCCGTCGCGCCGCTCGAGCACGACGGGCGCCTCGCCGCCGGCCTGACGATCACCGGTGTGCCGGACATTCGGGACAGTCATGCGAGCCTCCTGAAGTCGTCGGTCACCCGGCCGACGCGCCGTGGCGTCAAGAGGTTGACAAGGGTGACCGGAGTCACGGCCAGAGGTTGATTCTGCGGATGGCTGTGCACCTTAATGTTCTAGAACGGACGGGCGCGGAGGACTGCCCGGAGAGCCCGGCAAAGTCTTGGTACCGAACGCCGGACGGGCTGCGCGGAAAGGGGCTTGGCCGAGTGACTGCGGTTGACGCCGACGCGATAGCCGCCCCCGACGGACGCGGCAGACGACGCGCGCCGCGCGGCCTGCGCCGGCTCCTGCCCACCCCCACGGGCACGCCCTTCACGTTCTTCTATGCCCTGATCCTGCTGGCCACGGCCGTCTACGCCGACTTCGGCGACGAGGCCACGGTCGATCAGCTGCTGCGCGACTCCAGCACCGACGCGGCACACCTCGCCGACCGTCCGCTGTTCGTCCTCGTCGCCAGCGCCCTGTGGGTCGCCGGCGGGCTGTACTCCGCGTACGGCGTGGCCTTCGTCCTCGTCCTCACCTCCCTCGAACGGCGCGTCGGCGGGGCCCGTACGGCCGGGGTCTTCCTCGTGGGGCACGTCCTGGCCACGCTGGCCACGGAGCTGCCGGTGGCGGGCGCGGTCGCGGCCGGGAGGCTGCCGGAGAGCGCCCTGCACCGCCTCGACTACGGCATCAGCTTCGGCCTGATGGCCTGCGTCGGTGCCCTGTCCGGACTGCTGCCGCCCCGCGGCAGGTGGGCCCTGCTGGCCGTGGCGGGCTCGATGTGCGCCCAGGACCTGATCGAGCTCGTCGACCCGCTCGCCAGCTGGGGCCACCCCATAGCCCTGCTGACGGGCCTCGCCTGTGTGCCGCTCGTCCGCGAGGGCGCCCGGCGGACCGGACGCTCGGACGGGCCGGTGGGCTCGGTGGGCACCGTGGACCCCGGCGCCTCAGCGGACGCTGCCGTCCCACTGCCATTCCTGCCGCCGTGGCTGCCCCGGCAGTACGTCCCGCCCCGTGCACCACAGGAGGGTGCGGCCGGCGGGGTGGCCGGCCGGGGCGTCGGGGAAGAGCCGGCGGAGGGCGGGCGCGCAGAGCCCGTCGGGCGGGGTCCACTCCAGCCCCAGTCCGCGCGCGATGTCGTGGGTGTGGACGACGGTCTCCACCACGCCCATGGCCGCGAAGCCGGGTCCGTCGGAGTGGCCCCAGGGGTGCCAGGCCCGGTCCCCGGGCCCCGCGCCGCGGACGACGGCGGCCAGGAGCGCCGCCGCGATGCGGATGCCCTCCAGGCGCGCTGAGAGCGGGGCCGCCGGGTCCAGCGAGGCGAACAGCGCGATGTAGCGGTCGGTGGGCCGGGCCGTCAGCAGCCCCGCGTAGCCGACGAGGCCGAGCGCCAGGTGGTCGAGGGTCGCGTGAGCGGACCAGTCCAGGCGCCCGGCGGGACGCGACCAGTCCCCGTCGGCGCCCGCCTGAAGAGCGGCCGTGCACTCCTCGGCGGCCGCGACCACGAGCGCGGCCCACGAGGCCGTGGTGAGCACGGCGCCCTCCGCGTCCCGCGCCGGTGCCGGGGCGCTCACGCGCGGCCCCCGGCGCGTACGACCTCGATCAGACGCGCGTAGCTGTCGCCGCCGTGGCCCGCCGCGACGGCCCTGGCGGTGAACGCCTTGAGCAGCTCCGGCAGCTCGACGTCCAGGCCGCGGGCCTCGCTGGCGTGGACGAGGTGGTCCATCGTCGCCAGGTGGATGTCGAGGGTGGCGTCGTCGCCCGGGTAGTGGCCCGCGTCGATCTGGGGCGCGTACGTGCTCATGAAGCCCGTGACCGCCGTGAGCCAGCGGATCGCCACCGGGGTGAAGTCCGCCGCGCTCACCTTCTCCGAGCCGGTCAGCGCGGCGCCGTGCAGCCAGCCGCTGAGCGCCGACCACATCAAGCCGAGCAGCGCCGTGTCGTACAGCGAGGCCAGCGCCGGGTCGGCGCCGAGGTCCACCGGGTCGGCCAGGCTCGCCAGCGTCCGCCGGTGCGCGGCGAACGCCGTCGGCGAGCCGCTGCACAGCAGCATGAACTCCGCGCTCCCGATGCCCGGCGGGGTCGTCATGATCGCCCCGTCGAGGTAGTCGGCGCCGTGCTCCGCCGCCCACGCCGCGCTCTCGCGGGCCTGCTCCGGCGAGCCGGAGGTGAGGTTGACGAGCGTGCGCCCGGCCAGGGCGCCGGCGACCGGGCCGAGGACGGCGCGGGCGTCGTCGTAGGTCGTCACGCAGACCACGACGAGCTCGCTCGCGGCGACGGCGGCGCCGGGCGACTCCGCGCGGACGGCGCCCCGCGCCACCAGGGCGTCGGCCTTGGCGGCCGAACGGTTCCAGACGGTGGTGGTGTGGCCGGCGGCCAGGAACGCGCCGGCCAGGGCGGAGCCCATCTGGCCCAGGCCGAGAACGGTGACAGCGGTCATGGTTCCTCCCGTTGTTGATCAAGTGGAACCACGCTCGCACCGCCCGTCCGCCGCCGACAGTGGCAGGACTGCCGGGCGTCGAAAAATTCCTGCCATAGGCTGCGGGGCATGAGCGCAGGAACCGTCGCCGTGGTCGTGATCGATGACGACGTCCCCTTCTGGGACCTGTACGAGCTGGGGGTGGTCTGCACCGTCTTCGGCATCCCGCACCACGACCTGGCCGACCCCTGGTACGACCTGCGGCTGTGCTCGGCGGGGGAAGCCGGGGACACCGGGGCGCACGCGCGGGCCGGGGCGGGCGGCTTCGCGCTGCGCACGCCCCACGGGCTGGAGGGCCTGGCCGGCGCGGACACCGTGATCGTCCCCTCGGTGCCGGAGGCCTGCGTCGACGGCGACCGGGAGCTGCCCCCGGACCTCCTGACCGCGCTGCGCCGCGCCGCCGACGACGGGGCCCGCATGGTGTCCCTGTGCGCCGGCGCCTTCGCGCTCGCCGAGGCCGGGATCCTCGACGGCCGCCGCGCCACCGCCCACTGGATGCACACCGAACAGCTCGCGCGGCGCCATCCCGGCGTCGACATCGACGACTCCGTCCTCTACGTCGACGACGGCGACGTCCTCACCAGCGCCGGGGTCACCGCCGGGCTCGACCTGTGCCTGCACCTGGTGCGCCGCGACCTCGGCGCGCACGTCGCCAACCAGCTGGCCCGCCGTCTCGTCGTGCCCGCGCACCGGCCCGGAGGCCAGGCCCAGTTCGTCGACCTGTCCGTACCCGCCACCGACGACGACGGCCTGGCGCCCGTACTGGAGTGGGCCACCGCGCACCTGGACCGGCCGCTGACCGTCGACGACCTGGCCCGCCGGGCCGGGACGAGCCCGCGGACGCTCCACCGCAGGCTGCACGCGGCCACGGGCGCGACGCCGCTGCAGTGGCTGCTCACCCAGCGGCTCGCGCGGGCCCAGTCGCTGCTGGAGTCGACGGCGTTGTCGGTGGAACGGATCAGCGAGCTGAGCGGGCTGGGGACGGGGGCGAATCTGCGCCGGCACTTCGCGCTGCACTTCGGGGTGACGCCGACGGACTACCGGCGGGCCTTCCCGGCTTGATCGCTCAGAGCGAACGGACGGAGGACGGGGAACATCCGGACGGCGCCAAGCATTGAGTCGGCATAGCTCAACTTGCCTGCCGAAGGGGAGATCATGGCTTCGATGTCGACACCGCTCACCCTGCCCGTGCTGCCGCTCGATGACGAGGTGGTCCTGCCCGGCATGGTCGTACCGCTGGACCTCTCGGACGCGGAGGTACGAGCGGCCGTGGAGGCCGCGCAGGCCGCCGCCTCCTCCGGCAACAAGCCGAAGGTGCTGCTCGTTCCGCGCGTCGACGGCACGTACGCGGGAGTGGGCACGCTCGGCACCGTCGAGCAGGTGGGGCGCCTCTCCGACGGCGACCCCGGCGCGCTCATCCGCGGCGACCGCCGGGTGCGGATCGGCGCCGGCACGACCGGCCCGGGCGCCGCGCTGTGGGTCGAGGGCACCCCGATGGAGGAGCTCACGCCCGACCCTCTGCCGGGCGCGGTGACCGAGCTGATGAAGGAGTACAAGGCGCTGGCCACCAGCTGGCTGCGCAAGCGCGGCGCCTGGCAGGTCGTGGACCGCGTCCAGCAGATCGACGGCGTCGGCCAGCTCGCCGACAACTCCGGCTACTCCCCCTTCCTCACCGTCGCCCAGCGCGTCGAGCTGCTGGAGACCGCCGACCCGGTGGCCCGACTCAAGCTCGCCGTGAAGTGGCTCGGCGACCACCTCGCCGAGCAGGACGTCGCCGAGTCCATCGCCAAGGACGTCCAGGAGGGCGTCGACAAGCAGCAGCGCGAGTTCCTGCTGCGCCGCCAGCTGGAGGCCGTCCGCAAGGAGCTCGCCGAACTCAACGGCGACCCGGAGAACGAGTCCGACGACTACCGCGCCCGCGTCGAGGCCGCCGACCTGCCCGAGAAGGTCCGCGAGGCCGCGCTAAAGGAGGTCGACAAGCTCGAGCGCGCCTCCGACCAGAGCCCGGAGGGCGGCTGGATCCGCACCTGGCTCGACACGGTCCTGGAGATGCCGTGGAACGAGCGCACCGAGGACGCGTACGACATCCCCGGCGCCAAGGCCGTCCTCGACACCGACCACGCGGGCCTGGAGGACGTGAAAGAACGGATCACCGAGTACCTGGCGGTGCGCAAGCGGCGCGCCGACCGGGGGCTGGGCGTGGTCGGCGGGCGGCGCGGGGGCGCGGTGCTCGCGCTCGTCGGCCCGCCCGGCGTCGGAAAGACCTCGCTGGGCGAGAGCGTGGCCCGCGCCATGGGGCGGAAGTTCGTCCGCGTGGCCCTCGGCGGCGTCCGCGACGAGGCCGAGATCCGCGGCCACCGGCGTACGTACGTCGGCGCGCTGCCCGGCCGGATCGTCCGGGCGGTCAAGGAGGCCGGCTCGATGAACCCGGTCGTCCTGCTCGACGAGATCGACAAGGTCGGCTCGGACTTCCGCGGCGATCCGGCGGCGGCCCTGCTGGAGGTCCTCGACCCGGCCCAGAACCACACCTTCCGTGACCACTACCTGGAAGTCGAGCTCGACCTGTCGGACGTCGTCTTCCTGGCGACGGCCAATGTCCTGGAGGCCATCCCGGAGGCCCTCCTGGACCGCATGGAGCTCGTCCGCCTCGACGGCTACACCGAGGACGAGAAGGTCGTCATCGCCCGCGACCACCTGCTGCCCCGCCAGCTGGAGCGCGCCGGCCTGGAGAGCGGCGAGGTCGTGCTGGAGGACGAGGCCCTGCGCAAGCTCGCCGGCGAGTACACGCGCGAAGCGGGCGTACGCACCCTGGAGCGCGCGGTGGCCCGCCTGCTGCGCAAGATCGCGGCGCAGCACGAACTGGGCGAGCAGGAGCTTCCCTTCACGGTGGGCGTGGAGGAGCTGCGCCCGCTGATCGGCCGCCCGCACCACACCCCGGAGTCGGCCCAGGACCCGGCCGAGCGCCGCACGTCGGTGCCGGGCGTGGCGACGGGCCTGGCGGTCACGGGCGCGGGCGGCGACGTCCTCTTCGTCGAGGCGTCGCTGGCCGACCCGGAGACCGGCGGCGCGGGCCTGACCCTGACCGGACAGCTCGGCGACGTCATGAAGGAGTCCGCCCAGATCGCCCTGTCCTTCCTGCGCTCGCACGGCGCCGAACTGGAGCTGCCGGTCGGCGACTTCAAGGAGCGCGGCGTCCACCTGCACGTCCCGGCGGGCGCGGTCCCCAAGGACGGCCCGAGCGCGGGCGTCACCATGACGACGGCCCTGGCCTCCCTGCTCTCCGGCCGCCAGGTCCGCCCGGACGTGGCGATGACGGGCGAGGTCTCCCTGACGGGCCGCGTGCTGCCCATCGGCGGCGTCAAGCAGAAGCTGCTGGCCGCCCACCGGGCCGGGATCACCACGGTCGTCATCCCCAAGCGCAACGAGCCCGACCTCGACGACGTCCCCGCGGAGGTCCTGGAGAAGCTCGACGTCCACCCCGTCTCCGACGTCCGCCAGGTCCTGCAGCTGGCCCTGACGCCGGCCACGACCACGGCGGAACCGGAGGTCCCGGTCGCGGCGTGACGGACGCGCCCGGGGCACGGGCCCGGTTCCCGCGGATGCGGGGGCCGGGCTTCGGGCGTGTCCGGGTGCGTGTCCACGTCGTTGAGGTGTGGGGCTGCCATTGGGCTGACCATCACATTGCCGGACGGGATTCGCGATGGCCGACATCATTGAAGCGGACGAGATGTTCGAGCTTCTCTACGAGATCACACCTGAGGACTTCAAGTCCGATGTCGCCGGCGGAGCCATCTGGATGGTGCCGAATCGGGACACGCGCTGGGACATCATCGCGAACGTGCTGTCCCAGCTGACCGACCATTTCGGCAAGGTGAGCCGGATCATGCACGACGTCCGCCTCGGACTCCCCGGATACGGCAATGTATTCGCGCCGGACCTGTTCAAGCTGACGTCCGGCGCCGAGCATGACGCTCAGGGGCACTGGCGCTACCAGGACGTCGAGTTCGTCCTTGAGGTGATTACACGCGGGACCGCCGACAACGACTACGGCAAGAAGAGGGCCGCCTATGCCGCCGGCGGGGTCCCGGTCCATACGATCGTGGACCCGTACGTCGGGCAGTGCCGTGTGCACACGCAGCCCAAGAACGGCGAGTACCGCTTCAGGCGAATCCTCGACTTCGGCGAGCCGATCGACCTCACCGACACCGTCCTCGGCCTGACGATCACCACGGACGAATTCCCCCGCGACTGAGGTACCTCACCCCAAATACGGCTCGAAGTCCCAGTAAGGCCGCACCCGTTGCCGCGCCGACAGCGTGTGCGGGTGCTGCGCCCCCAGTGTCCGGGTCAGGCGTTGGAGGGCGTCTTCCTCGACCTTGCCGGCTTCCTCGTGTTCGCGCAGGCCGCGGAGGTCCATGGCGAGGGCGACCTCGCAGGAGAGGGTCAGGGGGTGGTCCGGGCCCAGGGAGTGGCGGGCTCGGCGGAGGGTGTCGCGGCTGAGTTCCTGGGCGCTGTCGAGGCGGCCGGTGAAGTTGCGGCCGCCGGCGGTGTTGAGGGCGCAGCCCAGGACCCAGGGGTGGTCGGGGCCGAGGGTGGCGGAGAGACCCGCGAGGGCGGCTTCGAACATGGTCAGGGCCTCGCCGCGATCGCCGGCCGCCTGCAGGATGAGGCCGGTGTTGGAGAGCATGCCGGTGCTGATGGGGTGGGCGGGGCCGAGGAGTTCGCGGAAGCCGTGCTCGCCCTCGGCGTTGAGGTCCCTGGCCTGCTGCAGATCGCCGTGTTCGCGGGCGTAGTTGCCGTAGTCGACGAGGAGGCCGAGGGTGGCGTAGTGCCCGCGGCCGTGCACCTGCTCGGTCTGTTCGAGCAGGCTGGCCATGGCGCCGCCCACGTCCTGCGGGGAGCCGGCGCGCCGCTCGCACAGGACGAGGTTGTGCCGGGCCCGCAGGGTCTGCGGGTGCTGGGGGCCCAGGGTCTGGATGTGCAGCCGCATGCCGAGCTCCTGGCGGGCCAGCGCGTCGCGGTAGCGGCCCATCAGCCGTAGGTCGCGGGCACAGGCGATGCCGGAGACGAGGGTGGCGGCGTGCCGGGCGCGCAGCAGGGACTCGCGCTTGCGCAGCGTCTCCAGGTCGATGTCGTAGGCCTCGGTGTAGCGGCCGAGCAGCCGCAGCCCCGCGCCGAGGTTGTGCTGGGCGAGCAGGGTCAGGTAGTCGTCGGGGCCGAAGAGTTCGAGGGCGGTCTCCAGGACCTCGCGCTGGGTCTGCAGGGCCTCGGCGTACTGGCCGAGGTAGCGCTGGTCGGCGGCGAGGCAGCTGGTGGCGGTCATCAGGCCGGCGCCGTCGTGGCCCGGGGTCGCGCGCAGCCGTTCCAGCATCTCGCGGTCGAGTTCGTAGGCGGCGCGGAAGGCGCCGTTGGCGCGCAGGATGTTGCCCTGCTGGGTGCTGAGCTCGACCATGCGCGGGTGCTCCGGCGGGCAGAGCTCCGACCAGTGCTCGCGCACCTGCTCGGCCAGCTCGACGCCGGTGCGGAACTCGCCGCTGCGGTAGCAGTAGCGCAGCAGGTTCAGCACGGTCTCCTGGACGCGTTCGTTGCGGCTGGTCAGGGCGCCGGCGGGCTCGAGATGGGGCAGCAGCTCGGCGTAGCGGGGCCACAGCCGGGAGTCCTGGGCGTTGCCGGGGTCGGCCGCGGCGAGGGTGCGGCGGACGACCTGGCGGTGCAGCTTGCGGTCCTCGGGCGGGGTGAGGCGGGCGACGATGTCGTGGACGATGCGGTGCATGTGCACCGATTCCTGCTCCGGGCCCGGTTCCTCGCCGGCGAGGGCGCTGCGGGTGTCCCGGGTGAGGACGGAGTAGTTGACGAGCGTGTCCAGGGCCCGGGTCCAGCCGGTGAGGTCGCTGGTGAGCCAGGCGAGACCCTCGGGCAGTTCGGCGGGCCGCAGGTGGCGGACGAGGCCGATGGGGATGCGGCCGGGGGCGAAGGCGGCGCACAGCGAGAGCAGCTCGACCGCGTGCGGCTGGGAGTCGCGGAGCCGGTTGATCAGTATCGACCAGGAGGTGAGGGAGGAGCGCGGGACGCCGTCGAAGCCACCCTGGTCCGCCAGTTCGGAGAGTTCGCCGTCGCGGACCATGCGCAGGTAGTCGGGGACGGCCATGTCCGACTCGCCGAGCCAGGCGGCGGCCTGGACGAGGGCGAGCGGGATGTCGCCGAGCTCGGCGGCGACCTCGTCGGCCTGGGCGGCGGTGATGCGGGGCGCGCGGCGCATGAGGTAGCCGGTGCTCTCGTGGCGTTCGAACCCGGGGATCTCGACCAGGTTCGTCCGGTTCTCGCTCCAGCTGCGGTTGCGGGAGGTGATCAGGACGTGGCCGGGGCCCTCGGGGAGCAGGTCCCCGGCGGTGTCGATGTCGTCCCAGCCGTCGAAGATGAGCAGCCAGCGGCCGTACGGGTCGCCGCGGCGCAGCGCCTCCTGGACGGCACGGATGCGTTCGCCGGGTTCGGAGCCTGCGGCCAGGCCCAGTTCGGGGGCGAGTTCGCCCAGGCGTTCGCGCAGGGTGCCTCGGGTGTCGGAGTTGACCCACCACACGACGTCGTAGTCGGAGCTGAAGCGGTGGGCGTACTCGGCGGCCATCTGGGTCTTGCCGATGCCGGCCATACCCACGAGGGTGACGACGGCCGTGCCCTGGTCGGCGTCCATCAGCCGCTGCTGGAGCCGGTTGAGGAGGTCGTCGCGGCCGGTGAAGCGGACGTTGCGGCGGGGCACCTCGCCCCAGACGGCCGGGGGGTCGTTGGGGTAGCGGGAGCCGGGTCCGGCGGGCAGCGGGCGGCGGGCGGGGGCGGGCGGCAGGCCCAGCCGGCTCAGCAGGCGGCGCTCGGCCTCCTGGGCGCCCACGCTCCACAGGTCGACGGGCTCGAGGACGGTCGTGGCGGGCAGCAGGGCGCGGTTGGTGAGGTTGACGGCGGCGAACCGCTCGGAGTTGGCGTGGACGATGCCGCGCAGGGCCTCGTTCCACTCGGCCTCGGGGCGGGGGCCGAGCTGGAAGAACCAGTCGCTGAGGACCAGCAGTATCCGGCCGGAGGCCAGCAGGAGGTCGCCCAGGGCGCTCTCCAGGGGCACTTCGCGGGGCGGGTCCCAGCGATGGAGGGTCACGCGGTGGCCGTGGCTCTCCAGCCGGTGGGCGATCCAGGTGGCCCAGGGCCGGTGGAAGCCGGCGAAGACGACGACGAAGTGCTCGCTGTCCCGCCCTTGCGCGCCGGTGCCGGCCGTCTGCCGCTGCGTGGCCATCCGCACGTCTCCCTTGTTCCTTCGCACCGCGCCGGCCGGGAGCCAGCGCGGAGGCAAGATTACCGTACGTCACCAAATGGTGACATAGCGCCAAATGCTGTGGCGCGCTCGCCGGCCGCCCGCGTCAGGGCCGCGAGGTGCCGGTCCATGCCGGTCGCGAACTGCCGCCCGGCCTCCGTCAGTTCAGCCGATTCAAGCAGGAGGGGGAGGGCTTCCGCGACCTGCCGGAGGTAGGAATCGCGGCGCGTGCGGGCGCCACGCCGGGCGCCGGGCGCGAGGGGGGCCCGAAGCGCGGCGCGGGTCCAGAAGTCGGCCAGGGCCAGGTGGGCGTACGTGCCCTGGAGGACGCCGGCGAAGGGGCGCGGGTCGGGGCGCCATGCCACGCGGTAGACCTCGCGCGGCCCGGCCTCGTGCAGCGGCAGGAGGTCGTGGAGGACGGACAGCTTGCTGTGCTGGGTCTCGTGGACGAGGACCTCGGCGAGGTCGGCCGCCGAGTCCGGGAGGGTGGCGAACACCGCGCCGGGCGCCGCCCGGAACGTGGCGCTCACCTTCGGGCCGCCCCGCCCGTGGGGGGCCGGGCGGGCGAGCGGCACCACACAGCGCAGCAGCCCCGTCACCTCCGCGGCCCGGGCCCGGTCGGTGGCCCGCAGCAGGGCGAGCGCCACCCTCCAGCGCCGGGTCCAGGGCTCGCCGGCGGTCCGGTCGGGGCCGGCGGCGAGCAGGGCGGCGCTGCCGACGCCTTCGGCCGGGGCCCGGTAGGGGTCGAGGTCGTCGAGGAACGCGCCGCTGCCGGGCAGCCGCGCGAGGCCCCGCCAGCCGGTGCCGGCGCCGGACGTCCGGCCCGGCAGCCGCAGCAGTACGGGTCCGGCGCGGCCCCCGGCCGTGAGGTGGGCGGTGCGGCCGTGGGCGGTCAGCCGCAGGGTGGGGGCGCCGCTCTCCACGAGCCCGGTGCCGGGCAGGGCGAGCCGGCCGCCGGGGGCCGGCAGGTCCAGGGTGAAGCGCTCGCCCGCCTGCAGGGCGGCGGCCGCGGCGACGGACCCGAAGTACGCGAGGCAGTGGGCGAGGGAGTCCCCGTCGGGGGCGGTCAGGGTACGGGTCAGCCACGTGCCCACCGACGGGTACCCGAGCGTGTCGCGCACCGCGCGCGGGTCGCGGGCCTCGGCGCGCTCCAGCAACCGCCAATGCGCCTCGAAGCGTTCGAGGACCGCTCCCGGCACGGCGCCGGGACGCCGTTCGAGCCGCGTCAGCAGGGACTTGAGCAGCACCAGCCGCCGGCTGTGGGCGCCGTCGAGGAGGAGACGGAGATCCCCGGGCCCGGACCGCGTCCGCGCCAGCCGGGCGAGCGCGGCGGGGCCCGGGTGCCGCGGCGACAGGGGGTCGGGGGCTCCGCCGTGCCGGGCCCCCGCCGGGGCGCCCGGGCCTGCGGCGGGGCCGGACCTCTGCCACGGGACGGCGGTGCGGTGCGGCGGTACGGGGACCTCCTCGTCCCGGGCCCCGGCCGGGGCCGCTCGGCTGCTTCCGTCGTCCCCCGTCACGGCCCGGCGTCCGCCCCGCGGCGGGACGGCGGTGGTGCGCTTCGGCGCCCCGTGGGCCCCGGCACCGGGCCCGGGCGGTCGCTCGCTTCCGGCGTCGCGTGCCACAGGCCGGCCTCGGTGCTGTCGGAGTACCAGGTCTCCCCGAATTCGGCCGGGAACGACAGGGCGCGCTCCACCGCGGCCGCCAGGTGCGGGTCTCTGTCCGTCCGCAGGGACCGCAGCCCCGTGCCCGTGAGGTCGGGCAGGGACGGCACCTCCGCGGAGCCGTTCCGTTCGGCCGTAGCGGCGTACTTGTGCTCAGGCACCTCTCGCTCCTCCCTGCCGCCGTCCGCCGGGAGCGGCCCCCCGCGGCTGCACGGTTCTTCCCATGGCCCGTAAGCCGGAAACACGTTCGGATCAGGACCGGACATCCGGCTCAGTCGTCGGCCAGGCGGGCCACGCTCTCCCGGGTCGCCGCGACCTCCGCCCAGGGGACGGGGGCCAGCCGGGCCGTCAGGTCGCGCCAGTGGCGCTGCGCGTCGCGGTAGGCGGCGAGGGCGGCGCGGCGCAGGCCCATGCGTTCCATGACGTCGGCGTAGCGGTGCAGGGCGCGGGCCGCGGTGACCGAGCCGGGGCCGTCGGGCGTGGGCAGGCGGGCGGCCTGTTTGGCCGCCGTGTCGAAGGCCGCGGCGGCGTCGGCGAGGGGGGCGGTGCCCTGGTGCTCGCTCAGCGCGAGCCGGGCGATGCCCAGCTCCAGCCATGCCTCGGCGCTGTCGGCGCCGTCCGGGGCGTGGCGGGCCGCCTGTTCCAGCAGATGGCAGCTCTCGTAGAGGTCGGGCGGGAAGCCCTGCCGTGCGAACCGCAGCACCAGGGCGCGGCCGAGCAGGAGCTGGGTCCGCGTCCGCAGCGGCGACCTGCCGGGGCTCACCGCGAACGCCTCGCGCAGCACCGCCTCGGCACGGGCGACGGCGTCGGGGGCCGGTGGCCCGTCGGCTTCCTGGGCGTGGCGCAGCAGCGACTCGCCCCATTCCAGGAGCAGTTCGCACCGCAGGACGCTGTCGCGGCCGGCCAGGGACACCGCCGCGGCGTAGGCGTCGTCCGTCTCCGGCCGGCTCCCGGCCGTCGCGTGGGCGCGGGCCTGTTCGATGCGGCAGTACAGCTCCTGGGCGTCGTCTACGGCGGCCGCCCGGGCGCGGTCCAGGACGGCGAGGGCCTCGGCGGCGGGCGCTCCGCAGTGGCGCAGCGCCCGGGCGAGGTCGAGGAGGGCGGCGCAGCGCTGGATGTCGGGTGCCTCGGCGGCCTCCAGCAGCTCGCAGGCGGCGCGCAGTTCGGCGGCGGCCTCGGCGGCCCGGGACGTGGCGCCGGGGCCGGGGCCGGTGCGGGCCAGGGCGAGCAGGGTCCGGCCCAGGCGCAGATGGCGCGCCGGGGTGCCGGGCGGCAGGGCGCGCAGGGTCCGTTCGGCGGCGAGCAGCTCGTCGCGGTCGCCGTCGGCGAGCCAGCGGTCGTGGTGGGCGGCGGCCAGTTCCAGGGCCGCGGCGGTGTGCCGGCCGGTGCCGGGCTCGGTGTGGTCGTGGGCCTCGGTGAGCAGGGCGACGGCCTCCGTGAGAATCGCGTGCCGCTGGGCGGGGTCGTGGCGTACGGACTCGGTGCCGGCGAGGGCGCGCAGCACTTCGCCGAGGACGAGGCGGGCCCGTATCCCCTCGCCGGCGCCGCCCTCGGTGGGCGGGGCGGTGGCGGCGGGTGCGGCGTGGGCGCGGGCCTCGTGGAGCAGGGTGGGGTCGGCCTGGACGTGCCACAGGCGCAGCAGCCGCTCGGCCTCGCCCACGGGGCCGCTCTCGACGGGTACGGGCTGGTACCAGCGGACCACGCGGGCGGGTACCTCGGCGAACAGCTCCGGCTCGGCCGGTGCTGCGGGCTCCGTGCGGACGCGGGCGTCCGCTCCGGCGGCGTCGTCCCGCGGGGGCCGGCCGGAGAGCTGGGCGGCGGCGAGGGCGGAGAAGTTGCGGGCGCTCTTGCCGAAGTGGCGTTCGACGTAGTCCGAGCAGTGTTTGAGCACGAGGGCGGCGGCGCTCTGGTCGAGCGACTGCAGCAGCATCTCCCGTACGCCGTCGGCGAATTCGTACCCCTGTCCGCCCCCGGGTCCGGGGCCCGCGCCGGGCAGCCGCCACAGCAGCCCGCTCAGCAGCACCTCGGCCAGTTCCATGGGGCCGGTGTCCGGCAGCATCGCCCGTTGGACGATCTGCATGACCGGCAGGGTCAGGGGGACGGCCGCCAGGTGCACGGCCAGGCGCAGCGCGCCCGGCGAGGCGGCCGCGCGGAAGGACCTGAGCAGGTCGTCGGCGCCGCGTGCGGCGCGCTCGCCGGGCGCGGGGGCGGGCCGGGCGGGGTGGTGGGGCAGTACCCAGCCGGCGGCGCCGTGCACCGCGGTGCGGCCGGGGCCGGACAGCAGCCGGGCCCAGGCGCCCAGCGCGTCGCGGGTGGGCAGCAGGACCGGTACGGGCAGGGCGCCGCGGCCGGGCGGGGGTCCGTAGCCCTCGGGGTCGAAGTGCAGCCTGCCGCCGGTGGCGGGGTCGCGGGCGAGCAGCCCGGCGTCGGCGGGCAGCGCGGTGCGCGGCCACAGGCGGGGCGGCAGGGGCTGGACGACCGCCAGCGGTGAGGTCAGCGCCCAGTGGTGGAGCAGGCGTTGGGCCCGGCCCTCCTGCCACAGGGCGCCCACGCAGTCGCTGATCACCAGGGTGAGCCGGCGCCCGGTGGGGTCGCGGAACTGGTCGGCGGGGCGCGGCCGCAGATGGCGGGCCTCCCCGGGGGCCCCGGGCGCGGCGGTGGTGCCGACCAGCGGTGTGCCGTCGTCGCCCCGGTGGAGGTAGCGCACCTGGACGTCGCGGAAGACGCCCAGCTGGGCGCAGGTCTGGCGCAGTTCCTCCAGCATCCGCTCCCAGACGGCCATGGAGGGGGCCGTGTCCATCAGCAGCTGCATGGAGACCGCCCGCCGGGTCTCCGGGCGGTGGACGGGCTGGAGTATGCCGGTGCGGGCGGCGCAGTCGGCGGTGGCGTCCTCGTCGAGGGGGCCCGGCGTGGGCGCGGCGAGCGAGCGGTAGCCGCGCAGGGGGCGCAGGGCACGCTGGAGGCCGAGCAGGCCGGGCAGGGACGAGGCCATGGGGACGCGGATCGGGAAGGCGTCCACGGGCGCGGCGGAACCGCCGCGCGGGACGTACACGGACACCGGGCCCGAGCGCTCGGCGCGGCGCCGCGCCGCACGCTCCGCGCGGTCCTCGCGGCGCCGGGCGTCCGGTGTGCCGGGGCGTCCGGGCCGCTCGCGCTCCCCGGGGTGCGGGGGGCCGGTGAGGTCTTCGGTGCGGCCGGCGGGCCCGGGGGGCTCACCGGCGCCGGCGTCCCCGGCCCGGGGCCGCCCCGCCGTCGTGCCGGTACCGACCCACTGGGCCAGCCAGAGGGCGTCGGCCAGCTCTTCGGCCGACAGCTCCCAGTCGGCGGCCCGCAGCCGGGCGACCAGTTCTCCCAGCCGCCGGCCGGGGGGCGCCGTCATCTCTCATCACCTCGGACGGTCCAGGGGCTGCATGAGCATGTCCGCGAGCCGGTCGCGCGTGACGCGCTCGGTGCGGGGCGCGTGCTGGGTGAGGAAGAGGGCGTTGAGCAACTGGTCGGCGGCGATCACCTCGCCCGGTTCCCGGTCGAGGAACCGCTGGATGAGGGCGTCCCCGTCGGTCACCGCGTCGTCCCCGAGGTGGGCCCTGACCATGGCCGTCAGCTGCTCCTCGCCGGGCGCCTCGAGGGTGAGCTGGATGCAGCGGCGCAGCAGGGCGGCGGGGAAGTCGCGCTCGCCGTTGGAGGTGAGCACGATGAGCGGGAAGGTGGTGCAGCGCACGCGGCCGCCGGTGACCGTGGCCCGCCCGCCGTCGTCGGTGAGGACGTCGACCTCCGGCTCGAGGTCGGCGATCCGCTCGAGCTCCGGGAGGCGGAACTCCCCTTCCTCCAGGACGTTGAGGAGGTCGTTGGGCAGGTCGAGATCGCCCTTGTCCAGCTCGTCGACGAGGAGCACGCGGGGCCGCGGGGCGGGTAACAGGGCCGTGCCGAGCGGCCCGAGCCGTAGGTAGGAGCCGATGGAGCGGCGCTGTCCGGCGGCACCGCCCGCCCGTTCGAGCTGGACGTCCTGGAGGCGGGCTATGGCGTCGTAGTGGTAGAGGCCGTCGTGGAGGGTGGAGCGGCTGACGATGGGCCAGCGCAGCACCCGGCCCAGCTGGAGTTCGTGGGCGACGGCGTGGGCCAGGGTGGACTTGCCGGTGCCGGGGTTCCCGGTGACCAGGAGGGGGCGGCGCAGATAGAGGGCGGCGTTGACCGCCTCCACCTCCTCGGGGCGGGGGTGGTGGTTCTCCACCAGGCGGCGCAGCACTCCGAGCCTGCGCGCGGCGCTGGGGTCGGTGCCCGCCCCGGCGTCGGGGCCCGAGGAGGCGAAGTCCCGCCAGGGCGGGGGCGGCGGCAGCCGGCGTACTCCGTCGTGCGGCAGGCCGGCTCCGCGGTAGATGCGCCAATCGTTCACACTGGGCTCCTTGTGGCTGGTGATGCCCCTGGGCCTGCCCTGCCGGGCTGTACCTTCGACCGCGGCCCCCGCGCCCCCGCTGCGGGTCCCCGGTCGAAGGTACCGGCCCGGCCGGTGCCCTGCCGACCCCTGCCGCACTCCCCCGTACGGCGGGTGACGTGCCGTCATGGCGGGCCGTCGGGGCGGGCGCCGGGGGCGTACAACGGCGTGTCGGGCAGCGGCGGATGGAACGGCGAGTCGAAGAGCAGGGCAATCGAGCGTGCCCACAGCGCTTCGGGGTCGGGGGCGTCGGGGTCCGCGCAGCGGATGCGGAGGTTGCGGATGCGCCGGTGGAGTCCCTCGGCGGTCTCCGCCTCGAACACAAGTCGGGAAACCTCCCGATGGAATTCGGCGCAATCCGCATGGCCGGTGGCGCATCTGCGCCAGATCACGACGGCGTGCCCGGCGGCGAGCGCCGCGTCCATGGCGGTGGCGCCCGCGCCCGCCGCCACCTCGCCGCAGTACACCGGTACGGCCGTATCGGGGGCGTCGGACAGCCGCCCGTACGCCGCGTGCCCGCTCTCGCGGCCCGGCCCGTCGTGCCCCTTCACCGGCGCCTCGCGCCGCAGCGGTACGGCGGTCAGCGGACCCCGGTTCGTACCGCCCCAGCGCCGGCGCCACTCCGGGATCGCGGGGCGGTCGCGGCGCCGGCGGTCCCGTACGACCACCACGCGGCGCTGTCCCAGGGGCATCGTGTGCGGGTCGAAGCCCTCGGCGGTGGCGCCGGGCGGAGTCAACTGCCAGGCGTCCAGCGGTTCGTCGAACAGCTCGCGCGGCAGCACCACGTGCAGGGCCGCCAGGTATTCGCCCGCGTCGCCCTGGAGCAGCGCCTCGGCGATCGGCTCGCGCAGCTTCTCGCGCAGCCGACTCCGGGGCACGCCGTCCTCGTCGGCGCGCAGCGGGGTGACGACGCCGTCCTCGAGCAGCAGCTTCACCCGCCAGCGGTAGAGGTCGCCGTACAGGGGCTGGTCGATCTCGACCAGCACGTCCGCGCGGGCCCGGGCCTGGGCCGCGGCGGCCGCGCCGGGTGCCAGGTCGCGGCGCTCGGGCTTGCGCAGCTCGACGGTGCCCGCCGGGGCGCTCCCGCGCGGCCCGTCCGCCCCGCCCGTCCCCTCCGCCTCGTTCGCCTCGTCCGCGCCGCCGTGCAGGATCTGGTGGATGTCCTCCCGTATGACGTCGGGCAGCGGCTCGGCCTGGCCCTCCAGCCAGGTGCCGAGCTCGCGCAGCGGCGCCAGGTCGCCTTCCCGGCCGAGCCGGCTCACGGCCGCCGCGACCCGTGCCGCGTAGAGCAGTACGGCCTCCAGCTCCAGGTCCCGGTCCGGACCCCCGTCCTTCGTCCGTCCCGCCCGGTCGCCGCCGTCGCGCAGGTCGTACAGCAGCCCCACGCCCTCCCGCCAGGTGCGCGGGTCGTGCTCGACGCCGGGCTGGTACGGGGCCTGGATCACCCGCCGCTTGGCCGCCTCGACCAGCAGCATCACCTCGCCGGGCGTCCCGGGCTGGGTCAGGTCGGCGAGCCGGGCGAAGAGGTGGGTGCGCAGGACGGGCGTGAAGCCGTCCGCCGGCGCCGGACGCAGCGCCTGCTGCAGGCCCGTCCAGCTGCCGCCGGTGCCGACGGTGCGGTAGCGGCGCAGGTGGTGGCGGTCGTGGGCGCGGATGATCGAGTGCAGCCGGTCGCGGCCGGGGCGTTCGTTGGCGATACGGCGCAGGGCGGTGATCGGCACGGCCAGGCCCGCGGTGCCCTGGCCGCGGGCCTTGCTGACCCCTATGACGGCGCCCCGTCCGGTGTCCACGACCGGTCCGCCCGAGCAGCCCTCGACCGGGATCTCGCCGCGCAGCAGCATCGCGGCGCCGTCCCTGCCGTCGCCGCCGTTGGCGGTGCCGAGGCCGAAGCGCAGGGCGAGCTCGCCGGTGTCCCGCGACCAGCCGTGCAGGCTGATCGGCGCGGGCACGATCGCCGAACGGTCGCTGAGCCACAGGCACTCGGCGTCGTCGGCCCCCGCCACCTCCACCAGCGCCAGGTCCGGCAGGCCCCAGGGCCGGGGCGGGCGGTCGGGGTCGTCCGGGAACGGCACGGCGAGCGCCACCCGGCCCTCGCTCGTACGGTCCCGGGCGTCGGTGATGTCGACGGCCGCAGCTCCGCGCAGCACGTCACCACCTCCGTTCCCCACGACGTGGGCGCAGGTCAGGACCCATCCGGGGGCGATGAAGAAGCCACTGCCCCAGAACCGGGCGCCGGTGCGGTCATACCCGCCGCCGGGTGCGGAGATGCGTACGACCGCACGGCGCACGGTTCCGTCCAGGGCGCTCAAGGAGCGCCGCCCCCGTCCCCGCGCGCGTCCGGGGTCCCGTCGCCGCGCTCGGTCCAGGTGAGCGTCACCTTGATCGAGGCCTTGCCGTCGCCGTCGGCGATGAGGCTGATGACCTGCCCGGCCCGGGCGGACAGCTCGATGCCGAACTCCACCGTGACCTCGTGCGGCCGGGCCGCGGCGAGTCCCATGCGCAGGGACCCCACGACGCCCCGGGCGACATCGGCGAGCCCTCCCGCCATGTCGGCCACGCGCCGCCCCGGGCTGGAGGCGCTCGAGTCTTCGTATCCGCTCCCCGAGGCTCCGCCCCGCAGCTCCTGCGGCTCCGTGACCCGCGCCCAGACGACCGTGCCGTCGTCGAGCCGGACCTGCGTGATCCCGTCAGCCACCCGCCACCCCCGTTACGCAGATGATGCAGCAGGCTAGTCCTCTGATCGCACCGGCGCGAGAGGTCCTGGCCAAGGCCGCCGGGCGTACGCCGCCTATCCTGGGCGGGACCGTCCACCCACCCCTGACCATCACCGACGGAGAACACGTTGTACTTCACCGACCGCGGCATCGAGGAGCTGGAGAACCGGCGGGGCGAGGAGGAGGTCACCCTCGGCTGGGTGGCCGAACAGCTGCGCACGTTCGTCGACCTCAACCCGGACTTCGAGGTCCCGGTCGAGCGCCTCGCGACGTGGCTGGCCCGCCTCGACGACGAGGACGACGACGAGTAGGCCCCGCGGTTCCGGGGCTCGGCCCCGGAACCCGTTCCACTACCGGCCCGGGCCGCCGCGGGCGCGCCACGCGTCGTAGGCGATCGTCAGCGCGCCGTCCGCCATGAGCACCGCGCCCGCCACCGCCCAGCCCCGCCGGGACCCGCGCCCGCGCCGGGCGAAGACCAGCAGCGACAGGCCCGTCGCGAGCTCCGCGGCGCCCAGCGCCCGTGCCTTCGGGCCGCGTATCCACTCCCCCAGCAGGCCCTGTTCCGAGGCGTCGAGGCCGGTCCGCACCGCCTCGCGCCATCCGGGCCACTCCACCGGCTCCGCCGCCGGGGCCGCCCCGGCCGCCGTCCGCAGTTCCCGCGCGGGCGAGCCCGGGGTGAGGCCCGCCGGCAGCTGCAGGCCCGCGCGGGCGAGCACCGCGATGAGACCGAGCACCCGGGCCGGGGCGTCCGCGTCGGAGTCCGGGTGCGTCAGCCGGTCGAACGCCTCGGCGTCCAGCACCGGGTCGAGGCCGAGCCGGGCCCGCAGGGCCGTCAGCGCGCTCTCCTCCCCCAGCGGGGAGCCGTCCGCGAGCCAGGTGTGGCCGACCGTGCGGCGGAAGCCCGACGCGACCACGAAGCCCGCGCCCTCCTCGTCCCACCACAGTCCGACCGCCGGCCAGGTCTCGGCGACGGTCAGGGCGTGCGCCCACTCGGCCGTGATCGCGGCGAGGTTGGTGTCCTCCTCCTGCCAGGACTCCTCCCCCGGCACCAGCACGCTCCACCCGTCGCCCGCCGGGGCGAGGAGCAGCGGCTCGCGCAGGAGCTGCGCGGACGGTCGGACACGGTCGGGCTCGGCCCGGCAGAGCAGCAGTACCCCCGCCGCCCGGCTGTGATCAGTAGCGGACATGCGTCAACGCTAAGCCACGCCGACGCCCCTTGACTTCCCCGGACCGCGATATATCGTGTTGAGTCCAAGACGCGATATGTTGCGTCGTGGCCTGCTTCCCGAGGAGGGCCGGACATGCCGGGCCAGTCTGAGTGGTCGATCGCCGATCCGCACAAGCTCACGTTCGAGGAGCCGGTCACGGCGCTGAAGGTGCGCATCGCGGGCGGCACCGTCAACGTCGTCGGCACCGACGGCGGCCCCGCGCGACTCGAGCTGTCCGACATCGAGGGGCCGCCCCTCGAGGTCACCCTCGAGCGCGGCACCCTCACCGTCGCCTACCGGGACCTGCCCTGGAAGAACTTCCTCACCTGGCTCGACCCCAGGACGTGGAAGCACAGCGTCACCGTGACGCTGACCGTCCCCACGGCCACCCGCGTGGAGGTCGGCGTCGTCGGCGCCACGGCCGTCGTCTCCGGCATCTCCGGCGCCACGGACGTCCGCGGTGTCTCCGGCGACACCACGCTCGTCGGCGTGAGCGGCGCGGTCAGGGCGGAGACCGTCACCGGGGGCCTGCAGGGCCAGTCCCTCGGCGGGGACCTGCGCTTCAACTCCGTCTCCGGCGACCTCACCCTCCTCGACAGCGCCGGCGGCACGGTCAGGGCCGAATCCGTCAGCGGCGACATGCTCGTCGACGTGTCGGGCTCCGTCGCCGACCCCACCCTCAGCCTCACCAGCGTCTCCGGCGAGGTCGCCGTGCGACTGCCGCACCCCGCCGACGCCGAGGTCGGCGCCGAGGTGGACGCCAACACCACCAGCGGCCGGGTCTCCTGCGCCTTCGAGGACCTGCGCATCAGCGGGCAGTGGGGCGCCAAGCGCATCACCGGCACGCTCGGCGCGGGCCGCGGGCGGCTGAAGGTCACCACCGTCTCCGGTGCCGTCGCGCTGCTGCGGCGCCCGCCGTCGCAGGACGAGCCCGCCGACGCCCCCGCCCAGGGAAAGGTCCTCTGATGCCTCCCGTCTTCGCCCACGGCCGACTGCGCCTGTACCTGCTGAAGCTGCTCGCCGAGGCGCCGCGCCACGGCTATGAGGTCATCCGCCTGCTGGAGGAGCGCTTCCAGGGGCTGTACGCGCCCTCCGCCGGCACCGTGTACCCCCGGCTGGCCAAGCTGGAGGCCGAGGGCCTGGTCACGCACGCCACCGAGGGCGGCCGCAAGGTGTACTCCATCACGGACGCCGGCCGGGCCGAACTCGCCGACCGGCAGGGGGAGCTGGCCGACCTGGAGCTGGAGATCCGCGACTCCGTCGCCGCCCTCGCCGCGGACATCCGCGAGGACGTGCGGGGGGCGGCGGGTGACCTGCGGCGCGAGATGCGGGAGGCTGCGCGGCAGGCGCGCACGGATGCGGGGGGCGCGGGGGGCGCCGGGGGCGCCGCGAGCGACTACTTCGCCGGGGCGAAGGAGGAGCTGCGGCGGGCCAGGGAGGAGTGGAAGGAACAGGCGCGCCGGGCGAAGGAGGAGAGCCGCCGCGCCCGCCAGGAGGCCCAGAGCGCCCGCCGGCAGGCATGGCAGGCGCGGGAAGAGGTGCTGCGCGTACGGGAACAGGTCAAGGAGCACACGCGGCACGGGGACTGGCCCTCGGGAATCGTGGAGGGCGTGGGCGCCCTGGCCAAGGAACTGGGCGCCCTGGCGGGCCAGTCCGCCTCGAAGGAGCCTCTGCGTGAACTGGACCGCCTGCTGGACCGCTTCCGGGACGAGGTCCGGGACGCGGCGCGGGACTTTGGCGTGACGGAGACTCAGCTGGAGGATGTGCGGGCCCACTTGGGTGACGCCGCTGTGCGCGTGGGTGCGGTGCTGCGTGAGGGCCGGGGGCGGGACGGCGCGGGGCCTTCTGGGGCTGCGTGATTTACGGGCCGTACGCGGCGTTCCCCTACGGAACCCCGCACTTGGCCCGCAAATCACGCTTTACGCCCCTGCCAGGCCCCACACCGCCCCACCCCCTCCCGTTGTGGGCAATCGTTCCGCCGCCGCCCCCCCGTTGTGGGCAATCGTTCCGCTGGGCTGGGGGCACCTCCCAGCGGTAGCTGGGGGAGGGTGGGCACAACGGAACCACCGGCCTGCACCGCCCCCCGGTTCCTACCGTGACGTCACCGTCACGGTGACCGTCCCCCCGCCCGCCAGTGACCGCACCCGCACCGTCCCCGCCTTACCCGGCGGCACGGATGGAGCCTCCGCCCACGCCGGCCCGGACACAGTGACCCGCCAGCCCCCCGCAAGGGCCGGCACGGAAACCTCCGTCACCCCCCAGGAACCCGGCACGTACTCCACCCGGTACCGCCCCCTCTCATACGACTCCGACCGCACCACCCCCGCCACAGCCGCCACATACGGCCGCACCGTCCGCTCCTTGTTCGGCTGGAACCGCCCACCGTCCCGCTCGAGCGCGCAGTACCCACCCCCGTAGCACCACGTCCAGCTCGCCCAGCCGGAGGCGTACCGGCCGATGGAGGCGATGGCGTCCTCGTAGAAGCGGCCCATGTTGGGCAGCCCGCTGTTGAGCGGGCCCCACTCGCCGACCACGATCGGCACCCGGTGCTCGCGGGGGTAGTGGACGATCTCCGCCTCGTAGCGCTCCAGCCAGCCCGACGCGGGGTCGTAGTCCCGGCCCGCCTCCATCGCGGCGTTGTAGAAGTGCGGCGCGTAGACCACCTTCGGGTCGTCCACGCGGCCCAGGCCCGTGCGCTTGCCCTCGCCGGCGGCCGGGGTGGGCTCGATGAAGAGCCAGTGGCGCCGGTCGACCTCGCGTATCGCGTCCGCGATGCGGTTGTACATCGGAGTGACCTGCGTGGCCTCGATGCGGCGCGCGGCCTCGAACATGTCCTCGCCCGGCCGCATCCGGCCCATCGGCTCGTTGATCAGGTCGTAGCCGAACACGGCGGGGTGGTGTGCGAAGCGCCCGGCCAGGACCCGCCACATGCGGGTCTGTGCGCGGCGCAGGTCCTCGTCCTCGTAGAGGTGCTCGAAGGCGGCCTGCACGGCGGGCTCGAAGTATTCGGCGAACCAGTCGTCCGGGTGCGGCTTGTAGGGCAGGCCGTCGGTGCGTGTGGCCCAGGCGGGGATGCCCCGGTGGGTGCCGAACGCCGGGCCGTAGATGTCCTGGTGGGCGTCGATGACGACGCGGATGCGATGGCGGGCGGCCCAGTCGAGGACCCGTTCGATCTTGCGCAGGTAGCGCTCGCTGTAGCGGCCGCGCTCCGGCTCCAGGTCGTCCCAGAACACCGCCAGGCGGGCGAAGTTGAAGCCGTGCGCGGCGAGGTCGCGCAGGGAGCGTTCGGTGATGTCGTCCAGGGCCCGCTCGCCCCGGTTCTCCTTGTCGGCGAGGTTCCAGCCGCGCAGGGTCAGCGCGCGGCCGGACTCATCGGTCAGCCGGGGTATGCCGGGGTCAGTACGGGCCTCGGCCGTGGGGGCGAGAAGTGCCAGGACAGCGGTTACGGCGAGGAACGCCGCCGTGCGCAAGCGTCTCTTCGGCATCCGTCGTTCATACCGTCAGGACCACCTTGCCGAACAGATCGCCGCTGGACATCTTTTCGAAGCCTTCGCGGGCCCGGTCGAGGGGCAGCACGGAGTCGATCAGGGGGCGTACGCCCGTGGTCGCGCAGAGGCTGAGGAGGTCCGCCAGCTCTTCCTTGGTGCCCATCGTCGAGCCGACGACCTTCAGCTCCAGGAAGAAGATGCGGGTCAGCTCGGCGGCCGCCGGCCGGTCGCCGCTGGTGGCGCCGGAGATGACGAGCGTGCCGCCGGGCTTGAGGGACTTCACCGAGTGCGACCAGGTGGCCGCGCCCACGGTCTCGATGACGGCGTCCACCCGGTGCGGGAGCCGTGCCCCCGCCTCGAACGCGGCTTCCGCGCCCAGCTCGACGGCCCGCTTGCGCTTGGCCTCGTCACGGCTGGTCGCGAAGATCCGCAGGCCGGCCGCGGCGCCCAGGACGATGGCCGCCGTGGCCACCCCGCCGCCGGCGCCCTGGACGAGGACGCTCTGGCCGGGGCGGACGTTCGCGTTGGTGAAGAGCATGCGGTACGCCGTCAGCCAGGCGGTGGGCAGGCAGGCGGCCTCCTCGAAGGAGAGCTCCTTGGGCTTGGGCAGCACGTTCCAGGCGGGGACGGTGACGCGCTCGGCGAAGGTGCCCTGGTAGCGCTCGGTGAGGATCGAGCGGGGCTCGTCGGGGCCCACGCCGTGGCCCGTCTGACCGATGACGGAGTGGACGACGACCTCGTTGCCCTGCTCGTCGGTCCCGGCGGCGTCGCAGCCGAGGATCATCGGCAGTGCCCCCTCGCCGAGGCCCACGCCGCGCAGCGACCACAGGTCGTGGTGGTTGAGCGAGGCGGCCCTGACGTTGACGGTCGTCCAGCCGGGCCGCGCCTCGGGCTCGGGGCGCTCCCCCAACTCGAGGCCGTTCAGCGGCTGGTCACGGTCGATGCGTGCGGCGTAGGCGGCGAACATGAGCCGAACCTAGCCCCCGGGGCACAGGGAGGGAACGTCGCGGCGGTGTGACACGCGCCGCGTCCGTCCAGCGGTCCCTCCCGCAACGGGCGTATTGGGCGCGGAGGACGGCCGTCCTCGTTGACCGGGCCGCGAGCGGCGCGGTTGGCTTCCGGCTTGTCCGCACATGACATCCCGTAAGGGAGAGAAATGCGTTACCTCAGACGTACCGCCGCGCTGACCTTAATGGGCGGCTGCGCGGCCTTCCTGCCCGTAACCGCGGCGGCGGCCGCCGGGGACGGGCACCGAGCGCCCCGCACCGAGCGGGTGAGCGTGGCGGCCGACGGCGCCCAGGCGGATGCCGAGTCGGCGGGCCGGATCAGCGCCGACGGCCGCTATGCCGTCATCGAGTCCTGGGCCACCACGCTGGTGCCGGGAGGCGGGGAGAAGCAGGGGCACGTGTACGTGAAGGACCTGCGCACCGGTGCGCTGCAACGGGTCAGCGTGGCGAGCGACGGCCGCCCCGCCAACGGGAGCTCGGGGCACGCCTCGATCAGCGGGAACGGCCGGTACGTCACCTTCCACTCGGGCGCCACCAACCTGGATCCGCGCCAGACCGGCTGGACGGACGTCTACGTCCACGACCGGGCGACGGGCCGGACGACGCTCCTCGTCGAGAAGGGGCAAAAGGACCGGGGAACGAGTTCCAGTCCCGTCATCAGCGCCGACGGGCGCTACGTCGCCTTCGTCTCCGACCGGGACGACCTGGTGCCCGGCGACACCAACGAGCAGAAGGACATCTTCGTCCACGACCGGCTGCGCGGCACCACGAAGCGGGTGAGCGTCGCCGGAGACGGCACCCAGGCCGACGGGTTCTCCATGGATCCCGTGATCAGCGCCGACGGGAGCAGGGTCGGCTTCCGCACCGCCGCCACCAACCTCGGCGGCACCGTACCGTCGAGCGGGAAGCCGCGCCCGTTCTGGTTCTACGTGCGCGACCTGCGCAACGGACGGACGGAGCTGGCCGCCGCGAACCGTGACGGCAAGGCCGCGAAGGTCTACGGCGGAATGAGCCTGAGCCCCGACGGCCGCCACGCGCTGTTCCCGTCGTACGACAGCGGCATCGTGGCCGGCGACACCAACGGGCAGCGGGACGTCTTCGCCAAGGACCTGCGCACCGGCGTCACACGGCGCATCAGCCTCGCGCCCAACGGCTCGCAGGCGAACGGCTCCTCCGACGCGGCGGTGATGAGTGCCGACAACCGGCGGGTGTTCTTCCAGTCGGAGGCCACCAACCTCGTGCCGGGCGACACCAATGGCGTCGCCGATGTCTTCGCGAGGGACCTGCGGACCGGCAAGGTCGAGCGGATCAGCACCGGGCAGGGCGGGCTGCAGGGCAACGCCTCCTCGGGCGAGGTCAGTGTCGATCACTCCGCCCGCACGGCGGTGTTCCTCAGCGGGGCCGACAACCTCGTGCCCGGCGACACCAACAAGACATCCGACGTCTTCCTGCGGAGGCTGAAGTGATACCGGACCGTTCACGTCGCGCCGCGAGACGCGGCGTCGTCCTGGCCGCAGCGGCGGCGAGCTGCGTGGCCGTGCTGCCCACGGCGGCGGCGTCCGCGGAGCACCGCGCGCCGCGCACCGAGCGGGTGAACGTCGCAGCGAGCGGCGCCCAGGCGGACGCCGAGACCATCGGCGCGAGCGTCAGCGCCGACGGCCGCTACGTCGCCTTCGAGTCCCTGGCGACCACGCTGGTGCCCGGCACGACCTCGGCGGGCCGCCGCATCTACGTCAAGGACCTGCGGACCGGCCGGATCGAACTGGCCAGCGTCGCCGGCGACGGGACCCTGGCCGACAACCAGTCCTGGACGGCCTCGATCAGCGGGGACGGCCGCTACGTCGCCTTCGACTCGGAGGCGACCAATCTGGCGCCGAACCGTAATCCCGGCGGGTACTACGACGTCTTCATCCGCGACCGGAAGACCGGCCGGACCGAGGTCCTCGTCGAGAACAAGGGCACGAAGCCCGCCCACAGCGCGTCCCCGTCCATCAGCGCCGACGGCCGCTACGTCGCCTTCACCTCCAACCGCGACGACCTGGTGCCCGGCGACACCAACGGGCAGACGGACGTCTTCGTCCGCGACCGCGTGAAGGGCACGACCAAGCGCGTGAGCGTCACCAGCGACGGCGGTCAGGCGGACGGCTTCTCCGTCTCCCCCGTGATCAGCGCGGACGGCAGCAAGGTCGGCTTCAAGAGCCTGTCCGACCTCGCCCCGGAGACGGAGAAGGGGCTGTGGAAGCCGCGGGCCCGCACGTTCTACGTGCACGACCTGCGCACCGGGCGCACCGAGCTGGCCGCCCGGCGTCTCGACGGCGGCCCCGCGGCGGCCGACAACAGCATCGGGCTGAGCCCCGACGGGCGTTACGCCCTGTTCTCCAGCGGCTCGGCCGAGGTCGTGAAGGACGACACCAACGGCAAGGCGGACGTCTTCGCCAGGGACCTGCGCACCGGCGTCACCCGGCGGCTGAGCCTCGCCGCCGACGGCTCCCAGGCCGACGGCGCCTCCTACGGCGCGGTCATGACCGCCGACAACCGGGTGGTCTTCACCTCGGGCGCCGCCAACCTGGTGCCGGGGGACACCAACGGCAGCGACGACGTGTTCGTCCGGGACCTCACGACCGGTGCCGTCGAGCGGATCAGCGTCGCGCACGACGGGGCGCAGGCGAACGCCCACTCGAGCGTCGACGCGGTCGACCTCGCCGGACGCACGGTGGTCTTCGGCAGCGGGGCGGACAACCTCGTGCCGGGCGACACCAACAAGGTCTACGACCTCTTCGCGCGCCGTCCGCGGTGAACGCGACGGGGGCCGGACCGCAGCCGGTCCGGCCCCCGTACGACCGCCCCGACGTCGGGGGCGGCTCAGCGCGCTAGCGGCGCGCGACGCCCTCGGCGCGTGCGGCGGCGGCGACGGCCGCCGTCACGGCGGGGGCGACCCGCTCGTCGAAGGGGGACGGGATCACGCACTCCGCGCTCAGCTCGTCCGCCACCACGGCGGCCAGCGCCTCGGCGGCGGCCAGCTTCATGCCCTCGGTGATGCGCGAGGCACGCACCTGCAGGGCGCCGGCGAAGATGCCGGGGAAGGCGAGCACGTTGTTGATCTGGTTCGGGTAGTCGCTGCGGCCGGTGGCGACCACGGCCGCGTACTTGTGGGCGACGTCCGGGTGGATCTCCGGGGTGGGGTTGGCCATGGCGAAGATCAGTGCGTTCTTCGCCATCCGCGCGACCGCCGGCTCGGGGACCGTGCCGCCCGAGACGCCGATGAAGACGTCCGCGCCGTCCAGCGCGGTCTCCAGGGAGCCGGACAGGCCGGCCTTGTTGGTGAAGCCGGCGAGCTCGCGCTTGACGTCGGTGAGGTCCTCGCGGTCCTGCGACACGATGCCCTTGCGGTCGCAGACCGCCACGTCGCCGATGCCGGCCCCGACCAGGATCCGGGCGATGGCGACTCCGGCGGCGCCCGCGCCCGAGATCACGGCGCGCAGGTCGCCGAGCGCACGGTCGGTCAGCCGCGCGGCGTTGCGCAGGGCCGCGAGCGTGACGACGGCGGTGCCGTGCTGGTCGTCGTGGAAGACGGGGATGTCCACGCGCTCCTGGAGCTTGCGCTCGACCTCGAAGCAGCGGGGGGCCGAGATGTCCTCCAGGTTGATGCCGCCGAAGGACGGCGCGAGGCGGGCGACGGTCTCGACGATCTCGTCCACCTCCCGGCAGTCCAGCGCGATCGGCACCGCGTCCACGCCGCCGAACTGCTTGAAGAGGATCGCCTTGCCCTCCATCACGGGCAGGGACGCCTCGGGACCGATGTCCCCCAGGCCGAGGACGGCGCTGCCGTCGGTCACGACCGCGACGACCTGGGACTTCCAGGTGTAGTCGTGGACGAGCTCGGGCTGTTCGGCGATGGCGCTGCACACCTTGGCGACGCCCGGCGTGTAGGCGAGGGACAGGTCGTCCTTGTCCCTCACCGGGACGGTCGCCTGGACCGCCATCTTTCCGCCACGGTGCAGAGCAAAGGCCGGATCGAAGAACTCCTCCTGAGCTCCGTCGTCCGCACCACTGCCGCTGGGAGGATTCACGATCTCCGCTGCCACTTTTGACCCCTTTGTCGAAATTCCTGTCGAGGGTAGCCGCCCCTGAGGTGTGGGGGCGGGTCGGGCACCGTGTCCGCGGCCCGGGAGGTCGGATGACCACCACGGGGGGCGTGCGGACACCGGACGCGCCGCACACACGCGCCCTGAGCCCCGGATGAGGGGTGTAGCTGGCATTTCTATCAAATGAGCGCTACGGCCGACGAGTGAGTTCCGGCTCGATGCGGCACGGCCCCCCGCCCGGATGCCGTCCGGAACGTGTCAACTGGTGACGGATGCGCCGGGGTGTCCAGGAAGTGAGACGGCGCGAGCGTGATGTGGGTCTCGTGATCAGAAGGTGCACAGAAGAGACACCGGAGGCAAAAGGGTGCGAACCGTTGTGTACGACCTGTCGATCACCCGTTATCCGATTTTGACATGGCTGGCCCCCCGAATGGGGCAGTCCGGATGGCAAGATGCGCAGACCGCACGAGGTCGCGGCTCACGAGGAAGTGTGCTGCGGCATCTGCCGTGTATTGCGTGATTGCAGCGTTACCAGTCGGATATCCCCCCTCACCCGCAGGAGGACCAGCAATGACCGCAAGCACCACCCCCCGCCCGACCGCTGCCAGGAGTCGTTTGGCCGCGGCCGGCGCGATCGCGGTCGCCGGCACCCTGCTGCTGACCGGCTGTGGCGACCAGCGCGACAAGACGACCTCCGGCAACGGCGCCGCGACCGCGAAGGGCTCCGACGCCCCCCTGTTCGGCAAGCTGCCGAAGAAGGTCCAGGACGCCGGCGTCCTGAAGGTGGGCTCCGACATCGCCTACCCGCCCGTCGAGTTCAAGAAGGACGGCAAGGTCGTCGGAATCGACCCCGACATCGCCGCCGCCATGGGCAAGGAACTCGGCGTGAAGGTCGACTTCCAGAACGGCACCTTCGACGCCCTGCTGACGGGCCTGCGTTCCAAGCGGTACGACATCGCCATGTCCGCGATGACCGATACCAAGGACCGCCAGGAAGGCATCGACCCCAAGACCAAGAAGAAGGTCGCCGAGGGCGTCGACTTCGTCGACTACTTCAACGCCGGTGTCTCGCTCTACACCAAGAAGGGCGACACCAAGGACATCAAGAGCTGGGAAGACCTCTGCGGCAAGAAGATCGCCGTACAGCGGGGCACCGTCTCGCACGACCTGGCCAAGTCCCAGTCCGAGAAGTGCGAGAAGGACGACAAGGACACGATCGCCATCGAGGCGTTCGACACCGACCTCGAGGCCCAGACCCGGCTGAAGGCCGGTGGCGTCGACGCCGTCTCCAGCGACTTCCCCGTCGCGGCCTACGCGGTGAAGACCTCCGGCGGCGGCAACGACTTCGAGTCGGTCGGCGAGCAGGTGGAGGCCGCCCCGTACGGCATCGCCGTCTCGAAGGAGAACGCCCAGCTGAGGGACGCGCTCAAGGAAGCCCTTGAAGCGATCATCAAGAACGGTGCGTACGAGAAGGTCGTCAAGACCTGGGGCGTCGACGCCGGCGCCGTCAAGGAAGTCAAGATCAACGGCGGTTCCTGACCCGCTTGCCTCCCTGTCCCCCCTCGTACGGCAACGCTGAAAGGCATCATCCGTGACTGCTTCCCCCGACAAGCCCGACAAGCCGGAGCCCGAGTCCACTCCGGAGCCCGAGGTCGAGGCCGCGTCCACGCCGGAGCCCGAGTCCGAGACCGGGCCCGCGAAGAAGGCCGGGTCCGAGCCGGAGTCCGCCGACAAGGCCGCCTCCGAGCCGGAGCCGGAGTCCGACTCCGAGCCCGAGCCCGAGTCTGCGAAGAAGGCCGCCGAGGCCAAGCCGGAGGCTGAGGCCAAGGCCGAGCCCGAGGCCAAGGCCGAAGCCAAGGCTGAGGCTGAGCCCGAGGCCGAGCCCGCCGACAAGGCCGCCGCCGAGAAGGTCTCGACCGAGAAGGCCTCCGCCAAGAAGGCCTCCGCCAAGAAGGTCTCCACCGAGAAGGCGGCCGACAAGGCGGAGCCGGCGGACAAGCCCGCCCCGGCCAAGACCTCCGTCGCGCCCGAGGCGATCAAGGCGATCCCGGTCCGGCACTACGGACGGTGGGCCTCCGCCGTCATCGTCCTGGCCCTGCTGGGCCTGCTGGTGAACGCCTTCGCCACGGCGAACGTCAACTACAGCGCCATCCCGGACTACCTCTTCGACTCCACGGTCCTCTCCGGCCTCGGCAAGACCGTCCTCATCTCGGTCCTCGCCATGGTCCTGGGCCTGGTCCTCGGCGTCGTGCTGGCCGTGATGAGGCTGTCGAAGAACCCGGTGACCTCATCGGTCGCCTGGGGATACATCTGGTTCTTCCGGGGCACCCCGGTCTTCGTCCAGCTGCTGCTGTGGTTCAACCTCGCGCTGATCTTCCCGTACATCAACCTCGGCCCGATCTACCGGGACGAGATGAGCGACTTCATGACCCCCTTCATGGCCGCGCTGCTCGGCCTGGGGCTCAACGAGGCCGCGTACATGTCGGAGATCGTCCGCGCGGGCATCCAGTCGGTCGACGAAGGACAGACCGAGGCCTCGCACGCGCTGGGCATGAACCAGAGCAAGACGATGCGCCGGATCGTGCTGCCGCAGGCGATGCGCGTGATCGTGCCGCCGACCGGCAACGAGTTCATCAACATGCTCAAGACCTCGTCGCTGGCGGCGAGCGCGGCGCAATACCTCGAGCTGCTGCGCTCCACGTCCGACATCGGGCAGACCACCGGTGCGACAGTGGAGATGCTGTTCCTGGCCGCCACCTGGTACCTGATCCTGACCAGCGTCTTCAGCGTCGGCCAGTTCTACCTCGAGCGGCACTACGCCCGTGGCTCGCTGCGCAGCCTGCCGCTCACCCCGTGGCAGAAGGTCAAGAAGAACCTGTCCACCTTCAGCCACCGTTCCCCCGGAGGTGTCAGCGCATGACCGCGATGGTGAAGGCCGAGGGCGTCCACAAGTCCTACGGCGCGGTCCAGGTCCTCAAGGGCATCGACCTCGAGGTCGCCCCCCGTGAGGTGTTCTGCCTCATCGGCCCCTCCGGCTCCGGCAAGTCCACGTTCCTGCGGTGCATCAACCACCTCGAGCAGATCAACGCGGGCAAGCTGTACGTCGACGGCCAGCTGGTCGGCTACCGCCAGCAGGGCAACAAGCTGTACGAGCTCAAGGACAGCGAGGTGGCCCGCAACCGCCGGGACATCGGCATGGTGTTCCAGCGCTTCAACCTCTTCCCGCACATGACGGCGCTGGCCAACGTCATGGAGGCGCCGATGCAGGTGAAGGGCGAGACGAAGGCGGTGGCCCGGGAGCGGGCCCTGAAGCTGCTCGACCGCGTCGGCCTCGCCGACAAGGCCGGCAACTACCCCACCCAGCTCTCCGGCGGCCAGCAGCAGCGCGTGGCCATCGCGCGGGCGCTGGCGATGGAGCCGAAGCTGATGCTCTTCGACGAGCCGACCTCGGCGCTCGACCCCGAGCTGGTGGGCGACGTCCTGGACGTCATGCGCGGCCTCGCCGAGGACGGCATGACGATGATCGTGGTCACCCACGAGATGGGCTTCGCCCGCGAGGTCGGCGACTCCGTGGTCTTCATGGACCAGGGCGTCGTCGTCGAGTCGGGCAACCCGCGCGACGTGCTGACGAACCCCCAGCACGAGCGCACGAAGTCCTTCCTGTCGAAGGTGCTCTGACCGGCACCGGCGCTCCACGGAAAGCCCCGCGGCGCGGGGGTACGGCCTCACCGGCCGTACCCCCGCGCCGTTTCCGTTTGCAGCAAACCACCCCCGGTTTGTAATACCCTCGAAGGAGGAACGGGCATTACGGAACGGCCGCGCCCGACCGCTCTCCGCGACCACAGCCTCTGCATAAGGACCGACAGTGGAACTGGCCTCTTACTCGGACTTCGCCGTGCGGCTGGTCAACACCGAGCAGCCGGCCCGGGGCGTCGACACGCTCACCTCGCTGGAGGCGGCGCGCGAGCTCTTCGGCCCGGCGGCCCAGTCCGCCCGCCGGCTGACCGACGGCGACCTGACCCGGCTGCGGTCGGTGCGGGGCCGGCTGCGCGCGGTCTTCGAGGCGGCGGCCGAGGGCGACGAGGTACGGGCGGTGGACCTGCTCAACGCGCTGCTGATGGAGTTCCCGGTCAGCCCGCAGATCTCCGGGCACGAGTACCGCGACGAGGACGGCCGCCCCAAGTGGCACATGCACATCGCCGACCACGCCGCCAACGCCGGAGCCACCTACACCGCCACCGCGAGCATGGGTCTGGCCGTCCACCTCACCGAGTACGGCGTCGACCGCCTGGGCATCTGCCAGGCCACGCCCTGCCGCAACGCCTACCTGGACACCTCGACCAACCGCTCGCGGCGCTACTGCTCCGACCGCTGCGCCACCCGCGCCAACGTCGCGGCCTACCGCGCCCGCAAGCGCCTGGAGAGCGAGCGCCCGGGAGACCCGGCCGACGACGGGGCGGAGCGTACGGACCGTACGGCCGAGGCCGCCCACGACAGCAGCGCCCCCGCCGACCGCTGACCCGCCCGCGGGGGCCGGCGCAGCCGCACCCAGGCCCGGGCCACCACGAACTCCTCCGGCACCGTCCCGAACTCCCGGCTGTCGTTCTCCACGAGCGGATTGTCGCCCGTCACCCACCAGCCGCCGTCGCGCCGCTCGACCGCGCGCTTGACGATCAGCAGGTCCTGGCGGAACGGGTGCCGCAGGACCACCACGTCACCGGGGCGCACCACCGCCCCGTACCGCACGACGAGCTGGTCCCCGGGGTTCAGCGTCGGGACCATCGAGGGGTTGTAGACCTCGGCCAGCCCGATCCGCAGCAGTCCGCGGCGCTCGCGGTCCACCTCTTGCCCGCGTTCGTCCACTTGCTCCTGCACCACGGCACCTCCGCGTCCGTTCCTCCACCAGTCCCAGACTGACACTGGACTTTTGCCCTGGGCCCCCCGGGGCACTCGAGAAAAGCCTTCCCGCACCGAGTAATCTCGCACCTGAGAAGACGATCACGAGGAAGGACAGCTCATGCTTTCCCGCCTGTTCGCCCCCAAGGTGAAGGTCAGCGCCCACTGCGACCTGCCCTGCGGTGTGTACGACCCGGCCCAGGCCCGCATCGAAGCCGAGTCGGTCAAGGCCGTCCAGGAGAAGTACCTGGCAAACGAGGACCCCCACTTCCGCGCCCGCGCCACTGTCATCAAGGAGCAGCGCGCGGAGCTGGCCAAGCACCACGTCTCGGTGCTGTGGAGCGACTACTTCAAGCCTCCGCACTTCGAGAAGTACCCCCAGCTGCACCAGCTGGTCAACGACACCCTCAAGGCCCTGAGCACCGCGAAGGCCTCGACGGACCCGAAGACGGGTGAGAAGGCGCTGGAGCTCATCGCCGAGATCGACCGCATCTTCTGGGAGACGAAGAAGGCCTGACCGGCCTTCGTCCGGCTCCTGCCGAGGGCGCCCACCGACCTGTTCGGTGGGCGCCCTCGCGCGTGTCGGTGCCTCAGGCGGGGTCGATGGTCCCCCTGAGGCCCCGCCGCGCGGCGGGAAAGGTCCCACGTGCGGTCACCCGCCCGTAAGCAGCGCTTTCCCGTCCGGCCACCGCCGGTCGTGAGCATGCCATGCATGACCGAAACGATCACTGCGCGCCGCGCGGCCGGCGTGGCCGTCGCCGCACTCGCCACCGTCTGTGCGACCACCGTCTCCGCCGAGGCGGCCGTCCCCCGCGAGCCGGGCGCGGCCGCCACGGCCGCCGCGACCGGCGGCCCGGCCGGTCTCAAGGGCGTCGACTACGCCACCTGGCAGCGGGACGTGAAGGCGGCCATCGACGAGGCGACGCCCTACGTCACCGAGCGCACCGCCACCGCACAGGGCCGCAAGCAGGCCATCGTCCTCGACATCGACAACAGCTCGCTGGAGACGGACTTCCACTGGGCGTCGATACCCACCCCCGCGATCAAGCCGGTCCTCGACCTGACCCGGTACGCCCACGCGCGCGGCGCGGCGGTCTTCTTCGTCACCGCCCGCCCCGGAATCCTCGACTCGGTCACCCAGTGGAACCTGCGCCGGGTCGGCTACCCCGTCAGCGGCCTGTACGTGCGCCACCTCCCCGACCTCTTCCAGGACGTGGGCACGTACAAGACCGCCAAGCGGGCGGAGATCGAGGCACAGGGCTACACGATCATCGCCAACATCGGGAACAACACCACGGACCTGACCGGCGGGCACGCGGAGAGGACCTTCAAGCTGCCGGACTACGACGGCAAGCTGTCCTGACCGCGGCGATGGCTCCTCTCAGTTCTGTCGTCGTGACCGGAAGCGCTCGAGCGCGACGATGCCCAGGGCCGCCAGCCCGATCTGGATGATCCACACCACCCAGAACAGGCCCTTGCGGTCGTACAGGCCCAGCGGATGGGCGAGCCACGCGCCCACGAACGCCGCCAGGAGACCGACCAGGACCGTCGCCAGCACCCCGATGTTCTGGCGCCCCGGAACGACCAGCCGGCCCAGGAGACCGATGATCGCTCCGATCACGATCGCACTGATAACTCCTGAGATTTCCATGCCCTCCCCCTTGTGACCGATTCCTGTCGATAGAGCTGCCCAACGCACGGTGGGTGCATGTCACACGGCCGGGCCGGTCGGCGGTGCCTAGACTGGGTCCTTCCCGGGCGCAGGGGCGCCCGACGGGGACGGGAGAGCGACAGTGACGGCAGGCGTCGGGAGCTTCGGAAGTTTCGAAGGGTCCTTCGACGACCCGAGCGACCCGTCGGCCGAGGTACTGGCCGAGGCGGCCGCCGCCTTCGGCCTGCTCGCCTCCTCCGCCCGGCTGCACCTGGTCTGGGCGCTGGCCCAGGGCGAGAGCGATGTGAGCGGGCTGGCCGAGCGGGTCGGCGGAGCGCTGCCCGCGATCAGCCAGCACCTGGCGAAGCTGAAGCTCGCGGGGCTGGTGCGCTCCCGGCGCGAGGGGCGCCGGGTGGTGTATCTGGTGGACGACCCCGACGTGGTGACGATCGTCCGGCTCATGGTCGGCCAGCTCGCCGACCGCAGGTCGAGCGCGGGCGCGGGCGCCGGCGCGGGCGCCGGACGCCTCCGTGGCCTGGGCGCCTGAGGCCCGTACGGCCCCCGGCGAGGGCGGCGGCACCACGCTGGAGGTGCTGCGCGCCCTGGCGAGCGGACCCCGCGGGCTCGTCGAAGCGGAAGCGGAGGCCCGCCTCCTGCGTCATGGCGGAAACGTCTTCCCCGGGCACCGGCCGGTCTCCTGGCCGCGCCGCCTCGCCCGCGGCCTGCGCGACCCCTTCACCGCCGTCCTGCTCGGCCTCGGCGTCGTCTCCGCGGGGACGGCCGCCTGGGGTACGGCCTGTGTGATCGCCGTCCTGGTCGCGGTCAGCTGCGCGCTGCGGGCCACGGGCGAGCACCGCGCCGACCGCTCGGCCGCCACGCTGCGCGACCTGGTCGCCGCGACGGCCACCGTGCGCCGCCGCGCGGGCGAGGACGCGCCACCGGCCACCCGTGAACTGCCGGTCGCCGAGCTCGTACCGGGTGACGTCGTCCTGCTGGCCCCCGGCGACCTGGTCCCGGCGGACCTGCGGCTGCTGCGCACGACGGGGCTGACGGTGCACGAGTCCGCGCTGACGGGCGAGTCGGCGCCGGTCGCCAAGTCGGCACCTGACCGGGCGTCCGGCGACGGTCCCGGCGACGACCGGCGCCACCTGTGCTTCCAGGGCAGCAGCGTCGCCTCCGGCACCGCGAGCGCGGTGGTCGTCGCCACCGGACGCCGCACGGTGCTCTCCGGCGCCCTTCCCGTGGCGCCGCCGGGGAACGGGCGGCGCGGGCGGCGGAGCGCCGGCCCCTTCGAACGTTCCGTCAACGGCATCGCCTGGATGCTCATCCGGTTCATGCTGCTCATCGCGCCCGTCGTGCTGGTCGCCGACGCGCTGCTGCGCGGGCGCGGGCTGCAGACGCTGCCGTTCGCGGTGGCCGTGGCCGTCGGGCTGACGCCCGAGATGCTGCCGGTGATCGTGACGACCGCGCTCGCGCGCGGCGCCGCGCTGCTCGCCCGCGACGGCGAGGTGATCGTCAGACGGCTGCCCGCCCTGCACGACCTCGGCGCGGCGGACGTGCTGTGCGTGGACAAGACGGGCACGCTCACCGAGGACCGGCCGGTCCTCGCCCGTGCCGTCGACGGGGACGGCCACGAGGACCCCGCGGTGCTGCACTGGGCCGCCGTCAACGCCCTGTGGACGCTGCACCTCGCGGAACTGCCCGTACCGGACGCCCTCGACGAGGCGCTCCTGGACGCGGACGCGACGGCGGGCGAGGAGTACGAAGGAGTCGACGCCCTCCCCTGCGGGCCCGGCCGCCGCCTGTCCACCGCCGTCGTACGGCGCCCGGGGGACGCCCGGTTCGCCCTCGCGCGGACCCACACCCTCGTGGTCAAGGGCGCCCCCGAGGACGTCCTCGACCGCTGCGCCCTGGACCCGGCCGAGCGCCAGCGCCTCGCCCGGCGCGCCGCCGCGCTGGCCGGCGACGGGCTGCGCGTCCTGGCCGTCGCCCGCGCCGAACGGCCCGCCCGGGAGCGCCCGTACACCGACGCCGACGAGCACGACCTGACCTTCACCGGCTTCGTCGGCCTGAGCGACGCGCCCGCGCCCACCGCCGCCCGCGCCCTGACCGCCCTCGCCCGGCGCGGGGTGACGGTCAAGGTCCTCACCGGCGACCACCCCGGCACCGCCGCCCGGGTCTGCCGCGAGCTCGGCCTGGCGCCCGGCACGCCGGTCACCGCCGACCGCATCGACGCGCTGGACGACGCCGCCCTGACCCGCCTGGCCGCCGGCACCACCGTCTTCGCCCGCTGCACCCCGGCCCACAAGGCCCGCATCGTGCGGGCGCTGCGCGCCGGCGGGCACACCACGGGCTTCCTGGGCGACGGCGTCAACGACCTGGCCGCCCTGCACGCCGCCGACGTCGGCGTCTGCCCCCGCGACGGGGTGGACGTGGCGCGCGAGGCGGCGGACGTGGTCCTGGCCTCGAAGGACCTCACCGCCCTGGACCGGGCGATCGTCACGGGCCGGCGCGCCACCGCCAACATCACCACGTACCTGCGGATCACGCTGTCGTCGAACTTCGGCAACGTCGTCGCCATGCTGGTGGCCGGGCTGATGCTGCCGTTCCTGCCGATGTTCCCGGCGCAGGTGCTGGTGCAGAACCTCTTCTTCGACGCCGCCCAGCTGGCCCTGGCCTTCGACCGGCCCGGCCCCGGCGCCGGTTCCCGCCCGGCGGTGCTGCGCCCGCGCGCCCTGCTCCGCTTCGTGACGGGGTTCGGGCTGCTGAACGCCGCGGCCGACCTCGCGACGTTCGCGGTGCTGCTGGGGGCGGCCGGGGAGGCGGCGTTCTCCGCCGGGTGGTTCACGGAGAATCTGCTGACGCAGGCGATGGTGATGCTGCTGCTGCGGTCGGGGCGGGTGCCGGGGCCGGTGGGCGTGGCGGTGGGGGGCCTGGCGGTGGCGGGCCTGCTGCTGCCGCTGTCCCCGCTGGGGGCGGCGCTGTCGATGTCGCCTCTGCCGCCGGCGTATTACGGGATGCTGGGTGCGGTGCTGGCGCTGTACGCGGGTTGCCTGGCGCTGGCGCGGCGGATTTCTTCCCCTACCCGCCCCTTCCCGTAACCGGGGGCTCCGCCCCCGGACCCCCGGTCCTCAAACGCCGGACGGGCTGAATTGTTGCCCGGAACCGGGTTCGTTTTGTGCCCGACCGGCGTCAAATCCAGCCCGTCCGGCGAATGAGGACACAGCACAGCCAGCCCGTCCGGCGATTGAGGACAAGAAACGGTGAAAGGGCGGGGAGGGGCAGACTCACCACCCCCCACCCCCGAAGTCCCCGCCGCCACCGAAGTCGCCGCCACCCCCACCGTCCCCCCATCCCCCGCCCCCGAAGTCGTCGGAGTTGTAGTCGGACCCGGTGTAGTCGCCCCCGTCCGGACCACCGCCCTCCGGCGTCGCGCCGTACGCCGGCCCGCTGAGCATGCCGCCCAGCAGCGTGCCGACGAGCAGCCCCGGCAGCAGGCCGCCGCCGAAGTAGCCGCCGGCCCACGGCCCGTAGGCGGGGCCCGCGTTCCAGTACGGCTGGGGGCCCTGGGCGGTCGGGACCTGGCGGGAGAGCGGCTCCTGGCCCTCCGCCAGGCGTGCGGCGTCCGCCGCGCAGGCGGGCACGGTGCGGACCGTGCCGCCGGGCGGGGCCCATTCCACGTCCTGGACCGAGGGCCCGTGGCGCGGGTCGAAGAAGCAGGCCGGCCGCCGCTCGGGCAGCGGGGCGCCGGAGCGGCGCGCCGCGAGGGTGGCGAGGGCGAACCGGCCCTCGTCCAGCGCCGCGGTGACGCCCGTGACCTCCTGCGGCTTGGCGGCCGCGGCCATCTTGGCCTTGGCCTCCTCGTAGGCGTCCAGGGCGCGCTCGTAGTCCCCGCGCATCTCGTCGGTGGCGCCGGCCTCGGACGGGGAGAAGTCCAGCCGGTCCAGCTCCTCGCCGAAGGCGGTGATGTCCTCGTCCACAACCACGCGCAGCGTGTCCAGCTCGGCGCGCTCGCGCTCCTCGCGGCGGCGCTTGTTCCGCCGGTACAGGGCGTACGCGCCGGCGCCGCCCGCCACGACGACCGCACCGCCGGTGATCAGCCCGGCGGCCCCGATGCCCTCCGGCTCCACGCCGCCCCAGGAGCCGGGCGCATGGCCCTTGGCCACCTGGTCGGCCTGCTCGACGAAGCTGTTGAGCTGGGTCTTCGCGTCGCCGCCGGAGCGCTGGACGGAGCCGGTGAGGTTGCTGACGGCGTTGCGGGACATCACCGAGCGGTCGGCGGCCGCGTTGAAGGCGTCGCCGAGGTGGACGGCGTAGACGCCGGCGATGCCGACCTTGGTGCGCAGGTCCCGCAGGACCGTGGCCTTGGGGAAGTCGGGCGAGTTGGGGAGCACGGCCACGAAGATCGGCTTGTCCGCGTCCTTGATCTTCCTCGACAGGGCCTCGGCGTCGGCCGCGGGGAGCTGCGCGGAGACGGCGGGGTCGACGTAGACGGGGCCCTTGCGCAGCGCCTCGGCCGCGGCGTCGAGTCCGGCGACTGCGCGGACGCCGGCGTCGGCGCGCGCGTCGGTGTCGGCGTGTGCGGCGGTGGGGGCGAGGAACACCGCGCCCGACCAGGCCAGGAGCGCGAGGATCAGGGCCGGCACGGGCCGGGGCAGCCCCCGGCGAACGGCGATGGCGGACATGGTGTCGCTCCTTGGGCTCCTGGGGAAGGGCCTGCTCATTGCTCTCACTGCGCACTCACTGTTCACTGTGCACCTACCACGGAAACGGACCAAACAGGCATATGGGTTCCCTCCCCGGACTCGCCCCCTTTCCTTGCCGGTCGACCGGCAAACCAGCTGATGTCACGCCTCAGCCGTACGAGAGATTGGCGCAGGGATCGTCGTCCGCCGACCGGGCGCCCCTCACCACGTCCGAGGACAGCGTTCCGGGCGGTTGCGCCGACGCGGACGGCGCGGGCGAGGGCGGGGCCGAGGGCGCCGCGGCGTAGTCACGGCCGAGGGTGACGGAGATCCCGTCGGCGGCGGCGCCCCGTACGTACGCGCCGGGGAAGAGGCGGGCCAGCGTCCGTGCGTGCCCCGCCTGGCCCGGGCCGAACTCGATCACGGTGCTCGCCGTGCCGCCCGTACGGGCCGTCGTGGTGTCGGTGACCTCGTAACCGCGCTCCTCGAGCGAGGCGGCGGCCCGGGCGGCGAGCCCGGTGACGTCGGTGCCGTTGCGGACGGAGACCTTCACCCCGTCGCCGGAGACGGGCTCCGGGGAGGGGGAGGGCGCGGCCGGCCGGCCGCCGGTGCCGCCCTTGCCCGCGTCCTTGCCGTCGACGGTGCGGTCGGCCCTGAGCGAGGCCCACAGCGCGTCGGCGTCGGGCTGGACGATCGCGACGCGGTTGCCGTCGTAACGCCAGGGCAGGGTCACGAACTTCATGTCGTGCAGGTCGATGTCCTTGAGCGACATCGCGAACGAGAGCATCTTGCTCGCCGACCCGAGCCCCGGGTCCACCGTCATCGACTTCGTGGCCGCGTCCGCGAGCGGCAGCAGCGTGGTGGGGTCGAAGCCCTGCGACCGCACCTTCTTGATCATGGCGGAGAGGAACGCCTGCTGCCGCTGGATGCGCCCGATGTCCGAGCCGTCGCCGATCCCGTGCCGCACGCGGACGTAGTCCAGCGCCTTCTGGCCCGAGATGCTCTGCCGCCCCTTGGGGAAGAGGAGTTCACCGCGCGCGCCCAGGTTGGGGTTGAGGTCGCCCCGGTAGACGTCCTTCGGTACGCACACGTCGACGCCGCCGACGGCGGAGGTCATCGCGGAGAAGCCCGCGAAGTCCACGACGACCGTGTGGTCCACGCGCAGACCGGTGAGTCTCTCGACGGTGTTCTGCGTGCAGGCCGGGTTCCCCTTGGGTGATTCGCCCACCGAGAAAGCCGAGTTGAACATCACGTGCTGCCGCTCGGCGGTCCAACTGCCGTCGGGCAGCCTGCACGGCGGGATGTCCACCAGCGTGTCCCTGGGGATCGACACGGCGACGGCATGCTCGCGGTCGCCGTAGACGTGCAGCAGGAAGGCGGTGTCCGAGCGGCCGACGTCGCCCTCCCCGCCGCCGAGGCCGCTGTTCTCGCCGGCGCGTGAATCGGAGCCGATGACCAGGACGTTCTGCCCGGCGGCGCTCGCGCCGGGGCGGTTCTTGGACAGGCCGCCGGCGTCGAAGGTGTCGATGTTGCCGTTGAGCTTCAGGTACAGCCACCCCGCGCCGGCGGTCAGCAGCAGCAGGAACGACACCGCCACGACGCCGGCGATCCGTATCCGGCGCCGCGTGAACGTGCCGGGCTTGCCTCGCCTGCCTGTCATATCCGCGCCCTCATCCGCTCCCCCGGTCCGTGCCGTGTCGCCGGGTTAGACGGGCTGCCACGCACTTTGGTTGTCCAGTTGCGCAATCTAGCAAGTATGGTGAGGGCAGTCGTTACGGCATCAAGTTCACGCGTCAGATGAGAGGTGGTGGGGCGGCCGTGCTGCGCAATGCCCTGGAACCCTGGCACATCCTCGTGGTCGTCCTCGTCGTGGTCGTCCTGTTCGGGTCGAGGAAGCTGCCCGACACCGCCCGCGCCCTGGGCAAGTCGATGCGCATCCTCAGGAGCGAGGCGAGGGCCATGAAGGACGACGGGCCGGGCGCACCGGCGCCGGCGCCCAACAGCCCCGTCGACAGCGCCCGGTGACCTCCACGTCACCTGGACGTCCCCTGCGGTACACCCACCCCTGGTGAGCTTCCTCCGGCCGGGCACTTCCGCCCCGGCCCAGCTAGGAGGAATCGACCATGGCTTCTCGTCCGTACCGCCGCCGTCTCGCCTGGGGCGCGGCCGCGCTGCTCGCCGCCGGCGTCGCAGTGCCCGCGGCGGCCGCCGCGTCCGAGGACGGCGGCCGGCCGGACGTCGCGGGCCACGGCCCCAAGAAGGCCAAGAACGTCATCCTGCTCATCGGCGACGGCATGGGCGACTCGGAGATAACCCTGGCCCGCGACTACACCGTGGGCGCGGCCGGCCGGCTCAACATGGACAAGTTCCCGATGACGGGCTCGTACACCACGTACGCCGTCGACAAGGACGGCAAGCCGGACTACGTCACCGACTCCGCCGCCAGCGCCACCGGCTGGGCGACCGGGCACAAGACCGTCAACGGCCGGCTCTCCAAGACCCCCGGCACCGACAAGGCGGTGACCACGATCCTGGAGCTCGCCCAGAAGAAGGGCCTGGCCACGGGCAGCGTCACCACCGCCGAGCTCACCGACGCCACGCCGGCCGCCCTCGCCTCGCACGCCACCGACCGCAGCTGCCAGGGCCCGGCCGACATGAAGGCCTGCCCGAACGACACCGTCGCCAAGGGCGGCCCGGGCTCGATCGCCGAGCAGAGCGTGAACCACAAGGTGGACGTGCTGCTGGGCGGCGGCAAGGACCGCTTCGACCAGAAGATCACCGAGGGCCCCTACCGGGGGCTGACCGTCACCCAGCAGGCCGAGAAGCTGGGCTACGCGGTCGTGACCGACGCCAAGGGCCTGGGGGCCGCCAAGCCCGGCAAGCCCGTGCTCGGCCTCTTCGCCCCCGGCAACGTGCCCGTCGAGTGGACCGGCAAGGCCGCGGCCGTCGGCGGCACCGCCGCCCAGCGCTGTGTGACGAGCAACCCCGAGCGCAAGGCCGGCACCCCCGCCCTGGAGGAGCAGACCCGCAAGGCGCTGGCGCTCCTGGACACCCCCAAGGCCAAGAAGAATGGTTTCTTCCTGCAGGTGGAGGGGGCCTCGATCGACAAGCGCGACCACGCCGCCGACCCGTGCGGCCAGATCGGCGAGACCGCCGCGTTCGACCGCGCCGTGAAGGTCGCCCGGGACTACGCCGCCAAGCACCCCGACACCCTCGTCGTCACCACCGCGGACCACGGCCACACCAGCCAGATCGTGCCGCTGGAGGCCAACCCGCCCGGCCTGTCCTCCACGCTGGTCACCGACGAGGGCCGGCCGCTGAAGGTCAACTACTCCTCCAACACCCCGGGCAAGGCCCAGGAGCACACCGGCACCCAGGTCCGCATCGCCGCCCAGGGCCCGCAGGCCCACCGCGTCCTCGGCGTCACCGACCAGACCGAGCTCTTCACCACCCTGCGCACGGCGCTGTCGCTGCGCTGATCCACGGGGCCGCGGGCACCCCACGGACATCCCACGGGCAGGGGCCCGGTCGCTTGCGGCGGCCGGGCCCCTGCCGATTGCGCCAGTTATCCCGCCGGAACATTGGTGGATCACACACCCGGCTCACGGGCGCGCAGCGTCAAGACTGAGAGGTCCCCGTCACTCGCCCGCAGGAGGACCGCCGATGTCCGGGTCTCGCGTTCTGGCCCTCGGCCACTACCAGCCCGCCAGGGTGCTCACCAACGACGAGCTCGCCACCATGGTCGACACCAGCGACGAGTGGATCCGCTCCCGCGTGGGCATCCGCACCCGCCGGATCGCCGAGCCCGACGAGACCGTCGCCTCCATGGCCACCGAGGCGGCCGCCAAGGCCCTGGCGAACAGCGGGCTCGCCCCCGCCGACATCGACCTCGTCCTCGTGGCCACCTGCACGGCCGTCGACCGCAGCCCCAACACGGCCGCGCGCGTCGCCGCCGCGCTGGGCCTGCCCTCCCCGGCCGTCATGGACGTCAACGTCGTCTGCGCCGGCTTCACCCACGCCCTCGCTTCCGCCGACCACGCCATCCGCGCCGGGTCGGCCAGGAACGCCCTGGTCGTCGGCGTGGAGAAGTTCACCGACGTCGCCGACTGGACCGACCGCACCACCTGTGTCCTGGTCGGCGACGGCGCGGGCGCGGCCGTGATCACGGCGTCGGCGGAGCCGGAGATCGGCCCGGTCGTCTGGGGCTCGGTGCCCGGGATGGGACACGCCGTGCGGATCGAGGGCACCCCCTCGCGCTTCGCCCAGGAGGGCCAGTCCGTCTACCGCTGGGCCACGACCCAACTCCCGCCGATCGCCCGCACCGTCTGCGAGCGCGCCGGGGTGCGGCCGGAGGACCTGGCGGCGGTCGTCCTGCACCAGGCGAACCTCCGCATCATCGAGCCGGTGGCACGGAAGCTGGGCGCGACGAACGCGATCGTCGCCAGTGACGTGACGGAGTCGGGCAACACCTCGGCCGCCAGCATCCCGCTCGCCCTGTCGAAGCTGGTCGCCTCCGGCAAGGTCGAGCCGGGCGCGCCGATCCTGCTCTTCGGCTTCGGCGGCAACCTGTCGTACGCGGGCCAGGTCATCCACTGCCCGTAGCGGACACGGCGGGGCTCAGAAGACCGACCACCCCGTCAGTGTCGTGAAGTGGTCCAGCGCCGCCACGCCCGCCACGGAGTTGCCGCGCGAGTCCAGGCCCGGGCTCCAGACGCACAGCGTGCATCGTCCCGGTATCACCGCGACGATGCCGCCGCCCACGCCGCTCTTGCCCGGCAGCCCCACCCGGTAGGCGAAGTCCCCGGCCGCGTCGTACGTGCCGCACGTCAGCATGACCGCGTTGATCTGCTTGGCCTCGCGGCGCGGCAGCAGCCGCGTGCCGTCGGTGCGCAGGCCGTGGCGGGCCAGGAAACCGCTCGCCAGGGCGAGGTCGCGGCAGCTCATCTCGATCGAGCACTGCCAGAAGTAATGCTCGAGCACGGTCGGCACGGGGTTGTCGAGGTTGCCGTAGCTGGCCATGAAGTGGGCGAGCGCGGCGTTGCGGTCGCCGTGCTCGGACTCGGACTTGGCGACGGACGCGTCGAAGGAGACCTCCGGGTTGCCGCTCTCGGCCCGCAGGAACTCCAGCATCGTGGTGCTGGCGTCGCCGGTCAGCGTCTGCAGCCGGTCGGTCACCACCAGCGCGCCCGCGTTGATGAACGGATTGCGCGGAATGCCGTGCTCGTACTCCAGCTGGACGAGCGAGTTGAAGGGGTTGCCGGACGGCTCGGTCCCCACCCGGTCCCAGATGCGGTCGCCGCCCTCGGCCAGGACGAGCGCGAGGCTGAACGCCTTGGAGATGGACTGCACCGAGAACGGCTGCTCCCAGTCCCCCACGCCGTACACGCCGCCGTCGATGTCGGCGACGGCCATCCCGAAGCGGGTGGTGTCCACCTCGGCCAGGGCCGGGATGTAGTCGGCCACCTGGCCGCGGCCGATCAGCGGACGGGCGAAGGCGGCGACCTCTTCGAGTACGGCCTGGTAGTCCACTGCTGCTCTGCGCTTTCCTCGCTGCGTCGCCGGCTTCGTTGCCGGCCGGGCAAGAGTACAAAATGGACGGTGTGACCAGCGACAATCCCCCCGGTGCGGCCGGCCTCGACACGCTGCGGCCCCGGCTGCCCTCCCCGCTGGAGGAGCTGCGGGACGAGCGGTTCGCGCGGCGCGGCCTGCGCCTGCTGCTCAAACGGGACGATCTGATACATCCGGATCTGCCGGGCAACAAGTGGCGCAAGCTGGCGCTGAACCTCGACGAGGCCGCCGCGTCCGGCCGGCGCACACTGCTCACGTTCGGCGGCGCGTACTCCAACCACCTGCGGGCCACGGCGGCGGCCGGCCGGCTGCTGGGCTTCGCCACCGTGGGCGTCGTGCGCGGCGACGAACTGGCCGACCGCCCGCTCAACCCCTCCCTGCGGCAGTGCGCGGCGGACGGCATGCGGCTGCGCTTCGTCGACCGGGCCACCTACCGCCGCAAGGCGGAGCCGGAGGTGCTGGCCTCGCTCATGGAGGAGGACTGCTTCGTCATCCCCGAGGGCGGCAGCAACGCGGCCGCGGCGCGCGGCTGCGCCACCCTGGGGCAGGAGCTGCGCGGCGTGGCGGACGTGGTCGGTGTGGCCTGCGGTACGGGCGGCACGCTGGCCGGGCTGGCGGCGGGGCTGGCCGCGGGGCAGCGGGCGATCGGCTTCCCCGTACTCAGGGGCGGCTTCCTGGGCGGTGAGATCGAGCGGCTGCAGCACGAGGCGTTCGGCGGCCGGCGCGGCGACTGGTCGCTGGACGAGCGCTTCCACTGCGGCGGCTACGCCAGGAGCTCCCAGGAGCTGGAGGAGTTCGCGGCGGACTTCGAGACCCGGCATGGGCTGCGGCTGGAGCGGCTGTACGTGGCGAAGATGCTGTACGGCCTGACGACGCTGGCGCAGGAGGGGGCCTTCGCGCCGGGCACGACGGTGGCGGCCGTGATCACGGGCGCGGCCGACCCCCTCACCCACTAGCTCCCGGCTAGCCCGCCTCCTCCTCCCGGTACGCCGCGGCCTCCTCCAGGTCCAGCCGGCGCAGCAGCGTGCGCAGCAGTTCGTCGTCGATGCGGCGGGCGTCCCGCAGCGCCACGAAGACCTCGCGTTCGGTGCCGATCACCTCCCGGGCCAGGCGGCGGTAGGTGTCGTCCACCGATTCGCCCGTCCTTTCGTCGACCGCGCCCAGCCGTTCCCACACCGCGTTGCGGCGCCGTTCGAGCACGGCGCGCAGGCGGTCGGCGAGCGGCGGGGGCAGGGCGTTGCGCTCGTCCGCCAGCAGTTCTTCGAGGCGGGCCTCGGCGGCCTCGGAGGCCTCGCTCTGGGCCTGGGCCTCGGCGAGGGTGATCGCGCCGGGGTCGCGGTCGGGCAGCCGGAGCCGGCGGATGAGCGGGGGCAGGGTGAGGCCCTGGACGACGAGGGTGCCGATGACGGTGGTGAAGGTGAGGAAGAGGATCAGGTTGCGGGCGGGGAAGGGGCTGCCGTCGTCCGTGGTGACGGGGATGGAGAAGGCGATGGCGAGGGAGACGACGCCCCGCATGCCGGCCCAGCCGACGATGACGGGCGCCTTCCACGTGGTGTCCGGCTCGCGCTCGCGGATGCGGGCGGACAGGGCGCGCGGCAGGAACGTGGCGGGGAAGACCCACACGTAGCGGGCGGCGACGACCGCGACGAAGAGGACGACGGCGTACCACAGGGCCTCGCCGAGCCCGTAGTCCCCGAGGTCGCGCAGCACCACGGGCAGCTGAAGGCCGATCAGGGCGAAGACGGCGGACTCCAGGATGAAGGCGACCATCCTCCACACGGCCGCCTCCTGGAGGCGGGTGGCGAAGTCGACCTGCCAGGCGCGGTGGCCCAGGTAGAGGGCGACGACCACGACGGCGAGCACCCCGGAGGCGTGGACCTGTTCGGCGGCGGCGTAGGCGACGAAGGGGATGAGGAGGGAGAGGGTGTTCTGCAGCAGCGGCTCGCGCAGGTGCTTGCGCAGCCAGTGGATCGGCACCATGAGGATCAGGCCGACCCCGATGCCGCCGAGCGCCGCGAGGGCGAACGCGGCGATGCCCTCCGCCCAGGTCGCGCCCGCGCCGACGGCCGCGGCGAGGGCGACCCGGTAGGCGGTGATGGCGGTCGCGTCGTTCACCAGGGACTCGCCCTGGAGGATGGTGGTGATCCGCGAGGGCAGCCCGAGGCGGCGGGCGATGGCGGTGGCGGCGACCGCGTCGGGCGGTGCGACGACCGCCCCGAGCACCAGCGCCGCGGCGGGCGGGAGCCCGGGCACCAGGCGGGAGGCGACGTATCCGACGGCGAGGGTCGCGAAGAGGACGTAGCCGACGGAGAGCAGCGCCACCGGCCGCATGTTGGCGCGGAGGTCGAGGTAGGAGCTGTCGAGCGCGGCGGTGTGCAGCAGGGGCGGCAGCAGCAGCGGCAGGACGACGTGCGGGTCGAGGGCGTAGTCCGGCACGCCCGGCAGGTACGCGGCGAGCAGCCCGGCGGCCACCAGCAGCAGCGGCGCCGGCACGGGCGTGCGGCGGGCGGCGCCCGCGATGGCCGCGCCGCCCGCGACCAGGATCAGCAGTGGCATGACGTCCATGGGTCCCCGCCTGTCTCCCGTCCTCAGGCATGCGCTCTAACCTGGCAATCATGATCGAGTGTTCTCATCTTCCCCTGCTGCCGCGCCCCGAACCACGGCCGTCGGCCGCCACGTGCCCCGAGTGCGAGGCGGCGGGCAGCCACCCGGTGCAGCTGCGGATGTGCCTGGAGTGCGGGCACGTGGGCTGTTGCGACTCCTCGCCGTACCGCCATGCGACGGGGCACTTCGAGGAGACGGGCCACGCGGTGATGCGCAGCTTCGAGCCGGGGCAGACCTGGCGCTGGTGCTACGTGGACAAGCACATCGTCTGAGCGCGGCCCGTCGCGGAGCCCGGGCGCTGTCACAGGCGCCCGCTAGCATGCACGCATGATCCGAGCCGCGACGCCCGCCGATGTCCCCGTCCTCCACGCGATGATCCGCGAACTGGCGGACTACGAACGGGCGCTGGAGGAGGCCAGGGCGAGTGAGGAACAGCTGCACGACGCGCTGTTCGGGCCGCACCCCGCGGTCTTCGCGCTGATAGCGGAGAGTGACGACGCCGCGGACGGCGGGGCCGTCGCGGGCCCCGAGGTCGTCGGCTTCGCGCTGTGGTTCCGCAACTTCTCGACGTGGACGGGCACGCACGGTGTCTACCTCGAAGACCTCTACGTCCGGCCGCAGTCGCGCGGCGGCGGCCACGGCAAGGCGCTCCTGGCGGAGCTCGCCCGGATCTGCGTGGAGCGGGGCTACGAGCGTTTCGAATGGTCAGTGCTGGACTGGAACGCACCCTCGATCGCGTTCTACAAGGCGCTGGGCGCCGAGTCGATGGACGAGTGGACCGTGCGACGGTTGTCGGGAGAACCGCTCCGGGCCCTTGCGGCGCTCGCGCAGAGTGACGAAAATCCCAACAGGCCGACTTCTCTTTCGATTTGAGACCGCAAGACCCTAGCCACTGTCCGTACTCATGGGCTTACCATGAGTGACAGTCGTGGGCCTGCGGCGCGGAACCGCAGATCGCGATAGCGTCTCAGCCGGACCATGTGCCGCACCGGCCCGCTCACCTTCAGCCGAAGGCCGCGGGACCGGCGCTCCCGACAGCTCAATGAGCTTGTGCCACCTTGGAGGTGAGGGTGTCCCCAATCGCAGGCGAGCCTGGGACGACCCAGGACTTCGTGGAAGTCCGGCTGCCCGCTGCGGGTGCCTACCTGTCGGTGCTGCGGACGGCGACTGCCGGCCTCGCGGCCCGCTTGGACTTCACCCTCGACGAGATCGAGGACTTGCGCATCGCCGTCGACGAGGCGTGCGCGATCCTGCTGCAACAGGCCGTTCCCGGCTCCGTGCTCAGCTGCGTCTTCCGCCTCGTGGGCGACGCGCTGCGGGTGACGGTCTCGGCACCCACCACGGACGGCCGCGCCCCCGAGCGCGACACCTTCGCCTGGACGGTGCTCTCCGCCCTGGCAGGTGAGGTCGACTCCACCGTCGCGGACGACCGTACGGTCAGCATCAGCCTGCACAAGAAGCGCGGCGCCGGCCCCGGGCAGCCGTGACGGAAGAGGGGGCTCCGTGAGTACTGCGTCATCGCGGGGAGTGCGCACCCCGGCCATCCCGCAGCAGCCTGCCCGGCCGCATCCGGAGGACCTCGATCCGGACCAGGCTCCGGACCCGTCCGGTCCGGAGCCGGACCAGGCGAGCGACCCATCAGAGCGGGCGGACCACATGGATCAGCACCGGCACCAGCGGCGGCACCAGCACGCCGATCCGCACGACCGCAGCGGCGCCCGGGCCCTGTTCATCGAGCTGCGGGAGCTGCCGGACGGTTCACCGGAACGCGCCGAGCTGCGCAATCACCTGGTGCGGATGCACCTGCCGCTGGTGGAGCACCTGGCGCGGCGGTTCCGCAACCGCGGCGAGCCGCTGGACGACCTGACCCAGGTCGCCACCATCGGTCTGATCAAGTCCGTGGACCGCTTCGACCCGGACCGCGGGGTGGAGTTCTCCACGTACGCGACGCCCACGGTCGTCGGCGAGATCAAGCGGCACTTCCGCGACAAGGGCTGGGCGGTGCGGGTGCCGCGCCGGCTGCAGGAGCTGCGGCTGGCCCTGACGACCGCCACGGCCGAGCTGTCGCAGCGGCACGGCCGCGCCCCCACGGTGCACGAGCTCGCCGAGCACCTGGGCATCTCCGAGGAGGAGGTGCTGGAGGGGCTGGAGTCGGCCAACGCGTACAGCACGCTCTCGCTGGACGTGCCGGACACCGACGACGAGTCCCCGGCGGTCGCGGACACCCTGGGCGCCGAGGACGAGGCGCTGGAGGGCGTGGAGTACCGCGAGTCCCTCAAGCCGCTGCTGGAGGACCTGCCGCCGCGCGAGAAGAAGATCCTGCTGCTGCGCTTCTTCGGCAACATGACCCAGTCGCAGATCGCCCAGGAGGTGGGCATCTCCCAGATGCACGTCTCCCGGCTGCTGGCCCGTACGCTCGCCCAGCTGCGGGACCGGCTGCTCATCGAGGAGTAGCCGGGCCGCCCGTCAGCTCTCGCGCGGTCCGATGCCGAGCGCCTCGGTCGCCGTGGGGTTCACCAGCAGTACCAGGGTGGCCACGGCGACCAGCGCGAGCGCCACGGCCGCCGCGACGAGCGCACCGCCGCCGTTGAAGAACGTCCAGGCCACCGGTAGCGCCATGATCTGCGTGATCATGGCGGGGCCGCGGCTCCAGCGGCGGCGCAGCCACAGCCCGCGCGCCGCGATCAGCGGCAGCGCGGCCAGCGCGAGCACCGTCAGCCCGCCCATCTCCGCCTGCTGCGGGCTGTCGGGCCGGCCCAGCAGGCCCATGATCAGTAGATAGACGCCCGAGGCCGCCAGCGCCAGCCCCTCCAGGGCGGTGAGCGCGGCGGCGGCCGTCAGCCGGGCCGGCCGGGGGCCGGCGGGCTCCGGGGTGGGCTCGGAGGCGGCGCGCTTCGGGGCACCCTGCGGGGCACCCTTCCGGGCGGTGTTCGACGCGGACTGCTTGCTGCTCACTCCTGCAGGGTATCTGTACGAAAACGTCGGGTGGGGGTACCTCCCGTGCCGTTCGGGCCGTGGGGGCCGGGCCTGGGATGGGTCGTGTACCGACAGGTAGGTAGGCTGGCGCGCATGCGTGCGCTTCTCGTGGTCAATCCTTCGGCCACCACCACCAGTGCCCGTACTCGCGATGTCCTGGCGCACGCGCTGGCCAGCGACCTCAAGCTGGACGTCGCCACGACGGAGTACCGCGGACACGCGCGGGACCTCGCGCGGCGGGCCGCCGAGAGCGGGAACATCGAGCTCGTGGTCGCCCTCGGCGGCGACGGCACGGTCAACGAGGTGGTCAACGGCCTGCTGCACGCCGGCCCCGACCCCGAGGGCCTGCCGCGCCTGGCCGTGGTGCCCGGTGGCTCCACCAATGTCTTCGCCCGCGCCCTGGGCCTGCCCAACGACGTCGTGGAGGCCACCGGCGCGCTGCTGGACGCCGTGCGCGACGGCTCCGAGCGCACGGTCGGCCTGGGCCTGGCGGCCGGCACCCCGGGCACGGAGGACGAGGGCGTGCCGGAGCGCTGGTTCACCTTCTGCGCGGGATTCGGCTTCGACGCGGGGGTCGTCGGCCGGGTGGAGCAGCAGCGGGAGAGCGGCAAGCGTTCGACGCACTCCCTGTATGTGCGACAGGCGATGCGCCAGTTCTTCGGAGAAACGAACCGCCGGAACGGCTCGATCACCCTCGAACGGCCGGGCGAGGAGCCACTCGACAATCTCGTCATGTCGATAATCTGCAACACCGCGCCGTGGACCTATCTGGGCAACCGGCCGGTCTACGCGGCGCCCGAGGCGTCCTTCGACACCGCCCTTGACGTGCTGGGATTCACCAAGCTGTCGACGCTGACGGCGACCCGTTACGCCACCCAGCTGCTGAGGTCGACTCCGGAGCGGGGTCCGCAGGGCAAACACGCTGTGTCACTGCATGACCAGACCTCCTTCACCTTGCATTCGCAGGCTCCCCTGCCGTTCCAGATGGACGGCGACCACCTCGGACTGCGGACGAGCGTGACGTTCACAGGCGTACGCCGTGCACTGCGTGTGATTGTGTGAGTGCTAGGGCCTAAAGTCCTTCCACTCGAACGTTTAGACTGGATTCCACCCCCTGGAATGACGGCTGTGACCTAGTCGACACCGAGGAATCAAAAAAAACTTTCCGGAAGGGGTTGTATCCGTCGCCGAGGTTTGCGAGTCTCTTCATGGCGATCGGGACAGCCCGGCATCAAGGCTTCCCGGATAGCCCACGAACCCCCTCCTTCATTCTCTGGACCACATCCAGCCCTGCCTGGGCGTCGGCCCTTCCCTTGCGGGGGGATTCGTGAAAGCGTTCACATTCACAAGCCACGTAGCCGTCACACGAGGAGATGGAGCAGCCATGGACTGGCGTCACAACGCCGTTTGCCGCGAGGAAGACCCCGAGCTCTTCTTCCCCATCGGCAACACCGGTCCTGCGCTGCTGCAGATCGAGGAAGCCAAGGCCGTCTGCCGCCGCTGCCCCGTCATGGAGCAGTGCCTGCAGTGGGCGCTCGAGTCCGGCCAGGACTCCGGCGTCTGGGGTGGCCTCAGCGAGGACGAGCGCCGCGCGATGAAGCGTCGCGCCGCCCGTAACCGGGCGCGCAACGCGACCGCCTGACGACGCCCCTCGGCCCCCGAGCCGCAGCGCGCAGTACCCCCCGATGCGCAAGCGATGCGCTGAGCATCGCGCCGTGAAGCTTTGAGCCCCGGACCTCCTCGATGAGGTCCGGGGCTCAGTGCTGTGCGGGGGGGGCGATAGCCGGCGTTACGGCTTCTCCGCCCGTACGGGAATGTCGAGCACCACGCGCGTTCCCTGCCCGGAAGCGGGCACCATGTCGAACTTTCCGCCCAACTCCCCCTCGACCAGGGTCCGTACGATCTGCAGTCCGAGGTTGCCCGCGCGATGCGGGTCGAAGCCCTCGGGCAGTCCGCGGCCGTCGTCCTGCACGGAGATCAGCAGCCGGGCGTCCTTGCGGGTGCCGCCGCGCACCGCGGTGACCTCGACCGTTCCCTGCTCCCCCGGCCCGAAGCCGTGCTCGAGGGCGTTCTGCAGCAGCTCGGTCAGCACCATCGACAGGGGGGTGGCGACCTCGGCGTCGAGTATCCCGAAGCGTCCCGTGCGCCGGGCGGCGACCCGGCCCGGGGAGATCTCGGCGACCATGGCGAGCACCCGGTCGGCGATCTCGTCGAATTCCACCCGTTCGTCGAGGTTCTGCGACAGCGTCTCGTGGACGATCGCAATGGACCCGACCCGGCGGACCGCCTCCTCCAGCGCCTCGCGGCCCTCGGGCGAGCCGATGCGGCGGGCCTGGAGCCGCAGCAGGGCGGCGACGGTCTGGAGATTGTTCTTCACCCGGTGGTGGATCTCCCGGATGGTCGCGTCCTTGGTGATCAACTCGCGCTCGCGACGTCTCAGTTCGGTTACATCGCGCAGGAGTACGAGCGAACCGATGTGGCTGCCCTTGGGTTTGAGCGGGATCGCCCTCAGATGAATGACCCCGTCGTTCGCCTCGACCTCGAACTCGCGCGGCGCCCAGCCGCTCGCGAGCTTGGCCAGCCCCTCGTCGACGGGGGTGCGCGAGGGCGCCAACTGAGCGGTGGTCTCGCCCAGATGATGCCCCACGAGGTCGGCGGCCAGGCCGAGCCGGTGATAGGCGGAGAGCGCGTTGGGGCTGGCGTACTGGACGACGCCGTCGGCGTCGAGCCTGATCAGGCCGTCGCCGGCGCGCGGCGAGGCGTCCATGTCGACTTGTTGACCGGGGAAGGGGAAGGCGCCGACGGCGATCATCTGCGCGAGGTCGGAGGCGCTCTGCAGATAGGTGAGCTCCAGCCGGCTGGGCGTGCGGACCGTCAGCAGGTTCGTGTTCCGGGCGATGACCCCCAGAACCCGTCCTTCCCGGCGCACCGGGATGGACTCCACCCGGACGGGCACCTCCTCGCGCCACTCCGGGTCGCCCTCGCGCACGATCCGGCCCTCGTCGAGGGCGGCGTCGAGCATGGGGCGCCGGCCGCGCGGCACGAGGTGGCCGACCATGTCGTCCTGGTAGGAGGTGGGGCCGGTGTTGGGCCGCATCTGGGCGACCGACACATAGCGGGTGCCGTCGAGCGTGGGCACCCACAGGACCAGGTCGGCGAAGGAGAGGTCGGAGAGCAGCTGCCACTCCGAGACCAGCAGATGCAGCCACTCCAGATCGGAGTCGTCGAGTGCGGTGTGCTGGCGTACGAGGTCGTTCATGGAGGGCACGGCTGTGAGCCTACCCGCGGCGGCGGCTCCTGGGGATTTTCCGCCGCCCGGTGCCGGGGCATGGACAGCCGCGAATGGTCTAGTCCACAATGCTGACAGGGCCACCCACCCGGACGTCCGCTCTCCCCGCACAGGAGAGCGGAGCGAGGACCGCGGCGCCCCAGCGGCGACGCGGCCCTCGGGATCGGCCGGAACCGTCACGGAGAACCGCACACTCCGTGGCGCGGGCCGGCCGATGGCAGCTCCGGGCTGCGGTGCCGGACAGGTTGAGGGTCCTGTCCCGGCGCCGCGGCCCGCGGGTCCCGCAGCAACAGCACCGCCTCGATGCGGGTACGCACCCCGAGCTTGGCCAGGGTGTGCGAGACATGGCTCTTGACCGTCCCCGGGGTGATGCTCAGCCGGGCGGCCACCTCGGCGCTGGAGAGCCCCTGCCCCAGCAGCGTCAGGACGGTGCGCTCCCGGCCCGAGAGGGTGCCCAGCAGCTCCGCCCGGCGCCGGCCGCCCACGGCGGAGGCCGGCCGGGAGGCCGGAGCGGCCCGCAGCGCGAACAGCTCCGGCGAGATCACCACGTTTCCGGCGGCGACCGCCTGGACCGCGGCGGACAGCCGCGCTCCCTCGGTCTCCTCCACCAGGCAGCCGCGCACCCCGCAGGCCAGGGCCGTCTCCAGCCTGCTGCGGGTCCAGCCGGAGCCGATGAGGAGGACCCGCACGCCCCGGTCGGTCAGGGCCGCGACCGCGCCGGTGAAGTCCTCGTGCCGGCCGACCGCCACCACCGCCACGTCCCTGGCGGCGGCCGGGGTGCCCGGGCTCGTCACCACGTTCCTCCGTCTGCCGCCGCTCAGGCGCCGACCAGCTGGTCCGCGCCCTGGAACGTCTTGATCAGGCGCTGCTTGAGCACCTCGAGGTCCTCGCAGTCGCCGCCCACGCGCTCGGCGATGTGCACGCGGTACAGCTCGTGCAGCTGCGCGTCCTCGACGGTGACGCCGATCTGGTCCAGGAGGTGGCGCAGCACCGCGCGGCCGGAGTGGCGGCCGACGAGGATGGAGCGCTCACGGCCGAACCGGGCAGGCTCGACGTACTCGTACGTGGCGGGGTTGCGCAGCAGGCCCTGCTGGTGGATGCCGGCCGCCGTGCCGAAGGCGTAGGTGCCGAAGATCGCCTTGTTGCGGGGCTCCTCGAGGTGGATCACCTTGCGCAGGTGGGTGTAGGCCTCGTACATGGCGGCGAGGTCGATGTCGGTGTAGATGCCGAGCTTGTCGCGCTTGTAGGCGAGGAGGGCGGCCACCTCCTCCAGGGGCGTGTTGCCCGCGCGCTCGCCGATGCCACCCAGGGTGGCCTGCACCTCGTCGGCGCCGGCCTGCAGGCCGGCCACGGCGTTGGCCAGGGACAGGCCGAAGTCCTGGTGGCAGTGGGTGGCGATGCGGATGGGGGCGGGGGCCCACTCGCGGAAGGTGCGGATGAGGTCGGCGTACTCCTCGGGGGTGAGGGCGCCGGAGGTGTCGGCGACGACGAAGCAGGTGGCGCCGGCCTCGATGGACTCCTCGGTGAGGGCGCGCAGCAGCTCGTGCTCGCCGCGGCTGGCGTCCTCGATCCCGACGGAGACCTCCGCCACGCCCAGGGAGCGGGCGTAGGAGACGGCGTCGACGACCTCGGCGACGCCCTCGGCGCGGGAGATGCCGCGCTTGTACTTCAGGTGCATGTCGCTGCCGGTCGCCGCGACCTGCACCTGGTGGTTGGCCGTGCCGCCGGCCTCCACCGCGGTGGCGACGTCCTGGCGGACGGCGCGGGCGAAGGTGGTGAAGCGCGCCTTCGTCAGGTTCTTGGAGATGAGCTGAGCGGCCCTGAACTCGCTGGGCGAGGAGGCCGGGAAGCCGGCCTCGATGTAGTCGACGCCGAGGGCTTCTATGCGCAGAGCGATGTCCAGCTTCTGCTGGGGGGTCATCGCGTTGCCGGGTGCCTGCTCGCCGTCGCGGAGGGTCGTGTCGAACACGGAAATCCGGCGGGCCTCAGCTGTGTTCTGCATTCTTCCTGCACTTCCTAGCCTCGAACCATGCGGCGCATGGTGACGGTCCGGTGCGTGAACTGCTCGTGGTGCGTGTGCTGCTAGCCGAGCGAGGGCTGCAGCGCCGCGATCCCGGTGAGGGCGTGGCCCGCGATGGCGTCGGCGTCGCGGACGAAGTCGGTCCAGAAGCCCGGCCGGCTGCTGCCGCCCTGCATGAACCAGCGGGTGTGCTCGGTGGGGATCCCCAGGACGTACAGCCCGGTGTCGGGTTGTCCGTCGGGGCCCACCGGGTGGTAGGGGGTGCCGGTGACCGCGACGCCGCCGGTGCGGAAGGCGCCGGGGCCCTCGCCGTTGACGTAGTCGGTCCACAGGCCCCGTTCGACGAGCCGGCGGGTCAGGGGTGCCGGGTCCCGTCGCAGGTCGGGTGAGGGGATCCGGGCGTCGATGACGGTGCTGACGCCGACCTCGGATCCGGCCACGTACGGGGAGGAGACGACGAAGCCGTCCCCGTCGTGGGTGAACTGGGTGTGCGGCCCGGCGATGCGCAGCAGTCCGCATTCGATCAGGGCGGCGACCTGGCGCAGTCGGACGCGGGGCGGTCCGGCCGCCAGGAACGAGCTGCGGGCCGCGTACCAGCCGATGAAGTCGTCGCGGTGCGAGGCCGGGTGCAGGCCCGCGAAGTCCACGAAGGAGCGGAGGAGGGCGCGGGTGTCGCGCAGGACGTCCAGGGCCGCCTTCAGCGGGGAGTCGGAGTTGCCCTGCTCGGCGTGGGCGAGGTCCTCGTCGATGGCCTGGAGGAGTTCCTTCTCGAACGCCTGGGGGTGGGCGTAGGAGCGGCCCTCGAAGGGCCGGGCGAGGGCGTCGAGGTCCAGGGGCGGCAGGTCGCCGGCGCCGTGGCGGGCGGCGATCTCGGCCACCGGCGGCAGGGCGCTCTCGGCGGCCCGTACGGTCTCGGCGGTGAACGCCCGGGCCGCGGCGGCGCCGTGCTGCCGGCGCAGGGCCGTGGCGTAGTAGACGAGGCGGGCCTCGGCCAGCAGCCAGGGCAGGATGTCGGCCTTGAAGTCGAGGGTGCCGTGGGGGCGTTCGCGACGTACCCGCTCGGCGGTGATGAGCTGGGTGGTGTAGGTGAAGTTGGCGTGCTTCTGGTTGCGGCCGCGGGCGGGCAGCGGCATTCCGCTGCGGGAGCCGGCCACCAGGAACGGCTCGCGTCCGCTGGGGGTGTAGACGAGCCCGCCCGCGCCGTCCTCCGCGAAGGTGCCGCCCCGGCCGACGGTCAGGGCGGCCATCACGTCGTAGAAGGACAGGCCGAGGCCGAGGACGCCCACGGACGAGCCTGCGGGGATCTGCTCCAGTGCCATGTCGGCCGCGGAGTCCCCCCGGATGTAGCGCAGGCCGGGCCGGGTCGCCGCGAAGTCGGCGAGTTCCTTCTGGCGGCCGCTCAGTTCGGGGCGGGCGTGGCCGGTGACGAGGACGACGCGGTCGGCGAGGAGGCTGGAGCCGTCGGCGAGGGCGAGGCGGTAGCCGCCGTCGGCCGGTTCGACGTCCTCGACGGTGCCGTGGACCTCGTGCAGCCGGACGTGGGCGGGCAGCGCGGCCTTCACGGCGTCCAGGACGAAGAGCATGTAGCGGCCATGCAGGGCGCGTGGCGCGTAGCCGTTGTCGCCGGGACAGTCGGGGTCGACCGTGCTCCACCACTGGGCGAGCGAGGGGCCGGCGCCGGGGCGGGCGGGGCCCTCGTCCGGCGGGCCGGAGAACGAGGAGACCTCGCCCGCCACGGTGTTCATGAGGAAGTGCGCGGGCTGGTCCGAGCGCCACACCCGGCCGCAGCCCACCTGCACGTCGTCGATCAGGTGGATGTCCACGGGCCGTTCGGGGTGTTCACCGGACAGCCGGGCGGCGAGCCGTTCGAGCACGGACAGGCCGCGCGGTCCGCTGCCGACGACGGCGATCCGGTACGGGGCCGCGCCGGATCTCCCCGGGTCACCGGGGACGGAGAAATCTCCGGTAAAGCGGTCATCGGCAGGGTGCGTCAAAGCCATATCTCTCTCGGAATTCTCACCGCGGCCCCGGGATCCGTGCTCGCACGGCGGGGCGGTGGAGGTAGTCAGGACGGACTGGCCCAAGCGATTGCGTCTCCGACACTAGAGCGGCCCCAAAGCCCGTTCAACACCTCGTTGTTCATGCTTGCCATGAATCCCGCTCATGAAAAGTCGGCAGGGTTTTCCGGGGGAATTCCGGTGGTACTGTGTGGCCCGTCCCGAGCCCCTCCACCGGTAATTGGAGAAAAGAGTGGAACGACGTCCGGCGCTGCTGGTGATGGATCTCATCAACGAGATCGTGCACCCCGACGGAAAGTACGCACAGGACGGCTACCTGGAGCAGGTGACGCGGCGCGGGGTCCTCGAGCGGGCGGCGGAGGCCATCTCCCTGGCCCGGGCGAAGGACATCCCGGTGATCTACGTCGTGGTCGGCTTCTCCCCCGACTTCGCGGAGTGGCCCGAGGAGTCGCCCGTCTTCCGCGAGGCCCGCGAGGAGCGCCGGATCGTGCTGGGCACGTGGGCCACGCAGGTGCACGACTCGCTGGCGCCGGCGGACGGCGAGCCCGTGGTGGCCAAGCACCGGCTCAGCCCGTTCCACGGCACCGAGCTGGACCGGCTGCTGCTGGAGCGCGACGTCAACACCCTGCTGCTCACCGGCGTCACCACCGATCTGGTGGTGCTCTCGACCGCCCGCGACGGGCACGACCGCGACTACTACGTCGAGGTCCTGGAGGACGCCACCGCCACCGCGGACGACGAGCTGCACGCGGCGGCCCTGAAGGTCCTCGCCCGTACGGCCGAGATCACCACCGTCCGGCAGGCCCTGGCCGGCTGAGGCGGCCCCTCCCCCGAGCACGCACAGGAAGGCAGCACCGTGCAGAACCGCCGCGTGGCGACCCGGGTATCCGGAATTCAGAATTCAGCAACATTCGCCGTCTTCGAGACGGTGCGGGACCTGCGGGCACGCGGGGTGCAGGTCCTCGACCTCGGCGGTGGCGAACCCGACTTCGACACCGATCCGCACATTGTCGGGGAGGCCGCCGCGGCATTGGCGGACGGCGATACGCACTACACGCCCAGCCGTGGCATACCCGAGCTTCTGACGGCCATCGCGGAAAAGCTCGGAAAAGACAATGGAATCACCGCCGACCCGGCCGGCGACATCATTGTCACGCCCTCCGCGAAACATGCGCTGTTCATTTCCCTGATGTCGCTCCTCGACCCGGGCGACGAAATCATCATCCCCACGCCCAGCTGGGTCAGCTACGCCTCGATGGCCCGCCTCGTGGGCGCGGTCCCTGTCCTGGCCGAGCTGAGCGCGGCGGACGGCTTCCGGATCACCCGGGAGGTCCTCGAGGCGCATGTGACGCCGCGGACGAAGGTCCTCCTGATCAACACGCCGAACAACCCGACGGGGCGGGCGCTTTCCGAGCGGGAGGCGGCGGACGTCGCGGCGTTCGCGGCCGCACATGACCTGTTCGTCGTCGCCGACGAGATCTACGAGCAGATCCGCTACGACGGCACGCCCCACATCAGCCTGGCGAGCCTGCCCGGCTGCGCCGGCCGCACGCTGACCGTCAACGGCTTCTCCAAGGGCTACGCCATGACCGGCTGGCGGCTCGGCTGGGTCAGCGGCCCCTCCGACGTCATCGCCCACGTCCTCAAGGCCCAGCAGCACACGGTCGGTTGCGCCGGCTCGTTCGTCCAGCGCGGAGGCCTTGCCGCCCTCACCGGGCCGCAGGACGCCGTGCGGGAGATGGCGGCCGAGTACGCCGAGCGCAGGGCGCTGATCACCGACGGGCTCAACGCCCTGCCGGGCATCCGCTGCACCGCTCCGGACGGCGCGTTCTACGCGTTCGCCGACATCCGCGGCACGGGGTTCTCCGACTCCGCCGCGTTCACCGAATGGCTGCTGCGGGAAGCGGGCGTCGCGGTGACCCCGGGCACCGCCTTCGGGCCCGGCGGCGAGGGGCACGTCCGGCTCTCCTTCGCCACCTCCCGGGCGGTCATCGAGGAGGCCCTGGAGCGCACGGCCACCGCCCTGGCCCGGCGCGGCTGAGCCCCGCGCACCACCACCGGCAAGCACCACCGAGACGAGGAGCGGCACTTCACATGGGTTCGACACTGGCGCAGAAGGTGTGGGACGCGCATGTCGTACGGCACGGCGGGAGTGGGGAGGACCTGCTCTACGTCGATCTGCAACTGCTGCACGAGGTGAACACCCCCCAGGCGTTCGACGCCCTGCGCGCGGCGGGACGCACCGTGCGCAGGCCCGGCCTCACCATGGGCACCGAGGACCACAACACCCCAACCCTCGCCCTCGACCGGATCATCGCGGACCCCTCGGGCCGCCGGCAGGCCCAGCTGATGCGGGAGAACTGCGCGCAGTTCGGCATCCCGCTGCACCGCCTGGGCGACCCCGGCCAGGGCATCGTGCACGTCATCGGCCCCGAGCTCGGCCTGACCCGGCCCGGCATGACGATCGTGTGCTGCGACTCGCACACCACGACGCTGGGCGCGTTCGGCGCGCTGGCCTTCGGCATCGGCGCCAGCCAGGTGGAGCACGTGCTCGCCACCCAGACGCTGCGCATGCGGCGGATGAAGAGCATGCTCGTCGAGATACCCGGCCGCCTCCCGGAAGGCGTCACCGCCAAGGACCTCATCCTCGCCCTGATCGCGCAGATCGGCACCGCTGGCGGCCAGGGGCACATCATCGAGTACCGGGGCGAGGCCATCGACGCCCTGTCGATGGAGGCCCGGATGACCCTGTGCAACATGTCGGTCGAGGCGGGCTCGCGGGCCGGCATGATCGCACCCGACGAGACGACCTTCGCCTACCTCGCGCAGCGGCCCGGGATGCCGCAGGGCGAGGCGTGGGACGCCGAGGTGGCCTACTGGCGGACCCTGCGCAGCGACGAGGACGCGGTCTTCGACACCACGGTGACCCTGGACGCGAGCACCCTGAGCCCGTACGTCTCCTGGGGCACCAACCCCGCCCAGGCCGTACCGCTGGACGGCCGGGTGCCGGCCCCCGGCGACTTCGCCGACGAGGCCGAGCGGGCCGCGGCCGAGCGCGCCCTGGCCTACATGGACCTGCGCCCGGGCACCCCGATGAAGGACGTGGGCGTCGACACCGTCTTCCTCGGCTCGTGCACCAACGGCCGGATCGAGGACCTGCGCGCCGCCGCGGGCGTGCTGCGGGGCCGGCGGGTCGCCGACGGCCTCCACATGATGATCGTGCCCGGCTCGGCGCAGGTGCGCCGGCAGGCCGTCGAGGAGGGCCTGGACCGGATCTTCGCGGAGGCGGGCGCCGACTTCCGGGCGGGCGCGGGCTGTTCGATGTGCGCCGCGCTCAACGAGGACCGGCTGCTTCCCGGGCAGCGGGCGGCCTCCACCAACAACCGCAATTTCGAGGGCCGGCAGGGCAAGGGGTCGCGCACCCACATCGTGTCGCCGCCCGTCGCCGCCGCCACGGCCGTGGCCGGCCGGCTCGCCGCCCCCGCCGATCTGTGAGGTCGTAGAAGCCATGGAGAAGTTCACCGTCCACACCGGCACGGCCGTGCCGCTGCGCCGCAGCGACGTCGACACCGACCAGATCATCCCGGCCCGCTTCTGCGTCAGTTCGAGCCGGACCGGGCACGCCGACTCCCTGTTCGCCGACTGGCGCGACGACCCCTCGTTCGTCCTCAACCGGCCCGCGCACCGCGGCGCGACCGTGCTGGTCGCCGGGAACGACTTCGGCACCGGGTCCTCGCGCGAGTACGCGGTCTGGGCGCTGCAGGACTACGGCTTCCGGGCCGTGATCGCCCCGCGCTACGGCGACATCTTCCGGGGCAACTCGCTGCTCAACGGCCTGCTGACGATCGTCGTGCCGGCCGACGTCGTCGAGCGGCTGTGGCAGGAGATCGAGGCCGACCCGGCCGTTTCCGTGGTCGTGGACCTCGAGCGGCTCGAGGTGCGCTGCGCCGGCGTGGTGCAGCCGTTCTCCCTGGACGAGGACGTCCGGGCCCGGCTGCTGGCCGGGCACGACCTGATCGCCGCCACCCTGCAGTACGAGGACGAGATAGCGGCCTACGAGCGCGGGCGCCGCCCCGCGCTGCCCACCACCGGCTGAGCGCACGAGCAACGGCGCGGGGCCCGGACACGTCGAGGTGTCCGGGCCCCGCGCCGTTCACGCGTCCACGGCCAGCCCGAAGGTCTCCCGCAGCCCCTCGGCGCCGGACGCGGTCAGGTGCACCACGCGCGGGCTCGCGCCGTAGCGCAGCCAGCCGAGGTCGAAGAGCCTGGCGGTGATCGCCGCGCCCAGGGCGCCCGCGAGGTGGTGCTGGTGCTCGCTCCAGTCGACGCAGTAGCGGATGGCCGGGCGCCGCTTGGGCAGGCGGTCCACCTCGACGCCGAAGGCCGCCAGGTGGCCGCGGCCGCCGTCGGTCAGCCGGTAGGCGCTGTCGTGCCCGTAGGCGGAGGGCCGGTCCCGTACGGCCTGCTCGGCGCGGTGGACGCCGTCGTGCCCGGTGAGCACGTCGCGCTCGAGCAGGGCGCGCATCAGGGCCACGCCGAGCTGCCCGGCGAGGTGGTCGTAGCAGGTGCGGGAGCGGTGCAGGGCGTTGGCGACGCTGCTCTCGCGCAGCGAGGTCACCGGCAGCGGCGGGGCGATGAGGGCGAGCGCCTCCAGCGCGGAGCTGATGTCCGGGCCGGCCAGCCGGTAGTAGCGGTGCCGACCCTCGCGGACCGCGGTGATCAGGCCGCCCTCCACGAGCTTGGCCAGATGGGCGCTGCCCGTCGGGGCGCTGACGCCCGCCTCGGTGGCCAGCGCGGCGGCGGGCAGGGCCCGGCCGTCGCACAGGGCCTTGAGGATCCGCGCGCGGGAGGGGTCGGCGATCAGGGCGGCGGCACGGGCGATGTCGGTCTGGCGGTTCAGCCGGCCGGCGGTCCGTCCCTCGTGCCGCGGGCCCTGCGGGGTGGTCTCGGCGCTCATGTCCTCACCGTACGCCGACAACACTTCGCCGGGGAACGAAGTATCCGGAGCCGAGACTGTGTTCATGACCGTCACCGACCCCACGGCCGACCGGCGGCCCGTCGCCGAGCCCGACCCGGCGCCCGCTCGTCCGCCCCTCGCCCTCACCCCTCTGATCGCGCTGAGCCTCGGCTACTTCCTGGTGATGCTGGACGTCACGGTCGTCACCGTGGCGGTGCCCGACATCCGTTCCTCGCTGGGCGCCGGAGCGTCCGCGCTGCAGTGGATCGTCGACGGCTACAGCACCCTCTTCGCCGGCCTGCTGCTGCTCGGCGGCGGCCTGGGCGACCGGTTCGGCCACCGCCGGATGTTCCTCGCCGGGCTGGCCGTCTTCACCCTCGCCTCCATCGGCTGCGGGCTCGCGGGCACGACGGCCGTGCTGGTGGCGGGCCGGCTGGCGCAGGGCGCCGGAGCCGCGTTCCTCGTGCCGGCGTCGCTGGCGCTGCTGCAGGCCACCTACCCCGACCGGGCGGTGCGCGCCCGGGCGATCGCCATCTGGGGTGCCGTCGCCTCCATCGCGTTCGGCGCCGGTCCCGTGGTGGGCGGCCTGCTGATCGCGGGCCTGGACTGGCGGGCCGTCTTCTGGCTCAACCTGCCGGTGGGCGCGCTCGCCATGGTGTTGACGATGCGTCACCTCCCGGCGGCGACCCGCAAGCCCCCGGCCCACCGCATGGACCCCGCGGGCCAGGTGCTCGGCGTGGTGGGCCTGGTCGCCCTGGCGGGCGGCATCAACGAGGCCGGCACGGCGGGCTGGGGCTCCCCCCTCGTCCTGGGCTTCTTCGCCGTGGGCGTGGTGGCGCTGGGCCTGTTCGTCGCGGTCGAACGCCGCCTGGAGGCCTCGGTGAAGGTCCGGCCGGAGGGCCGCGCACCGCTGCTGCGGCTCTCCCTCTTCCGTACCGGCGCCTTCTCGGCCACCGCCCTGATCGGTCTGCTGATCAGCCTGGGCTACTACGGCATGCTGTTCCTGTCGACCCTCTACTTCCAGCAGGAGCGCGGGTACGACGCGCTGACCACGGGTCTGGCGCTGCTGCCCTCGGTCTGCATGGGCCTGATCGCGGCCCCCGTCTTCAGCCGGGTCGCCGCCCGCACCGGCCCGTACGTCCCGATGACGGCCGGGCTCTTCCTGGGCGCCGCCGGGTTCCTCGGCTGGCTGCTGGCCGGCTCCGACACCGCGTACCCGGTCCTGCTGTTCGCCCTGATCGCCACCGGTCTGGGCCAGACCATGACGGCCCTGGCCTCCATGGCCGCCATCATCGAGTCGGCCCCGGCGGACGGGGCGGGCGTGGCCTCGGCGGTCTTCAACGTCTCCCGCCAGGTGGGCAGCGCCGTCGGCGTCGCCCTGTTCGGCACCCTCGTCGCCACCTCAGACCACCTCACCGACGGCCTCCACCTCTCCGCGGCGCTCGCCGCGGCGTCCTTCCTGACCGGTGGCGTGCTCGCCATCGGCGCCCGGCGCAAGACCGCCGCCGCTGCCGCCGCGACCGCCGCCGCCTAGCGGACGTCCGTCCCCGTCGTCCGCTCCCCGCATCCACCCACCAGGAGAAGAACCGCCATGACCGCCCCTGCTCCCGCTCCCGCGCACGACGACGCCCCCCGGCAGTCCCGGCCGGCCACCGTGCTGCGCGACCTGCTGAGCCCCGCCGGCCTCGACGCCCTCAAGTGGTCGTCCTGGGTCGAGGCCGGCCGGGCCGGCGTCGAGTTCGTGCCGCTCTACACCACCGAGGGCCCCCGGCCCGCGACCGGCCTCCTCTCCCGGATGAGCCCGGGGGCCCACGGCGACCTCCACGAACACCTCGGCTACGAGGCGATGTTCGTCCTCCAGGGAGAGCTGCTCGACGACAGCGGCGCCCGGTACACCGCCGGTGACCTCGTCGTCGTGGAGCCCGGCAGCGTCCACCAGGTCAGCACGGAGACCGGGTGCGTCGTCCTCGGCTTCCGCGACGCGCCGACCGCTCCGCTGCGCTGAGAGACCGGGCGGGGCACGTGCAGGCAACACCCCCGACCCACGTGTCCCGCCCTTTTTCCCCGTCTTTCCTCCATCTTTCCTCCGTCTTTCCTCCATCGGACGATGCCGAGCCCCCACGGACCGGCCGAAACTGATCGCGACCACAAGTCGAACTGTTCTGGGGAAAGCGAACAATGGAACCCTTTTACGCACTGACAGACGCAGAGCGCGACGAGCTTCGTGCGGTCCTGGAAACTGTCGGAAAGAACCCGTACGAGGACTATCCGGCCTTCTCCCGCACCGTGGCGGACGTCGTGGACCGGGGCGAGGTCCCGGTCTTCTTCCGCGAGGTGTGCGCGCGCATTCGCGCGGAGCGTGAATCCGGGGTGTCCGACGCCCATGTGCTGCGCAACTGCCCCCTCGACACCGAGATTCCGGTCCTCGACCTGGACGACCCGATCGCCGACAAGCACCGCAAGAAGAAGACCTTCACCGGCGAGGTCTTCCTGGAGCTGTTCGGACAGCTCGTGGGCACCCCGCTGCTCTCCTACGCCACCCGCTTCAACGGCGACTTCTTCACCGACGTCATCGCGATCAACCGTTACAGCGGAAAGCAGACGGGATTCAGCGACAGCGAGCTGGTCTTCCACAACGACCGCACCGCCCACCCGGTGCGCGCCGACTTCATCTCGCTGCTCGGCATGCGCTGCCCGGACGGCGACTACATCTACACGGGCTTCGTCGACGGCCGCAGCATGCTCGCCCACCTCTCCGAGGAGGAGCAGGAGATCCTGCGGCAGCCGCACTTCATCACGCCCTTCGACGTCCTCTCCCGCGACAACAACGGGGACCTGACGGACTCCGGGGAGCACGCCATCCTGGAGAACCACCACAGCTTCCGCTACCTCGACACCAGCACCACGGTGGTGCCCGGCGGTCCGGAGAAGGCGAAGGACGCGCTGCTGGCGCTGAAGAACGCGCTGGTCAAGGCCGAGAAGAAGCGGCACCGCGTGCTGCCCGGCGACCTGTTCACCTTCGCCAACCAGGACGGCCTGCACAGCCGGGACAAGATGGAGATCAACGACCCCGAGCGGGCCCGCCAGCGCTGGCTGCTGAAGACCTACGCCTTCCGCGACCAGGCGGCCGCGGACCGGCACGCCGACCGCTGGATCGACGGCGTCCGGGGCCGGGTCGGCGACTGATCCCACCCCTCCACCGGTGACACCGCGGTCCGTATGCCCCGACTCCACGGGGCATACGGACCGCGGTCGTTCACCGGGCGGCGACGCCGTCGGGGACCACGGCGCCGCCGGCGGTCCGCGCGCACCAGTCGCTGCCGCCCGCGAGGGCCTGGGCGGTCGTGACGAAGGCCATGACCGCCGACGACTGCTCGGGCGTGCCCCGCACCGCTATGCCGAGCTGCCGCCTGACGGCGGGCTCGAAGGGAACGGTCCGCAGGTCGGGCAGGACGGCGGGCAGGGCCAGCGACGGCAGCACGGTGACGCCGATGCCCGCGGCGACCATGCTCAGCAGCACCTGCAGGTCCTGGATGCGGTGGGTGACCCTGAGCCGGCTGCCGGCCGCCTGGAACAGCTCCCGGAGCGTGGGCTCCACGCCGTCCGCGGGCAGCAGGATCTCCTCCTCGGCGAGCCGGCGGACGGTCAGGCTCGAGGACGGGGCCCAGCGGTGCCGTTCGGGCAGGACCACCCGCATTTCGTCCTGCAACAGCGGATACGTCCTGAGATGGGTTTTGGGCAGCGTCACGATCCCGACGTCCACCATCCGCTCCTGCACCATCTCCGCGATGCTGGTGTCGTTCCCCTCCCGCAATACGATCTCCAAATTCTGGAAACGCGAACGGAATTCCGAGATGAGTCGGGGTAAGAGCTGGAGGGAAAAGCTCTGACTCGTGCCGATGACGATCCTGTGATCGGTCACCCTGGGCGTGGACTGTGCATCCAGGCGTATCTGTTCCACATTGCGCAGCGCGGACCGCGCATGGTCGATGATGCGCTGCCCGGCCCGGGTGAGATCCACTCCCCCGCGATCACGCGTCATGATTCCCACCCGGAGTTCTGCTTCGAGGCTCGCCATGGCATGACTGACCGCGGATTGGGTCACCCCCAGCTTTTCCGCCGCCTTCGTAAAACTTCCGGTGTCAGCGATGGCCACGAACGCTGCCAACTGTGAAAGCTTCATTGATTTTCCGTTCCATCGACCGGCACGCCTCAGCCGGTCAGTGATTGACGGCCCCGACCGGGCGCCGACATCTGCTGCATCAACAGCACGGCCTCGAGCCGGCTGCGTGCGCCGAGCTTGGTGAGCACGTGCGAGATATGACTCTTGACCGTGCTGGGGGACACGTTGAGGGAGGACGCGGCCTCGGCGGTGGAGAGTCCTGCGGCCAGCAGGGCGAAGACCTCGTGCTCCCGGGCGGTGAGGGTGGGGGGAAGGTCCTGCGGGCGGTGCGCGGGGCGCGGTCCGGCCCGGGGGGCGGGGATGGCGGGCGCCTCGGCCGCGGGGAGCCCGGGCAGCCCGCGGTCCAGCAGCTGGGGGGAGAGCAGCCGGTGCCCGGAGGCCACCGCGAGGGCGGCCGCCGCCAGGCCGCCTGCCGCCTCGCCCCGGACGAGGCAGCCCGCGGCGCCCGCCGCGAAGGCGGCCTCCAGGGGACGCCGGGTCCAGCCCGTCCCCACGAGCAGGGCGGGGACGCCGGCGGCGGCCAGGGTCCGTACGGCGGCGGCGGGAACCCGCCCCTCCTCGAGGGCGAGGACGACCACGTCCACCCGGTCCAACGGCCATTGCGACAGCGGCAGCCGGCTGTCCACCGTGCGGACGGCGGACAGCCGGTTCCCCTCGCGCAAAGCACTGCCGAGGAAACTCAGGGAGTCCGGGTCGTGAGCGGCGAGCAAAACGACAGTGTCCGCGTGGGCGGCGTCGGCGGCTCTGCTTTTTCCGGCGCGTACGGGATTCCCGCGTAAAGCTTCCATGACGCCTTTCTCCTGCGACTCTCGCTCAGGGAGGGGGAAAGAAAAGGCAGATGGGCAGCGCGCGCTGCGGTCGGACAACCCCCTGTGTCGACTTGGCGCAGAAGCTGATGCGTAACTTACATTCAGACATCTCTCGTCAGCAAGGTGGGAAGAACTGCCGACGCCTTTACCCGAAGTATTCAATCCGCTTGGTCACGCCGCCGTAGTAATGCGCGTTACCCCGGCGCGGCGGGCGCCGGCTAGGGCCGACCGGGCCAGGACCGCATCGCTGCCGCGGCCACCGCCTCCAGCTCCGTGCGGCTCGCCCCGTCACGCGCCTGCTGGGACATGCCCTGGAAGACGGCCTGGACGAAGCGGGCCAGCGTCGGCGCCTGACCGGCGGGCAGCTCGCCGGCCTCCTCGCCCTGGCGGATTCTCATCTCCAGGCCCTCGGCGACCTCGCGCCGCCGCTCGCGCAGCGCCCGCTCCGCCTCGGCGGAGGCGGTGGTGCCGTGGTCCCCCGCGGAGATGACCAGACAGCCGCGCGGCCGGCCCTCCGTCGTCAGCTCGGCCGCCGCCTCGCGCAGCAGCCGCTCCATGGCCGCGCGCGCGGTCGGCTCCTCGCCGACGGCGCGCTCCGCCCAGGCGCCGTAGCGGTGGCGGTAGAGGGCGAGGGCCTCGTGGAAGAGCGCCGCCTTGTCGCCGAAGGCGGCGTAGAGGCTGGGTGCGCCGATTCCCATGACCCGGGTGAGGTCGGCGATGGACGTGGATTCGTAGCCATGGGCCCAGAAGGCCAGCAGGGCCTGTTCGAGCGCCGACTCCCGGTCGAAGGAGCGCGGCCGCCCGCGCTGCTTGGTCGCCATGCCCGAATTTTATAGCGATCACTAGAAAAAGCGCCAGGGATTTCCGGGGCGCTATCGCGTCTCCGTGACCTTGGCGAGCGCCCTCGGCGCGTCCGGGTCCTGCCCCCGTGCGATGGTGATCTCGTAGGCCAGCATCTGCAGCGGCAGGATCTCCAGCACCGGCTGCAGCTCCTCGGCCACCCCGGCGGTCGGCAGGGCGAATCCCGCGGACGCCTTCGCCACCTCGGCCTCGCTGCCGACGACGAAGAGGTCGGCGCCCCGGCCGCGCAGCCGCTCCAGCACCGGCTGGAGGGCCTCGCCGCCCCTGCCCTCGGTGACGATGGCGATGACGGGCGAGATGTTGTCGACCATGGCCAGCGGCCCGTGCAGCAGGTCGGCGCCGGAGTAGGAGAGAGCGGGGATGTAGCTCGTCTCCATCAGCTTCAGCGCCGCCTCCTTGGCCGTGGGATAGCCGTAGCCGCGCGAGGTGAGGACCATGCGCTCGGCGAAGCGGTAGCGGCTCGCGAGCTGCCTGACCTCCTCGCCGCGGGCCAGCACCCGCCGGGCCAGCTCCGGCAGGTCCCGGGCGGCCGAGCCGTCGCCGCCCCGCAGACCCTCGACGAAGAGGTAGAGGGTCAGGAGCGAGGCGGTGTACGTCTTGGTCGCCGGCAGCGCCCTCTCCGGGCCGGCCAGGATGTCGAGGTGGTACTCCGAGACGGCGGCCAGCGGGGAGCCGGGGTTGTTGGTGACCGCCAGGGTGACCGCGCCGGCCTCGCGGGCGGCCCGCGTGGAGGCCACCAGGTCCGGGGAGCCGCCGGACTGGCTGACGGTGACCACCAGGACGTCGGTCAGGTCGGGCCGCGCGTCGTACGCCGTCGTCGTCGACATGGAGGTCAGCCCGCAGGGCATCCCCAGCCGCACCTCGAGGAGGTACTTGGCGTACAGGGCCGCGTTGTCGGAGGTGCCGCGCGCGGTGAGCAGCACGAAGCGCGGCGCCCGGGCGGCGATCCGCCGGGCGGTCTCGCGGATGCGGGGCGCGCCCTCGTCGAGGATGCGGCGGAGCACGGCGGGCTGCTCGGACATCTCGCCGGACATGATCAGTCCCGGCCGCTCTCCCGACATGCTGGCACCTCCCGGTGACGCCCGCTCCGCCGACTGCCAGTCGACCACGGCGGGCACCGGGGCCGCCAGCCGGAGCCGGCCGGAAAGCCCGCCCGGGCGGGCTTCGGCCCTCTGCTAGATTGGTCTATACCACCGAGTTTCAGTCTTTTAGATCGGCAGGCCCAGTCGTGGAAATTGTCATCGTTCCGGACGCCAAGGCAGGCGGCGAACTGATTGCGGACGCCATTGCCGCCCTGCTGAACCGCAAGCCCGACGCCCTGCTCGGCGTGGCCACCGGCTCCACCCCACTGCCCGTCTACCAGGCGCTGACGGCCAAGGTCCGCGCGGGCGCCGTGGACGCCTCGCGCGCCCGCATCTGCCAGCTCGACGAGTACGTCGGCCTGCCCGCCGACCACCCCGAGTCCTACCGCTCGGTGGTGCTGCGCGAGGTCGTCGAGCCGCTGGGCCTGACCGAGGCCTCCTTCATGGGCCCCGACGGCACCGCCGAGGACGTCCAGGCCGCCTGCGAGGCGTACGACCGCGCGCTGCCCGCGGCCGGCGGGGTGGACCTCCAGCTGCTGGGCATCGGCACCGACGGGCACATCGGCTTCAACGAGCCGTGCTCCTCGCTCGCCTCGCGCACCCGCATCAAGACGCTGACCGAGCAGACCCGCGTCGACAACGCGCGCTTCTTCGACGGCGACATCGACCAGGTGCCGCACCACGTCATCACGCAGGGCATCGGCACGATCCTGGAGGCCCGCCACCTGGTGCTGCTGGCCACGGGCGAGGGCAAGGCCGATGCGGTGGCGGCGAGCGTGGAGGGCCCGGTCTCGGCGTTCGTGCCCGCCTCCGCCCTTCAGCTGCACCCGCACGCGACGGTGGTCGTCGACGAGGCCGCGGCCTCGAAGCTGAAGCTGGCGGACTACTTCCGCGCCACGTACGCGGCGAAGCCGGCCTGGCAGGGGCTGTAACCGGGGCTCCGCCCCGGACCCCGGTCCTCAAACGCCGGACGGGCTGGAAAATCCAGCCCGTCCGGCGTTTGAGGACAACAGGGCTACGCCCCCGCGATGACCTCCGCCGCAGCCAAGCCGCACACCCGCGCCGCCCCATGCGTGGCGATGTGCAACGCCCCCGACGGCGGGGCCTGGTTCAGCCCCATCTCGACCACGACGGTCTCCGGACGGGCGGCCAGCAGCGTGCCCAGCATCCGGGCCATCCACGGGTGCCGGTGCACGTCGCGGACGACCGCGACGATCCGGCGGCCGGCCGCGGCCCGGAGCACCTGCTCGACGTCGGCCTCAGCGGCGCCGTACGTGCCGGTCTCCGTACCCGGCACCAGCCGGGCCAGCTCCGCCCCCACCCCCCACGGCGTCTCGTCCCCCACCGCGATGTTCGCCAGCGGCGTGAACGCGGCCACGTACACGGGCCCGTCCACCGGCACGTACCCCGCGGCGGCGGTCACCCGCAGGGCGCGCCGGGCCGCGGTCAGACCCACCTCGGGCGCGGGTGCGGGCGCGGTCCCCTCCTGTGCCGCACCCGCACCCGCACCCGCACCCGCGCCCGCGCCCGCGGTCCAGCGCGCCAGGGCGCGCACCCGGGCGGCCGCGTCGGCGAGCCGTTCCTCCGCCAGCTCCCCACCGCGCACGGCCGCGACCAGCGCGTCGCGCAGCCGCAGCACGGTCTCCTCGTCGGCCAGGCCGCCGCCGACGCAGATGGCGTCGGCGCCCGCGGTGATGGCCATGACGCTGCCGCGTTCGATGCCGTACGTCCCGGCGATGGCCCGCATCTCCATGCCGTCGGTGACGATGAGCCCGTCGAAGCCGAGGCCGCCCTCGGTGACCGGCCCGCGCAGCAGGCCGTGCAGGGCCGCCGGGCTGAGGGTGGCGGGCAGGGCGGCGTCGAGGGCGGGCAGCAGGATGTGGGCGCTCATCACGGCCTTGGTGCCGGCGGCCACGGCCGCCCGGAAGGGCACGAGTTCGCGGGCGTAGAGCGTGGTGAGGTCCGCGTCGATGCGCGGCAGGTCGTGGTGGGAGTCGACGGCCGTGTCGCCGTGGCCGGGGAAGTGCTTGGTGCAGGCGGCGACCCCGGCGGCCTGCAGGCCCTCGACGTAGGCGGCGGTGTGCCGGGCGACGAGGTGCGGGTCGGCGCCGAAGGACCGTACGCCGATGACCGGGTTGTCCGGGTCGGAGTTGACGTCGGCGGACGGCGCCCAGTTGAGGTTGACGCCGCACGCGGCGAGGCGGCGGCCGAGCTCGCGGGCGACGGCACGGGTCAGCGCGGTGTCGTCGACGGCGCCGAGGGCGAGGTTGCCGGGGAAGGAGGAGCCCGTACGGACCTCCAGGCGGGTGACGTCGCCGCCCTCCTCGTCGATGGCGACCAGCACGTCCTCGCACTCGGCGCGCAGCTGTGCGGTCAGGGCCGCGAGCTGCTCGGGCGAGGCGATGTTGCGGCCGAAGAGGCCGACGGAGTGCAGGCCCTCGCCGAGCCGGCGCAGCAGCCAGCCGGGGGCGGTGGTGCCGGTGAAGCCGGGCTGGAGGACGGTGAGGGCGTCCCGGGTGAGCGTGTCCATGGGGTGGGTACTAGCCCTTCACTGCGCCGGACGTGAGACCGCCGACCGCCTTGCGCTGGAGGATGACGAAGAGGACGAGGATCGGCACGGCGAAGAGCGAGGAGGCGGCCATGGTGGCGCCCCAGTCGTCGCCGAAGGTGGTGCGGAAGCCGGTGAGCCACAGCGGGAGGGTCTGGGCCGCGGGGTCCTTGCTGAGGATCAGCACCATCGGGAACTCGTTCCAGACGGTGATGAAGCCGAAGAGCGAGGTGGCCATCAGGCCGGGGGCGAGCAGCGGGAAGATCACCCGGACGAAGGCCTGGGTGCGGGTGCACCCGTCGACCATCGCGGACTCCTCCAGCTCCTTGGGCACGGCGGCGACGTAGCCGCGCAGCGTCAGGACGGTGAAGGGCAGCACCATGACGGTGTAGATGGCGGCGAGCGGCACCAGGCTGTTGAGCATGTCCGCGTCGCGCACGATCATGTAGTACGCGATGACCATGACCTCCCAGGGGGCCATCTGGGCCATCATCATGACGAGGATGAAGCTCTTGCGGCCCTTGAAGCGCATCCGGGCCACGGCGAACGACGCGAGCAGCGCGATGACCAGCGACAGCCCGACCGCCATGAGGGTGACGGTGAGGGAGTTGCCCACGAGGGTCCAGAAGCCGTCCGCGTCGACGGCCTTGGTGAAGTGCTCGAAGGTGGGGCTGGTGGGGAACCAGACGGGGGTGTCGCTGACGATGTCCTTGTTGGCCTTGAAGGCCGTGGCGAACATCCAGTAGACGGGGAACGCGAAGACGGTGAAGAGGACGACCGCCGTCGCCCCCGGCCAGACGCGACCGAGCAGCGAACGCCTCACAGCTCGTCCTCCTCTTGCTTGAGAACCAGGCGCAGGTAGTACGCGGTCAGGGCCAGCAGGATCACGATGGTGAGGATGGAGATCGCGGCCCCCATCCCGAAGTGCTGGCCGCCCATGCCCTCCTGGAAGGCGTAGACGGGCAGGGTCTCGGTGAGCCGGTCGGGGCCGCCCTCGTTGATCGCGAAGACCTGGGTGAAGGACTTGAAGACCCAGATGACCTCGAGGAAGGTCGTGGCGAGGAAGAACGGCTTGAGGAAGGGGAAGGTCACCGAGGTGAACTGCTTGAGGCTGCCGGCGCCGTCCAGGGAAGCCGCCTCGTACAGCTCCTTGGGGATCGTGGTCGTGGCCGCGTAGAGGTTGATCGCCACGAAGGGGACCGACTGCCAGACGATCAGCACGGTGATCACGGAGAAGGTGGACAGCTGGCTGCCGGTCCAGTTGTAGCCGTGCATCGCGTGCCAGCCGAGCTGGTCCAGCACGTGGTTGACGACGCCGAAGCGCTGGTCGAAGAGCCACTGGAAGACGGTGGTCGCGGCGACGACGGGCATGGCCCAGGCGAGGACGAGGCCGAGCAGGAGCAGCAGCCGCAGCTTGGTGCCCAGCCGTGCGAGCAGCAGCCCGGTCAGACAGCCGAGCGCCATGATCAGGACGACGTTGGCGGCGGTGAAGACGACCGAGCGGCCGGTGACGGCCCAGAATTCGGAGCTGCCGAGCGTGTCGGCGTAGTTGTCGAAGCCGGTCCACTCGGTGACGTGCCGGATGAGCTGACGCTTATTGAGGTTCTGCAGCGACAGCAGGCCGTTCTTGAGCATCGTCCAGCCGAGCAGCAGCACGGTGAGGGCGACGGCGGGGAGGATCAGCAGGTACGGGGCGCTCCGCGCGGCCCGGCCCGTGCGGGGGCGGGGCGGCGGGCCGCCGCCCTTGCCGGTCCGGGGGGCGGTGTCCACCGCCGCCTCTTCGATCTGCGCTGACATCGTCGTCCGCCTTCTCCCCTGTCAAGCGTGTCTAACGGTGGTACTTCCGCGCACGGTCGTGTGTGCGTACGGGCTTACGCGTACGGGCGCAGGCCCGTGCGCACACACGACCGGTGAGGTCACTGCTTCTGGCTGAGGCGCTTGTTCATGTCGGCCTCGACCTGCTTGGCGGCTTCCTCGGGCGACTTGCCGCCCAGGACGGCCGTCATATAGGCCTTGATCGGGTTGGGCGCGTTCTCCACGGCGGCCCACTCGGCGATGAGCGGGGTGGTGCCGCCGCCCTTGGCGGCGGGGGCGGCGGCCTCGGCGGCCGGGTTGCCCTTCACGCTGGCGAGCAGCGACTCCTTGTTGGGGATCGAGCCGACCTCCTTGGCCAGGGCGGCCTCGTTCTTGTCGGACAGCGCGATCTTCAGGAACTCCTTGGCGAGCTCCTTCTTCTTGCTGCCCTCGGGGACCGCGAGGTTGGAGCCGCCGAGGAAGACGCCCTCGGGCTTGTCGGCGCTCTCACCGGGGATGGTGAAGTAGCCGATCTCCTTCTCGATCTCCGGGTTCGCCTTGATGGCGGTCTGCGCCTCCCAGCCCATGCCGATGAACGCGCCGGTCTTGCCCTTGGCGAAGACGTCGGCCTGCTGCGGGGTGGCCTCGTCCTTGTCCTTGGGCGCCTTGCTGAACGCCTGGTACTGCTTGTAGATCTCCATGGCCTTGGCGACCTTGGGGTCGGCCAGGTTGGAGACGTACTTCTTGCCGTCCTTCTTCACCAGGTCCGCGCCGGTGCCGATGGTCAGGCCGTCGAAGAAGTACCAGTTCTGGCCGGGCAGGTAGAGCGGTTCGGCGTCGCCCTTCTTCTGGATGGCCTCGAGGTCCTTGAAGAGCTCGTCCCGGGTCTTCGGGGTGTCCTTGATGCCCGCGTCGGCCCAGATCTTCTTGTTGTAGATGACCACGCGGTTGGCGGCGTACCAGGGCGCCGCGTACTGCTTGCCCTCGAAGACGGAGGGCTTGTTGAGGGAGGCGGTCCAGTCCCCGCCGATCTCCTTCTTCAGGTCCTCGAGCTCGGCGAGGCCGCCGGTCTGGGCGTAGGAGGGGGTCTGGGTGTTGCCGACCTCGACGACGTCCGGTGGGCTGGACTCGGAGAGGGCCGTGGTGAGCTTCTGCTGGATGCCGTCCCACTTCTGGACCTGGATGTCGAGCTTCGCACCGGTCTTCTGTTCGAACTCGGCCTGAACGGCCTTCGTCCAGGCCGGCGGGTTCGAGCCATCCATGAACCAGACGGTCAGGGACTTCGCCTTGGAACCGTCGGCGCCGGTCTCCTTGTCACTGTCGCTGGACCCACAGGCAGCAACACTCACCAACATGGCCGCGACACCCGTCGCCGCTATGAGCCCACGCTTCACAGCACTCTCCTCAAGGACCGAATGTGGTCTTTAATGGTTTAGACCAGTGCCCGCAGCTTGGCCTAGACCTTTTGGGGTGTCAAGGGTGTATAAGAGTCGCTGTCGGCTCCGTTACCGGACCGACACCTCGAGGTCTACCTGGGCTTCTCGGCCCCCTCGGGCTCTGCCCGTGCCACCATGTGACCGCGATGGACGGAGGAGCCGGTGACGGCAGCAGGAACGGAGTCGGGAAGGCGCGACATGGCGAGCGAGGGCGGCACGACGGAGGGCGGCGGCGCCACGGGTGGCGCGCGGACCGCGCGCGTTCCCAAGTATTACCGGCTCAAACGGCACTTGCTGGAAATGACCGAAACCATGCCCCCCGGCACCCCCGTCCCGCCGGAGCGCACCCTCGCCGCGGAGTTCGACACCTCGCGCACGACCGTGCGGCAGGCCCTCCAGGAACTGGTCGTCGAGGGGCGACTGGAGCGCATCCAGGGCAAGGGGACCTTCGTCGCGAAACCCAAGGTCTCCCAGGCCCTGCAACTGACCTCCTACACGGAGGACATGCGGGCGCAGGGGCTGGAGCCCACCTCCCAGCTCCTGGACATCGGCTACGTCACCGCCGACGACCGCCTCGCCCAGCTCCTCGACATCGCGACGGGCGGCCGCGTCCTGCGCATCGAGCGGCTGCGGCTGGCCAGCGGCGAGCCCATGGCCATCGAGACGACCCACCTGTCGGCGAAGAGGTTCCCGGCGCTGCGCCGCAGCCTGGCGAAGTACACCTCTCTCTACACGGCCCTGGCCGAGGTCTACGACGTCCGCCTGGCGGAGGCGGAGGAGACCATCGAGACGTCCCTGGCCACCCCCCGCGAGGCGAGCCTGCTCGGCACGGACGTGGGCCTGCCGATGCTCATGCTGTCGCGGCATTCGGTGGACGCGCAGGGGATGCCGGTGGAGTGGGTCCGATCCGTCTACCGCGGCGACCGGTACAAGTTCGTGGCGAGGCTGCGGCGGCCGTCGGAGTGACGGCGAAGATCGCCGGACGGGCTCGAAAGCCCATCCGGCGATCTTGTGCGGTCCAAAGGGCCGCGCCGGCTCAGGCCGCGCGGGAGAAGCGGCGCGCCGCCAGGGTCAGTGCCGTCGCCGCCAGCAGGGCCACGAAGCCCATCTCCAGCGCGACCGGCGGCGTCCAGCCCGCGATCTCCACGGACTCCGCGTAGCCGCCCAGGTCCACATCGCCCGGAAGCGTCCGGCGGATGCCGTCGATCGCGTACGTCAGCGGGTTGAGCGCCACCGCGATGCCCAGCCAGCCGGGCAGCCCTCCGGGCGGGAACATCGCGCCGGACAGGAACATGAGCGGCATCAACGCCAGGCTGACCACGACCTGGAACGTCTGGATGCTCTTGATCGTGACCGCCGCGAGCATGCCGATCGTGGTGAAGGCCAGGGCCACCACGAAGACTTCGGCCAGGACCACCAGCAGCATCGGGTGGTACGGCACCCCGGCGAGCGGGGCAATGATCAGCACCATGAGGCCGTAGACGGCCCCTGTCGTGGCGCCACCCGTGCACAGGCCGAACAGCAGGCTGCTGCGCCGGACCGGTGCCACGAGGGCCTGGCGCAGGAAGCCCACCTGGCGGTCCCAGACCACCGAGACCCCCACCGAGATCGCCGGTGCCTGGGTGGTCATCACGAGGATGCCCGGGAACAGGAAGCTCCGGTACTCGTCGTAGCCCTCGCCCACGACCCCCGAGGTGTCCAGGCCGGTGCCCAGGACGAGCAGGAACATCAGCGGCGTCACCAGACCCATGACCAGCTGGATCTTGTTGCGGCTCAGCCGGATCATCTCGCGGTGCCACAGCATCCTGACGGCCCGCAGATTCCTTCGGGAGGACCCGCGCGGGCCCGTCCGGGACGGCCGGGCCGGGGTGGACGTGGTGAGGCGGGCGCGGGCCCGCACCGTGCCGGTCTGGGTCACCCCTGCCTCCTGACGAGGTCCTCGAGCGTCATGGGTCCCGCCTCGTCGTCGCGGATGCTGTGGCCGGTGTAGTGGAGGAAGACGTCGTCGAGCGAGGGTGGCGTGACGCTGACCGAGTGCACCCGCACCCCGGCGTCCCCGCAGAACTTCGGGACGAACGCCGCGCCGTCGTCCACCCTCAGCCGCACCCCGTCCGGCCCCGCCTCGGCCTCGACCCCGTACCGCTCGCGCACCACCCGGGCGGTCTCCTGGTCGTCGTCCGTGCGCAGGACGACCAGGTCGGCTCCGACGACGGCCTTGAGCCCGGCCGGGGTGCCCTCGGCGACGACGAAGCCGTCGTCCATGATGGCGATCCGGTCGCAGTTCTCGGCCTCCTCCAGATGATGGGTGGTCATGAAGAGCGTGACGTTGCGTTCGCGCCGCAGGCGGTGCAGGTGCTCCCAGATCGCCACCCGGGTCTGCGGGTCGAGGCCGGTGGTGGGCTCGTCCAGGAACAGCACCGCCGGGGTGTTCAGCAGCCCCCGGGCGATCTCCAGACGGCGGCGCATGCCACCGGAGAAGTCCCGGACGGGGGTGTCGCGGCGGTCGGTGAGCCCCACGAGCCCGAGCACGGCCGCGACGTCCGCCGCGCCCTGCCGGCGGGTGATCCCGAAGAGCTCGGCGTAGAAGCGCAGGTTCTCCTCGGCCGTCAGGTCCTGGTCGAGGGTGGACTCCTGGAAGACCAGCCCGATGTGGTCCCGGACCTCGTCCGGCTGTGCGACCACGTCGAAACCGGCGACCTCGGCCCGCCCTGCCGTGGGGGCGAGCAGGGTGCACAGCATGCTGATCGTGGTGGTCTTGCCCGCGCCGTTGGGGCCGAGGAAGGCGAAGGCGGTGCCGGCGGGCACGCTCAGGTCGAGGCCGGCCACGGCCACGGTGTCGCCGTAGACCTTGCCGAGGTCCTCGGCGCGGACCGCGACGTCCGCGTCCGGGGCGCTCATGACGCCTCCTCCTGCCGCAGCCGTACGGCCATCACGGTGCGGAACCGGGACAGGTCCCCCGGCTCCCCCACGGGCTCGCCGTCCACCTCGACCCAGGCGTGGGCGCCGAACGGGTCGGTGCGGAAGCCGGTGCACCAGTCGGGCCACCGGTCGTGCATCCGGCACAACAGGGCCGCGGCGACCGACCGCTGCAGGCAGCCGAGCCCCGCGCAGCGGGTGCTCACCGTCACCGCCGCCTGCCGGGCGTACAGGGCCTGGTCACGGGTGGCGGGGCGGCTGCCGCGGCTGAGCAGGCGCAGCACTTGGCGCAGGCGGCGCGGCGAGAGCCTTGTGGTCAGCAGCAGCGCCACGCCGGTGGCGAGCCGCGCGCCGATCCGGCCGCGCCAGGACAGGTTGGCGGCGCGGCGTTCTCCGGTCACGGGAATCGTCATACCGTCACCACCAGGTGGGCCTTGCCGAGGGCGGCCACGAGCCGGCGTACGTCGGCGAGGGCCCGGGGGGCGGCGTCGGGCGCGTTCCGGGTCAGTTCGGCCGCGGCCTCCTCGGGGGAACGGCCGTCCAGGAGCAGCCGCAGCGTGACGGCGCCCGAGCCGTTGAGGTGCCAGTAGCGCCCGCTGTGCTCGTCCAGCAGCACCAGGCCCGCCTCGGTGTCGGTGGTGATCACGGTCCGGGCGAGTGCAAGGGTCATCGTGGTTCTCCCACGGGGTGCGGGGTGGCGCTGGGCGAGCGCAGCCAGGCCTCGCACGCCACCGTGTTCTCGAACTGGGACAGGTGATGGCTCTCGGGGGACGGGGCGAGGAACGCGGTGCGCAAGGCGTCGGCGTTCACCAGGCCGCGTTCGGCGAGCCGGAGATCGGTGCACAGGTCGAGGAAGCGGTCCCGGTTGCGGCGGACGCCCTCGTGGAGTTCGGCGCTGAACTCGCCCTTGGAGCGGCGGTCGAGGATGTCGGCGGGCACGGTGCCGCGCATGGCCGCGGTCAGCAGGGGCTTGAACCGTCCGCGGACCATCCGGTCGGACAGCCGGACCGACATCGCTGCCTCGACGACGCGGTCGTCGAGCATGGGCGCGTCCCACTCCACGCCCGAGGCGGCCGTGGCGCGCCGGGTCTGCCGGATGAGCCTGCCGTCGTATCCGGTGAATTCCAGGAGCTGGTGGCGGAGCCGGTCGGGATCGAGCGGCGCCGTCCCCGCCTCGGCCGCCTCGCGGTACAGCTCGCGTACGAGCGCCACGGCGGTCGGCGTGGCCCAGGGCGGCATGCGGGAGCCGCCCGTCCAGCCCAGGTCGAGGTGGGGCGGCCGCGGCGGTGGGGCGGTCAGCCGGCGTGCGCTCGCCATGAGGGCTTGCGGGAAGTCGCCGCGGTCGGCGAGCGCGCGGACGGTGGCGGCGAGCGGCCAGCGGTTGAGCAACCGGTGGCGCTGGATGACCGGCAGGGACCGGAGCGGGTGCCGGCGGGCGAGGGACCACAGGTAGGAGGGGGTGGAGCCGAAGAGTTCGTCGCCGCCCAGGCCCATCATGTGCAGCGACGAGCCGTCCTCGGCGGCGGCCCGGGACAGGTCCGTCAGGTGGGCCGCCCCCGAGGCCCACAGGGCCGGCCCCTCGCCCGTGTCCAGGGCCCGGGCCGGGTCGGTCTCGACGTCGAACCAGTTCGCCTCGCGGGACTTGGGAATCCAGTGGTGGCGGGCGCGCGGCAGCCGGTCGGCGGCGCGGCGGGCCCAGAGGGTGTCCTCGTTGGCCTCGTCCAGGGGTGCGACGTGGTAGGTGGAGAGCTCGTCCGTCTGCGCTTCCGCGATGAAGCACAGGCAGGTGGAGTCGAGCCCGCCGGAGAGGTCGGCGCTCACCCTGCCGGGGCGGCCGGTCCGCAGAGCCACGGCCTCGGTGAGGGCGGCCCGTACGGCGGCCGCGGCGTCCGCGAGCGGGAGGCCGTCCGGCGGCGGGTGCCACCAGCGGATCTGCCGGCCGCCGCCGTCGGTGCGCAGGTGCAGCCAGTGCCCGGGGGTCAGGGCCTCCACCCCGGTCCACACGGAGCGCTGGGTGAGGGGCCAGGGCGGCAGGGGGTCGAGGAGCTGGAGGGCGAGCGCGCTCTCGTCGGCACCGGCGCCGGTCAGGGCCGCCAGCAGGGCAGGGCTGCTGGCCGCCACGCTCACCCCCCGGGTGCGGGCGGTGAAGATGTGGCGTGCGGTGGAGAGCGAGCCCTGGGCCCGTACGTCGCCGTCGAGGCTGGCTATGAGGTGGACGCTGCCGGGCACGCTCCGCGCCAGGGCGTCCAGGTCGTACGGGGAGGTGGCGCGCTCCAGCGCCCGGGCGAGTCCCCGGGTGTTCTTCGGGAGGTGCCCGAACACCGCGATCCGGTGGGGCCCCTCGGCCACCAGCGAGACGTCCCGGTCTCCCCACCGGCCGACCAGCCACGGCCGTCCGGAGTGGTGCGGTATCGAACGGGCCCCGGCGAACGCGGAATTTCCCTTGATGAGGTTTTCTGCTTCCGGGTGGTCCGGAAGGACGGTGAAGTCCATTTCCCCCTGCCATTGTTCCGGCCGCTGTGCGCGGGGCACACGGAAATCGACGGTGGCGGAAGGACGGTCGATGCCGTTCACCGCCACCGTCGGGTCATTCCGGCCTCAGGTGTCAGCCGATGCAGATGAACGCACGGCCGCAGCCGGCGAAGTCACGGCAGCTGCCCCACGGGCTGCAGAGGGTGAGCTCCTCGAAGTCGCCGATCTCGACGAGGGTCGGGGGCTCGTAGACGGTGTTCTCCATGGTGTCCTCCGGTGAATCGGATAGGAATCGAATGCGAGCAGTTGTTTCGCACTCGCTATCGACCGAACACCGGGAATCTAACGTGGAATTGGTCCCGTACCAGCGGGACTCCGGGCCCTCGCGGGTCCCTATTGCGGGTCCCTGATCGTGGTCCCGCGCCAGGGACCGGAGCGGGCCCCCGGACAGCCCTCAGGCGTCGCGGCGGCGGAGCATGAGGAGCCCGCCGACGAGGGCAGCGGCCGTCCAGAGGGCCAGGACCAGCAGGCCGGCCCACGGGCCGAGCACGGAATCCGCCTGCTCGCCGACCGTCATGATCTGCGAGCCGGCCCGGTCGGGCAGATAGCGTGCGACCTCCCGGAGCCCGGGGACGGCATTGGCCACCGGGGAGAAGACGAAGACCACGGAGAACAGCAGCGACAGCGAGAGTGCCGTGCCGCGCAGCATCGTGGCGACCCCCAGGGAGAACAGGCACATCAGCGTGAGGTAGAGCGGGGCGCCGAGCACGGCACGCAGGGCCTCTCCCTCGCCGAGCGAGACGCCGTGCGGCCCCAGCGCCTGCTGCGAGGTCAAAAAGCAGGCGAAGGACATGACCAGGGACAGGGGGAAGGCCACGGCGGCGGCCGAGGCGATCTTGCCGGCGTAGAAGAGGCCGCGCGAGGGGACGGCCGCCAACGACACCCGGATCATGCCGCTGCCGTATTCGCCGCTGATCAGCAGCACGCCGAACGCGAGCAGGGCGAGCTGGGCGAACTGCACGCCGACGAAACCGGAGTTGACCGGGTCGAAGTCGTCCACGACCATGTCGCTTCCGGTGTCGATGGCATGCCGGACGGAGATGTTGTTGATCAGCGCGATGCCCACACTCACGACGAGCGCCAGCGCCAGCGCGCCGAGCGTCGACCAGAGCGTACGGATCTTGGTCAGCTCGGCCCTGACGACGGCCGTGGGAGCGTTGCCGGTCATGACGCCCACTCCCCCGCCACGGTCGCCGCCGCCCGGTACTCCGCCGCGTGCGACGTGAGCCGGAGGAACGCCTCTTCCAGTGAGGACTGCTGGGCGCTCAACTCGTCCAGGGTGATGCCCCTGTCGGCCGCGATCCGGCCGATGGCGGCGGTGTCGGCCTCCTCCACGGTCATGGTGCCGTCCACCTCCCGGACCGCGTGCAGGCCGGCCTCCTCCAGCGCCGCCCGCAGCAGCCCGGGCTGGGGGGTGCGGATGCGCACGGAGGGGCGGCAGTTGTCGGCGATGAAGCCGGCCATGCTGGTGTCGGCGAGCAGACGCCCCCGGCCGATGACGATCAGATGGTCGGCGGTGATGGCCATCTCGCTCATCAAATGGCTGGAGACGAAGACCGTCCGGCCCTCGGCGGCCAGCTTCTTGAGCAGGGTCCTGATCCAGCGCACCCCCTCCGGATCGAGGCCGTTGGCGGGCTCGTCGAGGATCAGGATCCCCGGGTCCCCGAGCAGTGCCGCGGCCAGGCCGAGCCGTTGGCCCATGCCCAGGGAGAAGCCGCCCGCGCGCCTGGCGGCCGCCGACTCGAGGCCGACCAGCTCCAGCACCTCGCGCACCCGCCGCCGGCCGATGCGGTTGGTCTGGGCCAGCCACAGCAGGTGGTGGTAGGCGGTGCGGCTGCGCTGCGCCGCCTTGGCCTCCAGCAGGGCTCCCACGTGCCGGATCGGTTCGCGCAACTGCCCGTAGTGCCGTCCGTCGAGCAGTACCCGGCCCCGGAGCGGGTGGTCGAGGCCCATCGTGATCCGCATGGTCGTCGACTTGCCGGCGCCGTTGGGGCCGAGGAAGCCGGTGACGGTGCCGGATTTCACGGAGAACGACAGGTCGTCGACGGCGACCGTGCTTCCGTATCGTTTCGTCAGCTCCTGGATTTCGATCACCCTCCGACGATCCCGCACCGCAGGCTCGCTGCCATCGGCCCGCCAACCGATCGCCCGCCTCCGACCGGAGGCCGAGGAGGGACGGCACGGGCACGCCAACTCCCCCTGCGGTAGGTCATTCCCGGGGCGGAGGTACGACGGCGGGTCGCGCAGTAAGGTCACCGGGTGGTTGACGACTGGACCGGGCGGGCCGGTCCCGGCCTGTCCGACGAGGGCGCCCGGGCCGTGGTCCGGCGGCTGCGCCCGCGCGAACTGCTGGCCCTGGACGCTCTGGCCGCGGTCGTGCTCATGGCGGCGTTCCTCGCGATATCGGGCGCGTCCGCCACGGGCTCCGCGGCCCCGCCGGCGGCCCGGGTGACGCTGGCGGCGCTGATGGGCCTGCCGGTGGCCGTGCGCAGGCTCTGGCCCGTGCCCGTGTGCGCGGTGACCGCCGTCGCCTCGCTGGTGGCGGCGCTGTCCGGCGTGGTGTCGGAACCGTTCCTCTCGGTGGCGCTCGCGCTGTACTGGGTGGCGGTCACGGCCCCCCGCGCACGCTGGGTGCCCACCCCGACCATCGGCCTGGTCAGCGTCGTCTTCCTGCTCGCCGTCGTGCTGGCGGGCGCGTCCACCTGGGAGCCGGGGGCCCTGCCGATGCAGGTCGTGGGGGTGGCCCTGGCCGGAGCGGCGTGGGCGACCGGCCGTGCGGTCCGGGAACGGCGGGCCTACGCCGCACGGTCGGCGCGGCAGCTCGCCGACCGTGCCGTCGCGGAGGAGAGGCTGCGGATCGCCCGCGAGCTGCACGATGTCGTCGCGCACCACATCGGGGTGATCGCGGTGAAGGCGGGGGTCGCCCATCACGTCCTGGCCGAGCACCCGGAGGCGGCGGGCGAGGCGCTGGGCGTCATCGGGACGGCGAGCCGCGCCGCGCTCGCCGAGATGCGCCACATGCTCGGCGTCCTGCGCTCCGACGGCACGACGGACGAGGAGGTCGCCGACCTGCGGCCCTCACTCGGGCTGTCGGAGCTGTCCGGGCTCGTCGAGCACGCCGCGGCGGCGGGCGTGGAGGTCGAGGTGCGCGCCCGGGACCTCCGGGGGCTGCCCGGGACGGTGGATCTCTCGGCGTACCGGATCGTCCAGGAGGCCCTGACCAATGTCATGAAGCACGCGGGACCGACCCGCTGCCGGGTCGAGCTGGACACCGACGAGCACGGGTTGCGGATCCGGGTGACCGACGACGGCCCCCGCAGGCGGCCGCACCCCCGCCCGGGCGTCGCGCCCGGCCACGGCCTGCTGGGCATGCGGGAGCGGGTGGCCCTCCACGGCGGCGACTTCCGCGCGGGCCCCCGGCCCGAAGGGGGCTTCGCGGTGAGCGTGCGGCTACCCTTCACGCGGCAGGCGGGCTGAGGGGAGGCGGCGGTGGGCGAACCGATGCGAACGGACGGGATCGCGGGGCACGTCGGGGAGCGGGTGCCGGCGGTACCCGTACGCGTACTGATCGCGGACGATCAGGCCCTGCTCCGGGGCAGCTTCCGCGTCCTGGTGGAGGCCGAGCCCGGCCTCACCGTGGTGGGCGAGGCCGGGACGGGCGCCGCGGCCGTGGAACTGGCCCTGCGTGCACGACCGGACGTCGTCCTCATGGACGTGCGCATGCCCGAGATGGACGGCATCGAGGCCACCCGGCTCATCCGCAACACCCCGGAGGCGTCCGACGTCCGGGTCCTGATCCTCACCATGTTCGATCACGACGCCTATGTGTTCAGCGCCCTGCGCGCCGGGGCGAGCGGCTTCCTCCTCAAGGACGTCTCACCCGTCGAACTCCTCCAGGCGATCCGCGTGGTGGCCTCGGGAGAGAGCCTGCTGGCCCCGAGCGTGACGCGACGCCTGGTCGCCGAGTTCTGCCGACGGCCGGAGCCCGCGCCCCGGATCCCCACCGAACTGGGCGGGCTGACGGCCCGCGAGCACGAGGTGCTCACCCTGGTCACCCGTGGCCTGGCGAACGGCGAGATCGCCCGGCGGCTGCACGTCAGTCCCGCCACGGTGAAGACCCACATCGGCCACCTCTTCGACAAGCTCGGCGTCCGGGACCGCGTCCAGCTGGTGATCATCGGCTACGAGACGGGCATCATTTCGCCGGGCAACCGCTGAGGAGGCCCGCCCCGGCGTCCCGCGCCCGCATCGCCGCCGACGTACGGTCCTTGACCTCCAGCTTCCGGAACAGCCGGGTGACGTGATTCTTGATCGTCTTCTCGGAGAGCACGAGGGAACGGGCGATACGCCTGTTGTCCCAGCCCCGGGCGATGCACTCGAGGATTTGCAGCTCGCGATCAGTGAGCGAGGGAAAAGCCGTCCGGCTCGGCACACCGTCGGGCGGGGAGAAATACGTCCCCAGCCGCGCGGCGACGGACGGACCGAATACGGCCCCGCCATCGGCCACGACCTGAATGGCCCGGAAGAGCTCCTCGCACGAGATGCACCTGGAGATGTATCCCTGTGCCCCCGCACGTACCGCGGCGACGACCGCCGCCTCCTCCTCCGCCCCCGACGACGACACCACCAGAACCCGTGGTGCCCGTCCTCCCGGCGCCGCACCCCCGGCTATGGTCCGGACCAGATCGGTGCAGGTGCCCGAATGCGGTGCGCCGACCAGAACGACATCGGTGCCCCCGGAACTGCGGAGCCGCTCCAGTACGTCCGTCCCGAAATCCGACCCTTCTCCTACCACCGCCACGTCGTAGGCCTGTTCCGCGGCGGCACGGACCCCCATGCGGTACATGGCGTCCTCGTCGATGAGAAAGAGCTTTACGGTCACGCCTTACCCCCTGTTGACCAGGAGCAGTACGACTGAGCTCCTGGGCCCCCGTTGCGCTACGGCGACAACCCGGCCCGAATACCGCTGCCATTCCGTGCCACCGTGGCTTCCCCCGTCGGCCAACACGCGGATCACCATAAGGGATTGTTTCTGCAGCGTGAACCCTGAATTTTGCCGGATTGCGCCCCTCCGCACCCGGCCCGTAATCCGCATCGGCATCTCTTCATCCGCCGATGACGTTCCTCACCTGTGCGGTCGGCCCACCCCGCGTTCAACGGCCGCCGTTCCGCCTGCCGCGTGCGGCAAAACTGGATCTTTACAGTGCGGGCCGGGACGGACGGGCACGACTGCGGCGGCCCTCGGGCCGTCGCGACCCGGGGGTGAGCAAGGCGAAGATCACCGCGTACGGTAGCGGAATGAGCCAAGCCGTCGATGCTGTCGATGCAGCCGCGATCGCCCTGAACGAGCGTTCCTGGACCCCTTCGGACTACGAGCTGGCCCTGGGCCGGGATTTCTTCTCCCGCCGCGACGGGCTGCCGCAACGCCTGCTGCCGGGCATGCCCGCGTGCCCCACCCCCCAGGGCTGGGGCACTCAGCACGTGCTGTGGCTGGAGGACGTCTCCTACCTTGCCGACGAGATGCTGGCGGCCTGGCAGTCATGGCTGCCGGCCAGCCACATGATGGCCCTCCTGGGCGCCTACGGCGGCCTGGCCGCGTCGGTCCGGCCCCTGTCGGCCCAGCTGGCGCAGGCGTGGGAAGCCGAGTGGTCGGGCCCGATAAGCCCCCAGGAGACCTCATGGTGGGAGGACTGGCACCTCCCGCCGGAACAGCGGCAGCAGGTCGACGCGCTGACGGAGCGCCTGGTGCTCGTCGGCTCGGTGATGGTCATGGCCGTGAACCAGGGCGGGACGGCCGGCTGACGCTCGCGGAAGGACGAGGGTGCGGACGGGTGCGCCGTCCGCACCCGTGAAGTACGGCCCGACAGCGTTCTCGCCGGTGTCCCCGTCCCACCGCCCGCCGTCGATAAGATCGACCATATACCCCATATATGGCCTTTTTATGATCTTGCCCGAAAAGTAGGTGTACCGCGTGAAGTTGGCCCGTGTTTCCGCGGCCCTCGTCGCCGCCGCGCTGGCCCCGGCCGTTCTCTTCTCCTCGCCGGCGGTCGCCGCCGACAGCGTCAAGGAGCCTGCGGCCTCCGCCCCGGAAAAAGCCGCTGAGGCGAAGCCGGAAAAAGGCACCGACAAGAAGCAGATCGAAGAGGACAGGTTCGCGATTCTGCGGATTCTCGGTCAGGAGAACCCCGGCCGCGGCCTCAAGGCAGCGGCGGAGAAGGCGCTCAACGGCACCCCCGAGGACCGGGTGAGGTTCCTCGAGACCGATTACCGGTCGGCCCGGCGCTCGGACGACCGGGTCCGTACCGTCCAGATTCTGAGCGTCGGCGGGCCCGCCGTGCGGGAAGCCGCGAAGAAGGCGCTCAAGGGAACACCCGAGGACGTTCGGCACTTCCTTGAAGTCGGTCAGTACGAGGCCCGCGCCAAGGACGAGGCCGATGAGAAGGCCGCCAAGGAGGCCGAGGAGAAGAAGGCGAAGGCGAAGGAGAAGGAGAACAAGGACGGCGCCGGGGCCGGCGGCGGCAAGGGCGACAAGCCGTCCACCGGCGACCGGACGAAGCCGGAGAGCGGCGGCAGCGGCAGCGGTGACGCCAAGCCCGCGACCGACCTCGCCGCGAAGCCCGCTGCCGACGACGGGCGCGGCGTGGGCGGCAAGTCCCCCGTCGGCACCGGCCAGATGGCCGCCACCGGCGCCGACCCCGTACTGCCGTGGGCCCTGGGCGGCAGCGCCGTCGCCCTCGCCGTGGGTGCGGGCCTGGTCGTGGCGGCGCGCCGGCGCCGCACCGGCGGCGCCGCGCTCTGACGCCCCGGCGAAGCTCCGTTGAAGCCCCGTTGAAGCCCCGGCGCGTCCAGGGGGTCCGGGCGGCTCGCCCAGACCCCCTATGGCCGGCCTCACGCAGGAGGCCGGCACGTCAGGAGCCCCGTGCGGCTAAGCCGCCGCCACCACCTCCGGGTGCCGCACCCGCACCGCCTCCACGCCCTCCGCGTTGTGCCGCTCCGCCCAGACCTCCAGTGCCGAGCGGCACGCGTGGTCGAGGTGGCGCAGGGCGGAGAGGTCGAGCTCGATGGGGCGGTCCTGGGGCAAGGCCTCCAGGGTGTCCAGGATGCGGGGCAGTCGCAGGAAGGTGGCGTTGCCGGTGAGGGCCACCACCATGCGACCGTCCGTCAGTTCGCGTACGTCGACGCCGACTTGGGAGGTCTCCCACGCCGACTTCACGACGGCGAGCAGCAGGCCCAGCACCACGCCCTCGAACATGCTGGTGGTCACGATGGCGACGGCCGTGACCGCGAGGATGATGAGCTCGCCGCGGTGCTCGCGCCACAGCGGGGCGAGGTCCTTGAACGGTACGAGCTTGCAGCCGGCGTGGACCAGGACGCCCGCGAGAGCGGCCAGGGGGATGATGCCGATCGCGGCCGGGAGCATGACGGCGAACAGCAGCAGCCAGACGCCGTGCAGCACCCGGGACAGGGGCGTCTTGGCGCCGGCCTGGACGTTGGCGGAGCTGCGGACGATGACCGCGGTCATGGGCAGGGCGCCGAGGACGCCGCAGACGGTGTTGCCGACGCCCTGGGCCAGCAGTTCCTTGTCGTAGTGCGTGGGCGGGCCGTCGTGCATGCGGTCGACCGCGGCGGCGCTGAACAGCGTCTCCGCCGAGGCGATGAGGGTGAAGGCGAGCACCGTGCCGAGGGCGGCGACGCTGCCCAGGGAGGTGAGGTCGTTCAGACCGGGCGGCTGGATGGCCTCGATCAGTCCCTGGACCTTCACGTTGGCGACGTTCAGGCCGCCCAGCGCGGTCACGGCCGTGGCCAGGGCGACGGCCACCAGCGGCGCGGGCACCAGCTGGGCCTTCCCCGGGAGCTTCTTCCACAGGACGAGGACGGCTATGGTGCCGGCGCCGACGGCGAAGGAGACCAGCGCGTCGCTGTCGGTGACGACGTCCGCGACGAGGCCGGGGACGCCCGCTATCTTCTCGAGGCCGGAGCGCGGCTGCTTGACCCCGGCCATGGTGTAGAGCTGGCCGAAGAGCAGGACGAGCCCGATGCCGGCGAGCATGCCCTGCACGACGGCCACGGAGATCGCCCGGAACCAGCGGCCGAAGCGCAGGGCGCCCAGGGCGAGTTGGAGCAGCCCCGTGACGAGGACGATGGCGCCGAGAGTGCCCAGGCCGAACTCCCGCACGGCTTCGAAGACGAGCACGGTGAGCCCGGCCGCCGGGCCGCTGACCTGGAAGGTGCTGCCGGGCATGGCGCCGACGACGAGGCCGCCGACGATTCCGGTGATCAGTCCGAGCTCGGCGGGCACGCCGGAGGCGACGGCCACGCCGACGCACAACGGCAGGGCCACCAGGAAGACGACGAGCGACGCGAGTGCGTCACGCCGTAGGACGGGAGGGTCTTTCAGGCTGGAGAACATGGATGAGGGTTCCTTGATTCAAGGTGGTGCGGCGGAGTGCTTCGGGTGAAGTGGCTGCGCGCTACAGCGGACCGAATGCGCGGTCACCGCCGGGCCGGTGCGCCATGACCGCACCGGTGTGTACCTCGTAGTACCAGGCGTGGAGGGACAGCAACCCCTCCTCGATGCGTTCACGTACGCACGGGTAGGCACGCAGCCTCTCGAGCTGGTCCACCGCGTGTTGCTGCACCGCGTCCGCCACGTCGGCGGGAACGGCGGAGGGGTCCTTCGCCCGCGGGGCCCGCACGGCCCGCGGTACGGCACGCTCCAGCCAGCCGCGCACGGCCGGGGCGGAGGAGAGGTCGTCGTCCCGCACTATGGCGCTCACGGCCCCGCAGTGGGAGTGCCCGCAGACGATGATGTCGCGGACGTTGAGCACGCGCACGGCGTACTCGATGGTCGCGGTCTCACCGGCGGGATGGTCGTCGTGGTACTCGGGCACGATGTTGCCCGCCGTGCGCAGCTCGAAGAGCTCGCCGGGGCGTGCGCCCGTGATGAGGGACGGTACGACGCGCGAGTCGGAACAGGTGATGAACAGGGCCTCGGGAGACTGTCCGGCCTCCAGGGGCCTGAAGGTCTCGGCGTTCTCGGCGACGTGGCTCGCGAACGATCGGGCGTTGTCAATGAGCGACTTCATGTTGGCCTGCCTCCTGCACCCCTGATTCTGGCGGGGGCGCGGTGTGGTCGGGTCGGGTCATGTCAGGTCGGATCGGCATTGCCGGTTTCGGGCACCACTGCAGCGGGGTGCCGACGGCAGCCGTGATCGTGTCCGATTCTCCACGGCTGCCGCTACGGATACTTTACCCACACATTACCTGTTGATGACAGACTTTATTTTCCCCAAACAGGGGGCATAGACGGGCACTTGACATGTCGCGGACGGTTCGATCACCGAACTGAAACCCCATCACCCACTGTTCAACTCACCCTTCCCGGCAAGTCATTCGGGCCGCTCAGCAGCACATCGCGTCCTTGACACCCCTATTGGTACAGTCCAACATCCCGACTGTCCGGGCGACGGGGCCCCGGGCGTGCACGGCACCCGGCGGCACCGGGCCGCCCCAGTCGGAGGGGGGACCCCCATGCACCTCACGCACCTGACCCACGCGGTGCTGCAGCCGGGATTCGAGGGCACGACGGCCCCCGACTGGGTCCGCCGCCGGATCGCCGACGAGGGCCTCGCCTCCGTCGTCCTGTTCGGGCGCAACATCTCCACGCCCGAACAGGTCGCCCGCCTCACCGCCGCGCTGCGCGCCGAGAACCCCGACCTGATCGTCGCGATCGACGAGGAGGCGGGCGACGTCACCCGCCTGGAGGCCTGGACCGGGGCCTCGCGCCCCGGCAACCTCGCCCTGGGCTCGGTCGACGACACCGCGCTGACCGAGGAGGTCGCCCGGGACATCGGCCGCGAGCTGCACGCGGCCGGCGTCACCCTCGACTACGCGCCCAGCGCCGACGTCAACTCCAACCCCCGCAATCCGGTCATCGGCGTGCGGTCCTTCGGCTCGAGCACCGCCCTCGTGGCCCGGCACACGGCGGCCTGGGTGCGCGGGCTGCAGTCGGCGGGGGTCGCCGCCTGCGCCAAGCACTTCCCCGGCCACGGCGACACCGCCGTCGACTCCCACCACGACCTGCCCACCGTCACCGCCTCCGCCGCCTCGGTCGCGGGGACCGCCCTGCCCCCCTTCGTCGCCGCGATCGGGGCGGGCGTGCGCGCCGTGATGACCGGCCACCTCCTCGTCCCCGCCCTCGACCCGGACCTCCCGGCCACGCTCAGCCGGCGCGTCCTGGTCGACCTGCTGCGCACCCGGCTGGGCTTCGACGGGATGGTCGTCACCGACGGCATCGAGATGAGCGCCGTGACCTCCCGCTACGGCATCGACGGGGCGACGGTGCGGGCCGTGGCGGGCGGCGCGGACGCGGTGTGCGTCGGCGGCGAGAGCGCGGCGGAGGAGACGACCGAACGGCTGACGGCCGCGCTGGCCAAGGCGGTTCACGACGGCACCCTGCCGCAGGAGCGGCTGGCCGAGGCGGCGGGCCGGGTCGCGGAGTTCGCCGCCTGGTCCGGGGAGCGGTTCCGCGGCCGTACGGCCGGGCACGGCGCACGCTCCGACGTCGGGCTGCGTGCCGCCCGGCGCGCCCTGCGCGTCACCGGCGCGGCGGCCGCCGCGCTGCCCCTGGGCGCCGACCCGCACGTCGTCGAGCTCGCCCCCGCCTCCACCCTCGCCATCGACCGGCAGACGCCCTGGGGGCTGGCCGCGCCCCTGCGCGCGCTGCGGCCCGCCACCACGTCCGTGCGGCTGACGCAGCCCGAACTCGCCCGCGACGCATCGGCCTTGGAGCGCGCCGCCCTCGTCCCCGCCGTCGGCCGCCCGCTGGTCGTCGTGGTCCGCGACGTGGCCCGGCACTCCTGGATGGCCGGCGCCCTCGGCCGCCTCCTGCGGCGGCGTCCGGACGCGGTCGTCGTCGAGATGGGCGTCCCCGGTACCGACACCCCCGGCGCCCCGCACCTCGCGACCCACGGGGCCACTCGCGTATCGGGCCTGGCCGCGGCCGAGTTCCTCACCGGCACAAACGGAACCCACACAAACGGAACCGACACCTTCTGAATCATTCCGATATGCGGATAGGGGGTGACGTCCGGAGGCACCCTCCCCTAGATTTCCTGCGCATTACGCAAGTGATCGCTCAGGGGACGGAGTCACGCATGTCGCAACCACCCGCGCAGCCACCCGGGGGCGGCCGTGAACCGGTCGTCACCCTGCCGCTGGTCATCGCCGGGGTATGCCTGGCCCTGCCGTTCGCGGCGATGCTCTGGGTCGACTCCTACTCCCGGCTCACCCCGGCCTTCATCGGTATCCCCTTCTTCTACTGGTACCAGATGCTGTGGGTCGTCCTCTCGACGCTGCTCACCGTCATCGCCTATGTCATCGTGCGCCGCCACGAGCGGCGGACGCGTACGCGTGCGGGAGGTGAGCCGCGATGAAGGACGGCGTGAACGGTGTCGCGCTCACCGTCTTCATCATCTTCTTCCTCGCCGTCACGGTCATGGGCTTTCTGGCCTCGAAGTGGCGGCGCGCGGAGAACGCGAACAATCTCGACGAGTGGGGACTGGGCGGCCGCTCCTTCGGCACCTGGGTCACCTGGTTCCTGCTGGGCGGTGACCTCTATACCGCGTATACGTTCGTGGCCGTCCCGGCCGCCATTTACGCGGGCGGCGCGGCGGGCTTCTTCGCGGTGCCGTACACCATTCTCTGTTACCCGCTGGTGTTCACCTTCCTGCCCCGCCTCTGGTCGGTCGCGCACAAGCACGGCTATGTGACGTCCTCGGACTTCGTCCGGGGCCGGTTCGGCTCCAAGGGCCTCTCGCTGGCCCTGGCGTTGACCGGAATACTCGCCACGATGCCGTACATCGCGCTGCAATTGGTCGGCATCCAGGCGGTTCTGGACGTCATGGGCGTCGGCGGCGGGGAGAACACCAACTGGTTCGTGAAGGACCTGCCGCTGCTGATCGCCTTCGGTGTGCTCGCGGCCTACACCTATTCCTCGGGGCTGCGCGCGCCCGCGCTGATCGCGTTCGTCAAGGACACCTTGATCTACATCGTGATCATCGTGGCGATCATCTACATCCCGATGAAGCTCGGCGGCTTCGACGACATCTTCGCGAAGGCCGGCGAGGCGTTCGCGGCAGAAAACCCGGCCACCGGCAAGCCGCGCGGCTCACTGATCACCGGACCGCAGGCACAGTGGGCGTACGCGACGCTCGCCCTGGGCTCGGCGATGGCGCTGTTCCTCTATCCGCACTCGGTGACCGCGGTGCTTTCCAGCAAGGGCCGCAATGTCATCCGCCGCAACACCACCATTCTTCCCCTTTACTCCCTGATGCTGGGTCTGCTGGCCATGCTCGGCTTCATGGCCCTCGCCGCCGGGGTGAAGGTGAAGAACGGACAGCTCGCGATCCCACAGCTCTTCGAGGACATGTTCCCCGACTGGTTCACGGGCGTGGCCTTCGCGGCCATCGGCATCGGCGCGCTCGTTCCGGCCGCCATCATGTCGATCGCGGCGGCAAATCTGTTCACGCGCAACATCTACAAGGACTTCATCAAGCCGGACGCCTCTCCCGAACACGAGGCGAAGGTCTCCAAGCTCGCCTCCCTGCTGGTGAAGGTCGGCGCCCTCGCCTTCGTCCTGACCATGGACAAAACGGTCGCCATCAATTTCCAGCTGCTCGGCGGCATCTGGATCCTGCAGACCGTGCCGGCCCTGGTCGGCGGTCTCTTCACCCGCTGGTGCCACCGCTGGGCGCTGCTCGCGGGCTGGGCGGCCGGAATGATCTACGGCACCTGGCGGGCGTACGACACGCCGAGCGCCACCCAGGACCACTTCGGCAACACCAACCTGATCCCGCTCATCGGCGAGAAGGGCTACATCGGCCTCACGGCCTTCGCCCTCAATGTGATCGTCGTCATCGTCGCGACGTTCGTCCTCAGGGCGCTGAAGGCGCCCGACGGCGTGGACGAGACCCGGCCGTCGGACTACACCGCCGACGCCGGCGACCCGGGCGTCCGTACGGACCTCCCCCCGGCCACCGTGGGAGCCCCCGGCGGGCACTGACCCGACCCACCCTCCAGAGGGCCGTCACACCCCCGCCCAGGGGGCGTGACGGCCCTCTTCGCTTGCCCTGCCGGGCCCACCCGTTAGCACATTCCGCAACCGCTTCATGACGGGACGACACAACATGTGGGGGCGCGTACGAGGCCCGGCACTAGATGTATGCTCGTCCTCGCTGTCGTCGCAGGGGAATCCGGTGGAAATCCGGAACTGTCCCGCAACGGTGTATGTGTGCGCATATACACAGCGCACCGAAGTCCGAGGACCTGCCGACAGCGCGTCCACCACCGAGCCTGCCCTGGGCTCGGCTATGGGCGTTGAATTCGTCCGGGCCCCGCGGGTTGGGCCGGCGGACGCCTACGAGGTGTGCCCTGGTGCAAGAGGCATGCCCGTACGCGACCGTCGCGCGCCTCCCGCCCGGCCCACCCCAGCCGAGCGAGGGAGAGCCACACGTGACCATCGCGCCCGCAGATCCGGTCTCAGCGAACGCGGAAGCGACCGGCGGCCCCGGGACCGCGCTGCTGCGCACCCTGACCGATCTCACCGCCGATCTGCCCGCCACCGACCCGGGCAAGGTCGCCGCCGCCGCGCTGCGCGGCCGGCACCCCGGTTCGGACGAGGCCGAGCTGCGCTCCCTCGCCACCGAGGCCGCCGCCGGTCTCATCGCCGAGGAGCCGGAGTACTCCAAGCTCGCCGCCCGGCTGCTCACCCGTGCCATCGCCGACGAGGCGGCCGGCCAGGGTGCGACGTCCTTCTCCGCCTCGGTCGCCGTCGGCCACCGCGAGGGCCTGATCGCGGACGAGACCGCCGCCTTCGTGGCCACCCACGCCGAGCGCCTGGACGCTCTGGTGGAGACGGCGCTGACCGACGGCGCCGACGACCGCTTCGGCTACTTCGGCCTGCGCACCCTGCACAGCCGCTACCTGCTGCGCCACCCGATCCACCGCGACGTGATCGAGACCCCGCAGCACTTCCTGCTCCGCGTGGCCTGCGGTCTGGCCGAGGACCACTCGGAGCGGGCCCTGGACGACGTCGCGGAGCTGTACCGGCTGACCAGCACGCTGTCGTACCTGCCGTCCTCCCCCACGCTCTTCAACTCCGGCACCCGCCACCCGCAGATGTCGTCCTGCTACCTGCTGGACTCGCCGCTGGACGAGCTGGACTCGATCTACGACCGCTACCACCAGGTGGCGCGCCTGTCGAAGCACGCGGGCGGCATCGGCCTGTCCTACTCCCGCATCCGCTCGCGCGGCTCGCTGATCCGCGGCACCAACGGTCACTCCAACGGCATCGTGCCGTTCCTGCGCACCCTCGACGCCTCCGTCGCGGCGGTCAACCAGGGCGGCCGGCGCAAGGGCGCCGCCTGCGTCTACCTGGAGACCTGGCACGCGGACATCGAGGAGTTCCTGGAGCTCCGCGACAACACCGGTGAGGAGGCCCGCCGCACCCACAACCTCAACATCGCGCACTGGATCCCGGACGAGTTCATGCGCCGCGTCGAGGCCGACGCCGACTGGTCGCTGTTCTCCCCCGCCGACACGCCCGACCTGGTCGACCTCTACGGCGACGAGTTCGACGCCGCGTACCGCCGGTACGAGGCCGAGGGCAAGGCCGTCAAGCAGATCCCGGCCCGCGTGCTGTACGCCCGCATGATGCGTACCCTCGCGCAGACCGGCAACGGCTGGATGACGTTCAAGGACGCCGCCAACCGCACGGCCAACCAGACGGCCGAAAAGGGCAAGGTCGTCCACTCCTCGAACCTCTGCACCGAGATCCTCGAGGTCACCGACGACAGCGAGACCGCGGTCTGCAACCTCGGCTCGGTCAACCTCGCGCAGCACCTGGGTGCCGACGGCGAGATGGACTGGGAGAAGCTCGACCGTACGGTCCGTACGGCCGTGACGTTCCTCGACCGCGTCGTGGACATCAACTTCTACCCGACCGAGCAGGCCGGCAACTCCAACAACCGCTGGCGCCCGGTGGGCCTGGGCCTGATGGGCCTGCAGGACGTCTTCTTCCGCCTGCGCCTGCCCTTCGACTCCCCCGAGGCGAAGGAGCTGTCCACCCGCATCTCCGAGCGGATCATGCTCGCGGCGTACGAGGCCTCCGCCGACCTCGCCGAGCGGCACGGCCCGCACGCGGCCTGGTCCGCGACCCGCACCGCCCGCGGCGTGCTGCACCCGGACCACTACCCCAACGCCGTCCCGGCCTGGGCGGACCGCTGGGACGCGCTGCGCGCCCGCATCGCCGAGGTCGGCATGCGCAACTCGCTGCTGCTGGCGATCGCCCCCACGGCGACCATCGCCTCCATCGCGGGCGTGTACGAGTGCATCGAGCCGCAGGTCTCCAACCTCTTCAAGCGCGAGACGCTCTCCGGTGAGTTCCTGCAGGTCAACACCTACCTGGTGGAGGACCTCAAGAAGCTCGGCGTGTGGGACCGCACGACCCGCGACGCCATGACGGACGCCAACGGCTCGATCCAGGACCTGAAGTGGATCCCGCAGGAGGTGCGCGACCTGTACCGCACCGCCTGGGAGATCCCGCAGCGCTTCCTGATCGACATGGCCGCGGCCCGTACGCCGTACCTGGACCAGAGCCAGTCGCTGAACCTCTTCATGGCCTCGCCCACCATCGGCAAGCTCAGCTCGATGTACGCGTACGCCTGGAAGCAGGGCATCAAGACGACGTACTACCTGCGCTCGCGTCCGGCGACCCGGATCGCCCGGTCGGCCAGTGCGGCCGCCACCATCCCGGTGCAGCAGGCCGCGCCCGACGCGGACGCCATCGCCTGCTCCCTTGAGAACCCCGAGTCCTGCGAGGCCTGCCAGTAATGAGCTCCACCGAGAAGAACCTGCTCGACCCGGGCTTCGAGCTGACCCTGCGCCCGATGCGGTACCCGGACTTCTACGACCGCTACCGCGACGCGATCAAGAACACCTGGACCGTGGAGGAGGTCGACCTCCACTCGGACGTCGCCGACCTCGCCAAGCTCTCCCCGGGCGAGCAGCACATGATCGGCCGCCTGGTCGCGTTCTTCGCGACCGGCGACTCGATCGTGGCGAACAACCTGGTCCTGACGCTGTACAAGCACATCAACTCCCCCGAGGCGCGGCTGTACCTGTCGCGGCAGCTCTTCGAGGAGGCCGTGCACGTCCAGTTCTATCTGACCCTGCTGGACACCTACCTCCCCGACCCGGAGGACCGTGCCGCCGCCTTCGACGCGGTCGAGAACATCCCCTCGATCCGCGAGAAGGCCCAGTTCTGCTTCAAGTGGATCAACGAGGTCGAGAAGCTGGAGCGGCTGGAGACGAAGGCCGACCGCCGTCGCTTCCTGCTCAACCTGATCTGCTTCGCCGCGTGCATCGAGGGCCTGTTCTTCTACGGCGCCTTCGCCTACGTGTACTGGTTCCGCAGCCGCGGCCTGCTGCACGGCCTGGCGACCGGCACCAACTGGGTCTTCCGCGACGAGACCATGCACATGAACTTCGCGTTCGAGGTCGTGGACACCGTCCGCCAGGAGGAGCCCGACCTCTTCGACGACGAGCTCCAGCAGCAGGTCACGGACATGCTGAAGGAGGCCGTCGAGGCGGAGCTGCAGTTCGGCCGCGACCTGTGCGGCGAGGGCCTGCCGGGCATGAACACCGAGTCCATGCGCGAGTACCTGCAGTGCGTGGCCGACCAGCGCCTGGTGCGCCTGGGCTTCAAGCCGGTCTTCGGCTCGGAGAACCCTTTCTCCTTCATGGAGCTGCAGAACGTCCAGGAGCTGACCAACTTCTTCGAGCGCCGCGCGTCCGCGTACCAGGTGGCGGTCGAGGGCTCGGTCTCCTTCGACGACGAGTTCTAGGAGATCCGGTTCCCGGGAACCGGATCTGAGAAATCGGCGCGACACGTCGATTCCGGCGTCTCCCGTTCGACGTACAGGTGAAGGGTTGGGAACAGCCCAGCTCACGTACCGATCGAACGGGAGATTGTCGTTATGCCGCGCTTTATGATGATCGTCAAGGCGAGCGAGGACTCCGAGGCCGGTGTCATGCCGACCAAGGAGCTGATCGCCGAGATGGGGCAGTACAACGAGCAGCTGGTCAAGGCCGGTGCCATGCTCGCCGGCGACGGCCTGCACCCCTCGTCCAAGGGCGCCCGGGTCTCGTACTCGGGCAGCCGGCGCACCGTGACCGACGGGCCCTTCGCCGAGACGAAGGAGCTCATCGCGGGCTTCTGGATCATCCAGGTCAAGGACCGGGACGAGGCCCTGGAGTGGGCCCGGCGCGTCCCCTTCGAGGACGGGGAGGTCGAGGTCCGGCAGATCTTCGAGCCGTCCGACTTCCCGGCCGACGTCCTGCCCCCCGAGGAGGCGGCGCGCGAGGAGGCCCTGCGGGACGAGCTGCGCCGGAAGGCACAGCAGTAGTCCCTACGATGGGCGCGTGACGGCTTCCGACACCCACCGCGCGATCGACGCGGTGTGGAGAATCGAGTCCCCGCGCCTCATCGCCGGCCTCACCCGCATCGTGCGCGACGTCGGCATCGCCGAGGAGCTCGCGCAGGACGCGCTGGTCGCGGCCCTCGAGCAGTGGCCGGAGTCGGGCGTCCCGGACAAGCCGGGCGCCTGGCTCATGGCCACCGCCAGACACCGCGCCGTCGACCTCGTCCGCCGCAGGGAGACCTACGCGCGCAAGCTCGCCCTCCTCGGGCACGAGCTGCAGATCGAGCAGCAGGCTCCGCGGGATTCCCTCCCGGTCGAGGACGACATCGAGGACGACCTCCTGCGCCTCGTCTTCACCGCCTGCCATCCCGTGCTGTCCACGGAAGCCCGCGTGGCGCTGACCCTGCGCCTGCTCGGCGGGCTGAAGACCGACGAGATCGCCCGCGCCTTCCTCGTCGCGGAGCCCACGGTCGCCCAGCGCATCGTCCGGGCGAAACGGTCCCTCGCCCACGCGGGCGTGCCCTTCGAGGTGCCGCAGGGGGACGAACTGGGCGAGCGGCTGTCCTCCGTCCTGGAGGTCGTCTACCTCATCTTCAACGAGGGTTACGCCGCCACCGCCGGCGACGACTGGATGCGCCCGGCGCTCTGCGAGGAGGCCCTGCGCCTGGGGCGGGTCCTGGCGGGCCTGATGCCGAAGGAGCCGGAGGTCCACGGCCTGGTGGCCCTGATGGAGATCCAGGCCTCCCGCTCGGCCGCCCGCACCGGGCCCTGCGGCGAGCCCGTCCTCCTGCTCGACCAGGACCGGGCGCGCTGGGACCGGCTGCTGATCCGGCGCGGGCTGGCCTCGCTGGAGCGGGCGGAACGGCTGGGCGGCGCGCTGGGCCCGTACGCGCTGCAGGCCGCCGTCGCCGCCTGCCACGCGCGGGCGCGCACGGCGCAGGAGACGGACTGGGAGCGCATCGCGGCGCTGTACGCGACGCTCGCCGAGCGCATGCCGTCGCCGGTGGTCGAGCTCAACCGGGCGGTGGCGGTCGGGATGGCGTACGGCCCGGAGGCCGGGCTGGAGCTGGTGGACGCGCTGGCCGGGGAGCCGGCGCTCGCGGAGTACCACCTGCTGCCGAGCGTGCGCGGCGACCTGCTGGTGAAACTGGGCCGCTCCGAGGAAGCGCGCGGGGAGTTCGTGCGGGCGGCGGCCCTCACCCGCAACGAGCGCGAGCGCGCGCTGCTGCTGGAACGGGCGGCGGCCTGCGTCTCCCTGCCCTGAGGCGCCGGACGGGCTGACGTCCTGCCCGTCCGGCAACCATCAGGCCCGTCTCAGTCGTTCGCGACGACCGGGTAGCGCGGCGTGCCCTCGGCCATCTGCCGCAGGGCGTCCTTGCGCTCACGCTTGGAGAGGCGGTCGATGTACAGGTAGCCGTACAGGTGGTCGGTCTCGTGCTGCAGGCAGCGCGCGAAGTAGCCCGTGCCCTCGACGGCGATCGGGTTGCCGTGCATGTCCTGGCCCCGCACCACGGCGTAGTCCGGGCGCGCGAGCGAGGCGTAGGCGGTCGGCACCGACAGGCAGCCCTCGTTGGAGTCGTCGAGGATGCGGCGGTCGGCCGGCAGGTCGTCGAGCACCGGGTTGACGACGTGGCCGACGTGGCGGACGCCCTCGTCGTCGGGGCAGTCGTAGACGAAGACCTTGAGGTCGACGCCGATCTGGTTGGCGGCCAGGCCGACGCCCTCGGCGGTGCGCTGGCTGGCGAACATGTCGTCGATGAGCTGCGCGAGCTCGTCGCCGAACTCGGTCACGTCCTTGCACTCCTTGTGCAGGACGGGGTTGCCGACGACGGTGATCGGGCGGGAGGTGCCGCGCTCACGGTGCGCGAGCTCGCGCGCCTCACAGTCCTCGGTGTCCACGATGAACTCGCCGGCCGCGGCCGACTCGGCGGACTCGTTCGACTCGTCGTTCACCGGCTGGTCGGTGTCTTGCTGCGCCATGTCCGCCGTATGCCTTTCTCACAACCCGAAAGCAATATCCTGCCCGGAATCCACCGGGCCCCATACAGGGTACGGGGACCATGGCGACGCCTCAGCAGACCTCTTCGAGATCCCGCCATTCACGGGTGTCGGGGCTGTCGGCCACCCAGCCGTCGAGCAGGCCGCGGACGAGCCCCGCGGGGGCCGCGATGCCGCACTCGCGCTCGGGCACCCACAGGGAGCCCGAGCCGGTGCCCGCGGTGCGGTGGCCCAGCGGGCCGGGGTGGCCGGGCTCGCTGTGGTCGTGCGGGTCGAGGTGCTCGCCGTCGCCCTCGTCGCTGGGCATCCGGCTCTCCGAGCACGTACGGCACAGCAGGCGCACGGAGGAGGACCAGTCCTCGGCCGCGAAGCCCGCGTCGGCCGCGAGCCGCTCCAGGGCGTCCCGGTCGGCCTCGGTGGCGGCCTCCAGGAGGACGACCCAGGTCGGGACGGGCGAGGGGGCCCACAGCTCGATCTCGTCGAAGACGGGGTAGGACGGCCCGGCGGCCGTGACGCGCTCGCCGTGCGGCACGCCGTCGTGCAGCACGACCTCGCCCCAGCGCCGGCCGGAGGAGGGCAGCGGAATGGAGAGCACCTCCATGCGCGCCGGGTCCAGCCGGCGGCCCCAGACCACCTCGGCCTCGCCCTCCGGGGAGAGCCGCACGGCCGCGCTGCCGAGCTCCATGCCGACCGGCTCGGCGGCCGGGCCGCCCTCGCCGGGCACCCGCAGCCCGTACGCCTGCCAGGCGCGGCGGGCCAGCGGCCAGTCCTGCAGGGCCGTGGCGGCGATGCCCACGTTCCACCAGTCCGGGGCGCCCGCCTCGCGGTCCAGCAGCGCGACGGCCCGCAGGCCGGCGGCGCGGGCCTGCTCCCAGTCGTGCCGGAACTTGTGCAACAGGGCCAGATTGAACCAGGACTCGGACAGCCACGGCTCCATGTCGGCCGCGCGCGTCAGCAGCGCGCCCGCGTCCTCGTACCGGCCGTCGCCGATGAGAGTGAAGGCACGGTCGGTGGCCTGCCGCCACGAGGCGGAAGGCCGGTGCCGTACCCTGCCGAAGATCCTCACGATTCCCGCCTGCCGGTTTCTGCGTGCGACCACGCCGGATGGACCGGGTGACGGCCACCGTCCTCACGGACGGCGCCCTGCCACTCCTCGACTGCTTCGGGGAGCGGTGCCCACCACACCTCCTTGCCGACGGCAGCGCGCACGACACCCCCCGATTTCCGCATTCTCGCCATTCTCTTCGTCTCTTCGCATCCAACCATGCCCCTTCGGACGCCCGCTCATTACCCGTGGGTTCGGCAGGCTAGTCCCGGTTCGCCCGGGTCTCACAGGTCCGGTGGCGCGCATCCGCCACGCGCGAGCACCCTGGCGAGCGCCTCCACCACCCGGGGCTCGTGGTCGTACGCGGTGGCCAGGCGCAGCCGCTCCAGCGCGCGCAGGGGGCCGCACGCCGGGTCGCCGGCGAGATCGTCGTAGGCGTTGACGGTGCGGACGATGCGGGCGGTGAGCGGCTGGTCGCGGTACGGGTCCGCCTGCCGTTCGACCACCAGGGCGACTTCGGGCGCGACGCCGGTCTGGCGCACCACGGCGCCGCCCAGCAGGGCGATGCGGCGGCGCTGCTCGGGGGGCAGCGGCTCGGTCGCGCCGGCGGGCAGGGGGTCGAGGAGGGAGAGCTGGCCGATGTCGTGCATGAGGGCCGCGTACTCCACGACGGTGAGGTCCGCGCCGGACAGGCCGAGCTCCCTGCCGACCGCCCGGCTGAGGGTGGCCACGCGGCGGGCGTGCCCGGCGGGGGTGTAACCGGCGATCTCGGTGGTGCGGGCTAGGGAGGCGATGGTCTGGCGGCGGGTGGCGCGCACGGCCTCGTAGCGGTGGATGGACAGCTGGGTGACCAGCAGCGGCAGGCAGAACACGGGCAGCGCCCAGAGTCCGGCCGCGGCCACGGCCAGCGCCATCACCACGCCGGTGGCCCCGATCGCCGCGCCGATGCCGGGCAGGGCGCGCAGCTCCTCGCGCAGGGCGGGCCCGTAGGGGCCGCCGGTGCGGGCGCGGGCGAGCGCGGCGGCGAGGACGGCGTCGCACAGGGCGGTGAGGGCGAGGGGGAGCAGCAGGAACAGGGCGTAGTAGGGGCTGTGGGCCGGCCAGCGCCCGAGGGCGCCGAAGGTGTGCAGCGGCTGGACGCAGAGGGCGGCGAAGCCGGCGTTGAGGACCCGGCGGGTGAGGCGGTCGAGCGCGGGGGGCCGGCCCACGGCCCCGGCGAGGGTGGCGCCGAGGACGACCGCGACGACCTGCGGCGCCCCGTGCGAGGTCGGTTCGCCGCCGACCTCGCCGAGCAGGGCGTAGGCGAGCGTTCCGGCGGAGCCGACGGGGGCGGTCTCGCGGGTTCCGGCCGAGGGTCTGGGCCGCCGCCTGGCGGCTTCCCCCAGCGCGATGAGGACTCCGTAGGCCAGGGCCACGTGCGGCTGCTCGACGCCGTGCCAGGCGGTCCACAGCAGGGCGGCCACGGCCGCCGTGCCGGCGAAGGCGTGCACGCCCCGCACGAGCGGGCGCCTACTCATCCGCGGCCACCCGACAGTGATCAACAGGGACGTTTCGGCTGGGCCCGGCGGAAGGCGCCGCCGCCCCCCGGGGCGCCGGGGGGCCGGTGGCGGCGCCCCCGGCCACGGGCAGGGGCGCAACCGGGGAGAGCTCCGCCGGGGCGCCCCCGGCGGGGCGCCAGCCGTGGCGGTCGAGCGCGCGGGAGAGGGCGGCCACCATGCGGGGGTCGAACTGCGACCCCGCGCAGCGGTGGAGCTCGGCCAGGGCCACCGGGACCGGGCGGGCGCGGCTGTAGCTGCGGGTGGAGGTCATGGCGTCGAAGGCGTCGGCCACCGCCACTACCCGGGCGAACTCCGGGATCTGACGACCAATCAGCCCGTGGGGGTAGCCGCTGCCGTCCAGGCGCTCGTGGTGGTGGAGGATCGCGGCGCGTGCCTCCTCGAGGAAACCGATGCCGTGGACCATCTCGTGGCCGTACTCGGGGTGGAGCTCGATGACGCGGCGCTCCTCGGGGGTGAGGGGACCGTCCTTGCGCAGCAGGCGGGTGGGGATGCCGAGCTTGCCGACGTCGTGCAGGGTGCCGGCGAAGCGGAGCGCTTCGAGGCGGTCGCCGCTGATGCCCAGCTCCCGGGCGATCAGCACGGAGGCGCGGCCGACGCGCTCGCTGTGGCCGCGGGTGTAGTGGTCCTTGAGGTCGACGGCCTGCACGAGGGCGCGGACCGTGGCCTGGTGCGCGGCGCGCTCGCGGCGGCAGCGGTCGAGGACCCGGGCGGCCAGGGCCAGGGGGAGCAGCACGAGCAGCGCCGCCGGGGGGCCGTACGAACTGTGCCACAGGGCGGCCGCCATCAGGCCGGTGGGGCCGTGGACGAGCGGCGGCAGGAGGGCTCCCGGCAGGGCGCCGCGCCAGGCGGTGCGCGGGGAGTGCCCCTCGGCGGTGACGAGCACGCCGCCGTCGAGCACGGCGACGACGAGGGCGAGGACCAGACCGGCGGCGAGCGCCGGGAGCAGGGCGTGGGGGAACGCGGGCGCCGTGACGATGCGGGGGGCGCCCAGCCCGTAGACGCAGGAGGCCGCGGTGGTGGCGAGCGAGAACTGCGCCGCGTGCCACAGCCGCCGCACCCCCACCGGGCGTCGGCCGGCCCGCCCGAGGAGCGCGCCCGGCACCGCGACCAGGCCGGCCGCGCCCGGCGGCAGCAGGAACGCCGCGGCGAGGAGCACCGGCGGCGTCAGCGGGCGGCGCGGCAGCCGTTCGCAGGCCGCGCAGACGATCGTCAGCAGCACGAGCGTGCCCCAGGGCACGGTGGACGCCTCCCGCACGGCGGGTACGGCGCACACCGCGGCGGCGAGTACGGCACACGCGATGTACACGCGCGCCGCCGCCGGAAGTGCCCACATGGCGCGTCCTCCCCGACCCTTGGACATGGCGTCTGGATGGGGAGAATAGGCTCAGCGGCGGCCGGAAAACGGCCCTCCGGGTATTGCACCGTCCGTTCGGGTGACGTTCCCCGGTACGGCGGTTTGGATCAGTGGATCAGTCCTGCTGCGCGGCGGCCTCCGCCGCCTTCGCCTCGGCCACCACGTCCTGCTCCGGTACGGACTGACCGGAGCGGATCAGCTCGATGCGGCCCATGACCTTCGAGCGGAGGTCGGCCGGGACGTCGTCGTGGCCGCAGCAGCGCTTGACGAGCTTCTTCACCGCCTGCTCCAGGCCGTACTTCTCCAGGCACGGCGAGCACTCGTCGATGTGCACCTCGAACTTGGCGCAGTCGCCGTCGGGCATCTCGTGGTCGAGAAACTCGTAGAGATGGTCGAGGACTTCAGAGCAGTCCGTCTCGTGCGGGTCTCCGCAGCTCATGAGTCCGAGCCTTTCCGATTGTGCGACTCGTCGGAACCGTTCCGCGCGGGGGCGGTGGCCCCGGCCGGGACCAGACCGCGCTCGCGGGCGTAGTCCTCCAGCAGTCCGCGCAGCTGACGACGGCCCCGGTGGAGCCGGGACATCACCGTGCCGATGGGGGTACCCATGATGTCCGCGATCTCCTTGTACGCAAAGCCCTCGACGTCCGCGAGGTAGACCGCTATGCGGAACTCCTCGGGAATGGCCTGGAGGGCCTCCTTGACATCGGAGTCGGGAAGGTGGTCGAGCGCCTGGGACTCGGCGGAGCGCAGCCCGGTCGACATGTGCGACTCGGCGCGCGCCAGCTGCCAGTCCTCGATCTCCTCGGACGCGCTGCGCAGCGGCTCGCGCTGCTTCTTGCGGTACGAGTTGATGAAGGTGTTGGTCAGGATGCGGTACAGCCACGCCTTGAGGTTCGTGCCGTCACGGAACTGGTGGAAGGACGCGTAGGCCTTCGCGTACGTCTCCTGCACCAGGTCCTCGGCGTCGGCTGCGTTGCGCGTCATACGCAGCGCGGCCGAGTACATCTGGTCGAGGAAGGTCAGTGCGTCGCGCTCGAAGCGCGCGTTGCGCTCCGCCACGGTCTCGCCGCCCTCCGCGCCCGCTGCGCCGCCGACGGGTCCTCGCTTCTGGCTGTCATCGGCCCCCGTGTCGGTCCCAGTGACCGGACCCACCTCCTCCAACGCCATGGCGGCACCCGAAACGGACCCGCTCGAATCGGAGAATAGACGACGATCCGGTCCGCCCGCCGCTCCAGCCACGGCCGGCTGGGCCACGCCCATGACCGCCCATCCGAGGTCGGCCGTCTGCGGGCGGGACGGGCATGCGATCGAACCCATGCGGGGAGCTCCCATTCCTTCGTCTGTGCCGGTACGTGACTACAGACCGGACAACAGTGGGGCCGCTTGGATCATTCCCGTCGTATGGCCGGTGGTTTCCCGGTGGTTTCAGAGGCCCTTGAGCCAGGTCCGGACCGCGTACGTGATCACGGCCAGTGCTTCCTCCTGGGTGACGTCCGCCTTCTTCGGCACCGCGAAGCCGTGGTCGGCATGCGGCACGGCGACGGGTTCGGTGCCGGGCGGGAACTCCTCGGGGCGGCCGAACGGGTCGCGGGCGCCCTGCACCACGAGGGTGGGCAGGCCCGCCGCGGTCAGCTCCTCGGCGCGGGACTTCTCCGGCTTGCCCGGCGGGTGCAGCGGGAAGCTCAGGGCCAGCACCCCGGCCGCCCCCAGGGCGGCGGCCGTGCGGCAGGCGACGCGGGCCCCCGCGCTGCGGCCGCCGGCGACCACGGGCAGCCCGGGCGCGGCGAGCGCGGGCCACAGCGCGTGCCACGCCTGGTCCAGGGCCTTCGGCGCGGGCGCGACCGACTTGCCGGCGACCCGCCACGGCTGCTCGACGAGGGCGACCGTCACCCCGTAGACGGGCAGGTCGGCGGCGAGCGCCCGCAGGTCGCGGGCCTCGACCCCGCCGCCCGCGCCGTGCCCCAGGGCCAGCACGAGGTGGGCCTTCGGCGCCAGGTACCAGTGGATGCGGGCGTCCCCGGCCGGGGTCGGCACGTCCTGCACGGTCTCTGCGATCTTTGTCGTCACGCCGTCCATCCTGCCGTGCCGGCCCGCTCCCGCCGCCGAAGTGCCGCGCGGGTCCCCCTCAGAACAGCGTCGACTCCTCCGGCGCCGGCAGCTCGGCCAGCAGCTCGGGCCCGTTGTTGCGGACGTCGCTGACCGCGGTGGTGACGGGGTACGCCCGGACGAGGCCGGCGGGCGGGGGCGCCAGCAGCGACCGCAGCTCGGCGGGGTCGGTGGTCGCCGGGTCCAGCCACGCCGACCACCGCTCCGGCGGCAGGACCAGCGGCATCCTCGGGTGGATCTCCGCCAGCGAGCGGGGGCCGGGCTCGGCCGCCGCGTCCGGGCCGGCGAACGGCCGCGTCTCCGCCTCGGTGGTGAGCACCGAGCACGTCGCCCACCAGGCCTGCGGGTGGTCGGGCGGCAGGGTGGGGTCGCGCCAGAACTCGTATATGCCGGCGAGCGCCATGACCGAGCCGTCGGAGGGGGTCACGAAGTAGGGCTGCTTACGGGTCCGCTTGCGGCGGCCCTTCTCCTCCAGTTCGCGCTCCTGCGCCCCGGTGACCCACTCGTAGTAGCCGTCCGCGGGGAGCAGGCAGCGCCGCGCCTCGAAGGCCCGGCGGAAGGACGGTTTCTCATGGACCGTCTCGGACCGGGCGTTGATCATCTTCGCCGCGCCCTCCGGGGATTTCGCCCACGAGGGCACCAGCCCCCACCGCAGAACGCGCAGCTGACGAACCGGACGCCGGTCCACGGCGTCTTTCACAGGACGCTCGAGCACCGCATGGACGCTCTTCGTCGGCGCCACGTTCCAGTCCGGAGCAAGCGTCTCCTCCGGTTCCCACTTCTCCACCCCGAAGAGCCCGGCCAGATCCTCCGGCCGCCGGCTCGCCGCATATCGCCCGCACATGAGTGCCACACTGCCACGAAGACGCAAGGAGCGGCTCACAGATGGACAACAGCACCACCGCCACCGAGCTATGGAACCGCGTCTTCGGCACCCAGCCCCACCCTCCGACCTGGCTGGTCGTCGCCACCGCCGTCATAGCCCTCGGCGCGATCACCCCGTACAGCGTCTGGCGCCTCACGCGTAACGCCATCACCATCGCCCACGAGGGTGGCCACGCACTCGTGGCCCTGCTCAGCGGGCGGCGCCTGGACGGCATCCGGCTGCACTCCGACACCTCCGGGCTGACCGTCTCGCGCGGCCGCCCCACCGGCCCCGGCATGATCCTCACCGCGGCCGCCGGCTACACCGCCCCCTCCCTGCTGGGCCTGGCCGGCGCCGCTTTGCTGGCCGCCGGGCACATCACCGCCCTGCTGTGGGGGGCCGCGGCCCTGCTCGCCGCCATGCTGGTGATGATCCGCAACGCCTACGGGGCGCTGACCGTGGTGCTCACCGGGGCGGCCTTCGTCCTGGTCTCCTGGCTGGCGGGCCCGGGCGTGCAGGCGGCGTTCGCCTACGGGGTGGTGTGGTTCCTGCTCCTGGGCGGCGTGCGGCCCGCCTTCGAACTGCAGCGCAAGCGTCGGCACGGGGGCGCCCCGGACTCCGACGCCGACCAGCTGGCGCGGCTGACGAACGTCCCCGCGGTGGTGTGGCTGGGACTGTTCCACGTCGTGTCGCTGTGCTCCCTGGCCGGGGGCGGCCGCTGGCTGCTCGGACGGTGACCGGGCTGACAGCCGCCCTCGCGGACCGAACCATGGGGAGAACCTCAGTAAGGTAAAGGCATGACCGAGAGCCCCGCGCACACCGACCTCTGGCCCGCCCCCCTCGCGACCGGGGCCGTCGACGCGACGGTCACCGTGCCCGGATCGAAGTCGGTCACCAACCGTGCGCTGGTCCTGGCCTCGCTCGCCGCCGAGCCCGGCTGGGTGCGCCGCCCGCTGCGCTCGCGCGACACCGTGCTGATGGCCGAGGCGCTGCGCGCCATGGGCGTCGGCATCGAGGAGGGCGTGGGCCCCGACGGCACCGGCGAGGCCTGGCGGGTCATCCCGGCCCGGCTGCACGGACCGGCCACCGTCGACGTCGGCAACGCCGGCACGGTGATGCGCTTCCTGCCGCCCGTCGCCGCGCTCGCCGACGGCGCCATCCGCTTCGACGGCGACCCCCGCAGCTACGAGCGCCCCCTGCACGGCGTGATCGACGCGCTGCGCGCCCTGGGCGCCCGCATCGACGACAACGACCGCGGCGCGCTCCCCCTGACCGTGCACGGCGCCGGGGCGCTGGACGGCGGCCCGGTGGAGATCGACGCCTCCTCGTCCTCCCAGTTCGTCAGCGCGCTGCTGCTGTCCGGCCCGCGCTTCAACCAGGGCGTCGAGGTACGCCACGTGGGCGCCGTCCTGCCGTCCATGCCGCACATCCGCATGACCGTGGACATGCTGCGGGCGGCCGGCGCTCAGGTCGACACCCCCGAGTCCGGCGGCGAGCCGAACGTCTGGCGGGTCTCCCCCAGCGCCCTGTTGGGCCGCGACCTGGTCGTCGAGCCCGACCTGTCCAACGCGGCGCCCTTCCTGGCGGCGGCCCTGGTCACCGGCGGCAGGGTCACCATCCCCGACTGGCCCGAGCGCACCACCCAGCCCGGTGACGCGCTCCGCGAGATCTTCACCGCCATGGGCGGCAGCTGCGAGCTCACCGACGCGGGCCTGACCTTCACCGGCACCGGGCGCATCACCGGCATCGACGCCGACCTGCACGAGGTCGGCGAGCTCACCCCGGTGATCGCGGCCGTCGCGGCCCTGGCCGAGACCGAGTCCGTCCTGCGCGGCATCGCCCACCTGCGGCTGCACGAGACCGACCGGCTGGCCGCCCTGGCCAAGGAGATCAACGAGCTCGGCGGCGACGTCACCGAGACCGAGGACGGCCTGCGCATCCGCCCGCGCCCCCTGCACGGCGGCGTGTTCCACACCTACGAGGACCACCGGCTGGCCACCGCCGCCGCCGTCATCGGCCTGGCCGTCGACGGCGTCGAGGTGGAGAACGTGGCCACCACGGCCAAGACCCTGCCCGACTTCCCGGAGCTGTGGACCGGGATGCTCGGCTCCGTCGCGGGGGCGACGACGGCGCCGAGAAGCTGAGAGAGCCTGGAAGCACCATGCGCCGCTACGGCAAGCACACCGACGAGGACGACGTCCGCGTCCGCCCCAACCGCAAGGGCAACCGCCCGCGCACGACCATCAGGCCCAAGCACGAGGACGCCTCCGAGGGCTTCGTCCTGACCGTGGACCGCGGCCGGCTGCACGTCCTCATCGACGGCCGCACGGTCGTGGCGATGAAGGCCCGCGAGCTGGGCCGCAAGAGTGCCGTGGTCGGCGACCGGGTCGCGGTGGTCGGCGACCTCAGCGGCGCCAAGGACACCCTCGCCCGCATCGTCCGGGTCGAGGAGCGCAGCTCCGTGCTGCGCCGCACCGCCGACGACGACGATCCGTACGAGCGGGTCGTCGTCGCCAACGCCGACCAGCTGGCGATCGTCACCGCGCTCGCCGACCCCGAGCCGCGCCCCCGCCTGATCGACCGCTGCCTGGTCGCGGCGTTCGACGCGGGGCTCGAGCCGCTGCTCGTGCTGACGAAGTCGGATCTGGCCTCCGCGGAGAAGCTGATGGAGTCCTACGGGTCCTTCGGCATCCGCTACGTCGTCACCAGCCGCGAGGAGCTGACCGAGGGCGACGCCGCCCGCCGGGTCCGCGAGAAGCTGGAGGGCCGCATCACCGCGTTCGTCGGGCACTCCGGCGTCGGCAAGACCACGCTGGTCAACGCGCTCGTGGAGCGGCAGCGGGCCACCGGCCACGTCAACGCCGTCACCGGGCGCGGCCGGCACACCACCACCTCCGCGCTGGCCCTGCCGCTGCCGGACGGCACGGGCTGGGTCATCGACACCCCGGGCGTGCGGTCCTTCGGGCTCCACCACGTGGACCCCTCGCGGGTCATCCACGCCTTCCCCGATCTGGAGCCGGGCACGGAGGGCTGCCCGCGCGCGTGCAGCCACGACGAGCCGGACTGCGCGCTGGACCAGTGGGTCGAGGACGGCCACGCCGACCCCCAGCGGCTGTACTCGCTGCGCCGGTTGCTGGCGACGAGGGAGCGGCGCGAAGGCGACTGATCGCCTACGTTTGCGAATGACCGCCACCGGCAAGGGCATGAAGACACCGGGCAGACGGGCGGTCCGCGGAACGGGAGGCAATCTGATGGCGTGGCTGCTGGTCGTGGTCGCCGGGCTTCTGGAAACCGGCTTCGCCGTCTGTCTCAAGCTCTCGCACGGCTTCACCCGGCTCTGGCCCACGATCGCCTTCGCGTGCTTCGCGCTGGGCAGCTTCGGCCTTCTGACGCTCTCTTTGAAGAAGCTCGACGTCGGTCCGGCGTACGCCGTGTGGACGGGCATCGGCGCCGCCGGGACCGCGATCTACGGCATGGTCTTCCTGGGCGACCTCGTCTCGACGCTCAAGCTCGTCTCGATCGCGTTCGTGATCGTCGGCGTCATAGGTCTCCAGCTGTCGGGCTCCGCGCACTGACGACCCACGGCGCCCTCACCGGGCCGCCGCCCGCAGCAGGGCGCGGACGAGCCGGGCCACGTCGTCCGCCGCCTCCTCGTCCGTGGCGGCCGGGGCGAGGACGTAGGACAGCGTCAGCCGGACCGCCGCCTCACAGGCCCGCCGCGTGCCCTCGGGGTCCCGTGGGCCCTGCCGGGGCACGGCCCCGCCGGCCGAGTCCGCGGCGACGGCCGCGCTGTCGCGTATCCGCTCGGTCAGCGCCCCCGGCGTGGGGCCGCCGCGCAGGGGGCGCGCGTCGCGCGGGGTGCGCGGCGGCGGGACCGGGGGCGCCGCGGCGGGCGGCAGCCGGTCACCGCGGCAGCCGGTGAGCGCGGCCCGTACGAAGGGGTTGGTCCGTGCCGTGCGCAGGGTCCACAGGGCGGCGGCCGCGCAGCAGTCCCCGGCGTCGGCGCCCTCCCGGGCGGCGGCCTCGGCGAGGGAACGGTCCACTCCGGCGAGGAAGGCGTCCGCCTCACGGCGCACCAGGGCCCGCGCGAGCCCGTCCTTGCTGCCGAATTCGTTGTAGAGGGTCTGCCGGGAGACCCCGGCCGCCGCTGCGACGTCGACCATCCGGACTCCGTGCCAGGGCCGGGCGCCGAGCGCGGCGAAGGCCGCGTCCAGTAAGAGTTCTCGTGCCGCGGGCATCGTCGCCTCCCCGGCCGTACGGCCGCACGACGGTTGTGGCCAGGCCACAGAATTGACGCGCCGCCAGACGCTGTCAAGAGCCCCGGCAGGTCGCGCCGCGCGTGACCTGGCCTTGGCCGCGGGTAGTGTGCGTGGCATGTCCGACTACCACGATGATCTGCGGCTGGCCCACGTCCTGGCGGATGCCGCCGACGCGGCCACCATGGACCGCTTCAAGGCCCTCGACCTGAAGGTCGAGACCAAACCGGACATGACTCCGGTGAGCGAGGCGGACAAGGCCGCCGAAGAGCTGATCCGTGGTCATCTCCAGCGCGCCCGGCCGCGCGACGCCGTGCTGGGCGAGGAGTTCGGCAGCGAGGGCATGGGCCCGCGCCGCTGGGTGATCGACCCGATCGACGGCACGAAGAACTATGTGCGCGGCGTGCCGGTGTGGGCGACGCTGATCTCGCTGATGGTGCAGGGCGAGGGCGGCTTCCGGCCCGTGGTCGGCGTGGTCTCGGCGCCGGCGCTGGGCCGCCGGTGGTGGGCGGCGAAGGACTCGGGCGCCTACACCGGGCGGAGCCTGACCTCGGCGTCGCGGCTGCAGGTCTCGCGGGTGGGCCGGATCGACGACGCGTCGTTCGCGTACTCCTCGCTGACGGGCTGGGAGGAGCGCGGGATGCTGCCGGGCTTCCTGGACCTGACGCGCGACTGCTGGCGGACGCGGGGCTACGGCGACTTCTGGCCGTACATGATGGTGGCCGAGGGCTCGGTGGACATCTGTGCGGAACCAGAGCTGTCGCTGTGGGACATGGCGGCGAACGTCGTCATCGTCGAGGAGGCCGGCGGCCGTTTCACCGGCCTGGACGGGCGTCCGGGACCGCACAGCGGGAACGCCGCCGCGTCCAACGGGCTGCTGCACGACGAGCTGTTGAGCTATCTGCGGCAGTAACGGCTTTAAACCCTCGGACGGTCGTAAAAAGTTGGCAAAATCCAGTGCTGCGCAAGCCTTGTTCGGCCCCCGCGCGGCATGCGACGCTGACAGCCCCGACGCTTGTGAACTTGTGAACCCCGGTGTGCCGTGCGCGGCCACCGGTTTCACGGTTCCGCGGGACTGATCCGCAGCCCTCCAAGGAGGTGGCTTACGGCCATGCTCGTCCGCGACGCCATGAGCACGGTGGTCCTGACCATCGGCCCCGAACACACCCTCCGGCAGGCGGCACGACTGATGTACGCGCGCAGGATCGGCGCGGCAGTCGTCCTCGACCCCGACACCAGCGGCCTCGGCATCCTCACCGAGCGCGACATACTCAACGCGGTCGGGGCGGGCCACGACCCCGATCGCGAGACCGCCCACGGGCACACCACCACGGACGTGGTCTTCGCGGCCCCCGAGTGGACCCTGGAGGAGGCGGCCGCCGCGATGTCGCGCGGCGAGTTCCGGCATCTGATCGTCCTGGACGAGCGCGGGGCCGTGGGCGTGCTGTCGGTGCGCGACATCATCCGCTGCTGGCTGCCGGCCCGCGAGCGCGCCGGCGCGGTCCCGGCGTAGGACGGCCGGAGAGGCCGGAGCCCATTGGCGTCCGGCCTCTCCGGTTTGTACGGCAAGCGTCCAGTGGCTGATCAGCCGCGTAGGGCCTGGACCGCGGCGTCCAGCCGCTTGCCGTAGTCGGGGTCCGCCTGGCGGAAGTTGTTGACCGCCCGCTCGACGATGTCGTCGCGCGAGACCTTCGCTATGAAGCCCGCGAGGTTGGCGATCAGGCGCTCCTTCTCCTCCTCCGACATCAGCCGGTAGAGGTTGCCCGCCTGGACGAAGTCGTTGTCCTCGGCGTGCGAGGGGGCGGCGTCGTTGCCCGTGTAACCGCTGACGGGCGTCGGCTGCCACAGCGGCCGGCCGGTCTGCACCGGGCCGCCGAAGCTGTTGGGCTCGTAGTTCTTGGCGCCCTTGTGCCGGCCGTCGTACAGGAAGCCGTCACGGGAGTGGCTGCGCGCCTCCGTGGCGTGCGGGCGGTTGACCGGCAGCTGGTCGGCGTTGATACCGACGCGGTAGCGGTGGGCGTCGCCATAGGCGAAGAGCCGGCCCTGGAGCATCTTGTCGGGGGACGGGCCGATGCCCGGCACGAAGTGCGCCGGCGAGAAGATCGACTGCTCGACCTCGGCGAAGATGTTGTCGGGGTTGCGGTTGAGCTCCAGCTTGCCGATCTCGATCGGCGGGTAGTCCTCGTGCGGCCACACCTTGGTGAGGTCGAACGGGTTGAAGCGGTAGGTCGCCGCGTCGTCCGCCGGCATGATCTGCACCTGCACGGTCCAGGTCGGGAAGTCACCGCGCTCGATGGCCTCGCGCAGGTCGCGCTGGTGGCTGTCGGGGTCCAGACCCGAGGTCTCGGCCGCCTCGGCCGCGGTCAGGTTCTCGATGCCCTGGTCGGTCTTGAAGTGGTACTTGACCCAGAAGACCTCGCCGGCCTCGTTGTTCCACTGGTAGGTGTGGGAGCCGTAGCCGTTCATGTGGCGGTACGAGGCCGGGATGCCGCGGTCGCCGAAGAGCCAGGTCACCTGGTGGGTGGCCTCGGGCGAGAGCCCCCAGAAGTCCCAGACGTTGTCCGCCTCCTGCGAGCCGGTGTACGGGTCGCGCTTCTGGGTGTGGATGAAGTCGGGGAACTTGATGGCGTCCTTGATGAAGAACACCGGGGTGTTGTTGCCGACGAGGTCGTAGTTGCCCTCTTCGGTGTAGAACTTCAGCGCGAAGCCACGGGGGTCGCGCACCGCGTCGGCCGAGCCCAGGTTGCCGGCGACGGTGGAGAAGCGCAGGAACGTCTCCGTCTGCTTGCCGACCCGGGAGAGGAAGTTCGCCCGGGTGTAGCGCGAGACGTCCGCCGTCAGGGTGAAGGTGCCGTAGGCCCCCGCGCCGCGGGCGTGCACGACGCGCTCCGGCACCCGCTCGCGGTTGAAGTGCGCGAGCTTCTCGATCAGGAGCTGGTCCTGCACCAGGACGGGGCCGCCGAGGCCCGCGGTCTCGCTGTTCTGGTTGTCCGCAACCGGAGCACCGGACTCCGTGGTCAGCGGGCCCACCGCCGTCGCCGCCTCGCCGTTCACCGTCACGTACGCCTCCGTCGTCGAATCGTCTGCCGTGGCCTGAGCCGAGTCCGATCCTACATTGGACTTTGTCTAAGTCAAGATGGATCTCATAAGAATATGGAATCCATGGATGGACGAGGGCCGCTGCTACGCTGGTCCTATCTGACTGATAGGTGAATGGCATGAGTGACCTGCTGGAACGGCTCCGGGGACGCGGCTGGCGGCTGACCGCGCAGCGGCGCGTCGTCGCCGAAGTGCTCGACGGGGACCATGTGCACTACACCGCCGACGAGGTGCACGCCAAGGCGACCGGCCTGCTGCCGGAGATCTCGCGCGCGACGGTGTACAACACCCTCGGAGAGCTCGTCTCGCTGGGCGAGGTCCTCGAGGTGAGCACGGACGGCCGCGCCAAGCGCTACGACCCCAACGCCCACCACGCGCACCAGCACCTGGTGTGCTCGCGCTGCGGGACGATCCGCGACGTGCACCCCGCGGGCGATCTGCTGGGCGGGCTGCCGGCCGAGGAGCGCTTCGGCTTCCAGGTCTCGGCGGTCGAGGTCACCTACCGCGGGATCTGCCCCGACTGCGCCACGGCATGACGAAAGGCCCGGATCCGAAGATCCGGGCCTTTCGTTTCAGTAGCGGGGACAGGATTTGAACCTGCGACCTCTGGGTTATGAGCCCAGCGAGCTACCGAGCTGCTCCACCCCGCGTCGTTGACCTCACTCTAACCCGTCCGTGACCACGCGTGCAAATTTCTTTACCGCTCCGCCTGCGTACGCCTCTGCCCCGCCCTACGCGGTGAGCTCCTGCTGCAACGCCTCCTGCAGCCGGGCGGCCCGCTCGGCGACCTCCGGGGGGCCCAGCTCGACCGCCCGCGCGCACCACATCTGCCCCTCGGCCAGACCGCCCCGGCGCGCGGCCAGCAGGGCGAGCCGCAGCGCGGCGCGGCCGTGCCCGGCCTCGGCGGCCCGGGCCCACCACATCGCCGCCTCCGGCTCGCTGCCCTCGCGGGCGAGCAGCAGGCCGAGGTTGAAGGCGCCGTTGCGGCTGCCGGCCTCGGCGGCCTCGCGGTACCAGTGCGCGGCCCCCACCACGTCGCCCCGCTCGGCGACCAGCATGCCCAGGCGCACCTGGGCCCGCCGGTGGCCCTGCCGGGCGGCCCGCTCGTACCACTCCTCGCACTCGAAGCGGGTCTCGTCCTCGCGGTCGAGCAGCGCGCCCAGCCGGAAGGCGGCCTCGGCGCTGCCGCCGCGCACGGCCACGCGCAGGTGGCGCTCGGCCGCCTCGGTGTTCTCGGCGCCGCCGTCCCGCAGCAGGACCATGGCGACCTGCAGGGCCGCGTCCGTGTGCCCGGCGACGGCGGCGCGCTCGTACCACTGGAAGGCCATGCGGTCCTCGTCGCGCCCGGCGTAGAGGATGCCGAGGTTGAACGCGGCGTCGACGCTGCCGGCCTCGGCGGCCTTGGAGAACCACGGCTCGGCGCCCGCGGAGTCGCCGCCCTGGAGCAGCAGCACCGCCAGCGCGTTGGCGGCCTCCTTGTGACCGGCGTAGGCGGCCCGGCGGTACCACTGCTCGGCCTGGGCCGTGCGGCCCTGCTCGGCGCAGAGCAGGGCGAGGTTGTACGCGCCGTTGACGTCTCCCGCGTCCAGGGCGGCGCGGTACCAGCGCTCGGCCTGCTGGGGCTCGCCGCGGTCCGCGTGCAGGGCGCCCAGGGCGTTGGCGGCGTTGCCGTCGCCCTCCTGGGCGGCGCGGCGCCACCAGATGGCGGCGCTGTCGCAGTCGCCGGCGTCGCGCAGCAGGAAGCCGAGGGCGCAGGCGGCCCGGGGCTCGCCGTCCTTGGCGGAGGTCAGGTACCAGCGCGCGGCCTCCTGCGTCTCGCCCCGCCCCTCCAGCAGGGTGCCCAGGTGCAGGGCGGCACGCCGGTGGCCGCGGGCGGCGGCCTGGCGGTACCACTGCTCGGCCTCGCCGGCCGGTCCGTCCTGGCCGCGGCGGCCCGCGGCGGCGGCGCGCAGGTCGCGTACGGAGGTGTCGCCGCCGCCCGCGGAGACGTGCCGTGCGCCGGTGGTGGGGCCCAGGCCCGCGGCGAGCCCGCCGGACAGGGCCGTGGCCGACGGCGCCCGGCCGTCGAGTATCCGCGCCAGGCGGTACGCGGCCTCGCGGTGCCCCCGCTCGGCGGCGGAGCGGAACCAGCGCTCGGCGCCCACGTCGCTGCGGTGCTCCAGCAGATCGGCCAGGGCGTAGGCGCCCAGGGCGTGCCCGGACTCCGCGGACTGGCGCAGCCAGTACTCGGCCGCGGGCTCGTCGCCGCGCTCGCGGTGGTAGCGGCCCAGGGAGTGGGCGGCGGGGGCGGAGCCGGCGACGGCGGCCACCCGCCACCAGGTGGCGGCCTCGTCGGCGTAGCCGCGCTGGTGCAGCAGGACGCCCAGGTTGTTGGCGGCGGAGCGGTCGCCCTCGGCGGTGGCGGCGCGCAAGTGCCGTTCGGCGCCGTCGAGATCGCCCCGGCGCAGCAGCAACGCGCCGAGCATGCTCAGGGATGCGGGGTCACCGGACTCCGCGGCGCGACGGCGGGCGGTCTCCAACTCGAGGTCCACCGCTTCCGCGGCACAGTCGGTGTCGGAGGAGGAGCCCTCCCCCGAGCCGTGCGACGACGGGTCCCGGTCGTCCTGATCGCTCCCGTCCCCGGGAGCTCCTACAAGCCGACGTGTTTCCAACAGCCTCGCCTTGTCCCCCATAAGTCCCATCGTCGCACTCCCGCAACCTGCGTACACCTGGAATGCCGCAGCCAGTGAGGTCACTTCAGCGTTTTGTCGACTTCCCGACTTCCCGACACGGCGGTGCCCCAAACTCTAATCAAAACCCCCGCACATAACCCGCACAGACCACGCGTGCCGGGCGATCGGCGTCGTTCCGTGCCCGGCGGGCGGCCGCCGGGCAGGTCCGGGCAACACGACAAGGCCCGGAGTCCTGGGACTCCGGGCCTTGTCTTTGAGTAGCGGGGACAGGATTTGAACCTGCGACCTCTGGGTTATGAGCCCAGCGAGCTACCGAGCTGCTCCACCCCGCGCCGTTGTGGAACAACCGTACCACGGCGCGGGGCGGTCCTTGCTAGCTGCCCGGCTTGGGGGCGTTCCCGGCGGCCTTGGCCTCGGCCTTGGCCGCCCGGTCGAGCGCGTCCTTCAGGTCCTGCTGGGCCTTGCCGTAGGCCGTCCAGTCCTTGTTGTCGAGCGCCTTCTGGCCGGCGTCGAACGCGTCCTGGGCGTCCTTGAGGGCCTGCTTGACCGTCGGGTCCTGCACGGGCGGCTTGGTCGTCCCCTCGGCCGGCGGCTTGGTGGTGCCGGGCTCGGGGCTCTTCACGCCGAAGACCACGTCGAGCGCCTGGGTGAGGTTGTCCTCGAAGGCGGTCTTGTCGCCATAGGTGACCAGCACCTTTTTCAGCAGCGGGTAGTTGGTGCCCGCACCACGCACATAGACGGGTTCGACGTAGAGCAGTCCGTTGTCGAGCGGCACGGTCAGGAGATTGCCGTACTCGATCTCGGAGTCGCCGCGCTTCAGGATATTGATCTTATTGGCGATTTCGGGATCGCCGTTGAACTTGCTCTGTACCTGCTGCGGGCCGGACGTCGGGCTTTCGGCGGGGAGTTTCAGAACTCTGATCTTCCCGTAGTCCGGGCTCTTCGCGTCGGCGTCCACGGCCATGAAGGCACCGAGATTTTCCCGGCTCTTCGGGGTGAACGTCGTGGTCAGCGAGAAGGACTGCGCCTTCTGGTCCGGCATCCGCATGCTCAGGTAATACGGCGGAACCGCGTTGCCCGACTTGTTGGTCGGGTCGTCCGGCACCTGCCAGCGCTCGCTGCCGGTGTAGAACGTGCCGGGGTTGGTGACGTGGTACCGGGTGAGCAGTTCACGCTGGACCTTGAAAAGGTCCTGCGGGTACCGGAGATGGTCCATCAGACCGGCGCCGATCTCGCTCTTCGCCTTCACCGTCCCCGGGAAGGCCTTCATCCACGTCTTGAGCACCGGGTCCTTGGTGTCCCACTGGTACAGCTTGACCGTGCCGTCGTAGGCGTCGACGGTCGCCTTGACCGAGTTGCGGATGTAGTTGACCTGGTTCTGCTGGGCCACCACGGCACGCTGGCCGGTGGTCAGCGAGTCGGCGGTGGTGTCGCCGAGCGTGGTGCGGGAGGCGTACGGATAGCCGTTGGTCGTGGTGTAGGCGTCCACGATCCACTGGATTCGCCCGTCGACCACGGCCGGGTAGGCGTCGCCGTCGATGGTCAGCCACGGGGCGACCGATTCGACGCGCTCCTTCGGCGTGCGGTTGTACAGAATCCGCGAGCCCTCGCCGATGGCGCCCGAGTAGAGGATCTGGGGCTCACCGAAGGCCACCGCGTAGGCGGCGCGGTTGACGGGGTTCGAGAGGTCGACGCCGCTCTTGCCCTTGTAGCTGAAGCTCTTCTCGCCCTGGTCGCCGGAGTAGTCCAGCTCCTTCTGCGGGCCGCCCACGATGGAGTACTGCGTGGTCTTCTCGCCGTAGTACACCCGCTGCTCGTACTTCCCGAGCTTGCCCTCCGTCGGCAGGTTCTTCTCGGTGAAGTCCGGGGAACCGCCGTCGCCGGTCGAGGTGCCCTTCGCGGTGATGGCGCCGTAACCGTGGGTGTACTTGAAGTGGTCGTTGATCCAGTTGCGCTCGGGAATGCCGTTGATGTTGAGCTCGCGCAGACCGATGACCGTGTCCTGCTCCTTGCCGTCGACCTTGTAGCGGTCGACGTCCAGGGTGGACGGGAACTGGTAGTACCCGCGCACCTGCTGGAGCTGCTGGAAGGTGGGCGAGACGATATTGGGGTCGAGGAGGCGCAGGCTGGCCGTGGAATTCGCCTCGGCCCGCAGCTTCTCCTTGTCCTTGCCCTTGAGGTCGCTGGTGCCCGGGTAATCCTTCACCTGGGCGCCGTCGATGCCGTACGCCTCACGCGTGGCCGTGATGTTCTTCTTGATGTACGGCGCTTCCTTGGCCTGCTCGTTCGGCTGGACCTGGAACTTCTGCACGATCGCCGGGTAGAGCCCGCCGATCAGCACCGCCGACAGCACCATCAGACCGAAGCCGATCACCGGCAGCTGCCAGGTGCGCCGCCACAGCGTCGCGAAGAACAGCACCGCGCAGATCAGCGCGATGATGAAGAGAATCGTCTTGGCCGGCAGATAGGCATTGGCGTCCACATAGCGCAGACCCGTCCAGCCCTCGGTCGACTTCAGCCCGCTGGACTTCACCGCCAGCCCGTACCGGTCGAGCCAGTAGGCGACGGCCTTGAGCGTCACGAAGAGGCCGAGCAGCACGGACAGATGGCCCGTGGCCGCGGCCGTGGCCCGTCCGCCGGGGCTGGTGAGCCGCAGACCGCCGTAGAGGTAGTGCACCAGCGCGGCCGCGATCAGCGACAGGACCGCCGCGGCGAAGCCGAAGCTCAGCAGGAAGCGGTACCACGGCAGGTCGAAGGTGTAGAAGGAGATGTCCTTGTGGAACTGCGGGTCCTTCTGGCCGAAGGAGACGCCGTTGACCCACTGCAGCCACGTGCGCCACTGCCCGGCGGCGGAGGCGCCCGCGACCAGGCCGACCAGCGCGGTGACCGCCAGCAGCACCCACTTCTTGTACGGGGCGATGCTCATGCGGTAGCGGTCGAGGCTCTGCTGCTCGACCGACATCGCGCTCAGCGGCGGGCGCAGTCGGTGCGCCAGCCAGATGTTGGTCCCCACGGCCAGGGCCATCAGCAGGCCGAAGACGGCGAAGAGGCCGATCTTGGTGCCGAGAGTGGTGGTGAAGACGGAGGAATAATCCACCGAGCGGTACCAGAGCCAGTCGGTCCAGAACCCCGCGAACATGACGAAGAGCATGGCCAGCACGGCCAGCACGCCCAAGGTCATCAGCAGGGTCCGGACCCGCCGGGACGGTCGGCCGACTCTGATCCGTGGCCCTGTCGGGCCTCCGCCGCGGTCCGGCATCTGGAAAGCCAAGGTGCGCACCTCGAAGTTCGCTGTCGATGGAGCTCTCGATCAGGCCCAGGTGATAGTAGGACCCACTGTGGCAACTTACCGAGGCTTTACTCGGTTCCCGATTTCGGGCTCTCTCAGGGCACGATATTGACCATGTCCAGCAATACCGGTTCGAACCTTCCCGGCTCCCACGAGCCCGGCACCCCGATGGCCGCCAGTCCGCTGACGCGCGCTGTGCTCGAGATCGACGAGTACGCGTCCGGGCTCGGCTGGGACCAGCCCGCACGGCTGTTCGCCCTGGTCGACACGGCCAAGCTCCGCTCCCAGGAGCCCAACCTGGCCGCTCAGCTCGGCCTCGACGACGCCCCTTCCACGACCACTTCCTACACCCCCATCGAGCAGGAGGAGCTGCCCAAGGGCACCGCCCTCGACAAGTTCCTCGGCACCATCGCCTGGCCGGACGCGGTCGTGGGCTGCGCCCTGACCGTGGAGCGGCTGATGCTCCCGCCGTCGGCCGAGGCGTCCGTGCCCCACGGAATGAACGACAAGCAGCTGGCCGCGTGGGTCGCCAAGCACCCGGACCGCCAGGAGGTCCGGATGACGGTGGCGGTCCTGCGCGACGGCGCGCGCGAGTCGGCCCTGCGGCTGCGCGAGAAGGACTCGCCGACCGAGGTCCTCACCGGCGCCGACCTGGTGCCGGGCCTCGCGGAGGCCCTTGCCGCCACGTTCGCGGACTAAAGCGGACCAAAGGCGCCATCACCGCAGGGGGGCGGGGCCGGTCAGCGTGTCGCGCACTGCGGCAGGCCGGCCGTGTCCCCCTTGCGGAGCTTCTCCAGGGACTGCATCGCGTCCTTCATCGTGTCGACCTTGATCAAGGTCAGACCCGAGGGGGTGTCCTTCGCGGCGGCCGCGCAGTTGTCCTTCGGGGTCAGGAAGTAGCGCGCGCCCTTGGAGCGGGCCCCCACCGTCTTCATCTCGATGCCGCCGATCGGCCCGACCTTGCCGGTCTCGTCGATCGTCCCCGTGCCGGCGATGAACTTCCCGCCGGTCAGGTCCTCGGGCGTGAGCTTGTCGACTATGCCCAGGGCGAACATCAGCCCGGCGCTCGGGCCGCCCACATCCGCCAGCTTGATGTTGATGGAGAACGGGAAGGTGTGGTCCGTCCCCGCCTGGATGCCGACGATGGCCCGGCTGTCGTCGGCGGCCTTGTTCGTGGTGAGGGCGACGGTGTCCTCCGCCTTCGGCTGCCGCTTCTCCTTCTCCGCGGCGGCCGCCTCCTTGGCGGGCACGACGAGGAAGGTCACCTTCTCGCCCGGCTTGTGCCGGGTCACCAGCCGGGCGACGTCCCCGGGCTCCTTGATCTCCGTGCCGTCCACGGCCTTGATCACATCGCCGGCGTGCAGCGCCCCCTCGGCGGGGCTGCCCTTGACCACGGAGGACACCACGACGCGCGTGCCGACCGGGATGCCCAGCTGCTTCAGGGCCGCGACCTTGGCGCTCTCCTGGGACTGGCTGAATTCCTCCGCCGTCTCCTGGTTGAGCTCGTCAGGGGACTTGTCGTCGGGGTAGAGGGTGCTGTGCGGAACGACCAGATTGTCGTGCGCCAGCCAGCCGTAGACCGCCTCGACCAGATTCATCCGGTACTGCGAGCCGGTCACCCGGACCGTCGTCATGTTGAGGTGACCGGTGGTCGGGTACGTCTTGTGCCCGGAGATCTGCAGCACCGGCTCGCCGCCGTGCTCACCCAGCGTGTTGACCGTGGGGCCCGGGGACATCTCCGAGTAGGGCACGGGAATCAGCACGCCTGCGCACAGGAGCGCGATCAGCATAAGAAGGGAGGCGAGCATCGTCGCTGTGCGGCGGGGCATGGAACGACAGTACGGGACGGGTCCGACAGTCCACTTCCGGGGCGGTCCGTACGGGGCAGATACCGGCCGCTCCGCTCAGGCGGCGGTCAGGAACCGGACTCGGTCCGCTCCATCGCCCGCCTGAACTTCTCATAACCCGCCAGTTCCGCGACATCCCCGGCCTTGCGGTTCCGGGCCGCCCAGCTCCCCCACAGGGCGGCGACGACGGCCGCACCCACCGGAATCAGCAACCAAGCAAGCGCCGCCATGCCGGCCTCCGACCCCATACGCGATCACAACTGAACTGATGAGCAGATTAGTCGTCTTCGGTCTCAACGCTTACGTCAGGGTGCCGGTTACGCAACCAGGGACGGTCCGTAAGTGGGCGACTTTGACGCTCCCCGGACGGGGGCTAGATCCCCACCCACTCCTCGGCCCCGTCGGCGAACCTCTGGTGCTTCCATATCGGCACCTCGCTCTTGAGGTCGTCGATCAGTCTTCGGCACGCCTCGAACGCCTCCGCCCGGTGCGGGCAGGAGACGGCCACCACCACGGCCAGGTCCCCGACGGCCAGCTCCCCCACGCGGTGCACCGCGGCCATCGCCCGCACGGGGAAGTCCGCCGCGACCTTCTCCGCGACGCGGCGCAGCTCGGCCTCCGCGGTGGGGTGCGCCGAGTAGCCGAGTGCCGAGACGTCCGCGCCGCCGTCGTGGTCACGCACGGTGCCCACGAAGAGCGCGGTGCCGCCCGCGGCGTCGTCGCCGACCGCCGTGAAGACCTCGTCCAGGGACAGCGGGGCGTCCCGGACCGCGAGGAGCCGGATGGGGTCCGCGGCCGCGAGTTCGCCGGGGTGGTCGTGGGTGCGCGCCATACGGTCCATCGTGCCGTACGGGACCGGCCGCGGGGAACGGCGGTTCGACCAGTTTTCGTGCGCCCCGCTCCGTGCGCTTCTACGGGCCCTTCACGGCCCTACAGCCGGCGGCGGGCCTTACGGGCCCGGCGCACCAGTGCGGCGGTGCCCAGCAGCGCGACAGTGGCGCCGGCGGCGCCCGCGGCGGTGGCGTCCTTGCGGCCCAGCCGGCGGCCGGCGACCGTGTGCCGGCCCGCGACCTCGTCGAGCAGCTCCGCGAGGACCTCCTCGTTGGTCCACTGGGGCCGCCAGCCGGCGTCGTGGAGGCGGTGGCCGCTGACCACCCAGGGGTGCATCGTGTATTCCAGGTCACCGGCCGGCGACGGGGTGAGGCCCAGGCGGTGCAGGCGCGAGGCGGCGCCGAGGGCGACGGCCGAGGGCAGCTCCATGCGCCGGATGCCGGTGAGCTCCTCGACCTCTTCCTGCTCGAGCCAGCCGTCGCAGCCGACGGCCAGCTCACCCTCGGCCTTCTCCAGAGCGGCGAACTCCAGCGCGCTCACCAGGTCCTCCACGTGGCAGAACTGCCAGGTGGGCCGGGATCCGGCGACCACCAGGAGGCGGGGCGACTCGAAGTAGCGGGTCAGTGCGGTGTCGGTGCCGCCGACCAGGACGGCCGGGCGCAGCACCGTGACGTTCAGGCCGGGGTGCGCCCGGGGCGCGCGCCTGGCCAGCCGCTCTATCTCCAGCAGGTCGCCCACGCCCGTCGCCTCCGCGGTCGCCCGCAGCTCGGCGTCCTCGGCGAGGGGCACGTCGTTGTCGGGGCGGGCCCCGTAGACCATGGCGGAGGTGCACAGCACCACCCGGTGCACGCCGGCGGCCGCCGCGGCCGTCAGCACGGTCTGTGTACCGCGCACGTTGTAGGCGGTGCGGGCGGCGGCGTCGGTCTCCAGGTCGAGGTCGAGCGCGAGGTGGACGACGACGTCGACGCCCCGCAGCTTCTCGGCGATCACCGGGTCGCGGACGTCGAGGACGTGCCATTGCGCCTCGCTCACGTCTCCGCGGCGCTCGTCGATGGCCACGACGTGCTTGATCTCCTCGGACGCGGCGAGCCGCCGCGTGAGCAGCGCGCCGACGCCACGGGCAGCGCCGGTGACCGCGACGACTGGCCGTCGGCCGTGCGGGGTCGTACTGTCCAGCGCGGAACCGTTTCGCGCTGCGCGAACTTCTCGGTCGGGGGAACTCACCGGGCGTCTCCAGCGGTTGTCTTCAGTACGTATGTGCCATCACGTTTGTCATGACGCGTACGTACCAGGTGACGTCCATCCTGCCGCAGGCCCCGGGCGAGCGGAGCACCAAGCCCGGATAGCGGCGAGGTGTCTACGCTTGGTGGTGTTGTCGGGCATTTCGCCGCCGGTCCACAGCCGGCGGCCCTACGAGCCGAGGAAACCCGTGAGTGACACCCCATTCGGATTCGGTCTTCCGCCGGAGGAGCCGGAGAACGGCGACGACGGCAAGAAGAAGGGCGGCGGCCAGGGCGGCCAGGGACCCGCGAATCCGTTCGGGTTCGGCGGGCCCGCCGGCGGTGGGGACAACCCCTTCGCCGCGATGTTCGGGTCCATGAACCCGGGCGATCTTGGTGCCGCCTTCCAGCAGCTCGGGCAGATGCTCTCCTACGAGGGCGGCCCGGTGAACTGGGACATGGCCAAGGACATCGCGCGCCAGACCGTGGCCCAGGGCACGGCGGACGGCAGCAAGGACGCCAGCGTCACGGCCGGCGAGCGGGCCGCGGTCGAGGAGGCCGTGCGCCTGGCCGACCTGTGGCTGGACGGCGTGACGTCGCTGCCGTCGGGCTCGGGCACGGCCGTCGCCTGGAGCCGCGCGGAGTGGGTCGAGGCGACCCTGCCGGTGTGGAAGGACCTGGTGGACCCGGTCGCCGAGCGCGTCGGGGCGGCCATGGGCGGTGTGCTGCCCGAGGAGATGCAGGCCATGGCGGGCCCGCTGCTCGGGATGATGCGCAGCATGGGCGGTGCCATGTTCGGCACCCAGATCGGCCAGGCCGTGGGCGTGCTGGCGGGCGAGGTGGTCGGTTCGACCGACATCGGCCTGCCGCTGGGCCCTGCGGGCAAGGCGGCGCTGCTGCCGGTGAACATCGAGGCGTTCGGCTCCGGCCTGGGCGTCCCGCAGGACGAGGTGCGGCTGTACCTGGCCCTGCGCGAGGCCGCCCACCAGCGGCTCTTCGCCCACGTGCCGTGGCTGCGCTCGCATCTGTTCGGTGCCGTCGAGGGCTACGCCCGCGGCATCAAGGTCGACACCTCCAAGCTGGAGGACGTCGTCGGCCAGCTCGACCCCTCGCACCCGGAGCAGCTGCAGGAGGCTCTCCAGCAGGGCATGTTCCAGCCGGAGGACACCCCGGAGCAGAAGGCCGCGCTGGCCCGCCTGGAGACCGCGCTCGCGCTGGTCGAGGGCTGGGTGGACGCGGTCGTGCACGCGGCGGCCGCGCCGCATCTGCCGTCCGCCGGCGCGCTGCGCGAGACGCTGCGCAGGCGCCGCGCCTCCGGCGGCCCGGCGGAGCAGACCTTCGCCACGCTGATCGGCCTGGAGCTGCGTCCCCGCCGGCTGCGGGACGCCTCCCGGCTGTGGGCCTCGCTCACGGACGCGCGCGGCCTGGAGGGCCGTGACGGCCTCTGGGAGCACCCGGACATGCTGCCGACGGCCGCGGATCTGGACGACCCGGACGGGTTCGTCCACCGTGAGCACCTGGACTTCTCCGAGATCGACAAGATGCTCGGCGAGGCCGCGAAGGGCTCCGCGGAGAAGAAGTCCGACGAGGGCGACCAGGGCGAGGGCGACGAGAAGAAGTGAGCCTTCACGAGAACGCGGTCCTCGTCCTGAAGGAGTACGGGGACCAGCAGGAGCTGCGTGGCCTGTACCTGGACCACCTCGCCGCGCACCCGGACGGGATGTGGAAGCCCTGCCAGGCGGGGCACGTCACGGCGAGCGCCCTGGTGATCGATCCGGCACAGGGCAGGGTGCTGCTCACGCTCCACCGCAAACTGCGGATGTGGCTCCAGATGGGCGGCCACTGCGAGCCCGGTGACGCCACGCTCGAGGAGGCCGCGCTGCGCGAGGCCACCGAGGAGTCCGGTATCGCGGGCCTGACGCTGCTGCCGGGCGGCCCGGTGCGGCTGGACCGGCACCCGATTCCGGTGCCCTGCAACTGGCATCTGGACGTCCAGTACGCGGCGCTGGTGCCGGAGGGCGCGGAGGCGGCCATCAGCGACGAGTCGCTGGACCTGCGCTGGTTCCCCTATGAGGAGGTCGCCGGCGTGGCCGACGACTCCGTCGTCCAGCTGATGCGGCGGACGCTCGCGCACCTCTAGGAGTCATGGGTAAGGGGCGCCACTCATTGGGTGGCGCCCCTTACCCATGGGCTCAGTTGGACCAGATGTTGCCCTGGTTCTGGCCGTGCGCGCCGTTCTGGCCGAAGCCGTACTGCGCGGCGAGGCCCTGGCCGATCTGCGTGCCCTGCGGCGGCAGCAACTCACTGGGCTGGACCAGTACGTAGCCCTGGCCCTGGAAGCTGAGCTCCCAGCCCTCGCCCGTGCTGCCGCGTCGCCGCCACACGCTCGAGGACGACGTCTGCGCCTGCATGTTGACGCGCAGCGAGGACGACCAGGCGACGACCGCGTCGGCGTCGGCGTAGACGTAGTTGTGCCCCGTGGAGTGGAGCATCAGCGGCTGTCCCGAGGTCATCAGCGCGACCTTGCCCTGGCCGGTGATGTTGAGGTTGTACGCGCCGGTGCCGGAGATGCCCTGCTGGCTGTCCACCGCGACCGTCTCCCAGTGCAGGGTGGAGTCCAGCGCGAGGACGTACGAACCGTCCACGGTCAGCCCCTGGCGGTCCACGTCGACGACGTGGACGTGCTGGCCGAGGTTGGCGAGGAAGACCGTGCCCTGGCCGGAGCAGCGCATCAGATCCAGGCCTTCGCCGGTGTGCGCCTGCGCGTACTGCTGGGTGCGCGTGCGGTATTCGCCGTCGAACTCGATGAGGCCCTGGTAGGCGACCATCGAGCCCTTGCGGGCGAGCACGTCGTCGTGTCCGGTGAGCGCCACGCGCAGCATCTGCGGGTTCTGCAGGGCGTAGCGGTCCTGCGTCTGGGCCTCGGTGTGGCCGAAGAGCGGGCTCTGCATGTCTGTCGTCGTCCCCTCAGCCCCGGGCCCGGAGCCGGTCGGTGCTGTCCTCGCTGGGCTGTACCACCACGAATCCCTGGCCAGAGAAGCCCAGTTGGTACGCCTCGCCGCTGCCGCGGCCGATCATCGAGGAAGCCTTGAAGCTGCGCTTCCCCTTCATCCGCAGATTGCTGGACCAGGCGACGAGGGCGTCGGGGTCCACGTACGTCTCGTCCTCGCCGCTTCCGCAGTCGACGACGATGGGCGCGCCGCGCGAGGTCAGCGCGACCCAGCCGGTGCCGCTGACGGCGACGTTGAACAGGCCCTGGCCGGCGAACTTGGCCATGCCCTTGACGCGTTCGACGCCCCACTGCAGGTGTGCGTCGAAGGCGAGCAGGTTGGTGCCGTTGACGGAGACGGATTCCCCGTTGAGGTTGATGCAGACGACGTCCGCGCCGTAGTCGGCGAGGTAGAGGATGCCGTCACCGGTGCACTTCATGAGGGGCGCGCCCTCGCCGGTGAGCCACTGGGAGGCCATCTGGCGGACGGCGGGGGCGTTCGCCTCGTACTGGATGTAGCCCTCGTAGGCGACCATCGAGCCGGTGCGGGCGAACAGGTCGTGGCCGCTCTGCATGGCGACCTTGAGCATGCTGCTGCCGTGGTTCTCCATGCGGGCGGCGGGCGGGGTCGGGGCGTGGCCCGAGATCAGCGACTGGTCCATGACGGGCTCCCTCAGACCTCGTAGGGCTGGACGACGATGAAGTTTCCGGGCGCGCCGCGGAATTGGAGATTGACGGTCTCCCCGCTGTGGCCCGGGTAGGAGTTGCGGCGCAGCCGCACCTGGCTGGAGATGACGACCTGGGCGGCCGCCGACCAGGCGACGATGGCGTTGCTGTCGGCGTAGGTGGTCGGGGTGACCGGCAGCACCACCGGGGTGCCGTGCGTCTTGACGACGACGGTGCCGCTGCCCTGGAACTGCATGGTGAACAGCGCGCCGCCGGGGATGCCGTGACCCTCGATCCGGCGGACCTCGTGGTGCAGCGACTCGTCGAAGGCGAGCACGGCGTCCGCGGAGACGCAGATCGCGTCGTTCTCCAGCTGGATGGGGTGGACGTGCGCGGAGTTCTCGGCGAGGAAGACCTGCCCGCGGCCCGTGCAGCGCATCAGCTGCATCTCCTGGCCGGTCGCGTTGCCGACGATGCGGCCCATGAAGCCGGCGCCCTTGTAGCTGAAGTCGACCTTGCCCTGGTAGAGGACCATGCTGCCCTGCCGGGCGAGCACGGGCTGCGGGTCGGCGCCCAGGTCGACGCGGATGAGGCTGTGGTTCTGCAGGGTCCAGCGCTGCCCGTTGGGCGCCTCGCGGTACTTGTCGAAGGCTCCCTGGACTCCGGGGGCGACGGGGGCCGCGCCGACGCCCTGCGGCGCCGCGACGGGCGCGGGGGCTCCGTACGGGGCCGGCTGACCCGGGTAGGGCGGGGCGGGCTGCGGGGGCGCGACCGGCTGACCGTAGGACTGCTGGGCCGGGTAGCCGTGGGCGGGCGCCGGCTGGCCGTGCGGGGCGTGCTGGCCGGGCACTCCGGGCGGGCCGGGGGGCGGCGGGACGACGCCGCCCGCCGGGGTCTGGCCGCCGGAGAAGAACCCGGGGGGCGCGAGGGGCGCGGCCATGGTCGGTGCCATGTGCGCCTGCGGGGCGGGCGCGGGCGGCGGGGGCGGGGTGCTGCCGGGCGGGGGTGCGAAGCCCTGCGCGGGCACAGGCGCCGGGGCCGGAGCCGGGGCGACGGGCGCCGCGGGAGCCGCCTGGGCGGCGGCGGGCGGTGCGAAGGCGGGAGGCGCACTGGCCTGCGCCGGAGGCGCGAAGGAGGGGGCGGCCGCCGCCGGGGCGGGCGCGGGCTCCTCCTCTTCCAGCACCTCGCCGCCGAAGTTCCTCAGCAGCGCTTCCAGACCACCGTCGAAGCCCTGCCCGACGGCGGCGAACCGCCAGACGTCCTTCAGGTAGAAGTCGCCCAGCATCACCGCGCGCTCGGTGCTGAACTCGGCACCGGTGAAGGAGTAGCGGGCCACCTCCACGCCGCCCGCGACGACACGGAGGTAACCGGGGCCGACCTGCGACATCTGGCCCGCGCCGTCCACCGTCGCGGTGAAGGAGAGCTTGTGGATGTGCGCGGGGATCCGGTCGAGGGTGACGCGGAAGGACTCCGTGTCCCCCGCCTGCGCCCCGAGCTGCTGGATCGCCTCCTCGGGCGACTTCGGCTGGTTGAAGAAGATGAAGTACCGGTCGTCGGAGAGCCGCTCGGCGGCGTCGAGGCCGAAGCAGCTGATGTCGAAGGACAGACCGGGGCCGCCGATCTGCACTCCCACGTACAGATCGGTCCCCGCCGTCAGGTCAGTGATCTTGGCCTTGTGGCCGCGCTGGAATTCCCTGGACATGCGTGACGACCGTCCCCCATCCGAACCTGTGGTGAATGCGTTGCGCCAGGCTAACGGCTGATACCGACAGGACGTGATTCCGGGGCGGGCCCGTCACTCGCTGCGGGCGCCGGGAAGATGGGGCAGCCGGTCCGCGGAGACCACGCCCTCGAGGTATCCGCGGGCGCGCTCGGTGCGCGGGTAGGACTCCAGGAGCCGCCAGAACTCGGGGCCGTGGCCCGGTACGAGCAGATGCGCCAGCTCGTGCAGGAGGACGTAGTCGACGACGTACTCGGGCATGCCCTGGAGGCGGTGCGAGAGGCGGATGCTGCCCTCGGCGGGGGTGCACGAGCCCCAGCGGGTGTTCTGGTTGGTCACCCAGCGGACCGAGTCGGGGCGCGCCCGGCCGTCCAGATACTGCTCGGAGAGGCGGCGGGCCCGCTCGGCGAGCTCGGCGTCGCCCAGCATCCGCTTGCTCTCCTGCGCCGCGAGCTTGTCGAGCATCACGGTGACCCAGCGCTGTTCCTCGGCGTCCGACATGCGGGCGGGGATGAGGACGATCGTGCGGTCGCCCTCGCGGTAGGCGGAGACCGTCCTGCGCCGGCGCGCGCTCCGTCGGACCTCGACCGCACGGGCCTCCGGGGCCGCCTGGAGCGGGCTCGGAGCGCTGCGCGGTGGTCTTGCGGCACTGTGCAGGGGGTCGACGGGCACGAGCCCGACGTTACCCGCTGGCGGTGCGGGAAGTCCCGCCCCTCCGTCGGTTGTCGGGGGAAACACCCGCAGTTCGCAGGGCTTGTACGACAATCACTCCGCACCTGTGGATAACTTCGCGCGGTGACCGGCCGGGGCGGGCAAGCTGAGGTCCGACCGAGGGGGGAACCATGCAGACGACGTCCTTGAGCTCCACGCCGACCATGCCCGCCGCGCCCACCGCGCCCGTCACGGATTCCGCGGCCGCTGCCCTGCCCGTGCCCGCCGGGGCCGCCGCGGGCTTCGCGCATCCGATGGTCAAGCCCGCGCTGCGGCGCTCCTGGCGGAACCGGGACATGGTGCAGTTCGGGATCGCGCCCGCGCACGCGGTGGTCGTGGGGCCGGTGGACACGGCGACCGGCGCCTTCCTCGGCCTCCTCGACGGGACGCGCGGCATGCCGCTGCTGCGTGAGGAGGCGCGCGGCATGGGGTTGCCGGAGGGCCGCGCGGACGCACTGGTGGAGCGGCTGGGCGAGGCCGGGCTGCTCGACGACGCGCGGGGCGGCGGGGAGGGGGCCGCCGCGTTGCGGAGCCGGGGCGGCGCCCTGGAGCGGCTGCGGCCGGACCTGGCGTCGCTGTCGGTGCTGCACTCCGGGCCCGGGGCGGCGATGCGGCTGACGGCGGCGCGGCAGGCGATGCGGGTGCAGGTGCGGGGTGCCGGACGGGTGGGGGCGGCCGTGGCGGCGCTGCTGTCGGCTTCGGGGGTGGGCCGGGTCGACGTGCTGGACGGCGGTCGCGTCGAGCCGTGGGACGTCTCGCCCGCGGGGGTGGGACCCGAGCGGACCGGGGAGCGGCGGGACGCCGCCGCGCGGCAGGTGGTCCGGCAGGTCGCGCCCGTGCCCCGGCCGCGGGCCCGGGGCGGCGGGGCGGGGACGGACCGCGCGGGAGCGGAGGCCGAGCCGCCCCTGGCCCTGGTGGTCCTCGCGCCCCGCGACGGCCTCGCCGCCTACGCGCCGGATCCCCTGACGGCACATGAGCTGGTCTCCTCCGGTACACCCCATATGTACGCGGGGGTGCTGGAGGCCACCGGGGTGGTGGGGCCGCTGGTGCTGCCGCGGGTGTCGGCGTGCGCGGGCTGCGTTGAGCTGGGGCGGGCCGACCGGGACACCGCGTGGCCCCGGATGCTCGCCCAGTGGAAGTCCGGCCGCTCCTCGGGGGTACCGTCGTGCGACATGGCACTGGCCACGGTCGTGGCGGGGCTGACCGTGGCGCGGGCGCTCGCCTTCCTCGACGGTGGGTCCACGTCGGGAGCGGGGGTCCGGCTGGAGCTGGCACTGCCGGGTCCGGCCTGGTCTCCCCGGCCCGTCGAGCCGCATCCGCGGTGTCCGTGCGGCGCGGCGGGTTCCGGGCATCCGGATCCGCCGCGGTCACAGGGGCACCACACGGGACAATGACCCGGTAACCGCCGTCCGCGGCGTGGCTGTTCAGCTAGTTGGAGGGGCGCATGTCTGATCTACCCCGCAAGGCGGTCACCCGTACCGCCAAGTTGGCCGCGCTGCCGTTGGGGTTCGCCGGGCGAACGGCGCTCGGGCTGGGAAAACGCATCGGCGGACGGCCGGCGGAGAAGATCGCCGCGGAGCTGCAGCAACGCACCGCGGAACAGCTCTTCGCCACGCTCGGGCAGCTCAAGGGGGGTGCCATGAAGCTCGGTCAGGCGCTGTCCGTCTTCGAATCGGCGCTCCCCGAGCAGATCGCCGGCCCCTACCGGACGGCACTGACCAAGCTCCAGGAGGCCGCGCCGCCGATGCCGACGAAGTCGGTGCACGCGGCGCTGACGGAGCGGCTCGGGGAGGACTGGCGGGATCTGTTCCTGGAGTTCGACGACCAGCCGTCGGCGGCGGCCTCGATCGGCCAGGTGCACCGGGCGGTCTGGCACGACGGACGCGAGGTCGCGGTCAAGGTGCAGTATCCGGGGGCGGGCGAGGCGCTGCTGTCGGATCTGACCCAACTGGGCCGGTTCGCCAAGCTGCTGGGGCCGCTGGTGCCCGGCATGGACATCAAGCCGCTCATCACCGAGCTGCGCGACCGGGTGTCCGAGGAGCTGGACTACAAGCTGGAGGCCCGGGCCCAGAGCGCGCACGCACGGGAGTTCGCCGATGATGCCGATGTGACGGTGCCGGACGTGGTCCACCAAAGCGACCAGGTGCTGGTGACGGAGTGGCTGGAGGGGGTGCCGCTGTCCGAGGTGATAGCGCACGGCACCCAGGAGCAGCGGGACCGGGCCGGTCAGCTGCTGGCCCGCTTCCTCTTCTCGGGAGCGGCCCGCACGGGCCTGCTCCACGCCGACCCGCACCCGGGCAACTTCCGGCTCCTGACCGGCGACGCCCCGGACGGGCCGCCGGAGAAGTGGCGGCTGGGGGTGCTGGACTTCGGCACGGTCGACCGGCTGCCGCAGGGGCTGCCCGTCGAGATCGGGACGGCGCTGCGCATGACGCTGGACGGGCAGGCGGACGAGGTCCATGAGCTGCTGCGCGGGGAGGGCTTCGTCAAGCCGGAGATCGAGCTGGACCCGGGGGCGGTGCTCGACTATCTGCTGCCGATCATCGAGCCGGCGCAGGTGACGGAGTTCACGTTCACCCGCGACTGGTTGCGCGCCCAGGCGACGCGGATCGCCGATCCCCGCTCCCCCGCGTACCAGCTGGCCCGGCAGCTCAATCTGCCCCCGGCGTATCTGCTGATCCACCGGGTGACGATGAGCACCATAGGGGTGCTGTGCCAGCTGGGTGCCACGGTGCGGCTGCGCGAGGAGATGGAGGCATGGGTGCCCGGCTTCGCGGCGGAGCCCCGGACTCAGGACACGCCCGCCTGACGGCGGGGCCCGTCCCCGCCGTCAGATGCGGGTGGGCTCACCACCAGGACGAGTCGAGCCGGCCTTCGATCGATCTGATGTTGGCTCGGGCGCAGTCGTCGCAGAAGTAGCGACGGCTGCCGTTCTCGACGGAGCAGGTCCAGGTCGGCGGTGCGCCGTCGGGGGCTGCCTTGCCACAGCGAGCGCAGGTGACGTTCTCGGTGGCCTCAGGGTCCAACTGCACTGGTTCATGCGACTTCCGGTCCACTCCCAGACGATATCCCCGCGGGCGGGCCGGGAGCGGGTGGCGCACCCAACGCGGCGCGGGGCCGGTCCGAACGGACCGGCCCCGCGAGGGCTCACTGCATGACGGCCATGGCCAGAGCGCGACGCGCGCGCAGCGAGGCGCGCTCGGCGCGGCGCTGCATACGCCGGGCGGCGGCCAGCCGTACGGCCTTGCGTTGGGACTCCGCCTCCCGCAAGCGGTCGTGCATATGCGCACGAGCCAGGGCTTCTGGGATGAGTTGCATTTCGAGGTTCCTGTTCTGGCGCGAGGCGATCGCGCTGAAGGCATCAAGGGTGGGGGTGCTGGAGCCGAACGGCTCGGGGGACGGGCGCTGCATCGTCGGGTCCTGCTTCTTGGGGTCGTGCGTCGTGGGGCGGTCGATGGTGCCGGTGGTGATCATGCGTTGACCGGGTTCTTGCGCGGACGGCCACGGGGCCGCTTGCGGGCGACGACCACGCCCTGGACGAACAGTTCGCCGCCCCAGACGCCCCACGGCTCACGGCGGTCCTTGGCGCCGGCGAGGCAGGCCGCCACCAGCGGGCAGGTCTGGCAGAGCGACTTGGCGTACTCCACGTCCGCCGGGGACTCGGCGAAGAAGACCTCCGGGTCATAGCTGCGGCAGGGGACCGGGACGCCGAGGTTCTCGATCGCGTCGTCGAGGTCGGTCAGGGCGGTGAGGGGGTTCAAGGTGTCCTCCGTGGGGACAGGCGGGGGGATCAGGTCGGTCGCTACTGACGGGGTGTGTGCCTTGAGTTGCACGGTGTGTCATTCCTCGTCTGTTGTTCCGGCTGGTGGCCGGGCTGGTTTCCCCAGGCTTGGGGGCAAACAAAAGGGCCGCGGATCCCGGTGTGGGTTCCGCGGCCCTGGAAGGTGCCGACCTGATCGCGCCGATCAGGCTGGATCTCTCCAGGGTTCGAGCCCACGGAAGGCCCACGTCTTGGGAAGGTGGTGCAGTGCGTTCGGGGATCCGGCGCCATTGGCCGCCGCTGCCGGGGCATAGGCCTGTGCCTGTGCCGCTGCTGCTGCCCTTACCTCGGACGCGTTGACCGGTCGCTGTTCGAGACGAACCGAGGTGTCACCGGACAGACCGGTGCCCTGGAACGGGCCGAAGGTAAAGCCGAGCATGCTGGCGGAGCCGACCTGGCGATCGGTCATTTTGTTGCTGGCGATGAAGCTGATCATTGTCTCCGCCTCCCTTCGGCGTCTTCGGGGACTGGTCGAAACCAGTCCAGGTCTTCGGTTCAGTACAGCACGGATCCAACGAATCCCGGTAGTACCGCAGAGCCGTCGTTTCCCTGCTCGGAAGGCTATGGGTAGGCCGTCCGCGTGCGCAAACTATTTTTCCGGAGATTCTTCGGAGGCGTCCTGGGACGCCTCTTCCGAGGCCGGCTCCTCGCCTGCGCACAGGGCCAGGACGTCGGCTCCGAACCTGCCGAGCTTCCGTGCCCCGACACCAGAGATGCCCGACAGCTCCGATTCGGTTCCCGGAACGGCCTCGGCAATCGCGAGCAGTGTCTTGTCGGTGAAGACGCAGTAGGCGGGCTGGCCCAGCTGCCGGGCCTGCTCGGCCCGCCAGTCCCGCAGCCGTTCGTACAGCGCTTCGTCGAGGTCGCTGGGGCAGTCCTCGCAGCGCATCAGTTTGATCTCGCCCGCGTCGGTCAGCGTCCGCCCGCAGACCCGGCAGCGCGCGGGCCCGCGCCGCTTGCGGGCGGCCCCCCGCTCGATGCCGCCCTGCCCGACGGCCGCGCCCGGGGAGCCGGGGCGCGGGGCCGCGGAGCCCGGTCGCAGGCCGTTCAGGAAGCGGGTGGGCCGCCGGGAGGGACGGCCGCCGGGGGTGCGGGAGAGCGCCCAGGAGAGGGAGAGGTGCGAGCGGGCCCGGGTGACGCCCACATAGAGCAGCCGGCGCTCCTCCTCCACCTGCTCGTCGGTCTTGGCGTAGGTGATGGGCAGCATGCCCTCGGTGAGCCCGACGAGGAAGACGGCGTCCCACTCCAGGCCCTTGGCCGCGTGCAGTGAGGCGAGCGTCACACCCTCCACCGTCGGCGCGTGCTGGGCACTGGCCCGCTCGTCGAGTTCGGCCACGAGATCGGCGAGGGTGGCGCCCGGCCTGGCCCGCACGAAGTCCTCGGCGAGCCGCACCAGCGCCGCCAGGGACTCCCAGCGGTCACGCACCGCGCCCGAGCCGGCGGGGGGCTCGCTCGTCCAGCCCCGGGTGCTCAGCACCGCGCGGACCTGCGAGGGCACGTCCTCGGCGGCGGCCATCTGAGGGTCGGAGTGACCTCCGGCCCGGGCGGCGCCGCGCAGCAGCAGCCCGGCCTCGCGCACCTCGGGGCGCTCGAAGAACCGCTCGGCACCCCGCAGCTGATAGGGCACGCCGGCGTCGGCCAGGGCCTGTTCGTAGACCTCGGACTGGGCGTTGATGCGGTAGAGGATCGCGATCTCGCTCGCGGGCACCCCGGCGTCGATGAGGTCCCGCACGCGGCGGGCCGTGCCCTCGGCCTCGGCGGGCTCGTCGGCGTACTCGCCGTAGACCGGCTCGGGGCCCGCGTCGCGCTGGGAGATCAGCTCCAGCCGGTGCTCGGCGGCGCGGCCGCGGGCCTGGGAGAGCAGGCCGTTGGCCAGGTGCACGACCTGGGGTGTGGAGCGGTAGTCGCGCACGAGCTTGACGACCGTGGCACGCGGATGGCGGGTGCGGAAATTGAGCAGGTGGTCGGGGGTGGCGCCGGTGAAGGAGTAGATCGTCTGGCTGGCGTCGCCGACCACGCACAGATTGTCCCGGTCCCCCAGCCACAGCTCCAGCAGCCGCTGCTGCAGCGGGCTGACGTCCTGGTACTCGTCGACCACGAAGTGCTGGTACTGGCGGCGCACGGTCTCGGCGATGTCGTGCCGGTCCTGCAGCACGCCCACCGTCAGCAGCAGGACGTCCTCGAAGTCGATCACGCCGCGGTCGCGCTTGAGCTGCTCGTACATGCCGTAGATCCGGGCGATCTCGGCGGGGTCGCGGGGGACCTCGCGGCCGGACTTGGCGGCGGCGGCCGGATAGTCCTCGGGCACGGTCTGGGTGACCTTCGCCCACTCGATCTCGGCCGTCACGTCGCGCAGCTCGTTGCGGTCCAGCCGGACCCCGCAGCGGGCGGCCCCCTCCGCGACGATCTGCACCTTGCGCTCCACCAGCCGGGGCAGCTCCCCGCCCACGGCCTTGGGCCAGAAGTACTGGAGCTGGCGCAGCGCGGCCGAGTGGAACGTACGCGCCTGGACGCCGCCCGCGCCGAGCTGGCGCAGCCGGCCGCGCATCTCGCCGGCGGCGCGGTTGGTGAACGTGACGGCGAGCACACTCGAGGGCTGGAGCACTCCGGAGCGGACGCCGTATGCGATGCGGTGGGTGATCGCGCGCGTCTTGCCCGTACCGGCTCCGGCCAGCACGCACACCGGTCCGCTCAGGGCCGTGGCCACCTCGCGCTGCTCGGGGTCGAGCCCGTCGAGCACCGCGTCGGCGGAGGCCGGCGCCTGAGGGAAGAGAGTGGAGTGCGTTGCTGATGTCACCCCGCCATGCTGCCAGGTCGGCGGAGGCGACCGGGAATGTTGTCCACAGGCGGGCCGGCGTGGTCCTACTAATGCGACTGGTACTACTGGAGGGAATGGCCGCGTACAGGTGCGCGTTAGACCTCCGGAAACAGCACCGACGAATTCGAGGAAAAGGAGCGCGGGTCGCATGTCGAGCAGCGTGACGATGTACAGCACCACCTGGTGCGGCTACTGCCGCCGGCTGAAGAGCCAGATGGAGCGCGAGGGCATCACGTACAACGAGATCAACATCGAGCTCGACGCCGACTCCGCGGCGTTCGTCGAGAAGGCGAACGGCGGAAACCAGACGGTTCCCACCGTTCTCTTCCCGGACGGCTCCACGCTCACCAACCCCTCGCTGGCCCAGGTGAAGGCCAAGATCGGCGTCTGAGCGGGGTCGCCGGGCCCGTTAGGGCAGCGGCTCGCCGTACCAGAGCTCGATCAGTCGGGCCGCGATCGAGATGCCGGTCGGAGGCAGGACCTCCCCGGACGCGAACGCGGCCCGCAGCTCTTCCCTGGAGAACCAGCGCGCCTCGTGGATCTCCTCGCCGTCCACCTGGATGTCGGAGGACGTGGCCCGCGCCATGAAGCCGAGCATGAGGCTGGACGGGAAGGGCCAGGGCTGGCTCGCGACGTACTCCACCTCGCCGACGGTCACGCCCGCCTCCTCGGCGACCTCCCGGCGCACCGCCTGCTCGATGGACTCGCCCGGCTCGACGAAGCCCGCGAGCGTCGAGAAGCGGCCCTCCGGCCAGTGCATCTGGCGGCCCAGCAGCGCACGGTCCTTCTCGTCCGTGACCAGCATGATCACGGCCGGGTCGGTACGCGGGTAGTGCTCCGCGCCGCAGGCCGCGCAGCGGCGGATGTGGCCGGCGGCCGCGATGACCGTGCGCTCGCCGCAGCGCGAGCAGAAGCGGTGCAGCCGCTGCCAGTTCTCCAGGGCGACCGCGTGGACGAGCAGGCCGGCGTCGCGCGGGGACAGCAACAGGCCCGCCTCGCGCAGCCCGGCCGGGCGCGCGGACTGGTCCATGCGGCCCGGCAGCGCGTCCTTCTGCAGCGCGAAGTAGGCCACTCCGTCCTCGTCCTGGCCGAGGAAGTAGCGGTGCGTCTCGGTGACGGGCGCCTCGAAGGCCGGCGTCATCACCAGCTCCGTACGGCCGTCGGGGGTGTCGTCGATCAGCGCCTGACCGCCGGAGACCACGAAGACCCGCGTCGAGGGGTGGCTCCACGCCGCGGAGATCCACGCCTCGTCCAGGCGGTGGTGCGCGGCGCGGTCGATGCCGCTGGCACCGCTGAGCGTGATGGGCCGGGTGGCTGCGAATTCGGTCCAGGTGGTCACGGCTGCTTCCAACTCCCCCTACGGATGGTGGTGGTGCGTGTGCGTCACGGGCGCGGCCTGTGCGTTACGGGGCGGCGGCCTGTGTGGTGCGGCGCGGCCCGTGCGTCATGGGCTCGGCCGCCGGTCGGGGCGTCCGCTCGCGGCGAGGTCGCCCCACAGGTAGGCGGCGGTCTCGACGCCCTTCATGAGGAGGTCCAGCTCGACCTTCTCGTTGGGCGCGTGCCAGCCGTCCGAGGGCACCGAGATGCCCAGGAACAGCACGGGTGCGCCGAGCGCGTCCTGCAGGTCGGCCGCGGGGCCCGAGCCGCCCTCGCGCGTGAAACGGATCTTCTGCCCGAAGGCGCGGCCCATGGCCCGTACGACGGACTGCAGGGCCGGGTGGTCCAGCGGGGTCAGGCAGGGGCGGGTCGCGCCCCAGAAGGTGACCTCGTGCCGGATCCCCTCCGGCAGTGCGGCCGCCACCCACGCGCTCACGGACTGCTGGACGCGGTCCGCGTCCTGGCCCGCGACCAAGCGGAACGACAGCTTCAGCTGGGCCGTCGACGGCACGATCGTCTTGCCGCCGGGGCCCTGGTAGCCACCGCCGATGCCGTTCACCTCGGCGGTGGGGCGGGCCCAGACGCGCTCCAGCGTGCTGTAGCCGGCCTCGCCGAGGGCGCCGTGCGAATGCGCGGCGCCCAGCCAGCGCTTCTCGTCGAACGGCAGCTCCGCGAACAGCTCGCGCTCCGCCTCGGTCAGCTCGACTATGCCGTCGTAGAAGCCCGGGATCGCCACCCGGCGGTCCCCGTCGTGCAGGGCGGCGGCCAGGCGGGCGGCCTCGGTGGCCGGGTTCGGCACCGCGCCGCCGAACGAACCGGAGTGGATGTCCTGGTCCGGGCCGTACAGGTCGATCTGGCAGTCGGTGAGGCCGCGCATGCCGGTGCACACGGTCGGGGTGTCCTCCGACCACATGCCCGTGTCCGAGACGATCACCGCGTCGCAGGCGAGACGGTCGGCGCGGGCGTGGACGAGGGCCGGGAAGTTCGGCGAGCCGGACTCCTCCTCGCCCTCGATCAGCAGCTTGAGGTTGACGGCGGGCGCCGTGCGGCCCGTGGCGGCCAGGTGGGCGCGGACGCCCAGGGTGTGGAAGAACACCTGGCCCTTGTCGTCGGCGGCGCCGCGCGCGTACAGCCTGCCGTCGACGGTCGTCGGCTCGAAGGGGTCCGTGTGCCAGCCGTCCTCGCGGGCCGCGGGCTGGACGTCGTGGTGGCCGTAGACCAGGACCGTGGGGGCGTCCTCCTCGCCGGAGGGCCACTCCGCGAAGACGGCGGGGGCGCCGTCGGTGCCGGGGGCACCGGGGGCACCGTCGGTGCCCGTCTCCCCCGTCTCCCAGACCTCCACCGTCGGGAAGCCCGTCTCCTTGAGCTTCGCCGCCAGCCACTGCGCGCTGCGCCGTACGTCGGCCGCGCGGGCCGGGTCGGCCGACACCGACGGGATGCGCAGCCACTCGGCGAGGTCGTCGAGGAACGCGGCGCGGTGGGCGTCGATGTACGCGCGGACGGCGGTGTCCGGGGTGTTGCTCATGACATCGAGCCTATCCGCCAACGCGGTGTGACCATGACCGGGTTTCGTCATCCTTCCTCCCCCAGGAGGATCTTCTCCAGCCCCGCGCGGTCCGGGAGGGCGTCCGGGCGGACCGTCTCGCCGTCGCGTACGTACACGAAGGCGGCCCCTACGGACGACAGGGGGACGCCGCGCTGTTCCGCCCAGGCCAGGCGGTAGATCGCCAGCTGGAGGGGGTCGGCGTCCTGGGTCCTGGCCGTCTTCCAGTCGACGATCTCGTAGCGCTCGCGGTCGTCCCCGCCCACGCCCCTGTAGACCGCGTCTATCCGGCCTCGGATCAGACGGCCCGCGAGGGTGAGCTGGAACGGCGCCTCCACGCGGTACGGGGTGCGGTGGGCGTACGGGGTGCGCTCGAAGGCCTCCTTGAGCTCGGCCAGGTCGCGCTCGTCCTCGATCTCCGGGGCGTCCTCCGGGGTGTCGGTCTCCCAGAGCTCGTCGGGGCCCGGGAAGGGGAGCGGAACCTCCTCGAAGCGGGACTCGACCCAGGCGTGGAACCGGGTGCCCCTGCGGGCGGCGGGGCGGGGCCTGCGCGGCATGGGGCGGGCCAGGTCGCGGGCGAAGGCGTCCGGGTCGTCGGCCAGGGCTACGAGCTGCGTGGCCGTGAGGGACGCGGGTACGACGACGTCGCGCACCGTGGCCCGGGCGCGCTTGAGCTCTGTGGCCAGGGCGGTCAGGTCGCGGTCCCAGGAGGCCAGGGTGCGGGTCTCCTCGGGGAGCAGGTCCGTGGTGGTGCGGGGCCGGGGCGGGACGGGCCCTTCTGGGGCTGCATGATTTACGGCCGCTTCTGTCTCCTGGGCAGCGAACCCCGACCGCGGCCGCACATCACGCTTTACGCCCCTGCCAGGGCCCGTCCCGCCCCGGCCCCTCCCGGCCGTCCGCTGCTGCGGGAACAGTTCTTCTTCTTTCGCCTGCGGGCGCGTTGTCGGGAGGGAATCCCACTCCGGTAGGTCCTCCTCGTACTCCTCCTCCGGTGGGGGCCAGTCCGGGTCGTGGGCCTTCTCGGGGGCCGGAGATTCCAGGTGCTCCAAGTGGGTCAGCACCGCCTCCGCCGCCTCTCGGCGGCGGCGCAGGGACGTGGGGTCCAGCGGCAGGGGCCAGGAGTGGTCCATGGCCTCCTCCTGGAGGGCCGGGTTCCTGGCGTCCTCCTCGGGGCGGTCCGCCCAGGCCTCGATCTCGCCGTGGCCCGCCTCGCAGTGTTCGCGCAGGGCCTCCAGGAAGGCCGACGGGCCGCGGGGCTTCACCTGGTTCGGGCCCCACCAGTGGGCGGAGCCCAGGAGGAGGGAGCGGGGGCGGGTGAAGGTGACGTAGCCGAGGCGGAGTTCCTCGGTGTGCTGGTGGGACTTCATGGCGGCCTTGAAGGCCGTCAGGCCCTTGCTGTCCCAGGAGCGGACGTCGGGCAGGGTGTCGGCGTCGCCCCGCAGGGCGTGCGGGAGGACCTTGGGCTGGGAGGTCCAGAAGTCGCGGGACTGCTCGCTCGGGAAGGACTTCGCCACCAGGCCCGGCACCGCCACCACGTCCCACTCCAGGCCCTTGGACTTGTGCGCGGTGAGGATCTTGACGGTGTCCTCCCCGCCGGGGAGCGAGCTGTCCAGGCCCTTCTCGTACTGGGCCGCCGTGCGCAGGAAGCCCAGGAAGGCCTGCAGCGTCGCCTCGCCGTCCACGGCCGCGAAGCCCGCGGCGATGTCGAGGAACTGGGTGAGGGTCTCCCGGCGGCGGGCCGCCAGGGCGTGGGGGGAGGCGGAGAGCTCCACCTCCAGGCCCGTGGTGGCCAGCACGCGGTGGAGGACGTCCATCAGCGGGTCGCCCAGGCTGCGGCGCAGGTCGCGCAGTTCGGCCGCCAGGCGGGCGAAGCGGATGCGGGCCTCCGGGGAGAACGGCAGGCCGTCGTCGGAGGCGTCCGGGGTGAGGAAGGTGTCGAGGGCGTCCGCGAGGGAGATCACCTCGGCCGGGTCGACGCCCTCGACCGCTTCGGCCAGGCGTCGTTCGGGATCCGAGCCCGTGCTGCCGTAGGGCACGAGGGTGCGGGCGCGGCGGCCCAGCAGGGCCAGGTCGCGGTGGCCGATGCGCCAGCGCGGGCCGATCAGGAGGCGGACCAGGGCGGCGTTGGCCGTGGGGTCCTGGAGGACCTCGCAGACGGCGGTGAGGTCGGCGATCTCGGGCAGGTGGAGGAGGCCGGACAGGCCGACCACCTCCACGGGGATGTCGCGCTCGACGAGGGCGCCCTGGATCTGGGCGAAGTCGGTGGCGGTGCGGCACAGGACCGCGATGTCGCCGGGGCGGGTGCCGGTGCGGACGAGGTGGGCCAGGGAGCCGGCGAGCCAGTCGAGCTCTTCGGCGTGGGTGGGCAGCAGGGCGCAGCGCACCACGCCGTCGCGCTCGGCACCGGGGGCGGGGCGCAGCGCCTCGACGCCTTCGTGGCGCTCGCGGAGGTCGGTGGCGAGCTCGTTGGCCAGGTGGAGGAGGCGGCCGCCGCTGCGGCGGTTCTCGCTGAGGGAGTAGCGGTCGGCGGGGCGGCCGTCGGTGTGGGGGAAGTGGTCCGGGAAGTCGTCCAGGTTGGCCACCGAGGCGCCGCGCCAGCCGTAGATGGCCTGGCAGGGGTCGCCGACGGCGGTCACCGCGTGGCCCGTGCCGCCGCCGAACAGGCCGGCCAGCAGGAGGCGCTGGGCGACCGAGGTGTCCTGGTACTCGTCGAGGAGGACGACCGCGAACTGCTCGCGGAGGATGCGGCCCACTTCGGGCCGGCTGCCGGCGAGTTCGGCGGAGAGGGCGATCTGGTCGCCGAAGTCGAGGAGGTCGCGGGAGCGCTTCTCGCGGCGGTAGGACTCGACCAGGTCCAGCAGCTCCAGGCGGGCGCGGGCGGTGTCGGGCACCTTGCGCAGGTCCCCGTTGGTGAGCCGGGCGCCGTCCAGGGTGGTCAGCAGCTCCTGGTCGTACGCGCGCAGGCGGGCGGGGGGTACGAGGTGCTCGGCGAGCTCGCCGTCCAGGGCGAGCAGGTCGGGGACGAGGTCGGCGAAGGAGCGGGTGAGCGCGGGGTGCGGGCCCGGGGAGGAGCGCAGGACGCGGGCGGCGAGCTGGAAGCGGGTGGCGTCGGCGAGGAGCCTGGTGGTGGGTTCCAGGCCGATGCGCAGGCCGTGCTCCTTCAGGAGGCGGCCGGCGAAGGCGTGGTAGGTGGAGATCTGCGGGTCGCCGCCCGTGCCGCTCTCGTCGTACGGCTCCTGGGGGGCGATGCCGGCTTCGGTGAGGGCCTTGCGCACGCGCTCGGACAGCTCGCCGGCCGCCTTGTTGGTGAAGGTGAGGCCGAGGACCTGCTCGGGGGCGACCTGGCCGATGCCCACGAGCCAGACGACCCTGGCGGCCATGACGGTCGTCTTGCCCGAGCCGGCTCCGGCCACGATGACCTGCGGGGCGAGCGGCGCGGTGATGCAGGCCAGCTGCTCCGGGGTGAACGGGATGCCGAGGAGCTCCTTGAGCTGCTCGGGGTCGGTCAGGCGCGGGGTCACGCCCAAAACGCTAACGGGGGTCACTGACACTCACTCCACGATCTGCCGGCCCTCGGGCCGGGCGGTGCAGGAGGCCCGGAACGAGCAGTGCGTGCAGTGCTGGCCGGGGCGGGGGGCGAAGCGCTCGTCGAGCACCCGGCCGGCGGCCTCGGCGAGGAGGTCGCCGATCCACTCGCCCTCCCCCAGCGGTCCCTGGGCCTGGACCTTGGGGAGGGTGTCGCCGCCGTCCTTCTTCGCGGCGCCCTGGCGCAGCTGGACGAGTTCGGCGCCGCCGGCGGCGGGGCGGCCGTCGGGGAAGAGGTCGTCGACGGCGCCCTCCTCGACGGCGAGCTGGTAGACGGCGAGCTGGGGGTGGTGTTCGACGTCGTTCGCGGAGACCGTGCCCTTGCCGGTCTTGAAGTCGACGACATAGGCGCGGCCCTCGGCGTCGCGCTCCACGCGGTCCATGGAGCCGCGGATGCGCACGAGGTGGTCGGCCGCCTTCAGGGTGAGGTCGAAGCCGTGCTCGGTGGCGACGGGAGTGCGGCCGCCGCGTTCCATCACGTGCCAGCGCAGGAAGCGTTCGAGGGCGGCGCGGGCGTTCTCCTTCTCCTGCTGCGACTTCCAGGGGGCGTCGAAGGCGAGGGAGTCCCAGACCGATTCCAGGCGCTCCATCAGGACGGCGAGGTCGGCCGGGGTGCGGCCGGAGGCGACCTCGTCGGCGAGGACGTGCACGACGTTGCCGAAGCCCTGGGCGGCGGTGGAGGGCGCGTCGGCCTTCACCTCGCGGCCCAGGAACCACTGCAGCGAGCAGGTGCCGGACGTACCGGCCAGCTGGCCGACGGCCGATCCGGACAGTGCGAGGGGCCGGTCGGGGTCGCGCAGCGGCACGGTGCTGCGCGTCGGCTCGTCCAGGCCCCACCAGCGGTACGGATGCGCGGAGGGTACGAGCGGCTGGCCCTCGTCGTCGCGCAGGGCGGCGAGGGTGGCGAGGCGCTCGGCCGCGGCGGCGCGCAGGGCGTCGGAGGCGGCGGGGTCGACGGTGGTGGCGCGCAGTTCGGCGACGAGCGCGGAGACGGCCAGGGGGCGGCGGGGGCGCTGGGTTATGTCGACGGGCTCGGTGCCGAGTTCGGTCAGGAAGCGGGAGGGCTGGTCGCCGTCCTCTGCCGCCGCCTTGACGGCGGTGACGATCAGGCGCTCGCGGGCGCGCGTGGCGGCCACGTAGAACAGGCGGCGCTCCTCGGCGAGGAGCGCGCCGGGGCTCAGGGGCTCGGCGAGGCCGTCGCGCCCGATGCGGTCGGCCTCCAGGAGCGAGCCGCGGCGGCGCAGGTCGGGCCAGAGGCCCTCCTGGACGCCGGCGACGACGACGAGCCGCCATTCCAGGCCCTTGGAGCGGTGGGCGGTCATCAGCCGGACGGCGTCGGGGCGCACCGCCCGGTGGGTGAGGGTGTCGGCGGCGATGTCCTGGGCGTCGAGCTCGTCCAGGAAGTTCAGGGCGCCGCGGCCGCCGGTGCGCTCCTCGGCGCGGGCGGCGGTCTCGAAGAGGGCGCACACGGCGTCGAGGTCGCGGTCGGCGTTGCGGCCGGCGGCGCCGCCGCGGTGTGCCGCCCGCTGGAGGCGGGAGGGCCAGGGTGTGCCGTCCCACAGGGCCCACAGGGCCTCTTCGGCGGTGCCGCCGTTCGCGAGGAGCTCGCGGGCGGTGCGCAGGAGTGCGCCCAGGCGCTGGGCGCCGCGTGCGTACGCCGGGTCGTGCGCGACGAGGCGCTCGGGCTCGGCGAGGGCTTCGGCGACGAGGGTGTCCGAGGAGCGCGGCACGGCCTGGCCGGCGGCGCGTTCCTCGTCGCGCAGGGCGCGGCCCAGCCTGCGCAGGTCGGCCGCGTCCATGCCGCCCAGGGGGGAGGTCAGGAGGGTGAGGGCGGTCTCGGGCGCGAGCCACTGGTCTCCGGGCGGGGCGGAGGCCACCGCCCGCAGGGCGGTCAGCAGGGGGGCCACCGCCGGTTCGTGGCGCAGCGGGAGGTCGTCGCCGTCGACCTCGACCGGGACGCCCGCCGAGGTCAGGGCGCGGCGCAGGCCCGGTATCGAGCGGGAGCCGGCCCGGACCAGGACGGACATCTCGTGCCAGGGGACGCCGTCCTCGAGGTGGGCGCGGCGCAGGATGTCGGCGATGTTGTCGACCTCGCCGCCGGCGGTCGGGTAGGTGTACGCCTCCACGCGGCCGCCGTCCCGTACGGCGCCGAGCTCGCGGTGGGCGCGTACGGCCGCGGCCGGCAGGCGGGTGAGCGGCATCCGCCGGGTGAGCAGCCGGGTCGCGGCCAGCAGGCCGGCGCCCGAGCGGCGCGAGACGGTCAGGACCTCGACCGGCGCGGCGGAGCCGTCCGTGCGGGGGAATGCGTAGGGAAAGTCCAGAATGCCGTTGATGTCGGCACCGCGGAAGGCATAGATGGACTGGTCAGGATCACCGAAGGCGACGAGCGTCCTGCCGCCCCCCGCCAGCGCCCGCAGCAGCCGCACCTGGGCGGCGTCGGTGTCCTGGTACTCGTCGACGAAGACGGCGTCGTACCGCCGCGCGAGCCGCTCGGCGACCTCCGTGCGCTCCGCGAGCAGGACGGCCCGGTGCACGAGCTCGGCGTAGTCGAGGACGCCGCGCATGTCGAGCACGTCCAGGTACTGGGCCAGGAAGGACGAGGCGGCGAGCCAGTCCGGACGGCCGCCGCGCCGGGCGAAGTCGCCCAGGTCGCGCGCGCCCAGCCCCAGCTCGCGGCTGCGCGCGAGCACGGCCCGCACCTCGTCGGCGAAGCCGCGCGTGGTCAGGCAGGCGCGCAGCTCGTCGGGCCAGCGCACGCTGCTGCGGCCCTCGCGCTCCAGATCGACCTCGCCCGCGAGCAGCTCGCGGACCATGACGTCCTGCTCCGGCCCGGACAGCAGCCGCATCGGGTCGGCGAACAGGTCGACGTCCTGATGGGCCCGCACCAGCGCGTAGCAGTAGGAGTGGAAGGTGGTCGCCTGCGGCCCGTGCGCGCCGCCGAGCCGGGCCGCCATCCGGTCGCGCAGCTCCACGGCCGCCTTACGGCTGAAGGTCAGCACGAGGATGCGCTCCGGGTCGGTGCCCCGCCGCACCCGCTCGGCGACCGCTTCCACGAGCGTCGTCGTCTTGCCCGTTCCGGGCCCGGCGAGCACCAGCAGCGGCCCCTGCGCGTGGTCAACCACGGCACGCTGGCGGGCGTCCAGCTCAGGAAGGGCCACGGGGCCCGGCCGGGTGCGCACCAGGCGGTACGTACCCGGGGCGGGCCGGTGCGCCGAGCGGGAAGCGGGGGAGGAACTCACGTGGGTTGCCGGTCCTGGTGGGAGTGCGGAGTATCGTGCGGCCGTCCGTGATGGGGCAAGGCCCCGTGCGAAGGGGAACCCCCGACGCTACGCCAGAAGACGGGTGGGGCGCAGGGCGTCACGGCGGTCGCCGACGGTCTTCGGCGACCTCATCCGTTCGGGTAATGCCTTGGGGCCACGGGCCGGGGTGCGGCTCGCCGGCCGGTGGGCGACGGAGGCTGTCAGGTGTGCGGAGTCACATCCGGATCGTCCGCTTCCGTGCCGTCCCAGCGCGCCCGGGCCATCGCGAGCCGGGGCACGTGCCCTTCGGCCGCGGGGCCGGCCTGGCGCAGCGGGGTGCCCTCCCGGCGGTAGTGGTCCAGCGCCCGCAGCTCGTGCCCGGCCAGCAACACGCCGTCGGCACGGACCACGCGCCACCACGGGACCGCGCCGCCGTAGAGCGCCATGACCCGGCCGACCTGCCGGGGCCCGCCCTCGCCGAGCCACTCGGCGACGTCCCCGTAGGTCATCACCCGTCCCGGGGGGATCAGCTCGGCGACGGCCAGCACCCGCTCTGCGTACTCGGGAAGCTCGTTCACCGGTCCATACTGCCGCATCCCCCGTCGCACCCCACGGGAGCGGAAGCCACCGCTCCTTGCCACCCTCCGGAGCCGCGCATTCCACAAGATCACTCAGAGTGCGTCACCGCACTACAGGGCGTACGATCCGGAGTCCGCGCCCCCGAAATGCACCCTGATACCCCCTTGCCCGGCCGGGCCATGCCACCATCTTCCGGGCGGTGACCGGTGATACGAGACAAAGAAGAGACCGACAAGCAGCAGGGCGCGCAGCCTCCTGAAGAGGCGCGCGCCCCCGAAGTGCTGCCCTGCCACGGCGACCCCGAGGGCCGCGGCACGCCCGGTGACCCCGAAGAGTCCGGCGCGTACACATGCGAAGGCGGCGAGGATCACATCGACAAGGTCTCCGGCGACGAGCCCCTGCTCCCCGCCCGCGTCCACCGCCCGGCCGACCTCGTGCGGCTGTTCCTCGGCATCGTCGGCATCGCCCTCGTGCTCGCCCTCGCGGCGTTCGCCCACGGCACCACCACGGGCCTGGCGCAGGACGTCAGCGAGAGCACCGGCAAGGCGCCCCAGCTGCTGGCCAGCTTCGCCGGGCTCACGGCCAACATCGCCGTCTTCATCGTCCCGGTGGCCTTCGCCATCGAACGGCTGATCAAACGCGACGGCCTGCGCATCGCCGACGGCGTCCTGGCCGCCGTCCTCGCCCACGGCGTCTCCCTGGCCACCGCCCTGTGGGTGGCCGAGGCCGCGCCCGAGTCCATCCGCGCCGCGCTCACCCAGCGCGCGCCCACCGGCGGCCTCACCGACCCGGTGCACGGCTATCTGGCGCCCGTCATCGCCTACATGACGGCCGTCGGCATGTCCCGCCGCCCCCGCTGGCGCGTGGCCATGTGGGGCGTCCTCCTCCTGGACGCCTTCGCCGTGCTGGTCAACGGCTACACCACGCCGTTCTCGATCGTCACCACCGTCCTGATCGGCTGGACCGTCGCCTACGGCACCCTCTACGCCGTCGGCTCCCCCAACGTGCGCCCCACCGGCCAGCACCTCCTGGCGGGCCTGCGGCACGTGGGCTTCAAGCCCGTCAGCGCGCTGCGCACCGAGGAGGACACCCCGGAGGCCGAGCCGTCCGCGCACCCCGACCGGGGCCGCCGCTACCTCGTCACCCTCGAGGACGGCCCGCCCCTCGACGTCACCGTCGTCGACCGCGAACAGCAGGCCCAGGGCTTCTTCTACCGCGTCTGGCAGCGGCTGGCCCTGCGCGGCATCATCCAGCGCCGCAGCCTGGTGTCCCTGCGCCAGGCCCTCGAGCAGGAGGCGCTGCTCGCCTACGCGGCCATCGCCGCCGGCGCCAACGCGCCCAAGCTCATCGCCACCTCCGAGCTCGGCCCGGACGCCGTCATGCTCGTCTACGAGCACATCGGCGGCCGCACCCTCGACGCCCTCCCCGACGAGGAGATCACCGACGAACTGATGGCCGGCGCCTGGCGCCAGGTCCAGGCCCTGCAGTCGCGCCGCATCGCCCACCGCAGGCTCGACGGCGACGCCCTCCTGGTGGATCGTTCCGGCAATGTCGTCCTGACCGACCTGCGCGGCGGCGAGATCGCCGCCGGCGACCTGGTCCTGCGCATGGACGTCGCCCAGCTGCTCACCACGCTCGGCCTGCGCGTCGGCGCCGAGCGCGCGGTGGCCGCGGCCGTCGCCGTCATCGGCCCCGAGGCCGTGGCCGACAGCCTCCCCCTCCTGCAGCCCATCGCCCTCACCCGCTCCAGCCGCGCGACCCTGCGCCAGATCGCCCGCGAACGCGCGCACCGCGAGCGCGAGGCCGCCCTGGAGGCCTCCCGCATCGCCCGGGAGGAGAAGGCCCGCGAGCGCGCCGAAGCGGGCGCCGAGGAGGACAGGGGCGACCTCAAGAAGACCCTCAAGGCCGAGCGGAAGGCCGAGAAGCAGGCCCTCGACGAGGCCGCCGAGGAGGCCCGCGAGGAGGACCTCCTCGCGCAGATCCGCCGCCAGGTCCTCCTCATCCGCCCCCAGGCCCCCATAGAGCCCGTACGCCTGGAGCGCATCAAGCCCCGCACGCTGATCAGCTCCATCGCCGGCGCCATCGCCGCCTACGTCCTGCTCTCCCAGCTCGCCCACGTCAAGCTCGGCGAGCTCGTCGACCAGGCCAACTGGTACTGGGTCGCGGCCGCCGCCGGCTTCTCCGCGCTGAGCTACCTCGCGGCGGCGATGAGCCTGCTGGGCTTCGTCCCCGAGAAGGTCCCCTTCGGCCGCACCGTGCTCGCCCAGGTCGCGGGCTCCTTCGTGAAGCTGGTCGCCCCGGCGGCGGTCGGCGGCGTGGCCCTGAACACCCGCTTCCTGCAGCGCGCGGGCCTGCGCCCCGGGCTCGCGGTGGCCAGCGTCGGAGCCTCCCAGCTCTTCGGCCTGGCCTGCCACATCGTCCTGCTGCTGACCTTCGGCTACATCACCGGCACCGAGCGCACGTCCTCGGCGCTCCCGCCGTCCCGCACGGTCATCGGCGGCCTGCTGACGGCGGCCGTCCTGGTGCTCGTCGTCACGGCGGTCCCCTTCCTGCGCAAGTTCGTCTCCACCCGGGTGCGGTCGCTGTTCGCGGGCGTCGTGCCGCGCATGCTGGACCTCCTGCAGCGCCCCCGCAAGGTCGTCAACGGCATCGGCGGCTGGCTGCTGCTGTCGGCCGCCTTCGTGATGTGCCTCGACACCTCCATCCGCGCCTTCGGCGGCGAGCTGAGCTACGCGAGCGTGGCCGTCGTCTTCCTCGCCGGCAACGCCCTGGGCTCGGCGGCGCCGACGCCGGGCGGCGTGGGCGCGGTGGAGGGCGTCCTGATCGGCGCCCTCACCCTGGCCGGCCTGCCGGCGGAGACGGCGGCGCCGGCGGTGCTGCTGTATCGGCTGATGACGTTCTGGTTGCCGGTGTTGCCGGGGTGGCTGTGCTTCAACCAGCTGACGCGTAAGGGTGCGATCTAGGGGGCGGCGGGGCGGATGCCGGGCCGCCGGCGGCGGGTCCTCAAACGCCGGACGGGCTGGAATTCGGTGCCCGGCACCGCCGCGGCGGGGCTGAGGGCACGGGATTCGGCGCCCGGCGCCGGGGGGTGTCCTCAAACGCCGGACGGGCTGGATTGTGGCGGCCCGGCACGGGTGTGCCCACCGGCACCGCAGTTGTCCTCAAACGCCGGACGGGCTTGATTTGCCAGCTGGACCGCACGTTCCGCCTTGCATCTGCGAGGTGCATGGCCATACCGTGCCGCGTATGCGGTCGTACACCATCGGGCAGGCTGCCCGTCTGCTGGGCGTCAGTCCCGATACGGTTCGGCGTTGGGCCGACGCGGGGCGGATGCCCACTGAGCGGGACGACGCCGGGAAGCGGCTGATCAAGGGGGCCGACCTCGCGGCGTTCTCCGTGGCGCTCGCCGCCGAGGCGCACAGTGCCGAGGGCGAGGACACCGCGTACACCACCGCCCGGAACGCCTTCGCCGGGATCATCACCGCCGTCAAGCTCGGCGACGTGGCCGCCCAGGTCGAGATCCAGGCCGGCCCGCACCGGCTCGTCTCCCTCCTCACCCGCGAGGCCGTGGAGGAGCTGGGCCTCGCGGTCGGGATGGAAGCCGTGGCCCGGGTGAAGGCCACCAACGTCCACATCGACCGCGCCTGACGCCAGGAGAGACCATGCACCGCGCCCGTACCGCAGCCACCGCGCTCCTGGCAGCAGCCCTGCTGACGCCCCTCACCGCCTGTGGCAACGACTCCGGCAAGGCCGACGACGCCAAGGAGAAGACCACCCTGACGGTCCTGGCCGCGGCCTCCCTCACCGACGTCTTCAAGAGCGCGGGCGCGGCGTACGAAAAGGCGCACCCGGGCACCACGGTGAAGTTCTCCTTCGCCGGTTCGCAGGAGCTGGCCGCACAGGTACGCCAGGGCGCCCCCGCCGACGCCCTCGTGACGGCCGACACGAAGACGATGGACGGCCTCAAGCAGGAGACCGCAGCCCCCACCGTCATCGCGAAGAACCGGCTGACGATCGCCACCGCCCCCGGCAACCCGAAGAAGATCGAGGGGCTCTCCGACCTCTCCAAGGACGACCTGAAGGTCGTCCTCGCCGCCCCCGAGGTGCCCGTGGGCCGCTACAGCAAGAAGGTCCTCGACGACCAGCACGTCACCGTCAAGCCGGTCTCCCAGGAGCCCAACGTCCGTGCCGTGCTGAGCAAGGTCTCGCTCGGCGAGGCGGACGCGGGCATCGTCTACGTCACCGATGCCGCCGCGGCCAAGGACAAGGTCGCCACCGTGACCGTCCCCGACGCCCAGAACGCGGTGGCCTCCTACCCGGCCGCCGCGCTCAAGTCCTCCCGGCACAGCAACGAGGCCGCCGACTTCGTCAAGTGGCTGACCTCGCCCGAGGCCCAGAACCTCCTCCGGTCCGCCGGCTTCCAGCAGCCGTGAGGATCCGCGCTCCCCTGACCCTCGCGCTGCCGGCCGCCCTGGCCGTGGCGTTCCTGCTCCTGCCCCTGGCCGGCATCCTCGCCCGTACGCCCTGGGCCACGCTCCCCACCCGCCTCACCTCGCACGAGGTCACCCAGGCCCTGACCCTCAGCCTCACGGTCTCGGTCTGGGCCCTCCTGCTCTCCCTCGCCCTGGGCGTACCGCTCGCCTGGCTGCTGGCGCGCGTCCCCTTCCGCGGCAAGGCGTTCGTACGCTGCCTGGTAATGCTCCCGATGGTGCTCCCACCCACCGTCGCAGGCGTAGCCCTGCTCCAGGGCTACGGCCGACGGGGCATCATCGGCACGCATCTAGACGCATGGTTCGGCATCACCCTCCCCTTCTCCACCACAGGAGCAGTACTCGCCTCCACGTTCGTGGCCATGCCGTTCCTGGTGATCAGTCTCGAGGGCGCACTCGCGAACCTCCACCCCCGCTACGAAGAGGTGGCGACAACCCTGGGCGCCACCCCCCTCCACACCTTCCGCACGATCACGCTCCCCATGGTGGCCCCGGGCCTCTTCGCGGGGGCGGCGCTGTGCTGGGCCCGCGCGCTGGGGGAGTTCGGGGCGACGATCACGTTCGCGGGCAACCTCCCCGGTACGACCCAGACCCTCCCCCTCCAGGTCTACCTGCTCCTCCAGGACGACCCGGAGGGCGCGACAGCGGTGTCGCTCCTCCTCCTGGCGATCGCGACCGCGGTCCTGCTCTCCCTCAGGGGCCGCTGGCTGCAGCCGCCGACGGCCGGGAGGGGCCGGGGCGGGACGGGCCCTGGCAGGGGCGTAAAGCGTGATTTGCGGCCGCATTCTGGGCAACCGTCACAGGAGACGGAAGCGGCCGTAAATCATGCAGCCCCAGAAGGGCCCGTCCCGCCCCGGCCCCGCACCAAGGAACACCCTCTGCGCACCACGGTCAGCGGTGCTGTAGAAGCAACGCTTCAGGCCCAAGCCGGAACCACGATCGCCGTAGTGGGCCCGAACGGCGCCGGCAAGACAACCCTGCTCCGCGCCCTCCTGGGCCTGACCACCCGCGCCACACCAAAAACGCTCCACCTGGGCGACGCCCCCGACACCAGGGACGCCGCCACCCTCCCACCCCACCACCGCCGCATCGCCTGGGTCCCCCAAGACGGCGCCCTCTTCCCCCACCTCACCGCCCTCGCCAACACCGCCTACGGCCTCCGCACCCAGGGCGTCCCCAAAACGGAAGCCCACCGAGAGGCACAGCACTGGCTCGACCGCCTGGGCGTGGGCCCCTTGTCCCACCGCAGGCCCGCCCACCTCAGCGGCGGCCAGGCCCAGCGCGTGGCACTCGCCCGCGCCCTGGCCGCCCGCCCCCGCCTGCTCCTCCTGGACGAACCCCTGGCGGCGCTGGACCAGTCCACCCGGGCCCACGTGCGCCAGACGCTCCGCACGCATCTCGCCGACTTCCCCGGCGTCTGCCTGATCGTCACCCACGACCCCGTCGAGGCCGTGTCGTTGGCCGACCACGTCCTGGTCCTGGAGGACGGCCGCACGCTGCAGTACGCCACGCCCGCCGAGCTGACCCGCCACCCCCGCTCCCCCTGGGTGGCCCACATGCTCGGCCACAACGCATGGCCCGGCAAGGCGACCCCGGAGGGAACGATCCTCCTGAACAACGGCGCAAGCCTGACGACAACACCGCAGCACCCACCCACCCCCACACCAAGACCCACCCCCACCCCCACCACCGGCCTGGCAGTGATCCCCCCGGAGGCCGTATCCCTCCACACCACCCGCCCCACCGGCAGCCCCCGCAACGTCTGGCCCGGCACCATCCGCGAGCTCACCGCCCAGGGCGGCAGGATGCGCGTCCTAGTCGACGGCGAGCCGGACGTGGTCGCCGAGATCACCCCCGCGGCCGCCGCGGACCTAGCCCTGGCCGAGGGCACCCCGGTATGGGTGAGCGTCAAGGCGACAGAAGTCAGGTTCGTGCCCGCTTAACCCGTACACCCCGCAACCCGTACGCCCCGCAACCCGTACGCCCCGTAACCCGTACGCCCCGCACACCGCGCGCCCCCCGCCGTCCCGCCCGGAGGATGGGACCCGTGTCCAGATCCGTACGGGCGGCCGGCGCCCTGCTCGCCACCGTGGTGCTGCTCCTCGCCACCGCCACCAGCTGCGACGGCGGCATCGGCGGCAACGCCCCCGGCACCGGCACCGGCGTCGCCGCCGGCACCGACACCGCCGCCGGCGGCCAGAAGCTGGACTGGAAGAGGTGCCCCGCGCCGAGCCCCGGCGAGGACAGCGGGGCGGGCAGGCCCCCGGGCGACGAGTGGGAATGCGCGACGCTGCGCGCGCCCCTCGACTACGCCCACCCCGACGGCGACAGCATCGGCATCGCCATGATCCGCGCCAAGGCCACCGACCCGGCCCACCGCATCGGCTCGCTGATCTTCAACTTCGGCGGCCCGGGCGGCTCCGGCATCACCACGCTCCCGGCCTTCGCCGACGACTACCGCACCCTGCGCACCCGCTACGACCTGGTCAGCTTCGACCCGCGCGGCGTCGGCCGCAGCAGCGGAGTGACCTGCCTGGGCGACAAGGAACTCGACGCCTACTACGCGGCCGACGCCACGCCCGCCACGAAGGAGGAGGAGAAGGCCCTGGTCGAAAGGGTCGAGCAGTACGCGGCGGGCTGCAGCAAGAACTCCGGCAAGATCCTGCCGCACGTGGGCACGACGAACGCCGCCCGCGACATGGACCTGATGCGCCAGGTGCTGGGCGACGCCAAGCTGCACTACTTCGGTGTCTCGTACGGGACGGAACTGGGCGGTGTCTACGCCCACTTGTTCCCGAAGAACGTCGGCCGCGCCCTCCTGGACGCCGTGGTGGACCCCTCCAGCGACCCCGTGCAGAGCGCGCTCGCGCAGGCGAGCGGCTTCCAGCTGGCGCTCGGCAACTACATGGCCGCGTGCGTGAAGACGTCCGACAACTGCCCGACGGAGCAACAGATCGGAGATCTGCTCAACCGTCTGCAGAAGAACCCCGTGCCGGGCGGCGGCGGCCGTGACCTCACCCAGTCCCTCGCCACCAGCGGCATCGCCCAGTCCCTGTACTCACGGGACTTCTGGGACTACCTCACCGAGGGCGTGGAGGACGCGGAGAACGGCGACGGGAAGATCCTGCTCGCGCTGGGCGACTCCATGAACGGGCGCGCCCAGGACGGCAAGTACAGCTCGCTCCAGGCGTCGTTGAACGCCATCACATGTGCGGACTTCGCCCAGCGCTACACGGCGGCCGAGATCGAGGGGAAGGTGCCGGAGTTCCGCAGGGCGTCGTCGGTCTTCGGGGAGTTCATGGCGTGGAGCCTGCTGCAGTGCACCGGTTGGCCCGCAAAGGGCGAATGGCAGACGCCCGATGTGAGCGCGAAGGGCTCCGCGCCCGTCCTCGTCGTCGGCAACACCGGTGACCCGGCGACTCCTTACGAGGGAGCGCACAAGATGGCCCAGGAGCTGGGCCCGGGGGTGGGCGTGGAGATGACGTACCGGGGCGAAGGCCATGGGGCGTACGACAGCGGTAATGCGTGCGTGAAGACCGCTGTCGACGCATACCTGTTGGAAGGTACCGTTCCGGACGCCCATAAGATCTGCTCATAAGGTGTACTGATAGCACCCATAGCACATCACACCGGTAATACGAACTCCGCCGGACCGAATGTCAGTGGCCCGCACTACCATCGCCCGCACAGAAGTTCCGCAGACGACGGACGAGTTGCAGCCGACCGACGGGGGCGAGAGGGGGCCATGCGATGGCGCACAGACCGCGCAGCCGCACCGACCGGCGCGCCCGGACGCTCACCGGTGCCCTGGCCATCGCGGCACTGCTGGCGGCCCTGATGGCCCTGTGGCAGACGCAGTTCAGACCGCTGACCAAACCGGAGTACTGCTGGGGCACGTGGCGGGCGGACGGCGGGCCGTTCCGCGAGGACGCCCGTCACCGCTCGGTCCGCGAGAGTGCCCCCACCGCCGGCCGCCCCCACGGCCGGTGCACGCTCAGCTGGAGCGGCGGCCGCGGCCCGGACGCACCGCGCCGGCAGCTGGAGGTGCGCTACGAGACGGGGCCACGGGCACAGGAGGAGCGCCGGGCGTGGCTGTCCGGGCTGTTCGCCGGGGGTGACGCGGCCCTCCCGGACGATCTGCCGGGCTTCGTCACGGCCGACACCGGCACCCTGGTCCTGCCCGAGTCGTGCGACGTGGACGGCAGACCTTCGGTGGTCACGGTCTCGGGTTCCTTCGACTCGAGCCCCGCCAGGACGGGCCGGCTGCTGGTGGAGGCCGCGAACCGCGCCACGAAGGCGACGGGCTGCGCGGGCGAGGTGGAAACCCGAGAGGAAGCACCGACCCCACAAAATTCACCCGCCCCCCAAGACCAACCGATCCCACCGGACACGTCGACACCAGACACCCGAACACCACCCACCCCGACCACCGCCTGCCCGGTCCCCCTGCCCGGCCTCACCGCGGCCCGGCCCGCGGCCGGCAGCGCGCACGACGGCTTCCAGACCTGCGCGGTGGCCGGCGACGGCCAGTGGGCGGCCAGGTTCACGATGGTCGCCCGGCCCAGGATCGTCGCCCTGTTCGACGGCCTCACGGGCGACGGCCCGCCCGGGCCCGGCTGGCGCGCCCAGGGTCGGATCGAGGCGTCGGGGGCGCTCATACGCGCCGACTGCGCCGGCCGCCCCACGGTCTTCACCATGCGCACGGGCCCCGGCCGCACCGGCACCCGCCTCGACGACCCGCGCGAGGCCTTCCCCGACTTCGTGGACGCGGTGGCGAGTCGCATGGGCTGCGCGCCCCTGCACTCCGTCTGACGGCGACCGTACGCCGGGGGTCGCACCCCTTGTGCCGGGCGATTCATCCGTAGAGTCGGTGGAATGAGTCCCACACGCCCAAGGGCCACCGCCCTCGCCTCCGCGTCCCTCGTCATCGCCCTCGCGGCCACCGCCACGGGCTGCGGCGAGGGCAGAGACGGCGGGGCGGGCAGCGGAAGCAGCGGTGCCGAGGGCAAGGGCCGGGCCCCGGGCGTCACGGTCGACTGGAAGCGGTGCGAGGCCCCCACCGCGGCGCAGGGCGCCGGCAAGGCTCCCGGCAAGGCGTGGGAGTGCGGCAAGCTGCCCGTACCGCTCGACTACGGCAAGCCGGACGGCGAGAAGATCGAGCTGGCGCTGATCCGCAGCGTCGCGCGTAAGAAGCAGGACCGCATCGGCTCGCTCGTCTTCAACTTCGGCGGGCCCGGCGGCTCGGGGGTGGCCGGGCTGCCGTCCCTGGCGGACGAGTACGACAAGCTGCACGCCCGCTACGACCTCGTGAGCTTCGACCCGCGCGGCGTGGGCGAGAGCGCGGGCGTGCGGTGCCAGAGCGACAAGGAGCTCGACGCCGCGTTCCAGATCGACGGCACGCCCGACGACGACGCCGAGCTGCGGGAGACGCTCGCGTCGAACAAGGCGTACATCGAGGCGTGCGCCAAGAACTCCTCGAAGGTCCTCCCCCACGTGGACACGGTCAGCGCCGCCCGCGACCTCGACCGGATCCGGGCCGCGCTCGGCGAGGAGAAGCTGCACTACTTCGGCATCTCGTACGGCACGGAACTGGGCGCCGTCTACGCCCACTTGTTCCCGAAGAACGTCGGCCGGACCGTCCTCGACGCGGTCGTGGACCCGACCCAGGACCCGCTGCAGGGCAGCCTCGGCCAGACCAAGGGCTTCCAGCTCGCCCTCGACAACTACCTCAAGGACTGCGGCACTTCGGGCGGCTCCGGCGGCTGCCCGTCGCAGGGCGAGATCACCGCCCTGCTGAAGAAGCTCGACGCCGCCCCGCTGCCCACCGCCCAGGGGCGCAAGCTCACCCAGGACGAGGCGGTCAACGGCATCGCGGCCGCGCTGTATTCGAAGGACACGTGGAAGTACCTGACCGCCGGCCTCCAGGAGGCCATGCGCAAGGGCACCGGCAATACGCTCCTGCTGCTCTTCGACAGCATCTCCGGCCGCAGCCCCGACGGCCGCTACAACAACCTCCAGGCCGCCAACCGGGCCATCTCCTGTGCCGACGCGGAACAGCGCTACACCGTGGCCGACGTCAAGCAGCGCCTGCCGGAGTTCCGTGCGGCCTCGCCGGTGTTCGGGGAGTCCGCCGCCTGGTCGCTGCTGGCCTGCACGGACTGGCCGGTGAAGGGCAAGTGGAAGACCCCGGACGTGAGCGCGGAGGGCTCGGCGCCGATCGTGGTGATCGGCAACGCGGGCGACCCGGCGACGCCGGTGGCCGGCGCGGAGCGGATGGCCGAGAGGCTCGGCAGGAGCGTCGGCGTCCTCCTCACGGTCAAGGGCGAGGGACACGGCACCTACGGGGTCAACGCGTGCGCGACGAAGGCCGTGAACGCCCACCTGCTGGAGGGCAAGGCCCCGGCGAACGGCACGACGTGCAGGTGACGTGCACGTAGAGCGCGGAAGGCGCTCGTAGTCACGGCGAAGGGGCGGCCCGCCGCAGCGGACCGCCCCTTTTTGTCTACGCCGTACCGTTCTATCTACTACGCCGTACCGTCAGTACACCGGCTTCTGCGGCTCGACCTGGTTGACCCAGCCGATCACGCCGCCGCCGACGTGGACCGCGTCGGAGAAGCCGGCCGACTTCAGCACGGCCAGCACCTCCGCCGACCGGACACCCGTCTTGCAGTGCAGGACGATCTTCTTGTCCTGCGGCAGGTCCTGCAGGGCGCTGCCCATCAGGAACTCGTTCTTGGGGATCAGCCGGGCGCCGGGGATGGAGACGATCTCGTACTCGTTCGGCTCGCGGACGTCGATGATGTCGATGTTCTCGCCGCCGTCGATCCACTCCTTGAGCTGCGCGGGAGTGATCGTCGAGCCGGCCGCCGCCTGCTGGGCCTCCTCGGAGACGACGCCGCAGAAGGCCTCGTAGTCGATGAGCTCGGTGACAGTCGGGTTCTTGCCGCAGACCGCGCAGTCGGGGTCCTTGCGGACCTTGACCTGCCGGTAGGTCATCTCGAGGGCGTCGTAGATCATGAGCCGGCCGACGAGCGGGTCGCCGATGCCGGCCAGCAGCTTGATGGCCTCGTTGACCTGGATGGAGCCGATCGACGCGCAGAGCACGCCCAGGACGCCGCCCTCGGCGCAGGAGGGCACCATGCCGGGCGGCGGGGGCTCGGGGTACAGGCAGCGGTAGCAGGGGCCGTGCTCGCTCCAGAAGACGGACGCCTGTCCGTCGAAGCGGTAGATCGAACCCCAGACGTACGGCTTGTTCAGCAGCACGCAGGCGTCGTTGACCAAGTACCGCGTGGCGAAGTTGTCCGTGCCGTCGACGATCAGGTCGTACTGGGAGAAGATCTCCATCACGTTGTCCGCCTCGAGGCGGCCCTCGTGCAGGACGACGTTCACATAGGGGTTGATGCCCAGCACCGTGTCCCGGGCGGAGGCGGCCTTGGAGCGACCGATGTCCGACTGGCTGTGGATGATCTGGCGCTGCAGGTTCGACTCGTCGACCTCGTCGAACTCCACGATGCCGAGCGTGCCGACGCCGGCCGCGGCCAGGTACATGAGGGCGGGGGAACCGAGACCGCCGGCACCCACGCAGAGCACCTTGGCGTTCTTCAGGCGCTTCTGCCCGTCCATCCCGACGTCCGGGATGATCAGGTGACGGGAGTACCGACGGACCTCGTCGACGGTGAGCTCGGCAGCCGGCTCGACCAGGGGTGGCAGCGACACGGGGTCTCCAGGGTCATCCCCACGGGTGCGGGGAACATAGAGGCAGCGTTCTGTTCTTCCCCTGTAACCCTGCCACGCCCCGTCTCATTCCGAGACACCAGGTCCGATGCGCGAGACGATCTCGTCCCAGTAGCCGGGCAGGGACTCCCAGGGGTCCACTTCGTCATGGTCCGTACGGTCCGTGAAGTAGATGGTGCCCGCGCCCTGCCAGCGGGCGATGCGCAGCGCCTCGTCGAGGCGGTCGCGCGGCACGCCGTGCACGAGGTGGCAGAAGCGCCCGGGCGGGTGCTCGGCGGTCCACTCGGGGGCCTGGGACCAGCGGTAGCCGGACCACGGTCCGGCGTAGGTCACCAACTGGTCGGCGAGGGCGGCGTATCCGGAGCAGGGGTGCCGGCCGTGCACCAGCACCACGTGGGCCCCGTCGAGCAGGGTGCGCAGCGCACCGGTCACGCGCCGGATCTCCCCCAGCCCCTCGGCGTCGGAGGGGCAGCGGCCCAGCGCGAAACCGTCCACCCGGTACCAGTTGAGGAAGCGCTGCGCGTCCGAGAGCAGTTCACCGAAAGGGCGCTCGCCGAACCCCGCGTCCAGGTGGCCCAGCACCCGGACGCCTGACGTCCGCAGGGGTACGGCGGCGGACAGCCAGTACGGGTCCTGGCGGAAGCCGGGGCCGCCGGCCCGGCCCCCGGACTCCCGCAGGGAGCTGCTCCCCAGCACCACCCAGTCCAGCGGGAGTCCGGCCCGCTGGAGGCCGCCCCATTCGGCGGGGGCGACCAGGGGGTGGGCGAAGCCCGGCACGGCGAGGCGGAGCGGGGCCTTGCGTGCGGCGAGGGCGCGGCGGTGGCCCGAGGAGATCAGATACGACACGCCGCCTCCATCCAGATGTCGGCCAGCGACTCCTCCAGGCCGATGCGGGGGCGCCAGCCGAGCCGGTCCCGGGCGGTGCGCACGTCGGCCTGCTGCCAGCCGCCGCAGCCGTCCGGGTAGGGGTAGGCGGGCGGGCTGCCCAGGTGCGGGTCGTCGAGCTCGTGCAGGGCGCCGCCGAAGCCGGCCACGCGGGCGAGGAGGGTCGCGGCGTCGCGCAGCCGCACGGCCCGCCCGGTACCGATGTTGACGGCGCCCTGCGCGGCGGACAGGGAGGCCGCGTGGACGGCGCGGGCGATGTCGCGGACGTCGACGAAGTCGCGCTGCACGCCGAGGCCGGTGAGCTTGAGTTCGCTGTCGCCGCTCTGCATGGCCCGCCGCATGGCCTCCGCGAGCCGGCCGAGCGGCGACCCGGCGGGGGTGCCCGGTCCGACCGGCGAGAAGACGCGCAGCACGATGGCGTCCAGGCCCGAGCCCAGCACCAGCTCGGTGGCGGCGAGCTTGCTCACCCCGTACGGGCCGCCCGGGCGCGGCACCGCGTCCTCGGCTGTGGAGGAGCCGGGCTGGGAGGGCCCGTACTCCGAGGAGCACCCCACCTGCACCAGGCGTGCGCCGCAGCCGCTGCGGCGCAGCGACTCGCAGATCGTGGCGACGGCGACGGTGTTGTGCCGGGTCAGCTCGCGGGCCCCGCCCCGGGTGGCGCCCGCGCAGTTGATCACGACGCCGGGGTGGACGGCGTTGAGGAAGCGGGTGAGCGCGCCGGGGCTGCCGCTGGCGAGGTCGAAGCGGACGTCCGCGTCGTCGCCGCGGCCCAGCGCGGTCAGCTGGACGGCGGGGTCGGCGAGCAGCCGGTCGGCCACGAACCGGCCGAGGTAGCCGTTGGCGCCGAGCAGCAGGACTCTCATCGGTCGTGCCCTCGCTCTCGCCCGGTGGTGCTGAGGGGGTGAACGGTCATCTTCCTTGCTCTCCTCTGGACAGGTGTGTGGTCACCGGGCGAGGGCTTTCCCCTGTGCGTCGGGCACGGGTGGGGCCCCCAGGCGGACGGGAACGGCGGGACGGGGCGCGTGCGGGGCGTCCGCGTGTCCGTGGACCGAGGCCCGGGACAGCGCGGGGACGGCGTGGGCCAGCAGGGCGAGGGCCGGCAGGGCGCAGGCGACGAGCGGTATGGCGGCCGGCCCGAAGGCGCCCGCCGCCCAGCCGACGGGCCACCGCAGGGCCTCGCAGCCGGGCAGCCGTGCTGCGAGGAGGGTGCCGAGCGGTACGGCCTCGGCCACGGCGGCGGCGAGGGTGGCGGCGACGGCCGCCCTGGCCAGGCCGTGTGCGGCGAGCAGCCGGGCGAGGAAGAACAGGCCGCCGAGCGCGGCCAGCGCGGTGTAGGCCAGGGCGGGCGGGGTGGGGGCGCCGAGCGGGCCGCCCGCCGGCAGGGCCGTGCGGGCGGGCCACAGGAAGCCCAGCAGGGCGCCGAGGAACAGCACCACCGCCACCAGCAGCGCCGGCCGTACCTGCCGGCCGAACTCGGCGAGTCCCCGGCTCGCCGCGAGCAGCCGGCGGGCCCGGGCGGTGAACCAGTGGGCGCACCAGGCCGCGGGGGCGACCGCGCAGGCCAGGGCGAGCGCGGTGGGGGCGGCCGCGGTGACGGCGACGGCCACGAGCACGTGCGCGGGCAGTCCCCGGCGGCCGTGCAGCAGCAGGGTGACGGCCCAGTCGCCGGCGAGGGCGTAGCCGAGCAGCCAGAGCCAGGCCAGCGAGCCGGTGGCCCCCCAGCCGCCGCTCAGCGCGGCGCAGGCGCCGGGCCGGAGCTCGCGCCCGGCCCGGCCGGCGTCGGACGGGCCGGGCGCCGGCGGGGCGTACGGGTCCTCGTGGCGCTCCACGCGCGCGTGGAGCTCCTCCGCGAGGGAGAACACGTCGCGGTGGCGGTACTCGGCCGCGACGCGGTCGCCGATGCCGTGCTTCTCCAGGACCGCGGCGATCTCCAGCGGGTGGACGGCGCCGGCGCACAGCGCGTGGTGACGGCGCATGAGGGCCTTCACGGGGTCGGCCGGGCGGCTGTCGTCCGTGGAGGTGTGCGTGGCGTCCGCGCACGCCGCGTCCGTCCGGGTCGCGGCTATGCCGACGGGGGCCGCGGGGGCGCCGGCGGGGCGCAGCGATGTGGTCATGGGCGCCCTGCCCACGTGGGAGAGGCGGAGCGCGGGGACACCGACAGCGGCGGCTGGGCGCCGGCGGCGTGGGAGAAGGGGACGGAGGGGTCGGGGGCGGTGTGCTGGACGGGGGCGCGGGAGAGGACTTCGAGGTAGACGGCCCCGAAGGCGGAGACGTTCTGCTCGACGGTGAAGAGTTCGAGGGCGCGGGCGCGGGCGGCGGCGCCGAGCCGGGCCCTGCGTTCGGGGTCGCGCAGCAGCGTCAGGCAGGCCTCGGCGAGGGCGGCCGCGTCGCGCGGGGGGACGATCAGGCCGGTGCCTCCGATGACTTCGCGGACGGCGCCGACGTCCGGTGAGACGGTGGCGCGGGCGCAGAACATCGCCTCGGCGAGGGCGGTGGGGAAGCCGTCGGGGGCGCCGGAGAGGGCGACGACGCTGCCCGCGGCGTAGTCCTCGGGGCCGCAGGCCGGTCCGAAGGTGACTCCTTCGGGCCCGTCGACGGAGTCCGGTGGCGCTCCGACGATCCTCAGCCGTACGCCCGGTTCGGCGTCGCGCACGAGGGCCAGGGCCTCCCACAGATGGGGTTCGACGGATCCGCCGGTCCACACCAGGGTCAGGCCGTCGTCGGCGGCGGGTCCCCGGCCGTCGCCTTCGCCGACGGTTTCGTAGAGGCTGGCGTCCATGCCGGGGTGGACGGTGCGCAGCCTGGAGCGGTCGGCTCCGCACCGCTCCTGCCAGCGGCGGCCCTGTCCGTCGCCGGCGGTGATCACGGCGGCCTCGGCGTAGATCCGGGCGGCCAGCTGCCGGTGGAAGGCGGACAGCAGGGTCCGTACGGATACGGAGAGGCCCTCGTCGCCGGCCAGGTAGTACTCGCGCAGCCGGACCTCGTACTCGGTGACGAGCAGGGGGGTTCCGAAGAAGCGTTTGGCCAGCAGGCCCGGGAGGGCGGCGGGTCCGGCGGAGGTGGCGTGGCAGAGGTCGACGGCGGCCAGGCCCCGGTCGCCGTCGGCGGTGCCGTACCAGTCGAGGGAGAGGGGGCGCAGGGCCCGCTCGAGGAGTCCGGAGACGACGAGGAGGTCGGTGACGCGGGTGCCGTAGACGGCGGGGTGGGCGCCGGGTGCGCGGCAGGCCGTCTCCAGAGCGCGCAGGGCGAGTTCGGAGCGGAGGGCGGCCGCGAGGCCCCCTTCGTCGCGGGCGAGGTCGGCGAGTCCGTTGAGGCCGTCGGTGAAACGGTACGCCTGGTCGCCCGGCAAGGTGATGGCCGCGGCGAGGTCCCCGAAGTGCGCGCCGAACCGCCGCCGCTGGTCGCGCCCGTACGAGCCGTAGGCGCGTCCCGCGCAGCCGGGTGCGGGGCCGCCCCACAGGGGTGCCGCCCGTACCCGGCGGACGTTGCCCGGCAACGCGTGCCAACCGCTGTCCTCCTGGCGGGCGCTGCGGCTCAGGGCGTAGAGCTCGAAGTCGTGCTGGCCGAGCCCGCGCACCAAGCGGTCGCACCACTCCCCGCCCTCGCCGGCGGCGTACGGATACCCGCCCTCGGAAAGCAGTCCCACACGCACGAACGCACCCCCGTTCTCCCTTGTCGGCAGCCGCCGTTACGGCAGCGGGGAGCACGCTATGCGCGCTTCCCGGTGGCGCGGCGGACGGTTGTCCGTCGCGCCACCGGAAGGGGTGAACGGGAGTGACTTTCCCGCAGATGGGGCGTTAGATCGCGCTATGCGGCGGGGCTCCTGCGGGCGGTGTCCGCGGCCGGGCCGCGGGGGGCTTCGGGCACCGGCACGGCGGCCAGCAGGCCCTGGGTGTAGGCGTGCCGGGGCCGTTCGTAGACGGCGTCCGCCGGGCCCTCCTCCACGATCTTCCCGCCGCGCATGACGATCAGCCGGTCGCTGACCTGGCGCACGACGGCGAGGTCGTGGGCGATGAAGACCAGCGCCAGCCCCAGGTCCCGCTGCAACTCGCCCAGCAGCCGCACGACCTGCGCCTGCGTGGTGACGTCCAGCGCGGAGACGGGCTCGTCGCAGACGATCAGCTTCGGCTCGGGCGCCAGGGCGCGGGCGATGCCCACGCGCTGGCGCTGGCCGCCGCTGAACTCGTGCGGGTAGCGGTGGTAGGACCCGGGGTCGAGCCCCACGCGCTCGAGCAGTTCCCTTACGCGGGCGGTGATCTGAGCCTCTCCCAGCTTTCCGGCGGCCCGCAGCGGGTCGGCGATGGACTCGCCGATGCTGCGCCGGGGGTTGAGCGAGGAGACGGGGTCCTGGAAGACCATCTGCAGCTCGCTGCGGAAGGACCGCAGCTCACGCTCCTTCAGGCCGCCGATGTCGCGGCCGCGGTAGCGCAGCTCGCCGCCGGTGGGCTCCAGCAGCCGCACCAGCATCCGGCCGAGCGTGGTCTTGCCGCTGCCGGACTCGCCGACGACACCGACGGTCTCGCCGGCCCGTACGGTCAGCGACACCCCGTCCACGGCGGTCACGGCCCGCTTGCCGCGCCCGAACTCCCGGCGCAGACCGGCGGCTTCGAGGAGCACGGTGTCGTCACCGGTGGGCGTGCGGATTCCCTCGCGGCGGACGTTTACGCGCGGGACGGCCGCCAACAGGTCGCGGGTGTAGGTCTCGCGCGGTGCGTCGAGCACCTCGTGGACCGGCGCGTGCTCGACGGCCCGCCCGTCCTTCATCACCAGCAGTTCGTCGACGCTGCCGGCCGCCACGCCCAGGTCGTGGGTGACCAGGATCAGGCCCATGCCGGTCTCGGCGCGCAGCTCGCGCAGCAGGCCGAGGATCTGGGCCTGGACGGTGACGTCGAGGGCGGTGGTGGGCTCGTCGGCGACCAGCAGGCGGGGTTCGCAGGCCAGGGCCATGGCGATGAGGGCGCGCTGGCGCATGCCGCCGCTGAACTCGTGCGGGCGGGAGCGGGCCCGGCGGGCGGCGTCCGGGATGCCGACGCGGTCGAGCACCTCGGTCGCGCGGGCGCGGGCGGCCCGGCGGGAGGCGTCCTTGCGGTGGACGCGGTAGACCTCGGCGATCTGGTCGCCGACGGCCTGGTAGGGGTCGAGGGAGGAGAGCGGGTCCTGGAAGACCATGGCCGCCGCTCCCCCGCGCAGCCGGCGCAGTTCCGCCTCGCCGGCGGCCGTCACGTCGTGGCCGGCGACGGTCACCGAGCCGGTGACGTGGGCGCCGGTGCCCCGGTGCAGGCCCAGCAGCGCGTACGCGGCCGTGGACTTGCCGGAGCCGGACTCGCCCACGATGCCGAGGGACCCGCCGGGCGGGAGCGTGAAGGACAGGCCGTCGACGGCCCGTACGAGACCGTCGCCCGCGCCGGGGCCGGCCGGGAAGGCGACGGTCAGGCCGTCCACCGCGACCAGGGACCGGTTCGTCATCGCAGGGCCACCCTTCGGTCGGCGACGGCGTAGAGCACGTCCGCCACGATGTTGGCGACGACGACGGCGGTGCCGGTGACCACGACCACGGCGACGACCACGGGCAGGTCGAGGCTCGTGGTGGCGTGCACCAGCAGCTGCCCGATCCCGGGCAGGCCGAACATCATCTCGGTGAGTACCGCGTTGCCGAACATCGACCCGAAGTCGGCCGCCGTCAGCGCGATGACGGGGGCGACGGCGCCCCGCAGCGCGTGCCGCCCGATGAGCGAGCGTTCGGCGACGCCGTAGGCGCGGAAGGTGCGGATGTGGTCCTCGGCCAGTGTCTCCAGCAGCGAACTGCGCGTCAGCCGGGCGTACTTCGCCGACTCCAGCAGTCCGAGCGCGGCCCACGGCAGCAGCATGTTCCAGGCCCACTGCTCGGGGTCGTCGGTGAGCGGCACGTAGGTCGGGAAGGGCAGCCAGGCCAGGTAGGCGCAGAAGAGCATCAGCAGGCCGAGGCCGCTGATGAAGACCGGCGTGGCCGTTCCGGCGAGGGTGAGCCACGTCAGGACGCGTTCGGTGATCCCGCCGCGCCGCAGCGCGGAGAGCAGGCCGGTGGCGGTCCCCAGCAGCAGCCACACGGCCATGGCGCCGACCGCGAGGGAGGCGGTGGCGGGCAGCCGCTCGACGAGCATGTCGGTGACCTGCTGGTTGTTCTGGTACGACAGGCCGAAGCAGGGCGCGTCGCAGTGCAGGACGCCGGCGCCGGTGGAGTAGTCGTGCCCGGTGACGATGCCCTGCAGGAAGTGCCAGTACTGCACGTACACGGGGTCGTTCAGGGAGAGCTGCTCGCGGACCTGGCTGATCTGTTCCGGGTTGCAGCGCGGGCCGCAGGCCAGGCGCGCGGGGTCGCCGGGGGCGATGTAGAAGGTCGCGTAGACGACGGCGGAGAGCACGAGGACGACGACGAGTGCGCCGAGGGCGCGCCGCAGCAGGTATCCGGTCATGCCGCGCCTCCCGCGCCCTGTACCGGGGCCTTGCGCCGGTCCCTGCCGACCTTGAGCCGTGAGGCCTCGCGCGGGTCCAGCGCCGTGCGCACCCCGTCGCCGAGGACGGTGAAGGCGAGCGTGGTGACGAACAGCATGAGCGCGGGCAGCAGTACGTACATGGGGTCCGCGCGGAACCAGGTGGTGGCCGTGGAGAGCATGTGGCCCCAGGAGGGGGTCGGGGGCTTCACGCCGACGCCGAGGAAGGACATGCTCGCCTCGAGCACGATGTTGCTCGGCAGCAGGATGGCCGCATAGGTGATCACGGGCGCGGCGAGCGAGGGCAGCAGTTCGCGCCGGGCCACCCGCCAGGTCGAGCCTCCGGTCAGCCGGGCGGCCGAGACGAAGTCGAGCTTCTTGAGGCTAAGGGTCTGGGCGCGCACGAGCCGGGCCATGGGCCCCCAGGCCAGCAGGCCGATGGCGATGACGAGCAGCACCGGGCGCGGGAAGTCGGCCGGGACGACGGCCATCAGGGCGATGGCGAAGACGAGCATCGGCATGGCGACCATGACGTCGGTGACGTGGCTGAGCGCGCTGTCGACGAAGCGGTTGCCGAGCGCGGCCGCCAGGCCCACGCCGACGCCGATCAGCACCTGGACGAGGGTGGCGCCGAGGGCGACGACGAGCGAGACGCGGGCGCCGTACAGCAGTCGTACGAACATGTCGCGGCCGGTGCCCGGTTCCACGCCCAGCCAGTGCTCGGCGCTGATGCCGCCGAAGTCGCCGAACGGCACACCGCCGCGCGCGGAGTCGACGAGGGTGTCGTGGTAGGTGTTCGGGTCCTGGCCCTCGAGCGCGGCCAGCAGGGGCGCGGCGAGGGCGAGGACGACGAGCAGGCCCAGTACGGCGGCGGCCGCGAGCGCGGACTTGCGCGCCCTCAGCCGCCGCCAGACCTGCCGGGCGCCGGAGGCGGGAGCGGCTCCCGCCTCCGGTTCCTGGGTGAGGAGGAGGTCCGTGGTCACTTGACCGCGACCTGCGAGACGTCGAGGACACCGGTCCAGTCGCTGATGACGACGTTCTTGACGTCCTTGCCGAAGAGGCGCTTGTAGACGGGGTGGAACAGCGGCACGGTCAGGGCCTGCTCGCCGATCTTCTTGTCCAGGGCGCCCCAGCGCTGAGCGGCCGCGTCATGGTCGGTGATCTTGTTGATCTCGTCGATCTCGTCGTTGACCTTGGAGTCGTCGAGGCGGGAGGCGTTGAAGTTGTAGCCGTCCTTGACGATCTGCCGGCCGTCGAAGATCGGCGCGAGGAAGGGGCCGCCGGAGGGCCAGTCGGCACCCCAGTGGGCGAGGAAGAGGCCGGGCTGCTTGTCGACGCTGTGGACCTTCTCCTCGTAGTCGTTGTCCTCCAGGCCCTCGAGCTTGACCTTGATCCCGGCGTCCTTGAGCGCGGCCTGGATCGCGGTGGCGATCTCGGGGCTGGTCTCGGCGTTCTGGGCGGTGGAGTGGGTGAGGGTGATCTCCAGGCCGTCCTCGTGACCGGCCTGCTTCAGCAGCTCCTTGGCCTTGGCGGCGTCACCCTTGGCGCCCGCCGGGAAGTGGTCGTGGGCGGTGTACCCGAAGGACTTCTGGTTGGGCAGGAAGGTCGTCGCGGGCTCGGCGAGCGAGGAGCCGCCGGCGGCGTTGACGACGCTGGTGCGGTTGATCGCGTAGGAGATCGCCTCGCGCACCTTCGGGTCGTCGAAGGGCTTGGCCTTGGGGTTGAACGCCAGGTAGTTGGTGTAGCCGAAGTGGCCGGTGCCGACCCGGCCGGCGAGCTTCTTGTCGCCGGTGACCTGGGCGAGCTCGGCGGGGCCGAGGTTGGTGTCGGTGGTCACCGCGGCGGCGTCGGCGCCGGAGCCCGTGGACAGCCGCTGGTTGATGACCGCCGGGGACAGGCCCGACTTCACCTCGATCCGGTCGGGGTAGGCGTGCCGCTCCTTGTCCGTCTCCTCGGACCAGTGGGGGTTGCGCTCGAGGCTCAGCTGCTCGCCGTCGCCCACGTTCTTGACGACCTTGTACGGGCCGGAGGAGACCGGGCGTTCGGCGTACTTGGCGCCGGTGTCCTTGGCCTTGGGCACGGGGGCGAACTGGGTGGAGGTGGCGAAGTAGGGGAAGTCGCCCTCGGACTTCTTGAGCTTGAAGACGATCGTCTTCTCGTCGGGCGTCTCGATGGAGTCGAGGCCCTTCTTCTCCTTGTAGGGGCCCTGGTAGCTGTCGCCGCCGATGAGCCAGTCGCGCAAGTAAGGGGCGCCGCCGGAGAGTTCGGCGGCGAAGGAGCGCTCGACGCCGTACTTGATGTCGGCGGCGGTGATGGGCGAGCCGTCCTCGTACTTCAGCCCGTCCTTGAGCTTGTACGTCCAGGTCTTGGCGTCGTCGCTGGGCGTGCCGGTGTCCGTGGCGAGGTCGGGGACGACCTTGGTGCCCTCGGCGCCGTTCTCGCGGTTGCGGGTGGTGAGGGTGCGGTAGACGAGCGAGGGGATGTTGCCGCCGCCGGAGGTGTACAGGCGCGCGGGGTCGAACTGCTTCTGCGGCGCCCGGTTGAGGACCGTGAGCGTGCCGCCCTTCTTGGGCGCGCCGTCGGCGCCGCCGCCGGCGTCACCGCCGCTCTTCTCCGGGCCGCACGCCGCTGCGCCGCCGACCAGGACCACACTGACGGCGGCAGCGGCCACCCGACGGGATATGACGGACATGTGACGCATGACAGGTAATGCCTTTCGCGGAATGCGACGGTGAACCGAAGGAAGGGAGCAGGAAGCACCCGCGAAGGCGGTTGGGGAGAAGCGCGGACGAGCGCCGGACCGCCCCCGGCGGACGCGACGCTGCCGGGCAGCGCGCAAGGGCGCGGGGGAAGGGCGGTCTCAGCGACAGAGGATGTCGGCGACTGCGTGCACGGCCACGCCGATCAGCGCCAGCTCGAAGCCGGCGATCTCGGAGGCGTGGGGGTGCGACATGCGCAGAACACTGAACGAATTTTCGGCCCGTGGCAAAGGTGTCTCACATACGGAGACGCATCGTCTCAGGACGTGGGAAGTGGATCAGGCTCCGGGTAGGGCCAGGCGTTGGGGCGGCAGGTCTTTCCGTCCGTCGTCAGGAACTTCGTCTGCTGCATCATCACCGGCGCCAGGGCGCCGTCCGCGCTGCAGGACTCGTGGTCGCGGCCGAGCCGGTGACCGACCTCGTGGTTGATCAGCATCTGCCGGTAGGCGTGCATGTCGTCGCCGAAGGTCTGCGAGCCCTGCGCCCACCGATAGGCGTTGATCATGACGCGGTCGGTGGCGGCGGAGTCGCAGGAGACGTTGTCCTCGGTGGTGTCCAGGCCGGACTTGGCGCACCAGGTGGCCGTCGTGCGGGGGCTGGCGAGGGTGACCACGAAGTCGGTGTCGCCGGAGGAGACGCGCTCGAAGGTGCGCTTCTTGCCGTGGCCCCAGCTGCGCTCGTCGTTGAGTGTGCGGTGCACGGCGTCGGCGAAGAGGGTGCCGTCGAGCGGGAGCCCCTTCTCCACGTCAACGCGGTAGCGCAGGACTTCACCCTTTCCGGGGGCCTTGTCCTCGCCGCCCACGGCCTCGAAGTCGCCCGAGCCCCCCGCCTTCGCCTCCAGCGGGTACTTCTTCGCCATCTTCTGCTCGTACGTGACGGGGACCTCGGCACCGCCGTTGGGCGTGGGCCTGCTGTCGGAGCGGGAGGCGGTGTCCGCGCCCGGGCGCTTGCCCACGTCCGCGGAGTGCGCCTGGGCCTTGCCGTCCGCGCCGTCCTGCACCTGCCCCGCCACCGTGACGGCCAGCACGGCCGTCACCAGGGCGGCGGCCACTCCCGTCACGGTCCGCGCCAGCCGCCTGCCGGAGCCGCGGGCCTCGGCGCGGGCCGCGGCGCGGGGGCCCCGGGGTGCGCCGCCCGCCGGGGCGGGGCGTCGGCCGGAGCCGGTCGGCATGGGCACCCGGGTGTGGGTGACGGCGTCGCCGTCGGAAGCACTGCCGGAGAGATACCCGGTGGCGGAGTACGTGGGCCCGGCGGGTGCGGCGGGGACGGTACCGGGCGTCTGTGCGCGCTGCGCGCCGATGACGCCCCAGCCGAGCACCGGGTCGCGCTGCTCGGGGTGGCCGCCGCGGGCGGAGGGCCGGGCGGACTCCTCCCGGCCGGAGCCCGCGCCCAGACCCGCGCTGTACCCGGCGTCGTAGTCGGGGCCGAAGCCCGCGTCGAAGTCGGCCGCCAGCTCGGCGGCGTCGGCACCGGAGGCGGCACCGCGCCTGCGCCCCGTGCCCGGACCCGGCACGGCGGAGGCCTCGGGGCCGGCCCGGCCGTGCGCGGCGGGGCCGCCGTCGGGGGCGCGGCGGCGGCCCGTACCGGGGGCGGCGGCAGCGGCGGACCCGCGAGGGGCCCGGTCGGCGCGTGCGCTGTGTTTACCCACGGGGCGGGGCGCTCCGTTCAGATGTCGTGGCGGTATCCGCGAGCAGTGCCCGGAAGGCGCGAGCCACCGCGTCCGGGTCCTCCATCATCGCGACATGACCCGCCTCGAGAAGCGTCAGCAGCCGCGAGTCGCGGAATGCCTTGCTCGCGCGGCGGGCCATACGGATGGAGACGAGCTGGTCGCGCATTCCGTACACGAGCAGAGTAGGGGCAAGGACCTTCTCCGCCTGGCGCCACAGCGAATGCTGTCCGCCGAGTGTGTACGCGTCGACGATGCCGCGCGCCGAGCGGGCCATGACCTCCCAGAAGTAAGGGAGCTCCAGCCGCCGCTCGTACTCCGCGGCCGCCAGGGCGAACCCCTCGGACGTCACCCGCGAGGGGTCGCCGTAGCAGAGGGCGAGCACCTCGCGGGTGCGGCGCTCGGGGGTCCAGTCCCTGGTCGCCCGGGCGAAGAAGGAGACGACGCCCGGCACGGCGAGCAGCGCGGTGGGCACCGCCGTGCGCTGCGGGCGCAGCTCGGGCAGGGCGGGCGAGACGAGCGTGAGCGTACGGACCAGGTCCGGCCGGACGGCGGCGACGCGGGTGACGACGGCGCCGCCCATCGAATTGCCGACGAGGTGGACGGGGCCGCGGCCGGCGGCGTCGAGATAGCGGATGATCACCCGGGCGTAGCCGGTGATGGAGTAGTCGCCGTCCTCGGGCGGCGGCGCGTCGCCGAAGCCAGGCAGGTCGAGCGACTCGGCGTCGACGACGCCCGCGAGCCGCTCCATGAGCTCGGACCAGTTCTGCGAGGAGCCGCCGAGGCCGTGGACGAACAGGGCCGGCGGCAGAGCCTCGCCGGGGGCGTCGGCGGGCGGCCGGGAGCGCACGGTCAGCGTGAGGCCGGGCAGCGTCACCGTGCGCAGCTTCTCGCCCCGGCTGACCCGCGAGGAGCGCGTGGGCGGCACGACGGGCACGGCGCGTGCGTCCGGCGACTCGGTCGAAGACATGCGGGCAATGTTACGAGACGATCACGTCCGAACCTTTGTGGTGGCGGTCACAGATCGCCTGGCGATACCCGGCGCCGTCTCCTAGGCTGCTCATGAGGGACTACCAAGGAGTACGAGGGCGAGTACGAGGGCGCCACACTGGATGCTGGAAGGGATCCCGCATGCCTGTCGACCCGACCGATCCGGAAACCTTCGAGGAAGAGGCGGACGTCACGGAGATCGACGTCGAGGCCCCCGAGGCCGACGCCGCGGAGCAGCACGCCGACATCGCCCCCCACCGAGACGACCCGATGTCCGAGACCCACCCCGACGAGTCGAACGAGGCCGACCGCGCCGAGCAGGCCCGCGTGGTGGAACTGGACGAGGACGACTATCGCTGAGGCGCGACCCAGGACGGGCCGGCGCGGCCGTCACGGCCGGGACGGCGCCGGGCACTCATGTACGGATTGAGGCGTTTGTCGACTTCCCACAGCGTCCGGTCCGTGAAATTCTCCGCTCCGACCACGCACGGCCCGGTTACCCAAAAGTACGATGGCGGGCGCGGTGCACACCGTGCACGGAACAATCATGGGAGGCGGCGTGACAGCCATCGAGCAGACCGAGGCGCGCCCGCGAGGCACGCGCCTGCCGCGCCGAGCCCGACGCAACCAGCTCCTGGGCGCGGCCCAGGAGGTCTTCGTGGCCCAGGGGTACCACGCGGCGGCGATGGACGACATCGCCGAGCGCGCGGGCGTCAGCAAGCCGGTGCTCTACCAGCACTTCCCGGGCAAGCTCGACCTCTACCTGGCCCTGCTGGACCAGCACTGCGAGAACCTCCTGCAGGCCGTCCGCACCGCGCTCGCGTCCACCTCCGAGAACAAGCTGCGCGTGGCGGCCACCATGGACGCCTACTTCGCGTACGTGGAGGACGAGGGCGGCGCCTTCCGCCTCGTCTTCGAGTCCGACCTGACCAACGAGCCGGCCGTGCGCGAGCGCGTCGAGCGGGTCTCGCTGGAGTGCGCCGAGGCGATCAGCGACGTGGTCGCCGAGGACACCGGCCTGTCCAAGGACGAGGCCATGCTGCTGGCCGTGGGCCTCGGTGGCGTCTCCCAGGTGGTGGCCCGCTACTGGCTCTCCAGCGAGAGCACGGTCCCGCGCGAGACGGCCGTCCAGCTGCTGACGTCGCTGGCGTGGCGCGGCATCGCGGGCTTCCCCAAGGTCGCCCACGAGCAGCACTGAGCCCCGCCCCCCGCCCGCGCGGTCGGCTGTTCGCTGCGAGCGTGCGGGCGGGGGCCCGGCTCGCCCCCGTACCGGGCTAATGTGTGGAACGTACGGCGCGGATGGTTCGCGCACCCCTCCCCTGGGCTTCGCCACGGGGACCGCACACCTTCGGAGGGACAGACCGTGGAGGTCAAGATCGGCGTGCAGCACGCGCCCCGCGAGATCGTTCTGGAGAGCGGGCTGGCTGCCGAGGATGTAGAGCGCGCGGTGGCCGAGGCCCTCACCGGCAAGGCCCAGCTGCTGAGCCTGGAGGACGACCGCGGCCGCAAGGTGCTGGTCCCGGCCGACCGGCTGGCGTACGTGGAGATCGGCGAGCCGGCCGTCCGCAAGGTCGGATTCGGCGCGATGTGATCACGCGATGATCGCGACATGTCCGGCCGAGGCCGGACATGAACGGCGGGGCCCCGGTGTGGAATTCACCGGGGCCCCGCCGTTGTCGTAGGGGGCATTCCTGTGTGACTGTCGTAGCCGACACCGGGATCAGCGACGAGGGTTGCCCGGATCGGTCATGGGGTAAGACCGCTACGACCGATTTGCACCCCGCTTCTCGGCCACCTCACGGGAGGGAATGAGCATGATCCTCTGGGAAGCGCTCGGCTCGGTCCTCATCGGCCTCGCCGTCTCCTACGGAGCCCTGCGCTGGCTTCCCATGCGCTACGGACAGTTCCGTTCCCGCACCCTGACCCTCGCCACCGGACCGGTCGCCGCGCTGTTCGGCGCGCTGCTGGCGCACTCCGTGCTGGGCCCGGGCCACGTCGTCGCCACGCTGGCGGTGTCCCTGGGCGTGGCCGTCGCGCTGCTCTCGCTGCTGCTGCGCCCCGCCGGCCGGGCCCGCCGATCAGCCACGGCTTGAGGCGGGCCCACCGGGAACCGGGGGCCCGCCGGGATCCGGCGGGGCCGCACGGTGTCGCGACGTCGTCAGGCGGCCAGGCCCAGCGCGGCCATCCGCTTGGTGTGCGCCTCGGTGATCCGGGAGAACATCTTCCCGACCTCCGCGAGGTCGAAGCCGTCGGCCACGCCGCCCACCAGCATCGTCGAGAGCGCGTCGCGGTCGGCGACCACGCGCTGCGCCTGCGAGAGCGCCTCGCCCATCAGCCGGCGCGCCCACAGCGCGAGCCGGCCGCCCACGCGCGGCTCGGCCTCGATCGCGGCGCGGACCTTCTCGACCGCGAACGACGCGTGCCCGGTGTCGTCCAGCACGGTCAGCACCAGCGCGCGGGTGTCGGAGTCCAGGCGCGCCGCGACCTCGCGGTAGAAGTCACTGGCGATCGAGTCGCCCACATAGGCCTTGACCAGGCCCTCCAGCCAGTCCGAGGGCGCGGTCTGGCGGTGGAACTCGTCCAGCGCGGCGGCGAAGGGCTCCATCGCGGCGGTCGGCGGCGCGTCGATGGCCTCCAGCCGGTCCCGCAGCCGCTGGAAGTGCTGGAACTCTGCGGCGGCCATCTTGGCCAGGGCCGCCTTGTCGTCCAGCGTGGGGGCCAGCTTGGCGTCCTCGGCGAGCCGCTCGAAGGCGGCCAGCTCGCCGTAGGCGAGGGCGCCGAGCAGGTCGACGACGGCCGCACGGTACTGCGGGTCGGCGGAGGCGTGGGCCCAGTCCTGGGCGGCGATCCCGGTGTGCTCCCCGGCGTCGGGGCTGGCGTTCTCTGGCGTGTCGGACGTCTCCATGCAGCGAACGATAGCCCGCCACGCGACACGACGAACCCCCTGGTCAGACAGTTCATCCCGATCCGGACACAGGATTGTCCGGACACACATGCGCCTTTCCGGGGTACAGTGCTAATAGGCCAGCCGAGTATTCGGCGGGCCGAACTCATGCTGTGTCTTCTGGAGGCCTGTCTTCAGGACTGCAGCGGATGCCCGGTCGGTGGCCCGATCGGCTTCCACAAAACCGACCGCCCTCCGCGCGGTACGTACGGGACGTACGCACACCAGGAGGGATCCGCTCGCGGCACGTGCGCTCGAGCGAAGGCAGTGGTCCCGCGCCACCCGGATGCTCCTGGCAACCGGCTCTGTACCGGCGCGGTCCGTACGTTCCCTTCGTACGACCCCCTTCGCCGCTCGTGCCGCGTCTCACAGAAGAGGCAAGATTCTGTCCACTTTCCGAGACCTCGGGATTCTGTCCGAAACCGCCGAAGCGCTCGAAGCCGTCGGCATCGTGAATCCGTTCCCCATTCAGGAGATGACGCTCCCGGTCGCCCTTTCGGGCTCCGACGTCATCGGCCAGGCCAAGACCGGCACCGGCAAGACGCTGGGCTTCGGCCTGCCCCTGCTGGAGCGGGTCGTCGTCCCCGCGGACGTCGAGGCCGGCCGGGCGAAGCCCGAGCAGCTGACCGACGCCGCCCAGGCGCTCATCGTGGTCCCCACCCGTGAGCTCTGCCAGCAGGTCACCAACGACCTCCTGACCGCCGGCAAGGTCCGCAACGTCCGCGTCCAGGCCATCTACGGCGGCCGCGCCTACGAGCCGCAGGTCGAGGCGCTCAAGAAGGGCGTCGACGTGATCGTCGGCACCCCGGGCCGCCTGCTCGACCTGGCCGGCCAGAAGAAGCTCAGCCTGGCGCACATCAAGGCGCTCGTCCTGGACGAGGCCGACGAGATGCTCGACCTGGGCTTCCTGCCCGACGTCGAGCGCATCATCACGATGCTGCCGGCCAAGCGCCAGACGATGCTGTTCTCGGCCACCATGCCGGGCGCGGTCATCTCGCTGGCGCGGCGCTACATGTCGCAGCCCACGCACATCCGCGCCACCTCGCCGGACGACGAGGGCCAGACCCACGCCAACATCGCCCAGCACATCTTCCGCGCCCACAACATGGACAAGCCGGAGATGGTCGCCCGCATCCTGCAGGCGGAGGGCCGCAACCGCGCGATGATCTTCTGCCGTACGAAGCGGACGGCCGCCGACATCTCCGAGCAGCTCACCCGCCGCGGCTTCGCCGCCGGCGCGGTCCACGGCGACCTCGGCCAGGGCGCCCGTGAGCAGGCGCTGCGCGCCTTCCGCAACGGCAAGGTCGACGTCCTGGTCTGCACGGACGTCGCCGCCCGCGGCATCGACGTGGACGACGTCACGCACGTCGTCAACTACCAGACCCCCGAGGACGAGAAGACCTACCTGCACCGCATCGGCCGCACCGGCCGCGCGGGCAAGTCGGGTACGGCCGTCACGCTGGTCGACTGGGACGACATCCCGCGCTGGAAGCTCATCAACAAGGCGCTCGAGCTGCCGTTCGACGAGCCGGAGGAGACGTACTCCACGTCCCCGCACCTGTACGAGGCGCTGGGCATCCCGGCCGGCACGAAGGGCATCCTGCCCCGCAACGAGCGGACCCTGGCCGGGCTCGACGCGGAGGTCCTCGAGGACCTCGGCGAGCCGGGCGGCCGCGGTGGCCGCGGCCGTGACAGCCGTGGCCGGGACCGTGACCGTGACCGCGTCCAGGAGGAGCGCCCGGCGCGCACCCCGCGCCAGCGCCGTCGTACGCGCAACGGCGCGCCGGTGTCCGCCGAGGGCACCCCGGTCGCCGGCTCCGGCGAGCAGGCCGCTCCCGTGGCCGGTGGCGCTCCGGAGACGCCGGCCCGGCCGCGTCGCCGCCGCCGTACGCGCAGCGGTGCGGGCACGGCCCCGGCCGTCGCCGCGACGCCCGTGACCGAGCAGGCGCAGGCCGCCCCGGCCCCGGCCGACGCTCCGGAGGCCCCGGCCCGCACGCGTCGCCGCCGCACCCGTGGCGCGGACCGGGCGGCGGCCGTGACGGCCACCGAGGTCCTCGAGCCCGCCGTGTCCGTGCCGGCCGCCCGCGCGGCGGAGCCGGCCGTGGAGACGGCGCCCGTGGTGGCCGCCGAGACGGTGGCCGTCGTGGAGGCCGTGGAGACGAAGCCGAAGCGGACCCGTACCGCGAAGAAGGCCGTCGAGACGGTCGAGCCGGCCCCCGAGGCCGAGGCCGAGGTCAAGCCGAAGCGCACCCGCGTCGCCAAGAAGGCCGCCGCCGCCCCCGAGGCCGTGGCCGCCGTCGAGACCGCGGAGGCCGCCGAGGCCAAGCCGAAGCGCACCCGCGCCAAGAAGGCCGTCGAGGCCGCTGTCGAGGTCGCCGAGACGGTGGAGGCCAAGCCCAAGCGGACCCGCACCGTCAAGGCCGCCGCCGAGCCGGTGGAGGCCGAGGCCGCCGAGGCCAAGCCGAAGCGCACCCGCGTCGCCAAGAAGGCCGCCGCCGCCCCCGAGGCCGTGGCCGCCGTCGACGCCGCGGAGACCGCTGAGGCCAAGCCGAAGCGCACCCGCGCCAAGAAGGCCGTCGAGGCCGCTGTCGAGGTCGCCGAGGAGAAGCCGAAGCGGACCCGCACGGTCAAGAAGGCCGAGGCCGTCGTCGACACCGCGGAGGCCGCCGAGGCCAAGCCCAAGCGCACCCGCGTCGCCAAGAAGGCCGTCGCCGCCGTCGAGACCGCGGAGACCGTCGAGGAGAAGCCGAAGCGCACCCGCGCCAAGAAGGCCGTCGAGACGGTCGAGGTCGCCGAGGAGAAGCCGAAGCGGACCCGTACCGCCAAGAAGGCCGCCGCGCCGGTGGCCGAGGGCGAGCCCGAGGCGAAGCCGAAGCGGACCCGCGTGGCCAAGAAGGCCGTCGCCGCCGCCCCGGCCCCGGAGGCCGAGGCCAAGCCCAAGCGCACGCGCACGGTCAAGAAGGCCGAGGCGTAAGCGGGGCACCGCACCACGGCGACGGCCGGTCATCCCACGGGGTGGCCGGCCGTCGCCGTATCGGCGACCCGCCCGTCCGGCCGCCGTCCGACGTCGCGTTAGCCTCGTGGCATGAGCAAGCCGCCCTTCCTCACCCTGCCCGCGTGCGCACGCGCGTACCTCCTGACCACCGAGCGCGGCGAGTTCGCCGTGCACGACGCCCGGCCCGGGGCCGCTCCGCGCGGTACGGCGCTGCTCGTGCCGGGGTTCACCGGCAGCAAGGAGGACTTCGTCGCGCTGCTGGAGCCGCTGGCGGCGGCCGGGTACCGGGTCGTGGCCGTGGACGGGCGCGGGCAGCACGAGAGTCCGGGGCCGCGGGACGAGAGCGCGTACGGGCAGGCCGAGTTGGCGCTCGACGTCCTCGCGCAGGCGGCCGCCGTGGACGGCGAGGGCGGCGGCGTGCACCTGCTCGGGCACTCGCTGGGCGGGCTGATCGCACGGGCGGCGGTGCTCACCGACGCCTCGCCGTTCCGCTCCCTCACGGTGATGAGCAGCGGTCCGGGCGCGATCTCCGCGTCGCAGCAGGCCCGTACGCGGCGCCTGGTCCAGGCCCTCGGGGTGCTGGACATGGAGAGCGTGTGGCAGGAGATGCGGCGCGAGGACGCGGAGAGCGCGGACGCCGTCGACACTCCCCCGGCGCTCGCGGAGTTCCTGCACCGCCGCTGGACGGGCACCGTCCCCGAGCAACTCATGGCGACCGGGCGGCAGTTGACCGTCGAGCCGGACCGTACCGCGGAGCTGGCGCGGGTCGCGCTGCCCAAGCACGTCGTCTCCGGGGCGCTGGACTACGCCTGGCCGGTGCCGGAGATCGACGCGATGGCGAAGGAGCTGTCGGCGCGGCGCACGGTCGTCCAGGGCGCGGGGCACTCCCCCAACGCCGAGCGGCCCGCCGCGACGGCCGAGGCCCTCGTCGGCTTCTGGGAGACGGTCTGACGGCGGCTAGCAGCCCGTCTTGACGGTGACCGTGAAGAGGGCGCCCTCGCGGTCGCGCAGCGTCGCCTCGCGGCCCACGCGCGAGTGGGTGGGTTCGGAGACGACCGCGCCCCCGTTGGCGAGGGCGGCCTCCACGGCCTTCTCGACGTCGTCGACGCGGAAGAAGACGTGCCAGCGCGGCCGGATGCGCGGGTCGGGGTCGGCCTCGACGGCGCCGCCGCGCAGACAGGCCACGGTGCGCTCGCCGGCGCGGACCGTCACCGCGTCGTCCTCGTAGCGGACCTCGAGGCGCTCCGGCCGGTCCACGGTCCAGTCGAAGATCTCGCCGTAGAACATGGCCGCGGCGAAGGCGTCTCGGGTGCGCAGCTCCAGCCACGCGGGCGCGGCGCCGGCGCCGATGCGCCAGCCCGGCAGGTTCTTGCCCTCCCAGAAGCCGAAGACGGCGCCGGCGGGGTCCGCGGCCAGGACGACGCGGCCGCGGCCGACCGCGAGGGGGCCGACCGCGACGGTGCCGCCGCGCTCGCGGACCCGTGAGGCCACCGTGTCGGCGTCGGCGACGGCGAAGTAGGAGGTCCAGGAGGCGGACAGGCCCATGCGGCTGACGATGTCGCTCAGCCCGGCGACGGGCTTGCCGTCGGAGATCGCCACGGCGAAGCCCTCGCCCAGGGAGCCGGGGCGGAACTTCCAGCCCAGCACCGCGCCGTAGAAGTCCTGCGCGGAGGAGAGGTCCGCGGTCAGCAGGCTCACCCAGCAGGGCTGCCCCAGCCCTGCGCCGTCGGAGGCCGACATGGCCGATCGCCTCGTTTCTTTTCCTCAGTGCCGCGCATCCCGCGGGAGGCCGCGCGCCCGTCCGCCGGGGCGGTGCGGCCGCGCCGCGACCCGCCCCCTGCCAGGGTTCCACTCGCTTCCCGCGCGCGCATTCCGGCACGCGCGGGGCGTGCCCGGTTCGTCGCGGGTACAACCCGGTCGGCGCCCGTCGGCGGCGTCAGTACTGGGTGCTCAGGTGGTCCCAGAAGCCGTCCCGCAGCGCGCGGCGCAGGTCCGCGTGGCCGCGCAGGGACAGGCCGAGCAGCGCCTCCGCCTCCACGAGCAGTTCCTGGTCGACGGTGCCGGGCAGGTACGGGTGGCCGGGCAGCAGATCGGCGAGCGAGGCCCGGCCGCGCGAGCCCAGCCACTGCGCCGCCACCTGGGCGCCGACGAAGCGCACGTCGTCGCGGGAGGGGGCGGGGCCGGGCCGTTCGGGGGCCTCACCGAAGGGCTCGTAGCTGCTGCGCCGCGTGACGTAGGGCCGGCAGAACTCGAGGTCGAAGGTGCGCTGGCTGTCGACCTCCCACAGCAGCGGTTCGGCCTGGTTGCGCCCGCCGACGGCCTCGATGCCCCACAGGTGGACGCGGGCGCCGTAGCCCTGTGCCGCCTCGACCGCCGAGACGAGGTCCTCGTCGCCGCCGATGAGCACCGCGTCGCTGATGGCGCGGTGGCGGGCGAGGGATTCGAGGTCGGTGCGGATGAGGGAGTCGACGCCCTTCTGCTGGTTGTTGGCGTTGAGGTTGCCGAGGCGGACCTTGACGTCGGGGAGCTCGGCGATGCTCTGCTGTTCGGTGGTGTGGATGCGGCGGCGGGCGCCGTCGTACCAGTAGACGCGCAGCAGCCGGCTGTCGGGGAAGATCGTGCGGGCCTTGTCGATGAAGGCCTCGATCAGTCCTTCCGCATCGAGGGCGAAGGCGCGCCGGTCCTCGGTGCCGGCGACGAGGCGGCCCGCGGCGGCGTAGGCGTAGCCGGCGTCGACGAAGATCGCGTGGGTGGAGGGGGTCGTCGCGACCTCGGCGAGCACCCGTGTGAGCAGCTCATTGGTGCGTTCGATGCCGGCGGCGAGGTCGGTGAGGTCGGCCCGGCGGGTGCTGCCGGGCAGGTGGTTCGGGTCGTTCATGCAGTTCTCACCAGGAGTCAGTGGTTAGTCATGTTAAAAATTTCTTTAGCGTAGGGAATGTTTGTAGGGGTCACCTCGTTGGACACGTATGGAACGCGCGCAGCACCGTCGCCGCGCGCGTCACTGTTCACAGTTCTCCTCAGGAGGATCAGACGAAGGGAGAAGCCTTGCGCTTCGAGATCATGCGCCTGGACGACGTCGACGGTACGGCCGTCGACAGCACCGTCGTGGACGCCGCCTCCGTCAACCGGATCGTGCAGCAGGCCGCCTCGATAGGCCAGCGCATCTACATCCGCCCGGCCGAATCCGCGGTCCGGTAACGCCCACCGCGTACCCACAGACAGAACACCCCCGTACGGACCACCGTACGGGGGTGTTCTTCGTCGCGCCCGGCTCAGTGGGCGTCGATCACCTGAGTGATGCCGTTGATGATCTGCTGCACGGCCAGCGCGGAGAGCATCATGCCCGCGAGCCGCGTCACCAGCACCACACCACCGTCCTTGATCACCCGGATGATGTGCAGCGAGTTCCGCATGACCAGCCACAGCACCAGGTGGATCGCGGCGATCGCGCACCACACGGAGACCTGGGAGGCGACGGAGTCGGCGTGCTGGACGGCCAGGATCACGGAGACGATCGCACCGGGGCCCGCCAGCAGCGGCATGCCCAGCGGCACGAGCGCGACGTTGACGTCCTTCGTCTGGGTCGGCTCCTCCGACTTGCCCGTGAGCAGGTCCAGGGCGATGAGCAGCAGGAGCAGACCGCCCGCGATCATCAGCGCCGGGGTCGTGATGTGCAGGTAGTCCAGGATCTGCTGGCCGCAGATGCCGAAGACGGTGATCACGCCGAAGGCGACCACGGCCGCCTGCCAGGCCATGCGGCGCTGGACCTTGGCGGGGCGGCCCGCGGTGAGGGCCAGGAAGATCGGCGTGATCCCGGGCGGGTCCATGATCACGAACAGGGTGAGGAAGAGGGAGCCGAAGACAGCGATGTCGAACACAGTGAGGGCCTTGCGGGAGTGGTGCGAGCAGGAGCGGAACAACAGGGGGAGTGACGACGGGCTCGTACGGCCGGCCGCGTGCGGTACGCGGAAACGGCGATGAGGGGGTACGCACACCGTCACCCGTACGAGGACATCCGTACGGGCAGGGGGTGAGGGGGCGGTCAGCCGCCGGCGCCCGGGACGGGGAACGCGCCCGTCGCGCGGCGGGTGATCTCGCCGTAGATTTCCGGGTCGGTCGTGAACTCGCCCAGGCGGCACGTCTTGCGGCTGCCGTGGTAGTCGCTGGAGCCGGTGGTCAGCAGGCCGAGCTCGGCGGCGAGGCCGCGCAGCCGGGCCCGGGTGGGGGCGTCGTGGTCCATGTGGTCCACCTCGATGCCGTCCAGTCCGGCGGAGGCCAGCTCGGCTATCGCGCTCTCGGGCACGCAGTGGCCGCGCTTCAGTGCCATCGGGTGCGCCAGCACGGCGACGCCGCCGGCGGCCTTGACCAGGCGGACCGCCTCGAAGGGGTCCAGTTCGTGCTTCTCGGCGTAGGCGCGGCCGCCGCCGGCGAGCCACTGGGGGGTGAAGGCGTCGGAGACCGTGTCGATCACTCCGAGCTCGACCATGGCGCTGGCCACGTGCGGCCGGCCCACGGCGCCGCCCGCGGCGAGCTCGGCGACGCGCTCCCAGGTGACGGGCACGCCCAGCTCATTGAGCTTGGCGACCATGGTCCGGGCGCGGGGCTCGCGGTCGTCGCGGACCAGCTCGCGCTCGCGCGCGAACTCGGGCTCCGCGGGGTCGAAGAGGTAGGCCAGCATGTGCAGGCTCAGGCCGTCCGGGCCGTTCAGCCGGCACGAGAGCTCGGCGCCGGTGACCAGGGTCAGCCCGGCGGGGAGGGCCGCGATGGCCTCGGTGTGGCCGCCGACCCCGTCGTGGTCGGTCAGGGCGACGACGTCCAGCCCGGCGGCGGCCGCGTTGCGGACCAGCTCGGCGGGGGTGTCCGTACCGTCCGAGGCCGTGGAGTGGGTGTGCAGGTCGATGCGCACGACACGACTCCCCACAGCGAACGGAACAGACAGGACCGGTTCAGGATAACGGGCCGCGTTGTGGGCAATCGTCCCGCTGGGCGATGGGGGTACCCCCATGCCGTTCAGGCTATGGGGGAGGGTGGGCACAACGGGACCACCGGGCCGCACCCGCCCCGCAAACACTGCTCAGGGCGACAGAATCCGCGGCGACAGCGCCCCACAGGGCAACAGATCCACTTCGGCGCCGGCGTCGCGCAGGTCGGTGAGCACCAGCTCGTCGTACATCAGCAGCCCCGACCGCTCCGGCCAGACGATCGCCCAAAGCCACAGCCCCCGGGCCTCGCCCGCGAAGACGGCCCGGTCGCCGGGCGCGTTGTCCACGTGCCACAGGGGCGTCGGGCGGCCGGCGGCGTGCACCTTGGCGTGCGGGGAGCGGTCCATGCGCAGGTGGGAACCGGGGTCGGGGCCGTCGACGCCGGCGTAGCGCGCGCCGAGGCCGACGCCGAGCTCCTCCGCGACGAGCAGCAGCTCACCGGGGCCGCCGAGCGGGCTCGGCCCCGAGCAGGCGACGGCGGTGGCGCGCCCGCCGCTGCGGTCGTCGCCGGCGCAGACCACGCCGGTGAAGAGCCAGCCGACGGGCAGCGGCCAGGGCATCCAGACCGGCACCCGGGCCCGGCGGACCACGACGGCCAGCGCTTCGACACTGGGCGGGACGACCGGCTGCAGAGGGTGCACGGTGCCGTGCACGCCGCACTGCCAGGAGTCGGCGAAGAGACCGGGCGCTCGCACCCGGCCACCGCACTTCGGGCAACTGGGTTCGCCCCTCATAGCCTCCAACGGTCCTACCAGGCCGCCCTCCCGTCAAGGACGATCACCCGTCCGGAGTCGATGCCGTCACACCGTTCCGGCCTTCCGCCTCCCTGGGCCGCACAAGGGATTCAGCCCAGCGGCACGCCGGACCGCAGCGGGTCGCGCAGGTCCGTGCCGTGCTGCAGCCAGCGCTCCTGCAGCGCGGCCGCGCCCTGCACCCGCTTCCACGCGGCCTCGTTGGGCGTCATCGGCAGCAGGGGAAGGAAGCGGACGGGGTCCATGGGCTCATCGAGCTCCAGGTCCTCGACGAGGCCGCCGGACTCCGCGACGAGCACGGAGGTGAAGGGCGCGCCCGGCCACAGCGGCTCACCGGTGTCGAGGGAGGCGCCGGGCGCCACGATCAGGCCCTCCACCTGCGGGGACGCGGCGAGCACGGCCAGCGGGCGGAGCACCTTGTCGGTGTCGGCGCGGCCGGCGCGCACCGACAGCAGCAGCTCGGCGCGCGGGCCGCGCAGGGGGTCGGCGACGGCGGCGGTGGGGTCGGTCATCGGCTGGGCGGACATGCCGAGCGTGGCGTAGCGGACGACGTCCCCGCCGTCGTCCTCGGCAGGGAAGCGCAGGACTTCGATGCGGTCCGTGCCCAGGAAGGTCACCGCTGCGCGGGCGTCCGGCTCGCCGAGAGCCATCACCAGCCGGGCCTCGACGAGTGCGAGAACGTCTGACATGCAGTGAGCATAGAACGCGTATCGAACGGGCAAAGGGGGGCCTTGACGCGCCGCGCTCCTGCTAGCCTTGGCTTGCCTCGACCTCTGGTCAAGGCGTTACGTTCGTCCCTCAGCGGGGACCGGCCGGAGGAGGTGGGGCTGCGGTGGATCCTAGTCGACCGTGCAGTACCGACAGTTCTCCCGTCTTCCCGCTCCGGACGCGCGTCACCCTGTGATCTGAAGCCTTCCGAGCCCGGCCTTCCCGCCGGCGTCGTCCCGGAAGTCCTTCCTCGCCCGCAGCACTTGGCGGAAGAGCGCCTGCCTCTCGCTTTGTTCCGTGTTCTCTGCGAAGTTCTCCGCGAACTGCCGTCAGTTGTACGCACCGCGCGAAGCGCCGCCCGATTTGCGGACGTACCAGCACGCCGGCCCCCCGGGCCACCACGTCTACGTTTCAGGAAGCGTTGCGCCCCGCGTCACCGGCTGACGGCCGGCCCGTGAAGGAGCCAGCCATGTCGATGATCCGTGACCTGCGTGCAGCGGTCCGCCCCGCCCTGCGTCGGGTGCCCGTCCAGGGCGGCGGCTACGACGCCACCCGTGACCCGTCCGCCAGCAGCGCCGTCGTGGACTGCGCCGTCTACCGCGACGGCAAGCGGGTGAGCGACCACGTCAGCCCGGCCGAGGCCATGCGCCGGGTGCGCGCCGAGGGCGGCTTCGCGTGGATCGGGCTGCACGAGCCCGCGGAGCACGAGTTCTCCGGGATCGCGCGGGAGTTCGGGCTGCACCCGCTGGCGGTGGAGGACGCGGTCCACGCCCACCAGCGGCCCAAGCTCGAGCGGTACGACGACACGCTCTTCACCGTCTTCAAGACGATCCACTACGTCGAGCACGCCGAACTCACCGCCACCAGCGAGGTGGTGGAGACCGGCGAGGTGATGTGCTTCACCGGCGCGGACTTCATCATCACCGTCCGGCACGGCGGCCAGGGCTCGCTGCGGGCGCTGCGCCACCGGCTCCAGGACGACCCCCAGCTGCTCGCCAAGGGCCCCTCGGCCGTCCTGCACGCCATCGCCGACCAGGTGGTCGACGGCTACATAGCCGTGGCCGACGCCGTGCAGGACGACATCGACGAGGTGGAGATCGACGTCTTCTCCGACCCCGGCAAGGGCAGCCGGCGCGGCGGCGACGCGGGCCGCATCTACCAGCTCAAGCGCGAGGTCCTGGAGTTCAAGCGGGCGGTCACCCCTCTGATGCGGCCGATGCAGCTACTGAGCGAGCGGCCGATGCGGCTGATCGAGCCGGACATCCAGAAGTACTTCCGCGACGTCGCCGACCACCTCGCGCGCGTGCACGAGCAGGTGGTCTCCTTCGACGACCTGCTCAACTCCATCCTCCAGGCCAACCTCGCGCAGGCGTCCGTCGCCCAGAACGAGGACATGCGCAAGATCACCTCTTGGGCGGCCATCTTCGCCGTCCCGACGATGATCGCCGGGATCTACGGCATGAACTTCGACCACATGCCGGAGCTGCACTGGAAGTACGGCTATCCGGCGGTCATGGCCGTCACGGTCGCCATCTGTGTGACGATCCACCGCGGCTTCAAGCGCAACGGCTGGCTCTAGCGCGGGGGCTTTCAGACCCCGGTCTCCGGGGGGACGGGCGGCCGCCTCCGGTCCCCCATGATCACCAGGACCAGGCCCGCCATGATCACGGCGAGTGCGGGGTACGCCGCGGCCGGCGGCAGCTGGCCCAGCCAGAGCGCCGCGATCAGCGCCGCGCCCGGCGTCTCCAGCAGGATCGCGGTGGAGGTGACGGAGGGGCCGAGGCCCTTGACCACCCGGTTGATCAGCGAGTGGCCCAGCAGCTGCGCGGTGAGCGTGAGCACGGCCAGCTTCAGCCAGGTCTCCCCGCTGTAGCCGCCGAGCGAGGTGCCCGACACCAGGCAGGTCGCCAGGAGCAGCACGGTGGTGGTCGCGTAGCAGACGTAGGAGTACGCGATGGTGCTCACCGTCCGCCTGACCTCCGCCCCCAGCAGGACGTACCCGGCCGCCGCCATGCCGCCCGCGAGGGCGAGGGCGTCCCCGGCGAGGGCGCGGGGGGACAGGGACAGGTCGACGCCCGTGAGGATCACCACGCCCAGGAAGGCGAGCCCGGTGCCCGCCCAGACCAGCGTCGGCGGACGGTGGCCGCGCAGCCGCAGCAGCAGGGTGGTCCAAATGGGTGTGGTGGTGACCAGTGCGGTCGAGGAGGCCACCGAGGTCATGTGCAGGCTCGGCAGCCAGACGCCGAAGTGCAGCGCCAGCAGCGCGCCCGCGGCGACCGCCAGCAGCGCCGCCCGGCGCCCGATGCCGCGCAGCTCGGCGCGGTGGCGCCACAGGGCGAGCGGGGTGAGCGCGCCGACGGCCATGGCGTTGCGCCAGAAGGCGATGGCCAGGGCGGGGGCGGCGGTGGCGGCGATGAGCGGTGCCGACAGGGAGACCGCTGCCACGGCGGTCCCCAGCAGGAGGAGCTCGGTGCGGACGGCAGGGGGCGCCGAGGCTGCCTCGGGGGCCGGCACGGCGGGGGCGGTCGGTATCGCCTCACGGCGCGTACGGGCGGCACTCACGCCCCTAGCCTAGGCCCAGGCATGCCGCTGGGTGAGGCGGAGCGGACGCTTAAGGTAAGCCCATGACGATGACGCAGGCGCTGATCGAAGAGGCCACGAAGAAGTCCGGTCTCATCTGGGTGCAGGGCCCGACCGGGCCGAGCCGTGCGCTGTGGCACGTCTGGCACGACGGCGCCGCCCACATCGTCGGCGGACCCGGCGAGCAGCCCGTGGACGCCCTCGCCCTCACCGACGGCGGCTCGGCCACCGTCACCGTCCGCAGCAAGGACAAGGGCGGCCGGCTGGTGACCTGGACCGCGACCGTCAGCGAGCTCCCGCCCCGCGGCGAGGCCTGGACGGCCGCCGTGGCCGAGCTCAAGGGCAAGCGCCTGAACGCGCCGGACGCGGAGCGCCTCGAGGAACGCTGGGCGCAGGAGTGCCGCGTGCTGCGCCTCGCGCCCTCCGGCGCCACGGTGGACCTCCCGTCGGGCTCCCTGACGGCGGTGCCCCTGCCCACGCCGGCGACGACCCGCCTCCCGATGCCGGCGGCCCTCCCCAAGCTCCTGCGCCGCGGCCGCAAGGGCCGCTGACGCACCGCCTCGGCCGGGGTCAGCCCCCGCTGGGGATGTGGAGCTGCTTGCCGTAGTCCACGGTCTGCTCCTTCGTCGGGACGGCGAGGGCGAAGTCCTTGCCCCAGCCGTCCAGCTCCAGCTGGCCCGCTCCCCCGGCGCGCTGCACGCGCAGGGGGTAGGGCGTGCCGACGAGGGAGACGTCCAGCGTGCCGCCGCCGCCCTTCGCGCCGGTGACGCGGATGGTGCGGACGCCGCCGACCGTGCCGTGGTCGCCGCGGGCGAGCGTGCCGTGCAGGCCGATGAGCCCGTCGAGCAGGACGTCCTTGTCCGTGAAGCCCTTGAGCTGCTGGTACGAGGGGTCGTCGGCGGGCACCTTGACGTACTTGTCGTCGAGCTTGCCCGCGGCCGCCGCGGCGTCCGCCTTGGCCGTGGGCGCGGCCTTGGCCGACGGCGACGGCGTGGCCCCCCGGGACCAGAAGCCGGCCGGGGCCTTGAGGTACAGGGCGTCGCCCACCCGCAGCAGCTCGAAGGCGCTGGCGTTGGAGGAGGAGACCCGCCCCGTGCCGCCGTTCTTCTTCAGCCGCATGTCGAGGCGGTACGTACGTCCCTGGCTGACGACGTTTCCGGACAGGTGGACGGTCTCCGCGCCCCGCGCGGCGGCGCGGGCCTTGTCCTGGATGGCGGTGGCCTCGAGCTTGCCCACGCCGTTGGTCCCCGCGTCGGGGTCCTCGCCACCGCCGCAGGCCGTGAGCGCCGCGGACAGGCCGACGCACAGTGCCCCCACGAGAGCCGCGTTCCGGGTTCGCACCTCGCTCTTGCCTCCTGTTACCGGTGGGATACGGCGGCAGCGTACCTGTGCCGCCCCGGAGCGGAAGCCGGGAGTCCGTACAGGTCGTGCCAAGAGTCCGTACGGCCGTCTCTCCCGCGCCCGGCGAAGCCGGTCACGTTAGCCTGAATCGGACACCCGGGACGTGAGGAGGTGCGCGGCGATGGCAGCAGGCGCCCACCGGGTGTTCGTGTCGCACCTCGCGGGCGTGGCCGTGTTCGACCCCAACGGCGACCAGGTGGGCCGGCTGCGCGACGTCGTGGCGATGCTCCGCGTCGGCGGCCGGCCGCCGCGCGTCCTGGGGCTGGTGGTGGAGGTCGTCAGCCGCCGCCGAGTCTTCATCCCCATGACCCGGGTCACCGGCGTGGAGTCGGGCCAGGTGATCACCACCGGCGTGGTCAACATGCGGCGCTTCGAACAGCGGCCGACGGAGACGCTGGTCCTCGGCGAGCTGCTCGACCGCCGGGTCCGGCTCGCCGGCACCGACGAGGACGTCACCGTCCTCGACGTGTCGATCACCCAGCTGCCGGCCCGCCGCGACTGGGAGATCGACAAGGTCTTCGTCCGCCGGGGCAAGGGCGGCGCCCTGCGCCGCAAGGGCGAGACGCTGACCGTCGAGTGGTCGGCGGTCAGCGGCTTCTCCCTGGAGGAGCACGGCCAGGGCGCCGAGAACCTCCTGGCGACCTTCGAGCGGCTGCGCCCCGCCGACCTCGCCAACGTCCTGCACCACCTCTCCCCCAAGCGGCGCTCCGAGGTCGCGGCCGCCCTCGACGACGACCGGCTCGCGGACGTCCTGGAGGAGCTGCCGGAGGACGACCAGATCGAGATCCTCGGCAAGCTCAAGGAGGAGCGCGCCGCCGACGTCCTGGAGGCCATGGACCCCGACGACGCGGCCGACCTCCTCTCCGAGCTGCCCGAGGAGGAGAAGGAGCGGCTGCTGACCCTCATGCAGCCGGACGACGCGGCGGACGTGCGCCGGCTCCTGGCCTACGAGGAGCGGACGGCCGGCGGCCTGATGACCACCGAGCCGATCGTGCTGCGCCCGGACGCGACCGTCGCCGACGCCCTCGCCCGGGTCCGCAACCCCGACCTGTCCCCCGCACTCGCCGCGCAGGTCTACGTCTGCCGGCCGCCGGACGAGACCCCCACCGGGAAGTACCTGGGCACCGTCCACTTCCAGCGGCTGCTGCGGGATCCGCCCTTCACGCTCGTCGGCTCGCTCACCGACACCGATCTGCGCCCGCTGCCGCCGGACACCCCGCTGCCGGCCGTCACCAGCTACCTGGCCACGTACAACATGGTCGCCGCGCCCGTCGTGGACGACAGCGGCTCGCTGCTCGGCGCGGTGACCGTCGACGACGTGCTGGACCACCTGCTGCCCGACGACTGGCGCGAGACCGAGCTCCTCCAGGGCGCCCTCGGCATGAGCGATCTGCCGGAGGTGGCCGATGGGCGCTGAGCGCACCGACCGCGGCGAGCGGGAGCGGGCGGCCGACCGGGCGGCGCACGAACGGCCGCACCCGCCCCGGGTGCGGCTGGACCTGCCCCTGGTGCGGCGGCGCGGCTGGCTGCCGGAGTACGACCCGGAGGCGTTCGGGCGGACCTCGGAGCGGATCGCGCGGTTCCTGGGCACCGGGCGGTTCATCGTCTGGATGACGGTCGTCATCATCCTGTGGGTGGTGTGGAACACCACCGTCCCCGGGCACCTGCGCTTCGACAACTATCCGTTCATCTTCCTGACCCTGATGCTGTCGCTGCAGGCCTCGTACGCGGCGCCGCTGATCCTGCTGGCGCAGAACCGGCAGGACGACCGCGACCGGGTCAACCTCGAACAGGACCGCAAGCAGAACGAGCGCTCCATCGCGGACACCGAGTACCTGACGCGGGAGATCGCGGCACTGCGCATGGGCCTGGGCGAGGTGGCCACCAGGGACTGGATCCGCTCGGAGTTCCAGGACATGGTCAAGGAGCTGGAACAGCACCGGGTATTCCCGGAGGAGAGTGAGGAACGCGACCGTTGACGGGCCTTTCCGGAGGCCCCCTCACGCGCCGTACCATCGTCCCTATGGCTACCGACACGAACGGAACGTCCCCGAGCGAGGACGCGGTCCGCACCGCGCTCGCGACGGTGAACGACCCCGAGATCCAGCGACCCATCACCGACCTCGGGATGGTCAAATCGGTGGAGATCGCGGCGGACGGTTCGGTCGCGGTGGCGGTCTACCTGACGGTCTCCGGCTGCCCCATGCGGGAGACGATCATCAGCCGGGTGAGCGAGGCGGTCTCCGGCGTCGAGGGCGTCACGGGCGTCACCGTCGAGCTCGACGTGATGAGCGACGAGCAGCGGCGCGAGCTGGCGGCCTCGCTGCGCGGTGGCCAGGCCGAGCGCGAGGTGCCCTTCGCCAAGCCGGGCTCGCTGACGCGCGTCTACGCCGTCGCCTCCGGCAAGGGCGGCGTCGGCAAGTCGTCGGTGACGGTCAACCTGGCGGCGGCCATGGCGGCCGACGGCCTGAAGGTCGGTGTCGTCGACGCCGACATCTACGGCCACTCGGTGCCCCGCATGCTGGGCGCGGAAGGCCGTCCCACCCAGGTCGAGAACATGATCATGCCGCCCTCGGCCAATGGCGTGAAGGTCATCTCCATCGGGATGTTCACCCCGGGCAACGCCCCCGTGGTCTGGCGCGGCCCGATGCTCCACCGCGCGCTGCAGCAGTTCCTCGCGGACGTCTACTGGGGCGACCTGGACGTGCTGCTGCTGGACCTGCCCCCGGGCACCGGCGACATCGCCATCTCCGTGGCCCAGCTGGTGCCGAACGCCGAGATCCTGGTGGTGACGACCCCTCAGCAGGCCGCCGCCGAGGTCGCCGAGCGGGCCGGTTCGATCGCCGTGCAGACCCACCAGAAGATCGTCGGCGTCGTGGAGAACATGTCCGGGCTGCCGTGCCCGCACTGCGACGAGATGGTCGATGTCTTCGGCACGGGCGGTGGCCAGAGGGTCGCCGACGGCCTGACGCGGACCACGGGTGCGACCGTCCCGGTGCTGGGCTCGATCCCCATCGACGTCCGCCTGCGCGAGGGCGGCGACGAGGGCAGGCCCGTCGTCCTGACCGACCCGGAGTCCCCGGCCGGCAGCGCGCTGCGGGCCATCGCCGGCAAGCTCGGCGGCCGCCAGCGCGGCCTGTCCGGCATGTCGCTGGGCATCACCCCACGCAACAAGTTCTGAGCGGTAGAACGGTAGACGAACGGTAAGGGGCGGCCTCCACGGAGGCCGCCCCTTACCGTTCGTACCGTTCGTCTGCTGGGCGCAGGCGTGGCTCAGTGCTCGTACGTCGTGATGTCCTTGATCACCGAGAAGCCCATGCCGTACGCGCTCATGCCCCGGCCGTACGCGCCCACGTGGACGCCGCCCTCGGCCGAGCCGGCCAGGACCCAGCCGTACTCGGACTCGCGGTAGCGGAAGTCGGTCGGCACGCCGTCCACCGGCAGCGACAGCGTCGACCAGGGCGCCTCGTCCAGCTGGTCCGCCAGCTCCCAGGCGAGGGCCGTCTGCTGGTCCAGCCAGTCCTGGCGCAGGGCGCGCTCCATCTGGGCGGGCCACGTGCAGGCCAGCAGCCCCGAGCCGGCGAGCCAGGCCGCCGAGGAGACCGAGGTGGCCTCCAGCACGCCCGTACCGTCCGCGCTGCGCCGCACCGGGCGGCTGGCCACGGTCACCACGACCGCGAAGCGCTGTGTGCCCGTGTCGTGCTCGATCCGGCCCATCCGCAGCGAGGGCTCCGCGCCGTGGCCCGTGGCACCGTGCTCCACGGTGCCGTCGGCCGCGGCGCCGACCTGCATCAGCCAGCGCGGCCCGGTGTAGGCCTCGTCGAGGCCGTACCAGGGGAACGACGCCAGGAGGTAGCCGTCGACCGAGCGCCGGGTGCCGGGGCCGCCCTGTGGCACTCCCTGCTCGTCCACGGCGGTCTCGTCGGACGTACCGACCCCCTGCGCCCCTACCCGACTCGTCGTCTCCATCTGCGCGGCGCCTCCTCGTAGCCCCTTTGTTCTGGGCGCGTCCGCCCCGCGGGCGACACACCCCAAACAAAGGGAGGATAGCCACCCCCGTCAATGGGGCCCCGCATACGCGGGCTCAGGTGGCGTCGGCGTCGAACGGCGGATGACCGCCGGACTGCGGGTTCTCGCGCTTTTTCAGCAGGTCGGGCGTACCGGACCCGGCGGCCGGCGACGGCGCGGGCGCCGCCGGGTCGGCGTTGCGGCCGTGCACCGCGTCGGTGACCTCGGCCATCTCGGACTTGAAGTCGAAGCCGTTGCGGATGTCCTTCAGCCCCAGCTCGTCCTTCTCCAGCACGTGCTTGCGGACGAAGGTCTTGGGGTTGAGGTCCTCGAACTCGAAGTCCTTGAACTCGGGGCCCAGCTCGGAGCGGATGTCCTCCTTGGCGTTCTCGGAGAACTGCCGGATCTTGCGCAGTGTGCGCGACACATCCTGGATCATCTTCGGCAGCTTGTCGGGGCCGAAGATGAGCACGGCGAGGACGACGAGCGCGACCAGCTCGAGGGGTCCTATGTCGAGCACGTTGCACAGCTCCTTGGGGCGTCGGCGGCCGGGATCGGGCCGTCTATCACGGTACCTGGCCCGGCGGGTACCGCGGGAGACGCCTCGGCCAACGCCCGGCGAAGGCTCACCGGGTGCTCGCCGATCCCAGGGTCAGCCGTACGGTGCGTTCCCCGCCGTCGCGCTCGACCGTGAGGGTGAGCGTGTCACCGGGACGGTGGCTACGGATCTTGACGATGAGCTCCTGGCCGCTGTGGACGGGCACCCCGTCCACCTTCCTGATGACGTCCTTGGGCTGGATGCCCGCCTTGTCGGCGGGCCCGCCGCGGTTGACTGCCTGGGTCCTGGCGCTGTCGGTGTTCACCCGCGCGCCGTCGCCCGCGTAGCCCATGTCGAGCGAGACGCCGATGACCGGGTGGGTGGCCCGGCCGGTGTTGATCAGCTCCTCGGCGACCCGCTTGGCCTGGTTGACCGGGATGGCGAAGCCCAGGCCGATGCTGCCGCCCTGGCCGCCGGCCGCGGACTCGCCGACGGAGCGGATGGCGCTGTTGATGCCGATGACGCGGGCCGAGGAGTCCATGAGGGGGCCGCCGGAGTTGCCCGGGTTGATCGGGGCGTCGGTCTGCAGGGCGTCGACGTAGCTGATGTCGCTGCCGTCCTGCTTCTTGCCGCCCGCGGTGATCGGCCGCTCCTTGGCGCTGATGATGCCGGTGGTGACCGTGCCCGCCAGGTCGAAGGGCGCGCCGATGGCGACGACGGAGTCGCCGACGCGGACCGAGTCGGAGTTGCCCAGCGGCAGCGGGGTGAGGCCGGAGACCCCGGAGACCTTGATGACGGCCAGGTCGTAGCCGCCGTCCCGGCCCACGAGGGTGGCCTTGGCGGTCTGGCCGCCGTTGAACGTCACGGATATGGAGCCGTCGGAGCCGGCGGGCTGCACGACGTGGTTGTTGGTGAGGATGTGGCCCTTGTCGTCCAGCACGAAGCCGGTGCCCGTGCCGCCCTCGCCGCCGCCACGCACGTGGATCGTCACGACGCCGGGCAGGGCGCGGGCGGCGATGCCCGCGATACTGCCGGGCGCGCGGTCGCCCTTGCCGGGCGCCGCCTGCGGCAGCGTCACCCGGGACCCTCCGCCGTCCCGCTCCAGATAGACCCCGATCCCGGCCCCGACCCCGCCGGCGACCAACGCCACGGCCACGGCCCCCGCCAGCACCCTGCCCCGCGTCAGCGACCCCACCGCCGCCTTCTCCCGCGCCCCGCGCGCCGCGGACGCCGCCCACGGGTCGTACTGCCACGGCCCCTGCGTGGCGGGGGCGGGCCCGGCGGTGGGCACGGCCGTGCCGGGGGGCGGGGTGGGACCGGCGGGGGCGTGGGCGGGAGTGGATCCGGCGGCGGTGCCGTACGGCGGAGTCGGCCCGGCGGGGGCGTGGGCGGGGACAGGCCCGGCGGCGCCGTGCGCCGGGGCGGGACCGGCATACGGGTACGCCGGGGGCTCGGCCTGTGGGTACGCGGGCGGCAGGTGCGTGCCGTGCGGCGGCGTCACCACGGGGCGCTGCACGGGCGGCGCGGGCGCCCAGGGCCCGGGCCGCCCATAGGGCGGGGTGCCATACGGATCGGGCGCGTGCAGGGGGCCGGGAGGCCCGCCGTGCTCGGGCGCGGGGTGCGCGGTGGGGGCGGGTCGGGGCGCGTCCTCGGGTGCCGGATGCGCGGCGGGCGCCGGGACGGATTCGGCCATGCTCCCGGGGACGGCAGGCCCGGCGGACGCCTCGGCGTCAGCGACGGCCACGCTCTCGGGGCCAGCGGGCGACTGCGCGCCGGGAGCGGGCAGGTCGGCGACCGGCTCCGTACCGGGAGCGGAAAGACCGGCCTCCGCCTCCGCGCCAGGCGCGGAAACGGGCGGGGCCGACGGGGCCTGCAGGGGCCAGTCGTCGGGATTGCGGCGCCGACGGCTCCACCACTGCGGCTTGGGCCCGGACACCCGTGCCTTCCCCTCGTCCATTGCTCTCCCCGTTCGTCCGAGGGCGCGCATGCCGGTGGCACCCGCGCCCCACCGACGATTACACCAGGTCCCCCGGTGGGTGCGGAGGGGGGAGTGGGCCGCAATCAGCGGGCGGCGGCCGTCCGCTCCGGTAGTGCCTGGGGCTGAGCGACGGACGGTGCGGGATGGGTGTGGGAGGTGAGGACCAGCGGCGGCAGCACAGCAGCGCCGGAGGGGCGCAGCAGTGAGACGCCGGCGGCGGCCGGGGCGGCCGTCAGGGGCGCGGGCAGCTCCTTCGCGGCGGGCCGCGTACGGCTGAGGTCGCGCTCCTGGCGGACCTCGCCCGGCGACATCGCGAGCGAGGTCGTGGCGGCGCTCGGGCCACCCCCGCGGGCCCGGGGCGCCTCCACGGCCGTCTCCAGCGGCTGGGCGCCGACCAGCGCGAACGCGGCCAGCGAAACGGCTCCGGCGGCCGCGAACGCGAACCGGCGCCCGCGCGTGCCACCGCGCGGCTCGACCTCGTGGATGCGGAAGCCGCGCTCACGGGGCAGCGGAGCCACCGGGATCAGGGCGAACGCCTCCATGCGGCCGACGGAGCCACCTCTTCCGTCGCCCGGGCCGTCACCGCCGCCGCTCCGGTCCTCGCCCCCGAGCCGTTCGCCCGGCAGGCCCTGCAGCCGGGCGAGCAGGGAATCGGAGAGCGGTGGAGGCGCGGCCTCCGCGAAGACGCTCTTGAGCCGGCGCTGCGCGTCGGCTTCGGCTTTGCATGTCCAGCAGGTGGCGAGGTGCGCCAGCACCCGCTCCCGCGAATCGTGTCCCAACTCCCCGTCGACCAGGGCCGCGAGGCGGTCGCCGAGATGGTGCTCGGCGGGGGACTGACCGCCTGAACCGCTCACGCGATCCCTACCTCCCCACCCATCCGAAAGCCGGGAGCCACACCCGCCACCGCGCGCTGCTCGGCCCGGGCGGCGGGCGAGCGGTGCTGGAGCGCCTTGCGCAGGTGGGAGCGGCCGCGGTGGATACGGCTGCGCACGGTGCCGAGCTTGACGCCCAGCGTCGCGGCGATCTCCTCGTAGGAGAGCCCCTCGATGTCGCACAGGACGACCGCGGCGCGGAACTCCGGTGCGAGGGTGTCCAGCGCCTGCTGGACGTCGGCGTCGAAGTGCGTGTCGTTGAAGTGCTGCTGGGGGGACGGCTCGCGGCTGGGGAGCCGCTCGGCGGCGTCCTCGCCCAGCGCGTCGAAGCGGATGCGCTGGCGGCGCCGGACCATGTCCAGGAAGAGGTTGGTGGTGATGCGGTGCAGCCACCCCTCGAACGTGCCCGGGGTGTACGTGGACAGCGAGCGGAAGACGCGGACGAAGACCTCCTGCGTCAGGTCCTCGGCGTCGTGCTGGTTGCCCGTGAGGCGGTAGGCGAGGCGGTAGACCCGTGCGCTGTGCGTGCTGACGATCTCCTCCCAGGTGGGAGGTGTCCACGCCTGCGTGTCCGCATCGGTGGCGAAAGTCGCGGTGGTTGCGGAGTCTGCGGAGTGGGAACGGTCAGCGGTGTAGGTCACGGATTTCGGCTCGGGAGCGGACCTGCGGAAGCGCCTGAGCACGCCCCGGCGGTCGCCACCCGCAGCCGCACCTCCCCTGTCGGCTCTGGTGGTGTCCAGTGGAGCCCCTACCATATCCACCTCGCCCGTTAGCTCCGGATAAGCATTTTTGACCCGCTTTTTGGTCTTGCTCTGCCGTGATCCGTGACGCCCGGCCGGCGTCCGCGGTTCCCGCCGTTTCCCCGGCCCTCCGCTCTCCTCAACGCCCGGTCCCATCTGCGGGTTCCCGTGGGCAGCGGATACAGTCACGGTTGCGTGGACTACGGGGACAGGAGAGGGCCATTACCGGCAACCAGCAGACGAGCTGGGCGTTCGCCGATGTGTTCGTCGCCGAGGACGAGGCGCTGCGCTGGGCCCGGGACCGGGCCTACGAGGCAGGGCTCCGCTCGGTGTCGAACGGCACCGGCGCGGCGCTGCGCCTGCTCGCCGCCGCTGCGGACGCCAAGGCCGTCGCCGAGATCGGCACGGGCACCGGGGTCTCCGGCATCCACCTCCTGCACGGCATGCGCCCGGACGGCGTGCTCACGACCGTGGACAGCGACCCGGAGTGCCAGCAGTTCGCCCGGCAGGCGTTCCGCGCCGCCGGCTTCGCCGGCAACCGGGCGCGCTTCATCCCCGGCCGGGCGCTGGAGGTGCTGCCGCGCCTCGCCGACGGCGGGTACGACCTGGTCTTCTGCGACGGTGACCGGCTGGAGTGCCTCGACTACCTAGCCGAATCGTTGCGCCTGCTGCGCCCCGGTGGGCTGGTCTGTTTCGAGGGCGTCTTCGCGGACGGCCGCACGGTCGACTCGGCCCTGCCGCCCGCCGAGGTGCAGCGGCTGCGCGAATTGCTGCGGGCCGTGCGGGAGTCCACGGCGCTGGTGCCGTCCCTGCTGCCCGTCGGCGACGGGCTGCTGTGCGCGGTGCGGCGCGGCGCCTGAGCGGGGCCCGTCAGACCGCCGGGTGGCCCCTGGATACGCCGCCGCCCCGGTGGCCGGTGGGACCGGCAGCCGGGGCGGTGCGGGAGTCGTGGGTCTGCGCCTCAGACAGTGACCTTCTCCAGGGCCTCGCCGAGAGCCTTGGCCTCGTCCGGGGTCAGCTCGACGACGAGACGACCGCCGCCCTCGAGCGGAACCCGCATGACGATGCCCCGCCCCTCCTTGGTCACCTCGAGCGGGCCATCGCCCGTCCGCGGCTTCATGGCCGCCATGCTCGTTCCCCTTCCTGAAACCAGCTCATCGTCAGCCGACGGCCCTATGGAAGGGCACGCGTCACCGGCATCGAACACATTGCTTCCAGGTCATTATCCCGCATCGCGCGACCCAATGACCAACATCGGTCCGCATCCCTTCGGCAACGCGCTGCCGCAAAACCACTCAATTCGGGGATCACACTCCGTTCCTGCGTCGCCCTCAGGGACATAGCGGCACTCGATTGTTTGACGCAGGTCACATATCGGCCCCCGATGATCTCCGGCATGCTGGCGCTGACCACAGCCGACCCAGGGAGGGACCGCACCATGGCCGACACCGTGCTGTACGAGGTGGGCGACGGGCTCGCGACGATCACGCTGAACCGCCCCGACGCCATGAACGCGCTGGACACGGAGACCAAGGTCGCCCTCCGCGACGCCCTGGTCCGGGCGGGCGGGGACGCGGCCGTACGGGCCGTGCTGCTGACCGCCACCGGGCGCGCGTTCTGCGTCGGGCAGGACCTCAAGGAACACGTGACCTCGCTGGCGGCCGACCGCGAGCACGGCACCCGGACGACCATGGACACGGTCAAGGATCACTACAACCCCATCGTCACCGCGATCACCCGGATGCCCAAGCCGGTCGTCGCCGGGGTCAACGGCGTCGCGGCCGGCGCGGGCGCGGGCTTCGCCTTCGCCGCCGACTACCGCGTGGTCGCCGACTCGGCCGCCTTCAACACCTCCTTCGCCGGGGTCGCCCTCACCGCCGACTCGGGCGTCTCCTGGACCCTGCCCCGCCTCATCGGCCACGGTCGCGCCGCGGACCTGCTGCTCTTCCCGCGCAATGTGAGCGCCCAGGAGGCGTACGAGCTGGGCATCGCCAACCAGGTCGTCCCCGCGGCGGAGCTGGCCGCCACGGCCGAGGCCGTGGCCCGCCGGCTCGCCGCCGGCCCGACCGGGGCCTATGCGGCGATCAAGGAGTCCCTCGCGTACGGGGCGGAGCACTCACTGGCCGACTCGCTGGTCAAGGAGGACGAGCTGCAGGAACGGGCCGGCGCCTCCGAGGACCACGGCATCGCGGTGGCGGCCTTCCTCGCCAAGGAGAAGCCCCGCTTCGTCGGTCGCTGACCCCTGCCCGGACGGCGGGCGGGCCCGTGCGGCCCGCCCGGCGGCCGGACGGCTCAGGCCGTATCCCGTGCGTGGCACCCGGCCAGGTGGTCGTTCACCAGCCCGCACGCCTGCATCAGCGCGTACGCCGTCGTCGGCCCCACGAAACGGAAGCCCCGCTTCTTGAGGTCCTTGGCCAGGGCCGTGGACTCGGGCGTCACCGCCGGCACGTCCGCGAACGTCCGCGGCACGGGGCGGCCCGCCGCGTCCGGCGCGTACGACCAGACGAGCTCGTCGAGCTCGCCGGGCCCCAGCCGGGACGCGGCCTGGGCGTTGGCCATCGTCGCCGCGATCTTCGCGCGGTTGCGGATGATGCCCGGGTCGGCCAGCAGCCGCTCCGCGTCGGCGTCCGTGAACGCCGCGACCTTGGCGATGGAGAAGCCCGCGAAGGCGGCGCGGAACCCCTCGCGGCGGCGCAGGATCGTCAGCCAGGAGAGCCCCGACTGGAAGGCCTCCAGGCATATCCGCTCGAACAGGGCGTCGTCGCCGTGCACCGGGCGGCCCCACTCCGTGTCGTGATAGGCGCGGTAGTCCGCCCGGGACTCCGCCTCCAGGCCCCAGGGGCAGCGCGACAGCCCGTCCGGGCCGAGGACCACTCCGCCGTCGGTCATGACGTCTTCTCCCCCTCGTCAGGGCCCTCGGAGCCCCCATCGGGCCCTTCGGCCCCCTCCGCCGGCCGGCCGGGCTCCGCGTCCTGCCGGGCGTCCCGGGCCGCGCCGCCGGCGAGGCCGTGCCGGCCCCCTATCGCGGCGGCCTGGGCGCCGGCGAGCGCGGCCTCGAGCTCGGCGATGCGGGCGTCCCGCTCGGCCAGCTCGGCGCCGAGCCGGTCCAGGACGTCGTCGGTGTCCGTCATGCGGTAGCCGCGCAGCACCATCGGCAGGCGCAGCGCCTCCACGTCGGCCCGGCCCACCGGCCGGCCCAGCGGCAGGGGCCAGGCCATGCGGTCCTGGGCGGGCTCGGGCAGCACGCCGCCGGCGGTGTCGCCACCGCCCCCGGCGACGGCGAGCGTGACCGCGGCGACCACCACGACCAGCGCGATGAGCAAGAACCAGAACACGGCCGTCTCCCCGTCGTCCTCCGTCAGCCAATCCGTCCACCCTGATCGTGCCATGCCGCACTGACAGTTAAGGTCGCTGGCGGACCACGGAGAGGGAGTACGGAAGATGCTGCGGCTGGGACGACGCGAGTTCGACGCTCACGAGCCGGTGATCATGGCGATCGTGAACCGGACGCCCGACTCCTTCTACGACCAGGGAGCGACGTTCAGCGACGAGCCCGCGCTGGCCCGGGTGGAGCAGGCGGTCGCCGAGGGCGCGGCCATCATCGACATCGGCGGGGTCAAGGCGGGCCCCGGCGCGGAGGTCACCGCCGAGGAGGAGGCCCGCCGCACGGTCGGCTTCGTGGCGGAGGTGCGGCGCCGCCACCCCGACGTGGTCATCAGCGTCGACACCTGGCGCCACGACGTCGGCGAGGCCGTCTGCGAGGCGGGGGCCGACGTGCTGAACGACGCGTGGGGCGGTGTGGACCCCAAGCTGGCCGAGGTGGCGGCACGCTACGGCGCCGGCCTGGTGTGCACGCACGCGGGCGGCGTCGAACCGCGCACGCGGCCGCACCGGATCGCGTACGACGACGTGATGGCGGACGTCCTGCGCGTGACGCTCGGCCTGGCCGAGCGGGCCGTGGAGCTGGGCGTGCGCCGCGACGGCATCATGATCGACCCGGGCCACGACTTCGGGAAGAACACCCGCCACTCGCTCGAGGCCACCCGCCGGCTGGACGAGATGGCCGCCACGGGCTGGCCCGTGCTCGTCTCGCTGTCGAACAAGGACTTCGTCGGCGAGACGCTCGACAAGCCGGTCAAGGAGCGGGTGCTGGGCACGCTGGCGACGACGGCCGTCTCCGCCTGGCTGGGCGCCCAGGTCTACCGCGTCCACGAAGTGGCGGAAACCAAGCAGGTCCTGGACATGGTCGCCTCCATCGCCGGCCACCGCCCCCCGGCGGTCGCCCGCCGGGGGCTCGCCTGAGCGGTGGGCCGTCGGCCCCCGGCGGTGGGCCGCCGGGGGCTCGCCGGGATCGGGGGGCGGGTCAGGTGCCCGCTTCCTTGGTGACGACGCCGATCGCCTCCTCCACGTCGTCCGTGACGTGGAACAGCTGCAGGTCCGCCAGGCCCGCCTTGCCCTCGGCGACGAGGGTGCCCCTGAGCCAGTCGAGCAGGCCCTGCCAGTAGGCGGTGCCGAACAGGACGATCGGGAAGCGGGTGACCTTCTTCGTCTGGACGAGGGTGAGCGCCTCGAACAGCTCGTCCAGCGTGCCCAGGCCGCCCGGCAGCACCACGAACCCGCTCGCGTACTTCACGAACATCGTCTTGCGCACGAAGAAGTAGCGGAAGTCGACGCCGAGGTTCACATACGGGTTGAGCCCCTGCTCGAAGGGCAGCTCGATGCCCAGGCCCACGGACACCCCGCCCGCCTCCATGGCGCCCCTGTTCGCGGCCTCCATCGCACCGGGCCCGCCGCCGGTGATCACGGCGAAGCCCGCCTCGACCAGGCCGCGTCCGATGGCCACCCCGGACTCGTACTCCGGCGTGCCCGGCTTCGTACGGGCCGAGCCGAACACGCTGATGGCCGGTGGCAGTTCGGCGAGCGCCCCGAAGCCCTCGACGAACTCGGACTGGATGCGCATGACCCGGAACGGGTCCTCGTGCACCCAGTCGGCCGTTCCTCTGGTGTCGAGCAGATGCTGGTCGGTGGTACCCGCCTGCATCTGGCCCAGCCGGCGCACGACCGGCCCCCGCCGCTGCTCCCGCCGCACGCGCGGCGTCTCGGGATTGCCCATACCGTGCTCCCTCCGCTGCGGATCGTCGGAACCGCAGATCGTCGGATTCGTTGCGCCTCAGCGTAGGCCCGCGACCACCGCGGCCACCGGCCGTCAGCCGGTCAGCCAGGCGCGCAGCCGCTCCTCGCAGTGCGTGATCTTCTCGGTGACCACGTGCTCGTCCCGCTTGTGCGCGTACAGCGGGTCGCCCGGCCCGTAGTTGACCGCGGGGACGCCCAGCGCGCTGAAGCGCGCGACGTCCGTCCAGCCGAACTTGGGCCGCGCCGTGCCGCCGACGGCCTCCATGAAGGCCGCGGCGGCCGGGTGGGTGAGGCCGGGACGCGCGCCGCCCGCGTGGTCGTCGACGACGAACTCCGTGACGCCGCAGCCGTCGAAGACCTCGCGGACGTGCGCGAGGGCCTCCTCCTCGGTGCGGTCGGGGGCGTAGCGGAAGTTCACCGTCACGGTGCACTCGTCCGGGATGACGTTGGTCGCGACGCCGCCGGAGATGCCCACGGCGTTGAGGCCCTCGTGGTACTCGAGCCCGTCGACGACCGGGCGGCGCGGCTCGTACGCGGCGAGGCGGGCGAGGATCGGGGCGGCGGCGTGGATGGCGTTGGACCCCATCCAGCCGCGCGCGGAGTGGGCCCGCTCCCCCGCCGTGCGCAGCAGCACCCGCAGGGTGCCCTGGCAGCCGCCCTCGACCTCGCCCTCGGAGGGCTCCAGCAGGATGGCGAAGTCGCCCTCCAGCCAGTCCGGGTGGGCCGCGGCGACGTGCCCGAGGCCGTTGAGGTGGGCGGCGACCTCTTCGTTGTCGTAGAAGACGAACGTCAGGTCGCGGTTGGGCTCGGGGACGGTCGCGGCGATGCGCAGCTGCACGGCGACGCCGGACTTCATGTCGCTGGTGCCGCAGCCCCACAGCACGCCGTTGTCGTCCAGCCGCGAGGGGACGTTGTCCGCGATCGGGACGGTGTCGATGTGGCCGGCCAGGACGACCCGCTCGGCGCGGCCGAGGTTGGTGCGGGCGACGACGTTGTTGCCGTGCCGGTCGACGCTCAGGTGCGGAAGGGCGCGCAGCCGGTGCTCGATGGCGTCGGCGAGGGCCTTCTCGTCGCCGCTCTCGGAGCGGAAGTCGACGAGCTGGGCGGTGAGGGCAACGGCGTCGAGGGACAGGTCCAGTGCGGCGTGATCCATGCCGCGAGCCTAACGCGACCGCCGGTAAGGTCCAGGGCCGCCGGGGAGCGCACTCTCAAGTAACGTGGCCCGCATGTCCCGGATCACCGTCACCCGCCGTGGCCGACTGCTGCGTACCGTGACCGCCTGCGCCGTACTGCTGGCGCTGATCGGCTACGTGATCGCCCTGCAGGTGACGGGCGGGACGGGGGCGCCGCGCTGCACGGTGCGGGCCGACGGGGAGTCGTACTCCCTCTCTCCCGAGCAGGCCGTGAACGCGGCGACGATCTCGGCGGTGGGGTCCTCGCGCGGGCTGCCGGAGCGGGCGGTGACGATCGCGCTGGCGACGGCGATGCAGGAGTCGGGGCTGCGCAACATCCACCACGGCGACCGCGATTCGCTGGGTCTGTTCCAGCAGCGGCCGACCCAGGGCTGGGGCACGGCCGGGCAGATCACGGACCCGGTGTACGCGGCCGGGAAGTTCTACGACCACCTGGTGGAGGTGCGGGGCTATTCGCGGCTGCCGCTGACGGTGGCCGCGCAGCGGGTGCAGCGCAGCGGTTTCCCGCAGGCGTACGCCAAGCACGAGCCGAACGCGTCGCTGCTGTCCTCGGCGCTCACGGGCCGCGTGGAGGCCGCCTTCAGCTGCACGCGCAGCCCCGGCGACGGCAGGCCCGGTGACATGTCGGCGCTGCGGTCCAAGCTGACGCGGGAGTTCGGGCCGGGGGTGCTGCCGAAGGTGGCCGCCGGGCCGGCCGGCGCGGGCGGCTCCGGTGGCGGCCGCACGCTGACCGTGCCGGTGCAGCCCGTTGCGGCGTCCGCGCAGGACGGGCCGGGGCGGCGCGGCTGGGAGCTGGCGTCCTGGGCGGTGGCGCACGCGGCCGAACTGCGCGTGGAGCGCGTTTCCTTCGGCGACCGGGTGTGGACGGCGAAGAATTCGGCGGCCGGCTGGCGCGAATCGGAGGACGAAGCGGCCGGGAGCGGCCCGGCAGCGGTAAGAATCACGACCGCTCAGTAGTACGAGAGGCCCCTCCCCCGGAGTACGTTCCGTATACGGGAGTTGTCGCCTTGCCCGTCATCCGCACGCGTTCTCGACTCACCCTCGACAGCCTTGTGACTAAAGGCTTTTAAGCCTTCCGGATTGATTGACAACCTGCCCGGTTTGCCGTGGTTTCAACGGAGCCGATAATGCGACGCATTACTCACTCTTTACCTTGGTTCACCGCAACCTTCGAGGGGCTCACGCGGTAGTCACAGCGTCCGCTCGCCGGACAGCAACCGACCTCTCACTCCGTCAAAGGAGCAACATGTCCCTCCCCCTCACGCGTCGCATCGCCCGGGCCGCCCTGCTCGTCGCAGCGGCTGCTCCCATCGTCGGTGCGGCGGCCGGCTCTGCGAGCGCCGCGGACCTGGTCAAGGCCCCCGACCTCGGCGGGCTGAGCGCGGTGGACAGCGCCAACCTGGGCAACAACATCGACTCGACCTCCCAGCAGGCCGGGAGCACGGCGACGGGCGTCGGCGGCAAGGCCGTCAGCACGGCCACCAGCACGGTGGGCAAGGCCAGCAAGGAGCAGGTCCCGGCCGCGCAGAAGGCCGCGGGCCAGGTCGCGGGCGGCCTCGGCCAGGCCGCGGGCAACACCGCGCAGGGCGTCACCAAGAGCGGCCTGCCCACCCAGGCTCTGCCGACCAAGGGTCTGCCCCTCGGCTGAACCACGCCATGGAGCACCCACAGGGGGCCCGGGACTTACCGTCCCGGGCCCCCTGTTCGCGTAGGTACGGACGTAGACGCTACTCGGCCAGACGCCGGACCGCGGCCTCGACACGCTCGTCCGTCGCGGTGAAGGCGATCCGGACGAAACGCCCACCGGCCGGGCCGTAGAAGTCGCCCGGGGCGACGAGGATGCCGCGCTTGGACAGCTCGCCGACCGTGTCCCAGCACGGTTCGTCACGCGTGGCCCACAGGTACAGCGACGCCTCGCTGTGCTCGATCCGGAAGCCGGCCCCCTCGAAGGCGGCGCGCAGCGCGGCCCGGCGGGCGGCGTAGCGGGCCCGCTGCTCGCTGACGTGGGCCGTGTCGCCCAGGGCCGCGACGGTGGCGGCCTGGACGGGGGCGGCGACCATCATTCCGCCGTGCTTGCGGATCTGCAGCAGCTCGCCGAGGACGGCGGCGTCACCGGCGAGGAAGGCGGCGCGGTAGCCGGCCAGGTTGGAGCGCTTGGAGAGCGAGTGGACGGCGACGATGCCCTCGTACGAGCCGCCGCAGACGTCCGGGTGCAGGACCGAGACCGGGTCGGCCTCCCAGCCCAGCTCCAGGTAGCACTCGTCGCTGAAGACCAGCACGCCGTGCTCGCGGGCCCAGGCGACCGCGCGGCGCAGCTCCTCCTTGGACAGCACCCGGCCCGTCGGGTTGGACGGCGAGTTCAGCCACAGCAGCTTGAGGCCGGCGGGATCCAGCTCGGTCGGGTCGTCGTAGACGACCGGCTCCGCGCCCGCGAGCCGCGCGCCCACCTCGTACGTGGGGTAGGCCAGCCGCGGGTAGGCGACCTTGTCGCCGGCGCCGAGGCCCAGCTGGGTCGGCAGCCAGGCCACCAGCTCCTTGGAGCCGACGATCGGCAGCACGTTGGCGTGCGACATGCCCCGGGCACCCAGGCGACGCTCCGCCCAGCCGGTGAGCGCGTCCCGCAGCGCGGCCGTGCCCCACACCGTGGGATAGCCGGGGCTGTCGGCGGCGTCCGCCAGCGCCCGCTGGACGACGGCCGGCACCGGGTCGACGGGGGTGCCCACCGAGAGGTCGACGATGCCGTCGGGGTGGGCGGCCGCGGTGGCCTTGTAGGGCTCGAGCCGGTCCCAGGGGAAGACGGGGAGGCGGGAAGAGACTGCGCTCACGGTGTTCGCTGCTCGCTCTCTTGCGTCAGTGGGGTGGGGAATGCGCCGCGGCCCCGCACGGCGGTGGCCGTACGGGGCCGCGGTTGCTGCCGCAGGTCAGTGCTCGGCGTTGATGCCCTCGGGCAGCTCGGCGATGAAGGGGTGGTCCCGCTCGATCAGGCCGAGCTTGGAGGCTCCACCGGGCGAACCGAGCTCGTCGAAGAACTCGACGTTCGCCTTGTAGTAGTCCTTCCACTCTTCCGGAGTGTCGTCCTCGTAGAAGATCGCCTCGACCGGGCAGACCGGCTCACAGGCACCACAGTCAACGCATTCGTCCGGGTGGATGTACAAGGACCGGGAGCCCTCGTAGATGCAGTCGACGGGGCACTCCTCGATGCACGCCTTGTCCTTCACGTCGACACAAGGCTGCGCGATGACGTAGGTCACGCTGTCGTTCCTCCTCGGTAGGGCTCATCTCGCGCGGGAGCGCGGCGTCGTCGATGCCCACACCTAGTATCTCCCTCCCCGGGCACATGACGAACAAGAGGGGCGGGCAGAGCTGTGGAATTCACCACGGGCGGAAGGCTCGCGGTGCGGATCACCGCGGCAGATGTGGGAAAAAGGGTCTCCGTACGGCGCCTGAACGACTCCGGGAGTTCCCCGGAGCGTTTCACCGACGCCGTCGGGGTGCTCACTTCCTGGACAGGCGGTGTGCTGCGGATCACACGCCGCAGCGGTGAGATCGTCGAGATCGAGGAGGGCGCGCTCGTCGCCGGCAAGGTCATTCCGGCGGAGCCCGCCCGGCGGCGCGGCCCCGCCGCGACCCGTCGCGAGCTCCAGGAGATCGCGGCCCGCGGCTGGCCCGCGCGGGAGACCGAGCGGCTGGGCGGCTGGACGCTGCGGGCGGCGGGCGGCTTCACCGCCCGGGCCAACTCGGTCCTGCCCCTGGACGATTGCGGGCTGCCGCTGGACACGGCGCTGGAGCGGGTGACCGACTGGTACGCCGCGCGCGGGCTGCCCGCCCGTGTACAGATCACCACGGGGAACCCGGCGGCGGACGAGCGGCTCGACGCGGAGCTGGCGGGGCGCGGCTGGACGGCCGAGCGCCATGCCCTGATGCGCACAGCGGCCCTGGCGCCGATCGCCGACCGGTACGCGGACGAGGCCCCGGTGGTGCTCTCCCGCGAGCCGGACGAGGCGTGGCTGGCGGCGTACGGGCGCACGGGCGCCGACCCTGCGGACGCGCTGGCCGTACTGACCGGGGGCCCCTCGGTCTGGTTCGCGACCGTGCCGCAGGCAGCCGCCTCGGAGGAGCCCGGCGGGACGGCACCGGACGCCGGGGACCGGCCGGCGGCCATAGCCCGCTGTGTGATCGACGGCCGGTGGGCGGGCTTCGCCGCACTGGACGTGAGCCCCGGCAGACGACGGCAGGGGCTGGGCACCCAGGTGATGGCCGCCCTGGCCCGGCAGGCGCTGAGCGAGGGCGCCTCGGCGGCATATCTGCAGGTGGAGACCGATAACGACGCGGCCGCCGGGCTCTACGACGAGCTGGGCTTCACCACGCACCACGCCTACCACTACCGCCGCGAGCCGCTGCGGTAGCCGCGGACGCGGCCGCACCATGGACAGTGACGGTGGCTGCGCCATCGCTCCGAGGGGTACGAGGCACGCATGTACGACGACACCACTGACCGACGGCGGCGGTTCGCGGAGACGGCCCGGGACGAGCGGCCGGACCTGGCGCTGCTGTGCCTGCTGATCTCCGCCGAGGCGGAGGCGGGGCTGCCGGAGGAGGCGATCGACGCCACGCAGATGGAGCTGGACCGGCTGGCCGGGCTGCTGCCCGCGCTGGGCCGGCACGGGGAGCCGCGACGCTGGGCGGAGGCGCTCGCGGAGCTCCTCGGTGAGCGCTGCGGCTTCCACGGCTCGCCGGCGGACTACCGGCGGCTGGAGTCCTCGCTGCTGCACGAGGTCCTCACGCGGCGGCGCGGCCTGCCGATCCTGCTGTCCGTGATCTGGATGGAGGTCGCCCGACGGGCGGGGGCGCCCGTGTACGGGGTGGCGCTGCCGGGGCACTTCGTCGTCGGCTTCGGCGACCCGTACGGGCAGCACGCGCTGGCCGACCCCTTCGACGGGGGCCGGACCCTGTCCGAGGAGGACGCGGGCCTGCTGGTGGCGGGCGCGACCGGGGCGCCGCTGGCGCCGTCGATGTTCTCCCCGGCCGAGCCGCTGGAGATCGTGCTGCGCGTGCTGAACAACATCCGGGCCTGGGCCGCGGCCCGCCCCGAGCGCAGCGACGTCCAGCTCTGGGCCGTGGAGCTCTCCCTCCTGCTGCCCACCCACCCGGCCCGGCTCCGCTACGAGCGCGCCGAGCTCCTGGTGGAGCGGGGCGACTTCGCCCGGGGCGCACGCGAGCTGGAGGAGTACGCGGACGTGATCGCGCCGCTGGAGCCGACAGCGGCGCAGTCCGTGCGCCACCAGGCGATCGCCGCGCGGGCGATGCTCAACTGACGACCGGGGCCGCGCTCAGAGCCAGCCCTTGTCGCGGGCGATACGGACCGCTTCGGCGCGGTTGCGGGCGCCGGTCTTCTGGATGGCGGTGGAGAGGTAGTTGCGGACCGTGCCGTGGGAGAGGTGCAGGGCCGCGGCCAGTTCGGCGTTGGTGGAGCCGTCGGCGGAGGCGGTCAGGACGGCGCGCTCGCGGTCGGTGAGGGGGTTCGCCCCCTCCGCGAGCGCGGCCGCCGCCAGCGTCGGGTCGATGACGCGCTCGCCGCGCAGCACCCGGCGCAGCGCGTCCGCCAGGCGCGCGGCGGGGGCGTCCTTGACCAGGAAGGCGTCCGCGCCGGACTCCATGGCCCGGCGCAGATAGCCCGGCCGCCCGAAGGTGGTCAGGATGACGACCTTGAGCCCGGGCAGCTCGCGCCGCAGCAGGGCGGCCGCGTCGAGGCCCGTCATGCCGGGCATCTCGATGTCCAGCAGCGCCACGTCGAGCGGGGTGCGGCGGGCCGCGTCCAGGACCTCGTCGCCCCGTGCCACCTGGACGACGACCTCGATGTCCCCCTCCAGTCCCAGGAGCGCGGCCAGCGCTTCGCGGACCATCGACTGGTCCTCGGCGAGAAGGACCCGGATGGCGGGCCGGTCGTGGGCGTCGTGGGGCGTCGCGGGCTGAGCTGCAGTCACAGCGACAGGGTAGGTGCCGGCGGGCCTCGCCCTCACGCCTGCCGCTCCACCTCCGTCCCCGCCCCTGCCGCCACGACGGGGCGCGAGAGCGGGACATAGGCCCGCAGCAGGAATCCGCCGCGCGGCGCCTGGCCGGTCTCCAGCCGGCCGTCGGCGAGCGCCAGTCGCTCGGTGAGACCGGTCAGGCCGTTGCCGGGCGAACCGCCCGGCCCCCGGCCGTTGTCGGTGACGGTCAGACAGAGCTCGTCCCCCGACTCGGTGAGCGTCACCTCGCAGCGTCGCGCCCCGCTGTGCCGCACCACGTTGGTCACCGCTTCCCGCAGCGCCCAGGCCAGCGCGCCCTCCTCGTCGGGCGGCAGGTCGGGGTGGTCCGGGGCGGCCCCGGAGAGGTCGACGGCGATGCCGGCGGCGGCCAGAGCCGTGCGGGCCCCGGCGAGCTCGGCCTCGAGGGTGGGGCGGCGATAGCCGCTCACCGCTTCCCGGACGTCCACCAGGGCCTGGCGGCTCACCCGTTCGATGTCCGCGACCTGCTGGGCGGCCTGCTCGGGCTTGTCCGGCAGCATCCGCCCGGCCAGCTCGCTCTTGAGCGTGATGAGCGAGAGCGAGTGGCCGAGGAGGTCGTGCAGGTCGCGGGCGAGCCGCAACCGTTCCTCGTTGGCGGCGAGGTGAGCCACCGTCGCCCGTGCTTCACGCAGCGCACGGGTCGTCAGGGCCATCTGCCGCACCCCCACCATCGCGAAGCCGCCGAGGAGGGCCGGGATCAGCAGGGCGCCGATGAGCGCACCCACTGATCCCGGCATGCCCGCGCCGACGGCCACCAGTACCCCCGTGACCAGCGGAATCGCGACGCGAGCGAGCTTCGCCGGCAGAACCGCACCGCAGGAGATGCCGACGAAGACGAAGAGCACGAGCCAGGACGGCCCGAGCGCCAGGGACAGCACCAGCGCGAGCGACATCAGCGCGCCCAGCCAGGCCAGCACCCGGGACCGCTCCAGGGCCCGGGAGGTGTGCCGGAACACCAGGGCCAGATAGGCGCTCACGAAGGCCACCAGGCCGATGCCGCCGAGGACGTCGGCGAGGGGGCCGTGGTGGTCTCCGAGGACGTCCTCGGCGGGCGCCGCCAGATAGGCGAGCCAGATGGAGATCCACAGCAGCTTGATGATCATCTGCCGGCGGGTCTCGGGACGCATCCCGATGGCGGCGTTGTCGGAGGACGGCTCGTCCTCGGTCTCCATGACCACGCGCCACAGCTTCCGGCGTCGCTCGTCTTTGGCCACAGCAGCCCCCTCCCTCTCGGCCGCTCAGGCCTTGCGTGTGTCCTTGCGGTAGAGCCACGCGGCCCCACCTGCGAAGAGCACAAGATAGGCGAAGAGCAGGCTGACGTCCTTCAGGTGCGGTGCGTCGCCCACCTCGATGGCCTGGCCGAGGGCGGCGTAGGCGTGGGTGGGCGTCCAGGCGGCGATGTCCTGCAGCCACTGCGGGAAGGTCGTGGTCGGCATCCACAGACCGCCCAGGATCGCCAGGGCGAAGTAGATGATGAACGTGATGGGCCGTACGGCGTCGCCCGTGGCGAGGTAGCCGATGGCCACGCCGAGCGCGGCGAAGACGATGCTGCCGGCCCAGATGGAGCCCGTGAGCGCCACCCACTGCCAGGCGTCGAGGCGGACGTGCTTGACCGCGGCGGCGACGGCGAAGACGGCGAGGATCGAGGGGAGGGAGACGACGGAGGCGGAGGCCACCTTGGCCGCCACGTAGCCGCGGCCCGGCAGAGCGGTGAGGCGCAGCTGGCGCACCCAGCCCTTCTCGCGCTCCTTGGCGATCTTCTCGCTGTTGCCGACGAGGACGGCGGTGATGGCGCCGAAGGAGGCCATGGAGACCATCATCAGCAGCGGCAGGGTCAGCTTCGTGCCCTTGACCAGCTCGTCCTCGCTGGCGCCGCCTGCGATCAGCACGTAGAGCAGGACGGGGTAGAGCACGGAGAAGAACACGAACTTCTTGTTGCGCAGGGTGCGCGCGATCTCGAGCTTGACCAGAGTCTTCATCGGGCCGCCTCCTCGGCGGTCGCTGCGTCGTTGATGGCGAGGAAGGCCTGCTCCAGGCCGAGGCCCGCGACCTCGAGGTTGCGCGGGTAGAGGCCGAGGCCGTAGACGGCGTGGACGGTCGCGTCGGCGTCCTGGGACTGGATGCGGACCGTGCGGCCGGATATCTCCAGCGACGACAGGAACGGCAGCTCCCGCAGCGCGGCCTCGCCCACCGGCTGGTCGAGGTCGAAGACGATCCGGCGGCCGCCGGCCTTCGCCTTGATCTCGGCCGCCGAGCCGTCGGCCAGCACGCGACCCTGGCGCAGCACGATCACCCGGTCGGCGATGGCGTCGGCCTCTTCGAGGTAGTGGGTGGCGAAGAGGACCGTACGGCCCTGGCGGGTCTGCTCGCGCATCACGGCCCAGAAGGCCTGACGGGCCGAGACGTCCATGCCGGTGGTCGGCTCGTCCAGGACGATGAGGTCGTTGGCGCCGGCCGTCGCGAGGGCGAAGCGCACCCGCTGCTCCTGGCCGCCGGAGAGCTTGTTGACCATGCGGTCGGCGATGTCGGTGAGGTCCGCGGCCGCCAGCACCTGGTCGACCGGGAACGCCCGGGGGTGCAGATCGCAGGCGACCTTCACCAGTTCGCGGACCTTCACGTCCTCCATCAGGCCGCCGGACTGCAGCATCGCGCCGACCCTGCCGCGCGCGATGGCCTGGCCCGGGGTCATGCCGAAGACCTCGACGCGGCCTGCGTCGGGGTTCCGCAGCCCCAGCAGCAGGTCGAGCGTCGAGGACTTGCCCGCCCCGTTCGGCCCGAGGAGGGCCACGGTCTCGCCCGGGTAGAGGGCGAGGTCCAGGTCGGCGACGGCCCGTACGGTGCCGTAGCTCTTGCTGACGTTCTCGAAGCTGACCACGGGTGCGCCGGTGCGGCGCCCGTCCCCCGTGACCGTGGTTGCTGTGGTGCTCATGGAGAAAATCATCGCGGCCCGGCGCGGCGCCGGGCAGTGTCAGCCGTCGTGAACCGGCGATGACAGATGTCATGGGTGGGATGACAGAAGTGAGCCCCCGCGCCGGGGGCGGCACGGGGGCTCGGTACGCCGTCGGGCGGCGGTGGGCAGGTCAGCCCAGCGGGATCGTGCCGATCCGTTCGGCCGGGGTCTTGCCGCGCAGCGCCTTGCCGAGGGCGACCGCGACGTCCGTCGGCTGGACGGGCGTCTTGGCGCCGTTGCCGCGCTGGATCTGGACGCCGTTGAAGGCGCTCCCGTAGAGCTCCTTGATCGCTTCCAGGTCGTAGTTCTCGACGAGCTTGCCGTTGACCTCCTTGACAGTGAGGATCTTCGGCAGCGAGCGGTCCGGACCGAACTGGATCTTGTGCGCCGGGTCGGTCTGGATCGTGACGAGGCCGGACATCGCGGGCGTGGCGAAGTCCTTCATCATCCGGTCGACCTCGGCTTTGGCCACCTTCGGCTGCTGCGGGGAGGTCTGCAGGGTGATGGGCTTGTCCTGGCCGGTGGCCGCCCGCTCGCGGAAGGCCTTGGAGACCTCCTTGACCGAAGCGTCCACGTTCACGCCCTGGTAGGGCTGGCCGTAGACGGGCACGGCCTTGCCCGGCTCGAACTTGATGGTGCCTTCCTTCGCCGTGCCCGTCTCGCCGGCGAGCGTCTTGAGCGCGGCGGCGATCTTCTCCTCGTCCGCGACCACGGTCGGCTCGGCCGTGCGGCTGCCGCCGATGAGCGAGCTGAGGACGGTGACGGGGTTGTAGTCCCGGCCGGCCGCGGCGCGCACGGTGGCCTGGGTGTCGATGGACAGGCCGGCCACCGACGGCTTGAGGTCGGCCGTCTTGCCGCCGATGGTGACCTTCAGCGGCGCTCCGGTGCGGCTCGCCAGGGCGGAGTCGAGGGTCTGCACGGCCTGGTCCTTGGACTTGCCGCCGATGTCGATGCCGAGGACGGTGGTGCCGTTCGGTACGTCCGCGTGGTCGAGCAACAGGCCGGCGCCGTAGGCGAGACCGACCAGCGCGACGAGCCCGCCGCCGAGCAGGACGAGCTTGGAGCGGCCCTTCTTCTTGGGCGCGCTCTTGGCCGCGCTCTTCGGAGCGCTCTTCGCCGGGGTCTTGGGGGCCGCCGCGGACGGTCCGCCCGCCGGGGCCGGCTTGGGCTTCGGTACGGGCACCCGGGGCGCGCCGCTGTCCACGGCGCGCTGGGCGCCCTGGCCTGCCGCGGGCGGCACCGGAGGCACGCCGCTGACCAGCGTCTCGCCGGTCCGGCCGGCGGCGGGAGCGGGTGCGGGCGTCTTCGGGCCGCGCTTCTTCTTGCCCTTGGCCGGGGCGTTGCCGCCCTGCGCCGCGGGGTTGCCGGGACCCTGCGGGGCGCCCGGGACGGCCGGGAAGCCCTCGCGCGGGGTGTCCGTACGGCTGCCGGCGAAGGCGGCACCGCCGGCGGGCACGCCGCCGATGGTGGCCCCGACGGTGGGCGCGGAGAACTGCTGCGTGGTGGCGGGGCGGGCCTGCGGAGCGCCGCCGGGCGCGGCCGGGCTGCCGGGCCACGGCGCGGGGTCGGCCTGCCGGGGGGTGTTGCCGCCGGCCGGCGCCTCGCCGCCCGGCCACGGGGTGGCGGCCGTGGTGGAGGAGCCTCCCGGCCAGTCGTCGACGGGCGCGTCGGGGGTGCCGCCCGGCCAGGGGGCCGCACCGTTCGCGGCCGGACCGCCCGGGGCGGGCGGCTGCTGCATGGCACCGGTCGTGGAGGAGTCGCCCGGCCACGGCGTGGTGCCCGTGGTCTGCGGGTCGCCCGGCCAGGGCGCGGCGCCGTCGGTGGCGGCACCCGGCGCCGGGTGCTGCATGGCACCGGCCGAGGGGTCACCCGGCCACGGCGTCGCGGCCGTGGTGGAGGGGTCGTTGCCCGGCCAGTCGTCGACGGGCGCGGCCGGGGCGCCCCCCGGCCAGGGGGCCGCACCGTTCGCGGCACCGGCCGTGGGGGCGGACGCCTGCGGCACCGCTCCCGTCGTCGAGGCGTCGCCCGGCCAGGGGCCCGCGCCCGTGCCCGCGGCACCGCCGTGCGCCGGCGGGCGCTGGGCGCCGCCCGTGCCCGCGGCACCGCGGCGCGGCAGCGGCGGCGGCTGCTTGCCGCCGGCCGCGGCCTGCCGGCGCGCGGCGCCCGTGGCGGGCGGCGGGGCCGGGGAGGACTTACGCGGCGCGAACCAGTCGCTGGTCTTGTCGCCCGAGCCCGCACCGTCGGCCGCGGCGTCCGGAGCCGGCGCGGCGGCCTTGCGGTCCTGCTTGGGGCGCGTGGGGAGGCTCTCCCTGCGCGCGGGGAGGCTCTCCTTGCGCTCGGCGGTCGCGCCGCCCGGGGCGGGCGCGGGGGCCGCGTCGGCGGCCGGCGCCTCGTCACCGACGGGCGTGCGCAGGACGACCGGCGGGATGGGTCGCGAGCCCGGGATGTTGATGCGGATCCGCGTCGTCATCGTGGTCTCGGTCTTCGGCTCACCCGGCTTGGCGGATGAAGCGGAAGCAGCTGATCCGGTCGGTTCCTCGCCGGAGGCGGTCCCGTACGGCGGGGTGCCCGAAGGGTAGGCGGCTCCGCCGCGCCCCTGGGGCCCGGAGGACGAACTGTCAGATGCACGGCTCAAAGCAGGTTCTCCCGGTTACTCTTCGCCGCCCTCGTTTGACCTCGCTCGGGGTCGCCCATTGCCGGAGGCCAGGGGAGGCTCGGCGGCGCGCACCACCATACTGGGCACCACGGGCCCGTACTCGACGACCGCTGCTTCACTCCCCCGGCCGGTGGAGGGCAGTCGGGTAGAAATCGTCACGTCACTTGCCAAGTCGGGCCGACGGCCCGTCCGGTTGCGGCACTTTCGGAACCGTGGCGCAGATCACAGCCACGGCCATTCCGCCCAGCAGGAAGGCATATGAACCGATTCCGGCCTGAAAGAGAAAGTCTCCTTCCGGCCGGTTGGCGGCCAGGACGAGCGCCGCGATCAGCCATCCCGTGCCGGCCGCCGCGCCGCCGGCCCTGGCCCGGGTGAGCAGGACGGCGCCGTAGCAGAGCCCGGCGAGGGCGAGCAGGGCCAGCAGCAACCCGCCGGGGAACCAGCCGCCTTGCACGAGCGATCCGGCGATCCCGGTCAGGAAGCCGAGGGCGGCCAGGCCGGCGTACGCGCACAGGCGCCCGGCGCCCGGCAGCTTCAGCAGGCCGTCGCCCATACCGTTCGAGCCGCCGGTCATGCGTCCGCTCCCGTCACGCCCGCGAAGAGGTCGTCCTCGCGGTCGGCACCGGGCCGGCCGCGGACGAGCTTGTAGTACTCGGTGGGGAACAGCGGTTGCCCCAGGTCGTTGGAGAGCGCGAAGAACGGGCCGTCCACGGCGATCTGCGTGGCATGGGCACGCATCGCGGCGGCCTTCTCGGGCGCGTGGGCGGAGGCGTCGACGGCCGCGGTGACCTCCTCGTCGGGCACGACGCCGGGGACGTCGTCGGGCGAGGCGACGCCGGGGAAGACCTCTCCCTGCCGGCCGGCCTCGCGCAGCCGCGCGAAGCCCTCCTCGAGCACCGAGCGCGGGACGCAGTTCCAGTAGACCTTCGCGACTTCGTGGGCGTCGCCGAGGTCGCGGCGGAACGCCGACTCCGCGGCGAGCTCCACGGCCCGCATGGCGACGCGGTGCGCCTGGATGTGGTCGGGGTGGCCGTAACCGCCGTCCGGGTCGTACGTGACGAGGACCTGGGGACGCACCTCGCGGATCACCTCAACGAGGTACGCGGCGGCCTCGTCCACGTCGGCCCGCCAGAAGCACTCGGGGCGCTCGTTCTGCGGGGCGCCCATCATGCCGGAGTCGCGGTAGCGCCCGGGGCCGCCGAGGAAGCGGTGGTCGGTGACGCCCAGCTCCCTCATCGCGGCGGCGAGTTCGCCCAGCCGGTGTGCGCCCAGGGTGTTGTCCCGATCCGCGGCGAGATGTGCCAGATCGGGCGGGATGACCTCGCCCTCCTCGCCCAGGGTGCAGGTCACGAGCGTGACATGGGCACCCTCGGCGGCGTACTTGGCCATGGTCGCGCCGTTGTTGATCGATTCGTCGTCCGGGTGCGCGTGCACCAGGAGCAGCCGGCGGCCGGGCAGGAGGGAACGGTCGGTCATGGGAACAGCCTACGAGCCGCACGGGCCCGCCGGAGCGCCACCTGGGCGGCGCCCCTTTCACCACGACCGTGCGGTCGGATCAGAACTTAATGTTGTTGATCATGCTCGCGACGCTGTTGCTCAGCTGGTTGAGCGTCGGGGCGACGGTGGAGCTCGCCAGATAGAAGCCCAGCAGCACGCAGACCACTGCGTGGCCGGCCTTCAATCCGGACTTCCGGACCAGCAGGAAGACGATGATCGCCAGCAGCACCACCGCCGAAATCGAAAGTGCCACAGCGGCTCACCTCCAGGAAATGCGGTCGGAAGGACGGCATACGAATGCCCGGACAGGCATACGACGCCAGGGAGTCATACCCACTATGCGCGAGCGATCATAACTTTCCGTGCGTGCGCATGACTCGGTGCACGGGCGCAAACACGGGGCGCACGGCGAGTTCTCGCCGTCTTGGGTGAACCCGGTGGTAAGGCCCGTAGGCTCGCCCGCATGACCGGACAGCTCTCGTTCCCTCGGCAGCACGCCCGCACCCAACGCTTCTCCCTCGGCGCGCCGCGCTCCTTCGGCGTGTCGCCCGACGGCTCGCGCGTCGTCTTCCTGCGCTCGCGCACCGGCACCGATCGGGCGAACGTCCTGTGGGTGCTCGACCTGGACACGGGCCGCGAGTACCCGGCCGCCGACCCGGTGGTCCTGCTGGGCGGTGCCGACGAGGAACTGTCCGACGAGGAGCGGGCGCGCCGCGAGCGCAGCCGGGAGGGCTCCGCGGGCGTCGTGGGCTACGCCGTGGACGGCGCCGTGGAGTTGGCCGCTTTCGCACTCTCCGGGCGCCTGTGGGTGGCGGAGCTGCGCGGCGGCACGGCGGCCGAACTGCCCGTCCCGGGGCCGGTCGCCGACCCCAGGCCCTCGCCCGACGGCCGCCATGTGGCGTACGTGGCGGGCGGCGCCCTGCGCGTCGTGGGGGCCGACGGCAGCGGCGACCGGGCGCTGGCCGAGCCGGAGAACGCCACCACCACGTGGGGGCTGGCCGAGTTCATCGCCGCCGAGGAGATGCACCGGCTGCGCGGCTTCTGGTGGTCGCCGGACGGCGACGCGCTGCTGGCCGCCCGCGCGGACGACGCGCCCGTGCAGCGCTGGTGGATCGCCGACCCGGCCAACCCCGGCAGCGCGCCCGCCGAGGTCGCCTACCCGGCGGCCGGTACGCCCAACGCCCTGGTGTCGCTGTCCCTGCTGGGCCTGGACGGCTCGCGGACCGACGTCGAGTGGGACCGCGAGCGCCACCCCTATCTCGCGCGCGTGCACTGGTCGGCGGACGGCCCGCCGGTGCTGCTGGTGCAGTCGCGCGACCAGCGCTCCCAGGCGTACCTCGCGGTCGACACCGCGACCGGGGCCACACGCGTCCTGCACGCGGACGAGGATCCGAAGTGGCTGGAACTTTTCGACGGTGTGCCCGCGTGGACGCCCGACGGACGGCTCGTGCGCATCGCGGACGAGGACGGGGCCCGGGTGCTGGTGGTCGGCGACCGGGCACTGACGGGGCCGCAGCTGCACGTGCTGTCGGTACTGGACGTCTGCGGGGGCGACGTGCTGATCGCCGCGGCCGCCGGGCCGCAGGCCGCGGACCCGGAGACCGGCCAGGCGCACGTCTACCGCGTCGACGAGCAGGGCGTCGAGCGGCTTTCGGAGGAGCCGGGCCGTCATTCGGCGGTGCGTTCGGGCGAGGTGACGGTGATGGCGACGGCGTCCCTGGACGCCCCCGGCGCCCGGGTGCGGGTGCTGCGCGACGGCAAGCAGATCGCCGAGGTGCCCTCGTACGCCGAGACGCCCGTGCTCGCCTCCCGCGCCCGGCTGACCCGGGCCGGCGCGCGCGGCATCCCCTGCGCGGTGCTGCTGCCGTCCGGCTACCGGGACGGCGACGGGCCGCTGCCGGTGCTCATGGACCCCTACGGCGGGCCGCACGGGCAGCGCGTGGCCGCGGCCCACAACGCCCATCTGACGTCGCAGTGGTTCGCCGACCAGGGCTTCGCCGTGGTCGTCGCCGACGGCCGGGGCACCCCGCACACCTCTCCCGACTGGGAGAAGGCCGTCCACGAGGACTTCGCCGGCGTCACGCTGGAGGACCAGGTGGAGGCGCTGCGGGCGCTGGCCGCGGACCATCCGCTGGACCTGGGCCGGGTGGGCATCCGCGGCTGGTCGTACGGCGGCTATCTGGCGGCGCTGGCGGTGCTGCGCCGCCCGGACGTCTTCCACGCGGGCGTCGCGGGCGCCCCGGTCACCGACTGGCGGCTGTACGACACCCACTACACCGAGCGCTATCTGGGGATGCCCCAGGAGCGTCCGGAGGTGTACGCGCGCAACTCGCTCGTCACCGACGCCGGTCTGTCGTCGCCCGCGGAGCAAACCCGTCCGCTGATGATCGTTCACGGGCTCGCGGACGACAACGTGGTGGCCGCCCACACCCTCCGGCTGTCGTCGGCTCTGCTGGCGGCGGGCCGTCCGCACGAGGTGCTGCCGCTGTCGGGGGTCACGCACATGACCCCGCAGGAGGAGGTCGCGGAGAACCTGCTGCTGCTCCAAGTCGACTTCCTCAAGCGTTCCTTGGGCATGATCTGAATCCGGACGCCCCCGTTGGGGTGGTCCGGTGCGCGGCGTGCTTGACGGGCTGTCAAGCACGCCGCCACCTCGATCTGCACAACCTTCGCTCAAGATGCCGGGGAAGGCCCCATCGTCCACGGCAGCCCCCTTGACTGCACTGTGCGTCCGTTGCGAAAGTCCGCTGAACCCCACCGCGTCCATGCCGGCCGCGCGCGGGGCGGACGCGACCACAGTGCGGGGGATCTGCGCGATGACGAGTCCTTCCCAGACACCTTCCCCGATGCCTTCCCCGGCCGTCGCCGGGCCGGCACCGGCCGGGCAGCCCGCCGAGCTCGTGGGCCGCTCGCCCGGACAGCTGATGTGGCGGCGCTTCAAGCGCGACCGCCCGGGTGTCGTCTCCGCCTTCGTCGTGGCCTTCTTCTTCGTCGTCGCCCTCGCCGCCCCGCTGATCTCCAAGCTCTACGGCAAGGACCCGACGACGACCTACGGGCTCAACGAGCCGGGCCTGCTGAACGAGTTCGGCTATCCGGTCGCGCCCAACGGCGGCATCTCCGGCGAGTTCTGGTTCGGCATCGAGCCGACGCTCGGCCGGGACGTCCTCACCCAGCTCGTCTACGGCATCCGCACCTCACTGCTCATCGCCGCCGCGGCCACGGTGCTGTGCGTGCTGACCGGCATCGTGGTCGGGGTGACGGCCGGCTACGCGGGCGGCAGGACCGACTACTTCCTGGGCCGCTTCATCGACCTCCTGCTGGCCTTTCCCAGCCAGCTGTCGTTCATCGCCTTCACCCCGGTCGTCTACTCCCTCTTCGTGAGCCCCGAGAAGGAGACCCCGACGTACCTGCGGGTGCTGACCCTGATCCTGGTGCTGTGGGTGCTGGGCTGGATGGGCCTGGCGCGCCTGCTGCGCGGTCAGGTGCTCAGCCTCCGGGAGCGGGAGTTCGTGGAGGCGGCGAAGGTGACCGGCGCCTCGCCGTGGCGGATCATCACCAAGGAGCTGCTGCCCAATCTGTGGACCCCGATCCTGGTGCAGTCGACGCTGATGCTGCCGATGATCGTGACCATCGAGGCGGGGTTGTCCTTCATCGGCGTCGGCATTCTGGAACCGACCCCCGACTGGGGCCGGATGTTCGCCAACGGCGCCGCCTACTACGAGAGCGACATCACCTACATCTTCTTCCCCGGGCTGGCGATGATCGTTTTCGTGGTCGCCTTCAACCTCCTCGGGGACTCGGTCCGGGACGCCTTCGACCCCCGGACCAGGCGCTGACAGCTCCCCCGCACGTCGTCCACGACCGGCAGCCGACAGGCAACCGACAGGCAGGTGCATCCATGACTTCCGCGACGATGTCCCCCGGGCGCAGGGCCCGGCTCTGGGCCGTGGCCCTGGCAGCAGGGGCCCTGACGCTCTCCGCGTGCAGCAGCGGAGGGGGTGGGGGCGGCGACGGGGGCAAGGAGAGCCAGGGGCCGGGCGAGGACAAGACCACGTCCGCGCACTACTCCATCGGCACCAAGGCCGACTCCACCGGGCCCGCCCCCGAGGTCGCGGGCGCGAAGAAGGGCGGCACCGTCGGCGTCCTGCAGCGCGACGCCTTCAACCACCTCGACCCGGGCCAGATCTACTACTCCGACGTCCTGACCAACCAGATGCTCTACAACCGCACCCTCACCTCCTACAAGGTGGACGACAAGGGCCAGGTGAAGATCGTCGGGGACCTCGCCACGGACGCCGGCACCTCCTCCGAGGGCGGCAGGACCTGGAAGTTCACGCTCAAGGACGGCCTGAAGTTCGAGGACGGCTCGCCCATCACCGCAAGCGACGTCCGCTGGGGCATCGAGCGCCTCTACGCCCCCTTCGAGACCGACGGGCCGCTCTACATCCCGCAGTGGCTCTCCGGCGACGGCAACGACTTCCGCAAGGCGCTGCCCGACGGCCCGTACGAGGGCAAGCACCTGCCGGCGTCGGTGCTGGACACCCCGGACGACAAGACGGTGGTCTTCCACTTCCGCCAGCCCCACGCGGACACACCGTTCGCGACGGCCATGCCGAACGTGGGCCCGGTCAAGGCCGCCAAGGACACCAAGCAGAAGTACGACAACGCGCCCTTCGCCTCCGGCCCGTACAAGGTCGGCGACTACAAGGTCGGCAAGTCGCTGACGCTCGTGCGCAACGAGCACTGGGACCCGAAGACGGACCCGGTCCGGCACCAGTACGCCGACCGGTTCGAGATCAGCTTCGGCCATCAGTTCACGGACTCCACCCGCCGCTTCCTCGCCGACCAGGGCGCCGACAAGAACACGATGACGTTCACCAACGCCGTCGCCCCGGAGATGACCGAGAAGGTCCTGGGCCAGGCCGCCACCAAGGCCCGCCGCCTGGTGGAGATCCAGCCCTACGTCGACTACATCAGCTTCAACATCGACCGGCTGCCGGACGTCAAGGTCCGCAAGGCCCTCGCCTACGCCATGCCCAACGGGCAGATCGTGCAGCAGATGGGCGGGACGACGGCGGGCCTGCTGGCCACCAACTACCTCTCCCCCGCGACGGACGGCTACGAGCCCACCGACCCGTACGGGAAGAAGTCCCACCCGGCCGGTGACACGGAGAAGGCCAAGCAGCTGCTGAAGGAGGCCGGCAAGACCGGCCAGGAGATCGTCTACGCCTACGCCAACACCGACGTCCAGCAGAAGGTGGCGGTCGTCGTCACCCAGGCGCTGGAGCGGGCGGGCTTCAAGGTGCAGAAGAAGGAGGTCGACTCCAACACCTGGCGCACCGCGATCGCGGAGGTGAAGAACAAGTTCGACATCTACCGCACCTCGTGGGGCGCGGACTGGCCCGTCTCCTCGACGGTCGTCCCGCCGCTCTTCGACGGCCGGCAGGTCGCCGACGGCGCCCAGAACTACAGCCACCTCAAGAACACGGCCGTCGACAAGGAGATCGACCGCATCAGCGCGATCCCCGAGGTGAAGAAGGCCGCGCCCGAGTGGCAGAAGCTGGCCGACAAGATCCTCACCGATGACGCGGCGGGCGTGCCGACCTTCTACAACCGGCTGTTCGCCCTGTGGGGTTCGAACCTCGGCGGGGTCAAGTACCACCCGGTCTACGGGAGCGTGGACCCGACCGGAGTGTTCGTGAAGTAGCGATGCCACCGGGCCGGGCCGCGCGTGGGCCCGGCCCGGCCACCCCACCCGCCCCGGACGCCCGCCGACCGGAAGACGCCACCCGGAAGAACCATGCTGAGATTCCTCGCCCGCCGCTCCCTCGGCGCGATCGTCATCGTCCTGCTGATCAGCGCGATCACGTTCTTCCTCTTCTTCGCGCTGCCCTCCGAGCCCGCCCTGATGTCCTGCGGGAAGAACTGCACCCCGGACGCGCTGGCGGTCATCAACAAGAACCTGGGCCTGGACCAGCCGGTGCCCGTCCAGTACTGGCACTACATGACGGGCATCTTCACCGGCCGCGACTTCTCCGTGGGCCACTGCCCGGCGCCCTGCTTCGGCTACTCCTTCTCCAACCAGCAGCCGGTCTGGGGCACCATCGTGGACCGCTTCCCGACCACCTTGTCCATCACCCTCGGCGGCGCCACCGTCTTCCTGGTCGTCGGCGTGGGCATCGGCATGATCGCCGCCTCCTACCGGGGCACGTGGATCGACAAGTTCTTCAGCTCCCTGTCGCTGATCGGCGGCGCCCTGCAGATCTACTTCGTCGGCGTCGTCGCCCTCGCCGTCCTGGTCAGCGGTCTGCACTGGATGGACAACCCCGCCTACCACCCCATCACCGAGAACCCGGTGAAGTGGTTCACGGGCATGCTCATCCCCTGGTTGGTGCTCTCCATCATCTTCATCGCCAACTACAGCCGGATGACCCGCTCCCAGATGATCGAGCAGCTCGCCGAGGACCATGTGCGCACCGCGCGCGCCAAGGGCCTCTCCCGGCGCACGGTCTTCTTCCGCTACGCCTGGCGGGGCGCGATGGCCCCGATCGTGACCATCTTCGGCATCGACCTCGGCTCGCTCTTCGGCGGGGCGATCATCACCGAGTTCACCTTCAGCCTGCACGGGCTCGGGCGGCTCGCGGTCTCCTCGGTCAGCGAGACGGACCTGCCCACCCTGATGGCCGTGATGCTCGTCGGCTGCACGGCGATCGTCGTCGCCAACATCGTCGTCGACGCCGCCTACGCCTTCATCGACCCGCGCGTGCGGCTCGCCTAGCCGTCACCCGTCAGGAGACCGCGACCGTGACCCCTCCCACCCCCTTCCTGAGCGTCAGGGACCTGTACGTGCGCTTCGCCACCGAGGACGGGACCGTACGGGCCGTGGACGGCCTCTCCTTCGGCCTGGAGCGCGGCCGCACGCTCGGCATCGTCGGCGAGTCCGGCTCCGGCAAGTCGGTCACCAGCCTCGCCGTGCTCGGCCTGCACGAGGCCCGCCAGGCGGAGATCCGCGGCGAGATCGTGCTGGACGGCCAGGAGCTGACCGGGGCCTCCGAGCCGGTGCTGGAGAAGCTGCGCGGCGACAAGATGGCGATGATCTTCCAGGACTCGCTCACCGCGCTCTCCCCGTACTACACCGTCGGCCGGCAGATCGCCGAGCCCTTCCGCAAGCACACCGGTGCCTCAAAGCGGGACGCCCGGCTGCGGGCGATCGAGATGCTGGAGAAGGTCGGCATCCCCAACGCCGCGCTGCGCGTCGACGACTATCCGCACCAGTTCTCCGGCGGCATGCGCCAGCGCGCGATGATCGCCATGGCGCTGGTCTGCGACCCCGAGCTGCTCATCGCGGACGAGCCGACGACCGCGCTGGACGTCACCGTCCAGGCCCAGATCCTCGATCTGCTCAAGGACCTCCAACAGCAGACCGGTTCGGCCATCATGCTCATCACCCACGACCTCGGCGTCGTCGCCCACACCGCCGACGAGCTGCTCGTGATGTACGCGGGCCGGGCCGTGGAGCGCGGCACGGTCCGCGAGGTGCTGCGCGAGCCCCGGCACCCCTACACCTGGGGGCTGCTGGGCTCGATGCCCCGCTTGTCCTCGGACGTCGAGGAGCCGCTCCTGCCCATCCCGGGCACGCCGCCGAGCCTGCTGGCGCCGCCGCCCGGCTGCCCCTTCCACCCGCGCTGCGGCTACACGACCGAGGTGGAGGGGGACCGCTGCCGCACCGAGCGGCCGGAGCTGCCGGAGGGGCGCGGCGCGGCCTGCCATCTGAGCGCGGAACGCAAACGGACCGTCTTCACCGAGCAGATCAAGCCCCGGCTGGGCTGACGAGCGGAGCGAGAGCCATGACCGACATCCTGGTCGCCGAGGGCCTGACCAAGCACTTCCCCATCATGGGCGGCTTCCCCGTCAAGCGCAGGGTCGGCGCCGTGCAGGCCGTGGACGGCGTCGACCTGGCCGTACGGGCCGGTGAGAGCTTCGGCCTGGTCGGCGAGTCGGGCTGCGGCAAGTCCACCACCGGGCGGCTGCTGACCCGGCTGCTGGAGCCGACCGCCGGCCGGATCCTCTACGAGGGCGAGGACATCACCCACGCGGACCGCCGGCGGCTCGCCCCGATCCGCTCCGAGATCCAGATGATCTTCCAGGACCCGTACTCGTCACTCAACCCCCGGCAGACGGTCGGAAAGATCATCTCCGGCCCGATGGAGATCAACCGCATCGCCCCGGCGGGCGGCCGCGAGGCGCGCGTGCGCGAGCTGCTGGAGACCGTGGGCCTGAACCCCGAGCACTACAACCGCTTCCCGCACGAGTTCTCCGGCGGCCAGCGCCAGCGCATCGGCATCGCACGGGCGCTGGCGCTCGAGCCCAAGGTGATCGTGGCGGACGAGCCGGTCTCGGCGCTCGACGTCTCCATCCAGGCGCAGGTGGTCAACCTGCTGCACGGGCTGCGGCGCGAGCTGGGCATCGCGTTCCTCTTCATCGCCCACGATCTCGCGGTCGTACGGCACTTCTCGCAGCGCGTGGCCGTGATGTACCTCGGCAAGATCGTGGAGGTGGGCGCGCGCGACGACATCTACGAGCGCCCCCGCCACCCGTACACGCACGCCCTGCTCTCGGCCGTGCCGGAGGCGGCGGACCTCGACGATGCCGACGGCACCGCGCGCGAACGCATTCGACTGGCCGGTGACGTGCCGTCACCGATCCGGCCGCCGAGCGGCTGCCGCTTCCGGACGCGGTGCTGGAAGGCACGCGAACGGTGCGCGACGCAGGAGCCGCCGTTGCTCCGTGCGGAGGGCAGCGGCGAGGGGCACCTGTCGGCGTGCCACTTCCCGGAGCCGCCGACGGTGGAACGGGACGCGGAGATCATCCTGGACCCGGGGCTCCTCCCCGGACCCCGGTCCTAGCCGTCACGTTCCGTCGGTACCACCCGCCGCTCCTCCGCGTAGTGGCAGGCCGAGGCGTGCGCCTCCGGGCCGCCGCCCTCGCGGAACCAGTCGGGGACCTCGATCGGCGGCACGATCAGCGCGCACTTCTCCTTGGCCTTCCAGCAGCGGGTGCGGAAGCGGCAGCCGCTCGGCGGGTGGGCCGGGGAGGGTACGTCGCCGGAGAGGAGGATGCGCTCGCGCCGCTCGCGTGCCGCCGGGTCCGGTACCGGCACGGCGGAGAGCAGGGCCTGGGTGTAGGGGTGGGTGGGGTGCTCGTAGATCTGGACGTCCGTGCCGACCTCCGCCAGCCTGCCGAGGTACATCACCGCCACCCGGTCCGAGATGTGCCGCACCACGGACAGGTCGTGCGCGATGAACACGTACGACAGCTCGAACTCCCGCTGCAGCCGCTCCAGCAGGTTGACCACCTGCGCCTGCACGGAGACGTCGAGCGCGGAGACCGGCTCGTCCGCGACGATCACCTCCGGGCGCAGCGCCAGCCCGCGCGCGATGCCGATGCGCTGCCGCTGGCCGCCCGAGAACTGGTGCGGGTAGCGGTTGATGTACTCGGGGTTGAGCCCGACCACGTCGAGGAGGTCCCGCACCTTCTGGCGGCGGCTGCCCTTGGGCGCGGCCTCGGGGTGGATCTCGAAGGGCTCGCCGATGATGTCGCCGACGGTCATGCGGGGGTTGAGCGAGGTGTACGGGTCCTGGAAGACCATCTGGATGTTGCGGCGTACGGTCTTCAGGGCGCGGCGGGACAGCTTGGCGATGTCCTCGCCCTTGTACCGGATCTCCCCCGCGGTGGGGCGTTCGAGGTTGACGAGCATCTTGGCGACCGTGGACTTGCCGCAGCCGGACTCCCCCACGATGCCGAGGGTCTCGCCGGGCCGCAGGTCGAAGGAGACCCCGTCGACGGCGTGGACCGCGCCGACCTGTTTCCTGATCAGCACGCCGCGGGTCAGCGGGTAGTGCTTGACCAGGTCCCGTACCTCCAGGATCGCCTCGCCGTCAGCTCTCATCGAGCGTCTCCTTCCAGAAGTGGCAGGCGCTGGCGCGGCCGGGGGCGACGGCGAAGAGCGGGGGCCGGTCGGTGCGGCAGATGTCCTGGGCCATGGGGCAGCGCGGATTGAAGGGGCAGCCGGCCGGGATGGCGGTGAGGTTGGGCGGCAGGCCCTTGATGGCGTAGAGCTCCCGGCCCTTGCGGTCGAGCCGCGGGATGGAGTCCAGCAGGCCCTTGGTGTACGGGTGGGCGGGCGCGGCGTACAGCTCGTGGACGGGCGCGGTCTCCACGATCCGGCCCGCGTACATCACCGCGATCTTGTCGGCGACGTCCGCGACCACGCCCAGGTCGTGGGTGATGAGGACGAGGCCCATGTTGTATTCGCGCTGCAGCTCGGCGAGCAGGTCCATCACCTGGGCCTGGACGGTGACGTCCAGGGCGGTCGTCGGCTCGTCCGCGATGATCAGGTCGGGCTCCAGGGCCAGCGCCATCGCGATCATGATGCGCTGGCGCATGCCGCCGGAGAACTGGTGCGGATAGTCCCGCACCCGGTCCTCGGCGGCCGGGATGCGCACCCGGTCCATCAGCTGGGCGGCCCGGGCGCGGGCGTCCTTGCGGGTCATGCCCTGGTGGACCTCGTACATCTCGCCGAGCTGCGCGCCCACCGTCATCACGGGGTTCAGCGAGGACAGCGCGTCCTGGAAGATCATGGCGAGCTTGGCGCCGCGCACCCGGCGGCGGTGCTCCTCGCCCATGGTGAGCAGGTCCTTGCCCCGGAAGAGGACCTCGCCGCCGGTGACGTGGCCGGGCGGGCTGTCGAGGATGCCCATGACGGCCTGCGCGGTCACCGACTTGCCGGAGCCGGACTCGCCGAGGACGGCGAGGGTCTCGCCCGCGCCGACGGAGTAGCTGACGCCGTTGACGGCCTTGGCCACCCCGTCCCGGGTGCGGAACTCCACGTACAGGTCGCGCACGTCGAGCAGCGCCGGCTGTCGCTCTGTCATCCGCCTGCTCCTCAGCGCAGCTTGGGGTCGAGGGCGTCGCGCACCGCGTCGCCGAGCATGATGAACGCGAGCACCGTGATGCTCAGGGCGCCCGCCGGCCACAGCAGCATGTGCGGGGCGTTGCGGATCTGGTTGGAGGCGTTGGAGATGTCAATGCCCCAGGAGACGGTGGGGGGTTTGAGCCCGACGCCGATGAAGGAGAGGGTGGCCTCGAGCGCGATGTAGGTGCCCAGTGCGATGGTGGCGACGACGATGACGGGCGCCACCGCGTTGGGCGCGATGTGGCGCAGCAGCAGCCGGCTGTTGCCGGCGCCCAGGGCGCGGGCGGCCTGGACGTAGTCGTGCTGCTTGGCGCCGACCACGGCGCCACGGGCGATGCGGGAGATCTGCGGCCAGCCCAGCAGCACGATGAAGCCGACGACCGGCCACACCGAGCCGCTGGTGACCATGGACAGGAAGACCAGCCCGCCCAGGATGATCGGGATGCCGAAGAAGATGTCGGCCAGCCGCGAGAGCAGCCCGTCCCACCAGCCGCCGAAGAACCCGGCCAGCCCGCCGAACACGCTGCCCAGCAGTGCGGCCCCCGTCGTGGCGCACACGCCGACGGCGATGGAGGCCCGCGCGCCGTAGACCGTACGGGTGTAGACGTCGCAGCCCTGGGCGTCGTAGCCGAAGGGGTGGCCGGGCTGGGAGCCCTCCTGCGCCTTGGACAGGTCGCAGCTGAGGGGGTTGCCGCTCGCGATGAGGCCGGGCCAGACGGCGATGAGCACCAGGAAGACGATGACCAGCGCGGAGACGATGAAGACGGGGTTGCGCCGCAGGTCGTGCCAGGCGTCCGACCACAGGCTGCGGGCCTTGCCGCTGGCGGTGCCACCGGGGATGGGGCCGCCTTCGAGCGTCTCGGCGTCGCTGGTGGCCAGGGACATCGCCCCGCCGTCCCCCGGGGTGATGGTGGCGTTGGGGTCGGAAGGATCGAGCTCAGGCATAGCGGATCCTCGGGTCGAGCACGGCGTACAGGAGGTCGACGATCAGGTTGGCCGCCAGGAAGACGATGACGAGGACGGTCACGAAGCCGACGACGGTGGGCGAGTTCTGCCGCAGGATGCCCTGGTAGAGCTGGTAGCCGACGCCGTGGATGTTGAAGATCCGCTCGGTGACGATGGCTCCGCCCATCAGGGCCCCGATGTCGGTGCCGATGAAGGTGACGACGGGGATGAGGGAGTTGCGCAGCAGGTGCCGGGTGATGACGCGGTGGCGCGGCAGGCCCTTGGCGACGGCCGTGCGGAGGTAGTCGGCGCGGGAGTTCTCGGCGATGGACGTGCGCGTCAGGCGGGTGACGTAGGCCAGCGAGGTCAGGGCGAGCACGATGCCCGGCAGGAGCAGCTCGTCGAAGGGGGCGGCGGGCGACACGGACGGGGAGACGACCCCCCATTTGACGCCGAAGAGGTACTGCAGCACATAGCCGCTGACGAACGTCGGGATGGAGACGACGATCAGGGTGACCAGCAGGACGGAGGTGTCCACGGAGCGGCCGCGCCGCAGCCCGCTGAGGAGGCCGAGGGTGATGCCGATGACGATCTCGAAGAGGAGGGCGACGAGCGTCAGGCGCAGGGTCACCGGGAAGGCGTCGGCCATCAGCTCGGTGACGTCCTGGCCGTTGAAGGCGGTGCCGAAGTTTCCGGTGAGGATCTGCCCCATGTAGTGGAGGTATTGCTTCCAAAGGGGTGCGTCGAGGTAGAGGTCCTTGCGGATGCGCGCGGCGGTCGCGGGGTCGGGGGCCTTGTCGCCGAAGAGGGCGGCGACGGGGTCGCCCAGGGCGTAGACCATGAAGAAGATCAGGAACGTGCTGCCGATGAACACGGGGATCATCTGGAGCAGCCGCCGGAGCACATACCGTCCCATGAGGACCAGGGCCTTTCTGGGACGGGTCTACTTGACGGTGATCCGCTCGTAGACGGGCACGCTGAAGGAGTTCAGCTCCACGTCGCCGATGCTCTCGGAGTAGCCCGCGCTGCCGTTCTGGTACCAGAGCGGGATGGCCGGCATCTGCTCGGCGAGGATCTTCTCCGCGTCCTGGAACTTGCCGATGGCCTTCTCGGTGTCGGACTCGGCGTTGGCCTCGTCGACGAGCTTGTCGAACTGCGCGTCGCTGAACTTGCCGTAGTTGGAGGAGGCGCCGGTGTAGTAGAGCGGCTGCAGGAAGTTCTGGGCGAGCGGGTAGTCCATCTGCCAGCCGGAGCGGAAGAGGCCGGCCACGCGCTGCTCGGAGACCTGGTTGCGGAAGTCGGCGAAGGTGCCGACGGGGTTGACCGTGCAGGCCTTGTCGTTGCCCAGCGCGTTGTTGACGCTGTTGCAGACGGCGTCCATCCACACCCGGTGGGAGCCGGTGTCGACGTTCGAGGTGATGGTGACCTTGCCGCCCGGCAGCCCGCCCGCCTCCTGGATCAGCTTCTTCGCCTCGCCGGGGTTGTACGTGCAGGCGTCGCCGCACAGGCCGGCCTTGTAGCCGCCCTTCTCCCCCAGCACCGGTGAGGTCCAGTCCGTGGCCGGGGTGCGGGTCTTCTGGTAGATCTGCTCGGTGATCTGATCGCGGTTGATGGCCATGGACAGCCCCCGGCGGACCTTCTCCATCCCGGCCCGGGACCAGTTCGGGTCGTACATCGGGAAGACGACGGTCTGGATGATGCCGGCGGGCTGGTTGATATAGCGGTCGCCGAGGTCGTTCTTGACGTTCTTCAGCTGGGCGCTGGGGATGTCGTCGACGAGGTCGATGTTGCCGGCCTGCAGGTCGGTGTAGGCGGTGTTGTTGTCGGTGTAGACGCGCAGTTCCACGCCGGCGTTCTGCGCCTTGTCCTCGCCGGGGTACCCCTCCCAGCGGCTGAGCCGCATCGAGGAGCCCTTGGTGTACGAGTCGATCATGTACGGCCCGTTGCCGACGGGCTTCTTCAGCCAGTTCGCGTGGTCGTCGTAGAACGCCCGGGGCAGCGGCGCGTAGGCGGCGTAGCCCAGGGTGTCGGGCCAGGTGGAGAACTTGGTGCGCAGCTTGACGGTGAACGTGCGGTCGTCCTTGACGACGAGGCCGGAGAGGGTCTTGGCGGTGGCGGAGCCGGCGGCGGGGTGGACCTTGTCGTAGCCCTCGATGTCCTGGAAGAAGGAGGCGTTCTTCTGCTTGTTCCCGACCACGGAGGCGTAGTTCCAGGCGTCGACGAAGGACTTGGCGGTGATCTTCTCGCCGTTGCTGAACGTCCAGCCGTCCTTGAGGGTGATGGTGAAGGTCTGCTGGTCGGCACTGTCGATCTTCTCGGCGAGCATGTTCCTGGCCTCGCCGGTCTTGGGGTCGTACTCCTTCAGCCCGCGGAAGATCATGGTGAGGACCTTGCCGCCCTGCACCTCGTTGGTGTTGGCGGGTTCGAGCGGACTCTGGGGATCCCCCCACGAGGCCCGCACGACCCCCGCGCCGCTGCCGCCCCCTCCACCGCCGCATCCGGTGGCCGTCAGCGCGACCCCGGCCGCACAGACGGCGAGAGCGGCTGTGGCGCGCGTGCGTCCACGCATGGAGTGCCTCCTCGGGTCCTACGTCTCGCTCCGACCCAAATAACACCTTATGGAGTGACTCATGAGGGCGTTCCGGAGGCGCATGGGCCGAGAAACCGCCCGTATGCGCGAGCGGTGGGGGCGGTGGGGAGGGGTGGCGGGGCGGTCGGCCGACACGCCATGCGAACACGTTGCATGGCGAACACACTTTCTGTAGACATGGATGCGGTTCGGTGGGGCTGATGTGACAGGGAATCACCGAAGACCGGAGTGACGGGTTCCGGCCAGGGGTCGACCGGGACCAGGGGGAAGGGGGGCTTACGTGACGAGCTGGGACATCAGGCCGGGCGCCGTGTACGGCGTGCTCGGCAGGGCGGCGACGGCGGCGGAGGGGCTGTCGAAGGTGGGCCAGGGGGTGCAGAAGTCCCTGCCGGCCGCCGCGGCCGCCGCGGGGACGATCAGCGGCATGTACTGCGGCGAAGCCCCCAAGGGGTGGGTCGGAGCCGCCCTCGCCGAGTTCGGCAAGGAGTGGCAGTCGCAGCTGGCGTACGTGGCGCAACGCACCGCCAACTCCCTGAACGGCGCGAAGAAGGCCACCGACGAATACGTCCAGGGCGACCTGAAGATGGCCGAGGACGCGCACCGCAAGGCGCTTGAGGAGCCCAGGATAGAGATGCCCGGGCAGGGGAAGAAATGAGCGCAGCGACCAGCTCATCGTCCCCTCGGGCATACCGCAGTTCACCGGAAATCTGGGCACACTCGAGACCGAGACCAAGGCACTGGCAGCGGACGCCAAGCTGTTCCGGGACTCCGGCGCTTCCGTGCACTCCACATTCCAGGGGCTGTCGGCCTGCTACAAGGCACCGGAGGCGGACAAGCTGTTCGCCACCACACAACCGGTGGAGACCAAGTCGGACGCGTTCGCGGACGACCTGGAAAAGGTGACCGCCGCGCTGAGCGCGTACGCGGGCGAGGTCAAGCCGCTGGTGAAGAGGCTCGAGAACCTCAAGTCCGACGCCATCGACTTCGTGAGCAGCGTCGAAGGCGACGACGACTGGCGCAAGGACAAGAAGAAGGTCGACCGCAACAACGAGCTGGTCCGCGGCGTCAACGCCGCCGTATCCGCCTTCCAGGCGGCCGAGCGCACCTGCCACGACAAGATCGTCGCCTTGGTCGGCGGGAAGCCGCTCGTCGTCGATGACGGTTCGCACAAGCCGAACATGTACGGCTACAAGGCCAACGACCTCAACCACGCGGAGAAGCTGCCCTGGGGGTCGATGGCGCAGCGCGAATACACCGGCCTCCGCTGGCTGGGCCACCAGATCAAGAGCTTCGTCTGGGACGGCTTCGTCGTCGACGGCATCTGGGGCACCATCAAGGGCCTCGGCACGCTCGTGGGCACCGAGGGGTGGGACAAGGCCGGCCAGGCGTGGACGGGCCTGGCCAAGCTGTCCACCGGCCTCGTCATCAGCACCACGCCGCTGGCGGCCGCGTACTGGATGGCCCCCGAGAAGAAGCTGCCCAAGTGGCTGCGGACTCCCGCACGGCGGTCAAGGAAACCGGCAAGGCGCTCGTCGCCTACGACCAGTGGGGCAAGAACCCGGCCCGCGCCGCCGGCGGCGTCACCTTCAACGTCCTCACCACCGTCTTCACCGGCGGCTCGGGAGCGGCGGCGAAGGGCGGCGCGGTCGCCAAGACGGTCTCGGTACTGGGCAAGGCGGGCCGGATCGTCGACCCGATCACGTACGTGGGCAAGGCCGGCAAGGTCGCCTTCGTCAAGGTCGGCGACCTGATGTCGGGGCTGAAGAACCTGCGGATGGGCTCGACGGTCCACATCGCGGACGAGGCGTTCACGGTACCGGCCGAGGCGGCGGCCCACCTGCCGAAGCGGCCGGCGGATCTGCCGGAGAGCGCGGTCCCGTTCCTCGACAACGAGAACAAGGTCGTCTACCTCGACAAGGAAAGTGGCCGCTTCTTCAACGAACACGGCAAGGAACTCCAGCCCCCCGAAGAAGGAGCTTTCGGCGGCGGAACGTTCCACCGAAGCTCCGAAGTCGCCCGATCAGCAGCCGCATTCCACGGCGCCGGACCACGAACGCGTCCCGGCCACCGCGGGCGCGCGCGTGGGCGGCGACGCGACGGCGTCGGCGGGACGCGGCGGGGGGCACGCACCGGGCGGCGGTGCGGGGCACGCACCAGGTGGCGGCGTCGGCCACGTACCGGGCGGGACCGCGCAGCACGTACCAGGCGGGTCGACCAGCGAGCACGTCCCTGGCGGATCCACCGGTCGTACACCGGGCGGCGGTGCGGACGGCCATGCCCCTGGCGGCGCCGGTCACGACCTCGATCGGGGGCCGTCGGCCAGCCATGGCGACTCCCGGATCAGCCATGGAGAGACCCCGGCTCATGGTCATGGTGAAGCACCTGCAGCCGCTCACGGCGACAACCCGGCGGGAGGTCACACCGAGGCCCCGGCAGACGGGCACAGCGCCCTCGGTGGCGGCAGCAGCGGCGGGCAGCCGCCGAACAACCCCGGAGGCACGCCTCCGCGTACACCCAACCCAATCGACGAAATCCCTCAGGACCGCTATCGCCGAGGCACGGACACGGTAGGCACGCCCTCCGAGCCTCTGCGTCCCGAGCAGGAGCCAGAACTTGTCGAAGCCTTTACGCGAGCGAAGATGGACCCGACGGACCAGGAGCGCGCCCTAAAGGTCCTCCGCAAGCAACCCCGGGGCGCCGAGATCGCAGATATGATATCTCGCGGGCACCTCAGCCATGTGCCGGATTACCGTGAAATTCTCAACATGTGCAAGCAGGGGCCCAAACCCAAGGTGGGCGACAGGGGAATGGTTCCTGCCGCATATATGGCGCTGAGTCATGCAACCGAGCTGCAAAGCCGCGGCTTCAAAGACCTCGCTTTCGAGCTCAAGGACGACCTCACTGGCCTTGACCTGGATGTAGCTACCGTCCACACCGACGGCACAGCGCACTACGGTTACCAGCTCAAAGATGTAGACAACATCGATGGCATCAAGACCGCCGCAAGGAAGGCTGCCAAGCAGCTCCACTCGGGTTACGCCACACAGAAGGTTGCCCTACTGGATGTACATCAATCCATAGCGGACTTCAACGCTAAGATGCTCAAGGAAGTTGAATTCCAGGCTCGAATATCTGGATCCACTTTCCATCTGCGCTTCAAAGATGGATCCATCACCGTCCCGCCCAACGGCTCCGTTTTCCCGTAAGGAAGAAGTATCCATGTCGACTCTGATGCGCGCGCCGCGCGAGTGCGGCTCCTGGTTCTGGGACCTCGAGGAGGTAGCGGAACCCGGCCTGGAATCAGCATTGGCCACGGCAGCAAGAATGACAGACGTACTGGCAAGGCATGGCCTTCTTACCCCCCACCGTCTCGAATACGACTGGTACGTACTCGACCACGGCGGTATCGACATCAGGACCAACATCGCGTTGACCGTGCCGCTGGGTGACCCACGCCTACCGGAGCGAGTTCTTGCGAGTCGCCCTGCGGGCTTCCCGAACGCCGAGGTCTATGACGTCAATATCGTGGGCACGGGAACTTGGGTCGATGCTACGGGAAAGAGCCGCCGAGAGCCCCGACTTGTCGACCTCTCCCTCTCTCCCGTGCCCGTGGGCCTCTCCGCCGAACTCAGTGTCCACCACGACATCTGGGGCGAACTCGACTTCGCTGGCAAGCCACACCCCGACGTCCATCGCCAGAACGCACCGCGTCTAACGGCAGCTCTACAAGAGCTGAACTCCATGCTCGGCGTGACTGCACAGCCCGGCGAGGCCACGTACTTCGGATTTGCCACCCAACTGGGCATCGGAACCCCCGAAACCCTCGACGACGGTACGGGGCCTGACGTCACCGACAAACTGTGAAAACGGCGGAGGATCCGCTGGCGAAGGCGCTGCGGCATGGCCGTCCCGGTCCCGACGACGAAGGCTACGCACAGGCGCTGGGAGAAGGGGTGGCCAGTACCGTCCGACGACTGGAGCGGTCCCCCCGCATGTTCGACGCCGCACTGGGCAAGGCGCTCACGCACCTGCAGGCCCGGTGCGCGGTCGATCCCGATGGAGCGGAAATCGACACTTGGGAAGCTGCAGTCTCCGCTATGCAAATCGGGTCCGCACTGTTCTCCTCCGCGAGCGTGACTGAAGGAACCGTGGAGTGCCGCATCAACCATGAAATGTGGACCATCCCAGCCGCAGGAGCACAGCCGTTCGCCGATGCAGGCAATTGGCTGACCGCCTTCTGGCCTGCTGTGATCTGTCGCAATCAGACTCGCATGACTCAACTGTGCGAGATTCCCGTCGATTTGCTGCGAGCCTCCGGCGCAGAGTACGACGAGTACATTTACCACTGGGTGGATTCGCTTCAGACCTACTGGCTGGAGCGGTCGGGGCTGGCCGAGAAGCTTACTTCGGCGATCGAGAAGTCCCATCCGGATTTCGCAAGAATCGTCGACCAGGATCTGCTGGACAAGATCCTCTATCAGTCGATCAACCTGTTCCACTGCTTTCTACGCAAGGACCACGACGGTTTCGATCAGGCTCTGGCGGAGGCACTGGAAGCACACAAGGCATACTGGACGGCGAGCAAGGAGAGGGAGCGTAGCGTCGCCGGCTATCTGGCCCTTGGACCACTCGCCATCACATGCCTGGCTTACGACGCGGGCCGCCCGATCGAGGTCGAGTCCGACTACATCCCCAAACACCTGCTCACGCGAGGCTGGGTGGGCGAGTTCCCGTCCTGACGCCCATCCGGCGGCAGCGGGCCGAGCAACCCTCACGCGACAGTCCGTGGTGACCGACGAGGGATTCAACGGTGACACAAGCTGGGTCAGCGGAGTCGATTGACGCCTGGGCCGCCCGCCCTTCACTACCCCTCGGCGACGGCACCGACGCCCCGGCCCTGGACGGCCCTCCTGCGACTGGCCGAGCACCTCAAGGTGAACGGTGAACACTGCGCCTTGACGAAGGCGCCGCGCTTCAAGAGGACAGGGCAGTGAATCCGGAGCTCCGCACGTTCATCACCGGCTACCTCGACCTGGAACAGGGGTACTACGTCACCGGATCTCTTCGCAGGACTCTGCACGGGTTCAACGCGACATTCACCGAGGCAGTCCGGAGCGGACTCGCTGAAGTGATGGTGTCGCGGGAGCTGTCGGTTGAGGACTACGACGGACTCACCGGCATTGAGTTCGAGAGCGAAGCCGCCCTGTACGACTACCTCGGCACGATGCATGACCTTGCGTTTTATCTTCACTGGTCGAATCGTTCCTCGAACTTGATCACTCATGGTGATAAGTGCTGGACAGCAGAGCGGCCTTCGCCTGGAACCTGTGCTCCGTCACAGAGATACAGATCCAGCCGAAGGCCGTAGGTGAGTCTGCTGCATCACGATGTTCCGGGTGAGCCGTTCGGGCTCCTGTCACACTTCCGGTCGGAGTTGTACGCGTGCCTGACCGCGCGTGCGGACGCCCTGTTCGAGCTCACCGACGCGGTGCTCTGCGCGGACGGGCCGGTGAAGACCCTGGTCGGGCTGGCGCTCGCAGCCGAACACCGTCGTGGACACGGCGCTTTGTACGCGGGCCTGAACCAGGGGCAGCTGGACGTGGGCCGACTGCGACGGGCCCTGGTCTCAGTACCGCTGCCGAAGGCGGCCGACGGCCGCCTGGTCCTCGCTGTCGACGTCTCGCCCTGGCTCCGCCCGGACGCAGACACGGCCCCTGACTGGTGCTTCTGCCACACCTACGGGTACGGCGAGAACAAGCACCTGATGATCCCGGGCTGGCCCTACTCGGTCGTCGCCGCGCTGGAGACCGGCCGGACCTCATGGACCGCGGTCCTGGACACCGTCCGGCTGCTGCCCGGCGCCGACGTCGCAGCCGTCACCACCGCCCAGATCCGGGAGGGCGTGGAGCGTCTGATCACGGCGGGCCAGTGGGCACCGGGCGACCCGCACATCCTGATCGTGGTCGACGCCGGTTACGACGCTCCACGGCTCGCCCACCTGCTGGCGGACCTGCCCATCGAGATCCTGGGCCGGACCCGCTCGGACCGGGTGATGCGTCGGCCGGCGCCCTCCCGCGAGGCTTTCCACCAGGAACACCCCGATGGCGGCCGGCCGCCCAAGCACGGTGGTGAGTTCGTCTTCGGACAGCCGGAATCCTGGGGAGATGCGCAGGTGGTGACCGTCACCGGCACCCGTCTCTACGGGAAGGCGACGGCCCGGGCATGGGACCGGCTCCACTCCCGACTGACCCGGCGGGCCGCCTGGATCGACCACACCGCCGAACTGCCCATCATCGAAGGTACGGTCATCCGCCTCCAGGTCGAGCATCTGCCCTCGGGTGCCGGTCCGAAGCCGTTGTGGCTGTGGTGGTCCAGGACCGGCGCCACTGCGGCCGACGTCGACCGCTGCTGGCAAGCGTTCCTGAGAAGGTTCGATGTCGAGCACACTTTCCGGATGATGAAGCAGACCCTGGGCTGGACCGCCCCCAGGCTCCGCAGCCCCGAGGCCGCCGACCGATGGACATGGCTCATCGCCGCCGCCTACACCCAGCTCCGGCTCGCCCGACCGCTCGTGAGGGACCTGCGGCACCCGTGGGAGAAACCGGCTCCGCTCGAGCGGCTCACCCCGGCCCGGGTCCGGCGAGGGTTTCGAAACCTGCGTCCGACGACTGCTTCACCAGCGCGTGCACCGAAACCGTCCCGGCCCGGGCCCGGCCGGCCGCCAGGCTCGAAGAACCGCCGCCCGGCCAGCCGCCACGACGTGGGCCGAGTCCTCACCACCGGCCAGCCGTTCCAGCGGCCCACCCACCACAAGGTAGGGACAAAACCTCGCCGCACAGCAGAATCAGGCTGACCGGCGGCGCTCAAGACGAGCCACCCCGCCGTCGAGATCGATCCCGGTTCTCCGCGGGGCACCATCCTGCTCGTCATCCCGCAGCACCAGCTCAATACGGCGTTGCTCCAGCTGGACCCGCTTGCTCGGGTAGATCAGAGCATGCAGTTCCTCAGTAGCCGTGGCACCCACACCCCGGCTCCCCAGCTCCCGTTCCCGAAAACGGCCAGGCAGCCACCCCCGCCCCTGAGCCTGCCGGACCACATACTGGACGGCCGCCAAAACGAACAGCGGTATCACCACGATCAACACCACGAACGGGCTTGTCAGCAAGCGCACCATGAACCGACAACGCCCACCATCGCACCCATGTTCCGGCCGACTTGACCAGCGAGGGTAAAACGCAAGATGACTACCTGTTCGGAAACCTGCCCGAGCAGCCGCTCCCGCCGGAGTAGTTCGGGCCACAGCCGAGGCGGGGGCGCCGCCGGGACGACGCCCCTCGGCCCGTCACACCGGGTGCGCCTCCCGAAGATGGACCCCCATGACGTTGGCCATACGGGTGGCCTCCTGGGCGCGCGCGTGAGCGGCGACGCGACGGCGTCGGCGGGCCGCACCGGCGGGCACGCACCGGGCGGCTCGGCCGGCCACGTGCCCGGTGGCGCGGCACACGACCTCGGCCGAGGTCCGTCGGCGAGCCACGAGGGGTGAAGGCTGCGAAGGAACAGCTGAACAAGAAGGGATGGAATCTCAAGTGACGGACGAAGCGCCGCGTGCCCTGCTTCAGCGCCTGCGTGCCATCGACTGGGAGGACGAGGACGCACCGTACGACCATGCCGAGTCGAGAGCCGCACTGCTTCGCGAGCACCTCCGGCGTACAGCCCTCTGGGCGCTGGCCTTCAAGGCCGAGCTGTCCTGGCCGTACATCGATCTCGCCAAGCTCATCGACCCCACGGTGCGGGCTGATGACGAGGTCCTCGCCGAGTTGAAGGACTACCTCGACGAGGAGGTGGGGTGGCCTCAGGTGGAGGCGACCCTTGTAGGGGCCGTGCACTGGGCTGCTTTCCGAAGTGGGACGCAGATTACGCTCCCCGACCTTGACGACCCGTACGAGCCACTACTGCTCATGTACGAACGGGGGGGGTGGTTTCACCATCGAAAGCGGCTTCATCGACCTCAACGGTGTGGAGGTGCGGGTCAAACCACTCCTGACGTATGCGACTGAGGTACCTGTCGTCGCGCTGGATTCCACTGCCCTGGATGTGCTCGACGAACAGGGCCAGCGAGAAAACGGGGGAGGGTGACGCGAAGTCCATCGCCCGGAAGGACGAGGCCGCTCCCGCCGGAGCAGTGCGGGCCATAGCCGAGACGGGGGCGCCGCCGGGACGGCGCCCCCTCGGCCCATCACACCGGGTGCGCCTCCCGAAGGTGAACCCCCATGGCGTTGGCCATACGGGTGGCCTCCTGCCCGTCACCGGCTTCGAGGGCCCGGTAGCGGCTCTGCTTGATATGCCAGCACGTCTCGCACCTGGGCCGCTGGGGCGCCGACGTCTCCGGCTGCCCCCTCCCCCGACGACTCCGCGCGTTGGCGTCAGCCACCTTGGCGCGCAGCTCGTCACCAGTGCTCATCGACCGGTCCGCCTCACTCATCGGCTTCCCTCCGGACACGGGACGAAGTCGATGCCATGCGCGGCCACACGGACGGTGAAGGCGAGCTGTGAGGGCTTCAACACCGAGGGCGCCTTCGAGCCACCACGCATGCCAAGCTCGCTACCAGTGGGTGCCGCTGCCGGCACGAGAAGGGCCCTCACCCATTCGAGGCAACGGACGATAAGGTCTGCCACTGTCGACCTGCTTCCTTCAGGTTGACCACACCCCCGGGCCGTTCCTGCGGCCGCGGGGGCCTTCCTTCGAGATCGTGTCGTCCCGCCGGGGACGTATTTCCCTATGAGCAAGGACAGTTGGGTCGTCCGGGCGCTACCGTCGAAGAACGCCCAAACGTCCGCGGGGGGACTCTTGAACACGGCCCTACGATCAGCTATGAAATCCGCCGGCTTGTCGCCCAGACAGCTCGCGGTCCGTGTCGGAGTCTCCGGCAAGACCGTGGAACGGTGGATCGCGGATGAAGGGTTGATCCCGCACGCCAGAAACCGAGAAGACGCCTCCATGGCGCTGGGAGTGGAAGCAGCGATGTTGTGGCCCAAAGCCGTCAGGGACCGGCTCAAGACCGGTAGCGACCAGGAGATCGTCCAGAGCTACCCGTACCGGTCCGCGTGCCCTTCCACGGTGTGGGGCGATCTCATCAGCAGCGCGACGGAGGAGCTGTTCTTCGGCGGGTACACGTCCTACTTCCTCTGGACCCATGTGCCCGACCTGCCCGGCGTACTGCGGCGAAAGGCCGCGCAGGGCTGCCGCGTCCGTTTCCTGATCGGTAATCCCGACGGCGCCGTGACCCGCCAGCGGGAAGAGATCGAAGACGTGGCCCTGGCCGTGTCCACGCGCATCCGCGCAACGCTGGAGCAGCTGACTCGCATGGGCGAGATGGAGAGGCTGGAGGCACGCTTCTCCGCCCCGGCCGACGCCACCAATCACGTCTCGCTGTCCGTCTTCCGCTGCGACGACGAAGCCCTCGTGACGCCTCACCTGGCCCGGCAGGTCGGCCACGACTCGCCGCTTCTGCACCTGCGGCGCCATGGTGACCGGGGGTTGTTCTCCCGCTTCGCGGCACACGCCGAGGAGCTGTGGTCCCGGGGCACTCCCGCGGCCGGCTCACCACCCCATCGCTGAGGCAGTGGCAGGTGGGCGGATCTCCAAGATGGTCGCCGCGCCTGCCACTGTTCGGTCCTCGGTGCATGGTGATCTGCTGACCGGGTTCGAAGTGCCGCCACTGGGCGGGGGTCAGGGGGAGCAGCCGGACCGTGGCGCGGCCGCCGGATTCCAGGAACGGCCAGCCCTCGACCCACAGGCCGGCGACGTTCCAGGACGGCCCGCCGGTGGGTAAGCGGTGTCCGATTTTCCCACATCAGCTGGAGAACGTCGGCGCGCGCCCCACGGACGGGAAGGCCGACCCGGTTCATCTGCTGGTTGCCAAGCGACAGCGTCTGACCTCGGAGTGGTTCTACGAATGCTGCGAGAGGTTCGGCGTCGATGATCCGAAGGGGCACGGAACCTCCGAGCAGGCAGCGGAATACAACGCCGGCATCGACGCGATCTACGGACCGACCTGCCTTGGTATCTTGAGCGCCTGCTGCCCGGTCTCTACGCAGTCGGTCTCCTCGGCTACCAGGCGCAGGACACCGCAGACTGAGATCAACAAAAGACCCTCGCCGCAGAATGCGAGGTGGACGAGCCCTGGGGCGCGAACGACGCGCGGTGTGCGTCAACTCACCCGTCAAGGTGCCGCCGATGCGCCACGCTTGCCCTCAGCAGGCCAGTAGCGGTGTCCGGCCGGGGGCGGTGTCCTTTTTCACTAGCCCCACATACCAACGTAGTTCGGCAAGAACCGCGTCTGGCAAGGTGTCACCCAGCTCCCACGCGAGCTGGGGCTCGCACAGATCACTCATGCCCGCCAGCGTAGAAGCCCGTACCGGCCCGATTGGACACCCGTGAAAGACGTCATAGCCCTCACCCCCAACATGCCCTCCTCCCAGGCGCTGGTGGCCGGGCTGTACGCGGGCGGGCCCGAGCTTGGGGTCGGGAGCGTTCAGGACGGGGCCGTCGTGCAGTTGTGTGCGGTGGACGGTAGTCCGCTCGTTTCTCTCGAGGCGCCTCTTCTCGTGCACGTTCCCGGAGAGGCGGAGCGTCTGCTCGGTGACGGCATCAGCGCGCCCCCGACGCCGTACTGGTGGACCGAGATGCGGGCCTCCACCGCTGTCGCCGAGGCGGCGCCGCTCGCGGGGTCCGTCGCCGGGCGGCTCACCGTACTGCTCGGCGGCACCGTCTGGCCTCCGGGGGTCGCCACCACCGACGTCGTCGAGACGCGTGCGCCGGAGGGTGCCCACCCGGCGTCCGGCGAAGCGCAGCTCGCCGTCGACGTCCTCACCGGCTCCACCGCCGTCGTCCTCGCCGACCGGCCTGTCATCGCCCTCAACGCCTGGCTGTCCGAGGTCCTGCGCACGGTCACCGCCGGCGGCCTCGCCCTGCAGATCGTCACCCCGCCCCACGTACGCCTCAGCCTGCCGCTCCGCAGCGCGCTGACCGGAGCGCCCAACCGCTGGGTCGTCCAGGACCCCAACTGCGGCTACTACGACGGCCTCTCCGGCGCCGTGCTCCACTGGCAGGACGGAACGTTCACGCCGGTCCGCGACGAGAGCGGCGAGGCCTCCGTCGCCCAGGCGTTCACGGAGGCTACGCCCACCACGGAACGGCAGCTCTGCGTCGCCTTCCGCGTGCTGCACGAGCAGGTCACCGACGACCTCGTGCTCGGCCGGGCCCTCGGGGCCGCGTGGACCGCGCTCACCGGCACCGCCCCCGCCGGATGGGGCACAGCCGAGCCCATCAACCTCTCCTGGTCGATTGGCCAATTGACCGACCTCGCGCGCGACCGCTCCCCCGAGCCCACCCATCTGCTCGCCGTCGGTCACCCCGGCCGCCCCGCCCTCGCCACCCACCGCATCACCCGCACCGGGAACGGCGTCGCGGAGGACGTCACCCTCACCCTCGGCTACAGCGAGGACGAGCAGCCTCCGTTCGACGCGATCGAGCCCCTCGCCCGTACGCTCGCCGACGAGCACGGTCTCGTCTCGATGCTCGCCTCCCTGCGCCGGGCCCGCCGCGACCTCACCGTCCCCCCGCACTTCGAGGCCCCGCCCATTCCCCTCTCCTTCACCCTCGGCGCCCCGGACGTCCGCCGCGTGGGCCTCGAGCACGCCCGCCGCCCACCGCTCGACCTCCGGCCCGCAGAGTTCGGGTCCGCCCTCCACTACCCCCTCGGCGACGGCACCGACGCCCAGGCATGGACGGTCCTCCAGCAGCTGGCCGAGCACCTCAAGGTGAGCCCGGGGAACTGAAGGGGCGACGCCCTTACCGCGCCCGGGTCTTTTCGAGTTCTTCGGCGGCCCAGCGGGCCCATTGTTCGCGCATGGCGGTGAAGCGCAGGCCGTACTCGATGGCGAGGCGGCCGTTGACGGACAGCGGGTCGTCGCCCCAGTCGACCTTCTGTTCCAGCTCCGCCAGCGCCGCGCGCTGCCCGGCCGCGCGCTCCGCCTCGCCCACGAGATAGGTGACCGCCTCCAGGGGCGTGAGGTGGTTGAGGAAGAAGACCCGGAGCAGGGCCTCGCTGCGGCGGGCGGTGTCGGGGTGGGGTTCGGTGAGCCAGCGGTGCAGTTCGGCGCGGCCGTCCTGGGTGATGGCGTATTCCTTGCGGCCGCGGGGGCCTTCCGCGCAGACCTCCAGCAGGCCGCCCTTCGCGAGCTTGGCCAGCTCCCCGTAGACCTGGCTCTGGGTCGCCGGCCAGGCATTGCTCAGCGAGGTCTCGAAGCTCTTCATCAGGTCGTAGCCGCTGGCCGGCTCGTTCGCGAGAAGGCCCAGCATCGCGTGTCTCAGGCTCATGCCCCCACCCTACCTTCCACAATCGACATGTCGAACGTGGACATTCCACAACTGACATGTCATAGTTGGAATGTCGGCCGGGGGGTCGGCGCCCGGCACGGCCGCATCCGGCCACCGACCAAGGAGACGTCTCGATGAACTACCTGCGCGGCTTCATGCCCTGGATCGCCTTCGCCGCCGTCTCCTCGTACGGCTGGCAGTGGGGCGCCGCCGCGGGGCTCGCCACCGCCATAGCCCTGCTGGTCAAGGAGCGCAAGGCAGGCACCGCCGGACAGTCGCTGATCCTGGAGCACAGCACGGCGGGCTTCTTCGCCGCGCTGACCGCCCTGGCCTTCGCTCTCCCGCACAGCGGGCTGCGGCACTTCGGCGGTGCCATGTCCCTGGGCTGGCTCGCCCTCACGGCCTGGGCCACCCTGCTCGTCGGCCACCCGTTCACCACCGGCATCGCCAAGCGACAAGCACCGCAGGAGGTATGGGGCACCCCGCTCTTCCGCCGCATCAACGTCGTGATCACCACCGCCTGGGCACTCGCCTTCACCCTGGCCGCCGCCGCACTGGCCCTCACCAGCGCCGAGGACCTCGGCAGCGGGGTGTCCATAGCGGTCCAGGTCGCCGGATTCGCCCTGCCCGCCGCCTTCACCGCCCGCTACCCCGAGCGCGCCCGCGCCCGCTACGCCAAGGCGGCCGGGTAAGCCCGGGGTCGGGCCGGCTCACCACCCCAGGGGTGAGCCGGCGGGCGGTGACGACACGACCCAAGTGCCCGCCCGTGGCGTGCAGCCCCGGACGGACACTGCACAGCGCGTGATTGGTGGTGCCGGGACTGCCGAGCCGCATCGTCTCAGTAGATGTACATGAACGTCGCCCACACGCCGTTCATGTTCTGGGTGATGACTTCCCCGGCCCCGGCGCCAAAGCTGGTGGCGATATTGGTCACGTCGTAGACCGATCCGTAATTGCCCATCCAGTGCCAGGTCTTGACCTGCGCCTTCGCAGGGCTGGTGCTCACGGTTGCCGGCGCGATCGGTGCGGGGTCGTCCGCGGCCACCGCGGGGGCCGCGAGGCCGATCAGCATCGCGGTGGGCGCGGCTGCCAGGGCGAGGGTTCGAAGACACTTCATGGTGACCTCCATGAAAGGCTCGGATGTTCGAATGGCCGAACATCGCCAGATAACCGTAGGCGACTCCTGCCACAGCCGCCATCCGAGCCGCCCGCACCGGACCGGCGTTGTCAGACCCTCCCCCTACAGTCCGTTCCAGTAGTCCGGATCGCTGACGGACAGGCGGACAGGAACGACGGGGGAGAGATTCGCATGCGCCAATTCGGGGTCGAGTTGTACGACCGGTGGACCGCCATGTGGAACGGCGACACCGCACTCGCCGACGAGATCATGGCGCCGGAGTTCCACTTGCGGTACGCGCAGGCGGGTACCGAGGCGTTCGACGAAGTGCGACGGCCCGGGGAACTCGCGGACGTCATCACGGGGTGGCATCGCAAGCGGCCGGGGCTGCGGTTCGTCGCCGAGGGGCCGGCGGTCGTCGACATCGGCCTCGTCGACGGTGCACCGGAGGGGACCGTGGCCCGGCCCTATGTGGCGAGCTTCGTGGACAACGACGGGCGGACCGTGGCCCGGAGCGGGACCGACATACTCGCCGTCACGGGCGGGCGCATCACCGAGGTCTGGTCGGTGTCCTCCGGTGCCGGGGGCCGGACCTTCTACTGATGCCGGCGGATGATGCCGGCGAAGGGGCCCGGCCAGGACGGACAGGGCCCCTCCCCGACTACCTCACGCGCGGAAGCCGTTGAGCTTCGCACCCGTCACCGGAGCCTCCGGCTTGAAGGTGTAGTCGAACGTCTTCGTCGCCCGGTGCTGGGGATCGAAGTGCGGGCAGACCATCGGCCCGATCATGCCCTTCGCGCCCATCTCGATCCACCAGCCCGCGCAGGCACCGTCCGGCGTGCCCCAGCCGTTGCCCGGCAGCAGGTCCTCGATGTAGCCGGTGACCCGCGTGGTGCCGTCGCTCTGCGGGCACAGCGATATCTCGCCGCGCGCGAAGGACGCCTCCTGCTTGGCGGTGACGCACGCGGCCGTCGACGCCGAAGCGGACGGCGCCGCCTGCGAGGCCGGGGCGGACAGCAGGGTCAGGGCGCCGACGGCTCCGGTCATGGCCAGGGCACGGGCAAGGCGTCTCATGGTCGGTCCTTCTCTCCTCGTGTCGCGCGGCCGCCGCACCGTCGCGACGGCTCGACCGAGAGAACCACGGACTTGATCAACCACACCAGAGGGTGTTCAACCGTCCGTACCGGACCGCATGCCACCACATGCGGACGCATACCGCGCCAGCGCCGCCTTGAAGTCCGCCACGAACGCCTCGCGCGTGCCGTCGTCCAGGAGGTCCAGGGACAGGTACGGGTTGAGGTCCTCGAGCTCGACCAGGAGGAGCTCGCCCTCCGGGGTGCGGCAGGCGTCGACGCGCTGGATGCCGTGCTCGATGTCGTTCCAGTCGATGAAGCGCTGTGCGAAGACCAGGTCGGCGGCCGTCGGCTCGTAGCGCTCCAGCTTCCAGCGCCGCTCCGGGTCCGGGGCGTACAGCGCGTACTGGAAGGTGTCGTCGATGAAGTAGAACGAGACCTCGTAACGGAAGTGGATGCGGGGCTGGACCAGCACTCCCGCAGCCCACTCCCGCTCCCCCAGCTCCCCCAGCTCCGGCCGCTCGAGGAACCGCAGGCCGATCGAGTCCGCGCCGGCCTTGGGCTTCGCCACATACTCGGCCACCTCCGGCAGGCGGGCCAGGTCCTCCGCGCGGTCGACCGTCGGGATGACCGGGTATCCCGCCGCGCTCAAGTCGACGAGGTACTGCTTGCCGGCCATGTCGGCCCGGCCCGTGAGCTGGTTGTAGACGCGGACGTCGTTCTTCACGGCCCGGGCGCGGAAGTCCTCGTAGGCCGCCTCGTAGTGCAGCACCGGTCCGCTGTTGCGCACCACCACCACGTCGAAGGCGCCCGTCTCCATGAGCGCCGCCGCCTCCAGCGGGTGGCACAGCGCGATGTCGAAGTCCTCGCGCAGCCGCGACGTCAGGAAGATGTCCTCGTCGCAGTACCGCCGCCCCTTGGCCTCGTAGGCCAGGTCGGTGACGTACAGGACGCGGGCACGAACGTGGGTGCGGAAGTCATCGAGCGACACGATCACGAAACTACCCCGGCCACTCCCCCGCTGCGGGAACGGCGCCGTTACGCCGCCCCCACCACCTGCTTCTCCTCCGCGAAGTGGCACGCCGACTCGTGCGCGGCCGGGGTGTCGACGCCGGCGAAGACCTCCGGCACCGCCAGCAGCGGCATCTCCTCGGCGCACCGGTCCTCCGCCTTCCAGCAGCGGGTGCGGAAGCGGCAGCCGGAGGGCGGGTTCGCCGGGGACGGGACGTCGCCGGTGAGGATGATGCGCTCGCGGCCCTCGCGGGCGTCCGGGTCGGGGACCGGGACGGCCGAGAGCAGCGCCTGGGTGTAGGGGTGGGTCGGGTGGTCGTAGATCTGCACGTCCGTGCCGATCTCGGCCATCTTGCCCAGGTACATCACCCCGACGCGGTCGGAGATGTGGCGCACGATCGACAGGTCGTGCGCGATGAAGATGTAGGAGAGGTTGAACTCGTCCTGCAGCTTCTCCATCAGGTTGACGACCTGCGCCTGCACGGAGACGTCCAGCGCGGACACCGGCTCGTCGCAGATGATGATCTCGGGGTTGAGCGCCAGCCCGCGCGCGATGCCGATGCGCTGCCGCTGACCGCCCGAGAACTGGTGCGGGTAGCGGTTGATGTACTCCGGGTTCAGGCCGACGACGTCCAGGAGTTCCTGCACGCGCTTGCGCCGGTCGCCCTTCGGCGCCACCTCGGGGTGGATCTCGAAGGGCTCCCCGATGATGTCGCCGACCGTCATGCGCGGGTTGAGCGAGGTGTACGGGTCCTGGAAGACCATCTGGATGTTGCGGCGCACGGCCTTCAGGGCGCGCCCGGACAGCTTGGTGATGTCCTGGCCCTTGTAGAAGACCTCGCCGGAGGTGGCCGTCTCCAGGGTCATCAGCAGCTTGGCGACCGTGGACTTGCCACAGCCGGACTCGCCGACGATGCCCAGCGTCTCGCCCTGGTAGAGGTCGAACGAGACGCCGTCGACCGCCTTGACCGCGCCGACCTGCCGCTTGAAGAGGATGCCCTGGGTCAGCGGGAAGTGCTTGACCAGGTTGCGCACCTGCAGGATCGGCTCGCCGCGCTCCACCGGGGCGTCGAGGACGGCCTCGACCTCGGCGGTCGTCGACGCGTCGCTGACCTCCACCTCGGAGACGTTGGGCGTCGCGGCCTCGTCCTTCTTGCCGGTCTCAGCCATGGATCGTCTCCTTCCAGAAGTGGCACGCGCTGCCGCGGCCGTCGAGCTCCGCACCGTCCTGCTCGGTCACCCGGTGCAGGACGGGGATGTCCGTGCGGCAGATGTCCTGGGCCTTGGGGCAGCGCGGGTTGAAGGCGCAGCCGGCCGGGATGTTCAGCAGGTTGGGCGGCAGGCCCTTGATCGCGTAGAGCTCCTGGCCCTTCTGGTCCAGGCGCGGGATGGAGTCCAGCAGGCCCCGGGTGTAGGGGTGGGCCGGGCGCTTGTACAGCTCGTGCACGGGCGCGGTCTCCACGATCCGGCCCGCGTACATCACCGCGATCTTGTCGGCGACGTCCGCCACGACACCGAGGTCGTGGGTGATCAGGATCAGGCCCATGTTGAGCTCGCGCTGCAGCTCCGCGAGCAGGTCCATCACCTGGGCCTGGACGGTGACGTCCAGGGCCGTCGTCGGCTCGTCCGCGATGATCAGGTCGGGCTCCAGGGCCAGCGCCATCGCGATCATGATGCGCTGGCGCATGCCGCCCGAGAACTGGTGCGGGTAGTCGCTGACGCGCTCCTTGGCGGCGGGGATGCGGACCCGGTCCATCAGCTCGATGGACTTGGCCTTCGCCTCCTTCTTGGACAGCCCCTGGTGCACCCGGAACATCTCGCCGAGCTGGTAGCCCACGCTCAGCACGGGGTTCAGGGACGACAGGGCGTCCTGGAAGATCATGGCGATCTTGCTGCCGCGGATCTTCCGGCGCTCCTCGGCGGACATCTTCAGCATGTCCTTGCCGCGGAAGAGGATCTCGCCCTGCGGGATCCTCCCGGGCGGCATGTCGAGGATGCCCATGACGGCCTGCGCGGTCACGGACTTGCCGGAGCCGGACTCGCCGAGGACGGCCAGCGTCTCGCCCGCGTTGACGGTGTAGTTGACGCCGTTGACGGCCTTGGCGACGCCGTCGCGGGTGTGGAACTCCACGTGCAGGTCGCGGACTTCGAGCAGCGGGGTGCCCGGGGCGTCGGAGGGCCGGGGCTCGGGGACCTTCGCGGTCTTCTCGATGGTGGTCACGTACGCCTCCCTCAGCGCAGCTTGGGGTCGAGGGCGTTGCGCACCGCATCGCCGAGCATGATGAAGGCCAGGACCGTGACGGAGACCATCAGCGCCGGGAAGAGCAGGACGTGCGGCGCGTTGCGCAGCTGGTCCTTGCCCGCCGAGACGTCGATGCCCCACGAGACGACCGGGTCGGCCAGACCGATGCCGAGGTAGGACAGGGTGGCCTCGGCCGAGATGTAGCCGCCGAGCGCGATGGTCGCGACGACGATCACCGGCGCGATGGCGTTCGGCAGGATGTGGCGCAGCAGGATGCGGCCGGTGCCGGCGCCGAGGGCCTTGGCGGCCATGACGTAGTCCTGCTGCTTGATGGAGATCACCGAGCCGCGCATGACGCGGGCGATCTGGGTCCAGCCCAGGACGATCAGGGCCGCGGAGACCACCCACACGGTGCGCACGTCGAACGAGGTGAGCACGACCATGGCGCCGAGCAGGAAGGGGATGCCGGCGAAGATGTCGGTGAGGCGGGAGAGGACGCTGTCGATCCAGCCGCCGAAGTACCCGGCCATCATGCCCACGAAGCCGCCGAAGAGGGTGACGGCGGCCGTGACCACGACACCGACGATCACCGAGGCGCGGGCGCCGTAGACCAGGCGCGCCCAGATGCTGCGGCCCTGGCCGTCGTAGCCGAGCCACTCGCCCGAGAACACCTTCCCGAACTCCGGCTCCTTGAGGTAGGCACCGGTCAGGTCGCCGTTGCGCGGCGAGGCGCTGGTGAACAGGCTGGGGAAGCAGGTCATGGTCAGCAGCAGCACGATCAGGATCGCGGATGCCACGAACAGCGGGTTGCGGCGCAGGTCGCGCCAGGCGTCGCTCCACAGGCTGCGCGGCTTGCCGACCGGGCCGCCGGCGGAACCACCGGTCTGCGCCGGGGACTTCGCGCCCTCGGCGTTCTCCTTCTCCACCTTCTCGGCGATGGCAGCCGGGTCCACGAAGGAGCCCTCGATTGCCTCAGGCATAACGGATCCTCGGGTCGAGCACGGCGTACAGGAGGTCGACGATCAGGCTGGCGCAGAGATAGACGATGACCAGCAGCGTCACGATGCCCACGACGGTGGAACCCTCGTGGCGGTTGAGGGCCTCGTAGATCTCCCGGCCGATGCCCTGGACGTTGAAGATGCCCTCGGTGACCACCGCGCCGCCCAGCAGGGCGCCCAGGTCCGTACCGAGGAAGGTGACCACGGGGATCAGGGAGTTGCGCAGCAGGTGGACGCCGACGACGCGGCGCCGGGGCAGGCCCTTGGCGACGGCGGTGCGGATGTAGTCCGCGCGCTTGTTCTCGGCGATGGAGGTCCGGGTCAGCCGGGTGACGTACGCCAGTGAGAGCGAGCCCAGCACCACGGCCGGCAGGAACAACTGCCCGAAGTCCTCGGAGTTCTGGACCGTGGGGGTCAGCCAGCCGAGCTTCATGGCGAAGATGAACTGGAAGAGGTAGCCGAGCACGAAGGACGGCACCGAGACCAGCAGCAGGGTGAGGAACAGTACGCCCTTGTCCAGCCAGCGGTCGGCCTTCAGGCCGGCCAGGACGCCGAGGCTGATGCCGACGACGACGGTGAACGTGAAGGCGAAGAGGGCCAGTCGGAGGGTCACCGGGATCGCGTCCGAGATGACGTCGGCGACGGGCCGCTGGCTGGCGATCTGGGTGCCGAAGTCGCCCTGGAACAGGCCGCTGAGGTAGTTCCAGTACTGCTGCCAGAGCGGCAGGTCGAGGCCCAGATCGTGCTTGACCGAGGCGATCTGCGCCTCGTCGATGGCCTGTTCTCCCCACATGGCCCGGACGGGGTCGCCGGGCAGTGCGTACATCATGAGGAAGATCAGCAAGGTTGACCCGATGAACACCGGGATCATCTGGAGCAGTCGCCGCGCGACATAACGCCCCATGGTGCCTCCATGTGGATACGACGGCGCCGGGGGCCGCTCGCGCACAGCAGGGCTGTGGGAGGAGCGGCCCCCGGTGCCTTCCCGCCCCGTTCCGGGTTACGGGGGATGCGGGGGACCGGATCGGATTTACTCCGCGGGCGGACTACTTGGGGGTGACGTCGGTGAGGACGTAGTCACCGCGGTAGTCGGCCTTGACGTTGGTCACGTTCTTGGAGTGGCCACCGTTGATCCGGTAGTTCCACAGCGGGATGGCCGGCATCTTCTGCGCCATGGCCTTCTCGGCCTCCTGGTACAGCTTGACCGACTCCTCCAGGGTCTTGGCGTTGTCGCCCTTGTCGAAGAGCTCGTCGATGCTCTTGTCGGAGAAGCGGCCGCTGTTGGCCTCGGCGCCCGAGCGGTAGAGCTCGCGCATGAAGTTGACGTTCAGCGGGTAGTCGGCGACCCAGCCACCGCGGTACATCGCCTTGACCTTGTTCTGGTCACGCAGGTCCAGGTCGGCCTGGAAGTCGGGCTTGGGGTCGGCGAGGCACTCGACGCCGGTGTTCTGGCGGATGTTCTCGCAGACGGCCGTGACCCATTCCTTGTGGCCGCCGTCGCCGTTGAACTGGATCCAGATCTTGTTGCCCGGAACGCCGCCGCCTTCCTTGATGAGCTCCTTGGCCTTCTGCGGGTCGAACTTGAAGATGTCGACGCCCAGGTCGCTCTGGTTGCCCTCGACGCCGGGGGCGGTGAAGCTGGTGGCGGGGCTACGGGTGCCGTGGAGGACCGTCTTGGTGATGGTCTCCCGGTCGATCGCCTTCGACAGACCCTGGATGACCTTGGGGTCGACGTTCTTGAAGGGCTCGCTGTAGAACGCGGGGACGATGGACTGGACGGCCGCGTACGGCTGGTCGATCGCCCGGTCACCGAGGTCGGTCTTGTACTTCGGCAGGTCCTTGGGACCGATCTGGCGGATCATGTCGAGGTTGCCCGACACGAGGTCCTGGTAGGCCGCCTCGACCGTGGAGTACTGCTTGAACTGGATGCCCTTGTTCTTGGGCTTGTCCTCACCCTTGTAGCCGTCGAACGCGGCGACCTGGATGAGCTTCTTGTGGTCCCACTTCTCGAACTTGTACGGGCCCTGGCCGACCGGCTTCTGACCGAAGCCCTTCGGGTCCTGGAAGAAGGCCTTCGGCTGCGGCATGAAGGGGACGTAGCCGAGCTTGTACTGGAAGTACGGGACGGCGTGCTCGAGTTCGACGCTCAGGGTGAGCTCGTCCTTGGCCACCAGGCCCGACATCTTGTCGGACTTGGGGTCGCCCTTCTCGGGGTGGACGTCCGTGTAGCCCTTGATGTCGTTGAACCAGAGGCCGTTCTTCTGGTTGTTCTTGATGTTGGCGCCCCAGTTCCAGGCGTCGACATACGACTGGGCGGTGACCTTCTCACCGTTGTGGAACGTCCAGCCCGCCTTGAGCTTGATCGTCCAAGTCTTCGAGTCCTCGGTGGTGATGGACTCGGCGGCGACGTTGCGGATCTTGCCCTTGTCGTCGAAGTTCACGAGCGGCGAGTAGAGGGCGGTGATGACGTTGTGACCCAACGTCTCGTTGGTGTCCGTCGGGTAGAGCGGGTTCTGCGGCTCGCCGACGTCGACGGACACATAGCCCTCGGGCTTGCCCGAACCGGAACTGCTCTTACCGTCGCCGCCGCCGTTGCAAGCGGTCGCGCTCAGCGCAACAACTATCGCACCCGCGACCCACTTGGCGCTCTTGGCACCGCGCATGGGTATGCCTCCTCAAGAGTCCACTATTCGCTACAAGAGAGGCACCGGCCCCACGCTGACACCCCTGACAGCGGAGACGGAACCGGCACCTTCAGTGTGCTCGTGAGTCGGCGCTCCCCACAGCGCGTGACCCATTGACCCGAGCTCAGTGAACCCAACTATTAAGTACGACCGTCTTGTAAACCACACTTAAAGGGTCTCGCTTTGGTCACATCGATCACAGACACAGGCCCAAAATACGGACAAAGCGATCATAGACAGACACCCGCGAAACGGACTGTTAACACAACATCCGGATCTAGCTGACCGTCTTTCGGACAGCTCCCGGCGAAGGCCCACAAACCGGAACTCGATCATCCGGATCCAGGTCGTCCCACGCCGCGCCTCAGAGACAGACCAGCGCTCCCGGACGGATCACATAGTCGCCCGCGGCGCGCATCCGGAAGCGCTCCGGCGCGACGTGCGCGTCCACCGTCCACTCCAACTGGCTCTCCCCGATGGCCTGCCGGGCCAGGACGGGGAGCACCCCCCAGACGCCGGAGCCGATGTCGACCGGCCGCGGACCGCCGGGGCCCAGCTCGAAGCGGGCGCGGGCCGGACCGTTGCGGATGCCGAGGGCGTCCAGCATCGCGAAGGCGGAGTCGACGAGCAGGTCCTGCTCGGGGCCGCGGCGGGGCAGCAGCCGCAGACCGTTGACCGGATCCCGCCCCTCGGCGTCCCCGGGATGGCGGGATGTCCAGATGTCGCTCACGTGGTGCAGGCCGTCCAGGCTCACCGTATTGACGTGGTACGTGCACTCGGCCGGCCCGTCGGGCTCCAGGAGGCGGTCGGCGTCCCGCACCCCGGCGGCCAGCAGCGCCCGGGCCATCAGGGGCCGCTCCCGGCGGGCCGGGCCCAGCCGGGTGCCGTTCGTGGGCAGGCCCAGGCCCTCGGTCAGGACGTCCGCGGTGTCCGCACCGCTGCGCGCCCCGGCCAGCAGGGCGACGGGCCGGTGGGCGGCGACCGCGTCGAGGACCTCTTCGGCGATCCCCAGGCTCACGATGTTGGCGCGGAAGGCGGCCGGGCGGAACGAGGGCGCGTACGCCGGGGGGACCTCGGGCCGGCTCTGCACATGCACCAGGTCGTAGCCCCGCTCGTGGAGGAGCGGGACGAGATGGCGCGCGGTGGAGTAGGCGTCGACGATCACGACGACGGGCTTGGCAGGCATCCTCGGCTTCTCCCCTGCTGTGGGAACGGCCCGGACGCGGCAGGGGGCCGGCGCACCGGTCCCCTGCCGCGTCCGGGAGCACACGGCGGCTTACGCCTGCCCGGTGCGGACGATCATCTTTCCGGTGTTCTCCCCGCGGAGCATGCCGAGGAAGGCGTCCACCACGTGTCCGAACCCGTCCACGACCGTCTCGTCCGGAACGAGCCGTCCCGACTGGATGTGCGGGATGAGCACGGACTCCATCTCCTCCTGCAGGTGCGGGTATTCACGCACCAGGAAGCCCTCCAGCCGCAGGCTCTTGCCGACCACGTCGTAGAGGTTGCGGGGCGCCGCGGGCGGCTCCTCGGGGTTGTTGTACGTCGACACGGCCCCGCACCACACGATGCGGCCGTGCGGGCGGACGACGTCGATCGCCGCCTCCAGGTGATCGCCGCCGACGTTCTCCAGGCAGACGTCCACCCCGTCGGGGGCCGCCTTGCGCAGGAGCTCGGTGACCGGGCCGTCGTGGTAGTCGAAGGCGGCGTCGAAGCCGAGGTCCTCGGTGAGGTGCCTGACCTTGGCCGCCGAGCCGGCGCTGCCGATCACCCGGCCGGCGCCCAGGATCCGGGCGAGCTGCCCGGCCGCGGTGCCCACGCCGCCGGCGGCGGCGGAGATGAACAGGGACTCACCCTCGGTGAACCGGGCGATCTGGGTGAGCGCCACATAGGCGCTCAGGCCGGTGCCGCCCAGCACGCTGAGGAAGGCGCTGAGGGGAACGCCCTCGGCCTGGGGCAGCACACGGGCCTCCTCGGGCGTGACCACGGCGTGGGTGCGCCAGCCCTGGCGGTGGAAGACCAGGTCGCCGACGGCCAGGCGGGGGTCGTGCGACTGAAGGACCCGCCCGATCGAGCGCCCCTCGAGGGGGTTGTGCAGGCCCCACACCCCGTTCATGCACTCGCGCATGTACGGGTCGACGGAGAGGTAGAGGTTCTCGACCAGGGCGGTCCCGGGGCCGGCCGGCGGCATCTCACCGGGGACGAACGCGAAGTCGTCCGCGGTCGGGGCCCCCTTGGGCTCCTTGACCTGGTGTACGGCTATGAACCGGTCTGACATCGCAAACACCTTACTTTCGCGTGAAGTTGGCGAGGATGGGCTCGCCGCCCACCGGGTTGACGACCGCGTCGGTGAACTTGTCCGAGTACAGCGTCGAACCCTTGACGTACCAGACCGGCATGGCGGGCATGTCCTCGGCCACCAGGTCCTCCGCCTGCTGGTAGAAGGAGACGGCCTCCTCGGGGGTCGCGGCCCGGTTGCCCTTGGCCACGAGCTCGTCGAAGCGGGGGTCGCTCCAGCCGGTGACGGCCGTCGAGCCGTTCTTGGCGTACAGCGGGGTCAGGAAGTTCTCCATGCTGGGGTAGTCGGAGTTCCAGCCGCTGCGGAACATCCCGGTCATCCCGTTGGCGTGGATCTTCTCCACGTACTGCGAGTAGGGCAGGTCGGCCTTGACCTCGTAGTCGATGCCCAGGTTCTTCTTCAGCTGCTCGCCGAGCTCGGCCATCCACACCTGGTGGTCGGCGCCGGAGTTCGTCCACAGCTCGAGCTTGCCGCCCTGCCAGCCGCCGGCCTCCGCGAGCAGCTGCCGGGCCTTGTCCGGGGCGTAGGAGCAGTACGCGCAGGAGCTGCGGGCGCCGGGGAAGACCGGGGAGACGAAGCCGTCGGCCGGGACGTGGGCGCCGTGGTAGATCTTGTCGATGATGGCCTTGCGGTCGACCGCCATGGAGATCGCCTGGCGGACCCGCTTGTCCTTGAAGCGCGCGTCGTAGGTCGGGAAGGCGATCCGCTGCAGGGAGGCCATGGGGACCTCGATGAGGTTCGCGCCGTACTTCTGCCGGGCCTCGGGCAGCTTGTCGCCGGGCAGCAGCTTGCGGACGACGTCCAGCTCGCCCTTCTCGAAGGCCGTGTAGCCGTCCGAGACGTTCTCCATCAGCTTGAAGGTGATGCGCTGGGACTTGCCCTTGTCGCCGGCGTAGCCGTCGAAGCGGACGGTCTTGATGACCTTGTTGTGCTCCCACGACTCGAACCGGTAGGGGCCGTTGCCGATCGGCTTCTCGTCGCAGGCCTTGAGGTCGGCGAGGCAGGCCTTGGCCATCGGGTGGAAGCCGATGTAGCCGAGCATGGTCCGGAAGCCGCTGTACGGCTCGTTCAGCGTGACCTTGAACGTGCGGTCGTCGACCTTCTGCAGGCCGGAGAGCCGCTTGGCCTTGGGCGGGGCGGGCTGCAGCGGTCCGCTGCCGTCCGGGTCCGGGCCGGCCTGGAGGTCCGCGAAGCCCTGGATGCTGCGGAAGAAGTCGTTGTTGGCCTGCTCGTTGGGGCCGTACGCGGTGTGGTTCCACGCCCTGATGTAGGCGTCGGCGTCGACCCGCTCGCCGTTGTGGAAGGTCAGGTTCTTCTTGAGCCTGACGGTCCAGACCTTCTGGTCGGCGGACGGCGTGATGGAATCCGCCTGCACGTTGACCGGCTGGAGGGTCTTGGGGTCGTAGCGCACCAGTCCGCTGTAGAGGACCGAGTCGACGATCAGGCTCTCGCTCTGGTTGACGTTGCCGGGGACGAGGTGCCCCGGCTCCTCCGCGAAGACCCGCAGCTCCCCGCCGCCCCCGGGCGGGCAGGCGGCGGCCGGGGAGGTGGTGGTCACGAGGGCGGCCGCGGTCGCCGCCGCACCGGCGGCCAGCTTGGCGAGCATGGGTCGGGTGAGCATCGGTGTTCCCTAGGTTGACGAGTACGGAGCGGGCGGGGCCGGCGGTTCAGCCGGCGGTGACCCTGGGCCGGAAGCGGGCGGCCACCCAGACGCTGCCGAGGGCGAAGAGCAGCATGATCGCGGCGACGCTGACATAGCCGGTGCCGAGCGAGACCTTGGCGGCCTGCCCCACGAACGGCATCAGCACCACCGAGCCCAGGCCGATCGCCAGCAGGCGCAGCGAGGCCATCTTGGCCTTGTCCCCCTCGCCCGCGTGCTGCTGCAGCGAGGCGAGCAGCCAGACGAGGCTGTTGAGGTTGGCGAAGCCGGCCACCAGGAAGGCCGCGAAGTGGATCACGGGTTCCCCGGTGCGGGAGAGCAGCAGGGCGGCGGCGGCCTGGACCGCCAGCCACACCGGCAGCAGCCGCTGCTTGGCGGTGCGGGAGGTGAAGAAGGAGGCGGTGATCATGCCGGTGCCGAAGGTGGCCTCCAGGACGGAGATGTACCAGCTCCGCCCGTCGTAGAACCGGTCGACCAGCGGTACGACCAGGGTGCTCATGCTGTTGGCGAAGAGGAAGTCGGCCGTGCAGGTCACCACCATGGCGAAGACGACCAGTTCCCCCCGGTACTGGCGGAACATCTGCCGCCAGTCGCCGAGGAGGCCCAGCAGGGCGGTGCGCAGCAGGGCGGCGGACAGCGGCCGGGTGTTCTCCGACTTCTCCAGCCGTACGCGCGAGGCGACGAGCGCGCAGGCGGCGGAGGCGCACACGCTCAGCAGGAGCGCCTTGGTGGGCGAGCCGTAGGCGAGCACCACGCCCAGCAGGGCCATCCCGATGACCACGCCGACCTGGAAGGCCATGCCGTTGACGGCGTTGAACTTCACCACGGCCGACTTGCTGATGTGGTGGGCGGTGAACTTGAACAGCGCGGCCCGTTCGACGTTGTCGAAGACGGCCAGCAGGACGGCGGCCGCCATGATGAACGGCACCGGGTCGCCGATGTGCGCGACGGTGATCCCCACGATCGTCAGCACGCAGGCGGCCTTGGCGGCCGCCGCGGCGATGTAGACCCGGGTGGAGCTGAGGGCGTCCACCAGCGGTCCGCAGAACGGCAGCACGCAGATGGCCCCGATGCCCTGGGAGGCGAGGACCGTCACGAACGCCTGGGTGCTGCCGGTGAGTTCGAAGAGGACCTGACCGAGCGCGAGGACGTTCAGGCCGAAGCCGAGGCTGGACATCAGGATGGCGCCCAGCATGCGGCGGGCCTTGGCGTCCTGCCAGACCGTCTTCACATCAGCCCCCGGCCGGGGCGGGCTCGACGGTGATGGTGCGGGCGCATTCCCGGAAGAACGCGGCCAGTTCACCGGCGTCGGCGTGCGAGGCCTCGATGAACACGGGCACCAGCCACTCGTGGTAGGTGATGTGGTCCGGCAGCGGCTGTTCGGGGGCGAGCACGTGCAGCGCGTCGATGGCGGGGTGCTGCCGCACCGCCTCGGGCACGGTGATCGTGTGGCCCCTGGTGCCGAGGTGGTGGCCGGGGACCACCAGCCAGCCGTGGTAGCGCCCGCTCGGCTGGGCGGGGGCGGGCCGCTCCAGGCCCAGCCGGATGGCGATCTCGTGCGAGGGCAGGTGGATGCCGGTGTGGCCCAGGTGGGCGTTGACGACGCCGGCGCCGCCCATGCGGTTGGCGATCTCCAGGAAGACCAGTTCGCCCTCGGCGGTCTCGAAGAGCTCGAGGTGGACGCAGCCGGACTCGATCTCCAGGGCCTTGACGACCTGTTCGGCGAAGTGCCGGAACCGGCCGTGGGGGTCGGGGATCTGGTGGGAGGCGATGACGTGGCCGTCGAGGTACTCGACGGGCTTGTTGATGTACCTGCTGATCACCAGGTCGCCGGGCGTGCCGTCGCTCACCAGGCCGTCGATGTGCAGGATGTCGCCGTCGATGTACTCCTCGAGCTGGAAGTCGAGGCGGTCGTCCAGCTTCCAGTAGGCGGTGAGCGCCTCCCGGGCGGTGTCGTGCAGGGTGACGCCCTCGCTGGAGGCGCCCTGCCGGGGCTTGATCACGGTCCGGCCCGTCCAGGGCAGCGCGTCGCAGGGCGCGGGGGCCGGCTCGAAGCGGGGGTGGCGGATGCCGGAGTCGGCCAGCGCCTGCTTCATACTGACCTTGTCGCGCACCCGCTCGATCTGCTCCAGCGAGGGGCCCGCCAGGCCCAGGTGCCGGCGGATGTGCCAGGCCTGCAGGATCCCGAACTCCGAGAGGGAGAGCAGCTTTTCGAAGCCGTCCTCGGGTGAGACGCGGGCGGTGACGCCCTCGACCAGGTCCTCGCCCTCGGCGAGTTCGATGCGCCGGCAGCGCAGCTCCGCGGGGAGGTCGGCCATCCGCTGCGGGTGGCCGATGTAGGTGACCTCGTGGCGGTCGTGGTCGAGCCCCAGGTGGTAGGACATCTTGCGGTAGGGGACCTGATGGATGACGAGAATCTTCATGCGTGAAACTCCAAGGCGGTGATCCCCCAGCTGAAGCCCATGGCGCTACTGGCCAGCAGCACCAGGTCGCCGCGCTCCAGCTTCTTGTCGGCCAGCAGGTCCTGAAGGGCGATCAAGGTGTCCGCGCCGCCCATATGACCCAGCCTGTGGTAGTTGAAGACGGTTTTCTCCGTCGGCAGGCCCAGCGTGCGCACCAGCCGTTCGTGCATGTCCTTGTCGCCGTGGTTGATCAGGAAATAGGCGACGTCCGAGAGCCGCTTGCCGAGCGCGTCGAGGGTCTCGTCGACAAGGGCGGTGAAGTTCTCGACGTAGGCGGTGGCCAGGCCCTTGCGGTGGGCGGCCCGGCGGATGGCGATCCGGCCGTCGCGGTATTCCCCGTAGTAGTAGTCGGACCAGCTGGGGTCGGTGCGCATCACCGAGTGCAGCAGGCTGAAGGAGAGGTCACCGCCCGACACCAGCACCGCGGCGGCCGCGTCGCCGAAGTTGAACAGCGCCTTCGACTCGGGGTCGGTGTAGTCGACCATGCGGCTGAGCCGGTCGCCGATCAGCACCAGCGCGTAGGTGCCGCGGCCCAGCGTGACGGAGTCCGAGGCGACGCGCAGGGCGGTCATGCCGGCGTTGCAGAAGTTGGTCACCTCGTAGCAGTGCGCCCGCTCGATGCCGAGCTCGTGCGCCACCCGGGCCGCGGGCGACCAGAACGGCAGGTCCCAGTCGCCGGAACCGGCGTAGATCACCTGCCGGATGTCGGCGGGCCGCACCGCGGTCCGCTCCAGTACGGTCCGGGCCGCGCTCGCCGCGAGGCGCCAGGCCTGCTCGTGCTCCCCGAGCGCGGGGAAGCCGTCGTTGTGCGTGATCCTCTTGATGTCCGCCACGGGGACGCCGGACGCGGCGTGCATGTCCTGCACGCCGACGTACGACGCAGGGAGACATATGTCGAAGTCGACTATGCCACCCACGGATCACTCGCCCGATTCGATACTGACCCGGTGGACGGTCCGGGACACGCCCGGCTCAACCTCGGTGGCCTGGTGGTAGGTGGTGCGGGTCTTCCACACCACGAGGTCGTTCGGGGTCCAGCGGTGGGTGTAGACGTAGTCCTCGTCGGCCAGCAGTCCGTCGACGACCTCGAAGAACGCCTCGTTCTCGTTGTGGTCGAAGCCCACCACGGAGTCCATGTACTCCCGGGAGCCGTAGAGGTACGGGCGGCCGCTGGAGGGGTCGGTCGGCACCAGGGGGTGCTCCACCTTGGGGTGCTCGATGTCGATGAGCGCACGGAACTCGGCGACCGAGAGGCCGACGTGCTCGGGGCGGATGCGCAGCCGCTTGCCGACCGTGTGCACGCCGGTGCGGCCGGCGAGCTTGTCCTTCCACTCCTGCGGGAGGCGGTCGTAGAGGTCCAGCGCGCTGGCGTAGAGGGTGTGGCCGCTGGTCTGCGGGACGTTGACCCCGTGCAGCATCGTGTAGGGGGCGGGGTTCTCCACGAAGGTGGAGTCCTGGTGCCAGAAGTTGCCCACCCGGGCGACGCCCACCGGCTTGTCGTTCTTGACCTCGTTCGACGAGATCATGATCTCCGGGTAGTCGGGGTGCCGGTACTTGGAGATGACGAAGGGCACCGGCCGGCCCAGCCGCGAGGCCAGGTCGATCTGCTGCTCGGGGGTCAGCTCCAGGCCGCGTACGACGACCAGCTCGCGCTGGTGCAGCTGCTCCACCAGCTGGTCGAAGACCTCCTGCTGCGTGATGTCCGCATAGGTGACACCGGTGAACTCGGCGCCGATGAAGGGGGTGATGTCACTGATCTTCAACGCTGTGCCTCTCTCAGTCCTCTGCCAGGCACTGCTTGAGCGCGCTGACGAAGTAGTCGATCTGCTCGTACGTCCGGTAGGGCGGCGCGGTCACACGGAAGCGCTCGCCCCCCTTGGGCACCGAGGGGAAGTTGATGGGCTGGACGTAGATCCCGAACTCGGCGAACAGCCGCTGGGAGATCCGCCGGACGCGGTCGCTGCCGGGCACCATGACCGGGACGAGGTGGCTCTCGGCGTCGATGAAGTCGATGGCCTCGGCCCGCAGGCGCTCCTTGAGGTAGCCGGCGTTGGCCATCAGGTCCCGGCGCAGGTCGTTGCCGTCCTGGACGATCTCCAGGCCCCGCAGGGTCGCGTCCATGCTCGCCTTGGGCAGGGCGGTGGTGAAGATGAAGCCGGGGGCGGTGGAGCGCACGAAGTCGAGGGCGACGTCGGGGCCGACGACGTATCCGCCGACGGTGCCGATGGCCTTGCCGAACACGCCCTGGATGAAGGTGGCGCGGTGGTCGCCGAGCGCCTCGGACAGGCCGGCGCCCGTCGGGCCCATCATGCCGATGGCGTGCGTCTCGTCGAGGAAGGTCAGCGCGCCGTGCCGCTCGGCCAGGTCGAGGATGGCCGTCACGGGCGAGCAGTCGCCGTCCATGGAGTACACGGACTCGAAGACGATCATCTTGGGGCGGTCGGCGTACTCGACGAGGGCCGCCTCGAGCGCGGCAAGGTCGTTGTGGGGGAAGACGACCTTCTGGCACCGGCTGCGCACGATGCCCTCGATCAGCGAGCGGTGGTTGAGGGCGTCCGAGAAGACGACCATGTCCGGGACTGCCGCGAGCAGCGTGCTGAGCGTCTCGAAGTTCGCCACGTAGCCGCTGGAGAAGATCAGGGCGCGTTCCTTGCCGTGCCAGGCGGCCAGCCGGGACTCGAGCTCGACGTGCGTGGGACTGGTGCCCGCGATGTTGCGCGACCCGCCGTTGCCGGTGCCGTGCAGCCCGGTCGACTCGGTCTGGACCTTGATGAGGTCCGGGTGCTGGCTCAGGCCGAGGTAGTCGTTGCTGCACCAGACCTGGACCTTGCGCCCCAGGTGGAGGGTGTGGCCGGGGTCCTCGGCGAGGTGACCGCACGGGATGAATTCCCGGTACAGTCCGTCCGCCTTGAGTTCGTCTATCTTTTGCCCATACGTTTCGAATACCGCGCCGGGCCGCACATCGCTGGAAATCGCAGTCATCTCTTCCGTCCTGAGGTCAGTGGTTTATGAATCCGTCATCCCCAGGCGGAATCGCCCGGAGCCAATTCCTTGGCGACGACCTGTCCGGCCGCCTCGGATCCAGCGCCCCCAACCCCAGGAGCCCCTACGCCGATTGCTGCGATCATGGCGATTGTGAACGCGCCAAGAATTTTTCGCAAAGAAATACCGCGCTTCATCTTCCCCCCGTCCCCCCTTTTACTTCGGCGGGGCCTTCCGTCGGCCCCGCGTCGTTAAAACAATCCTGCCCCGCGGCCGAATCGGAACATAGGCGTCAGTGGCATCATGATCATGCAACTCAGAAACTTGAAGGAGGAGCACATGTGTACAAAAGGGGATCTTCACGACACACTTGAGCGCGTTGAGGTGTGCGCGGCGGGCCTGGAGTACTACCGCAGAGCCCTCACCGGGGGCGGAGAGGCGGGTGAGGCGCCCGAGTGCCTCGTCGCCCTGGGCCTGCTGAGACCCGTGGCCGGCTCTCCCGGCTCACTGACCCCCGTCCCCCCGGACGTCGCGGCCGCCGCGCTGGCCCGCCCCGTCGAGCGCGCGATACACGAGCAGCAGCAGGCCCTGACCGCCCTGCGCGCCTCGCTCGCGGGCGTGGCGAACGTCTACCACGAGGCGCGGAAGCAGGAGGACGGCTCCATCCGGCTGATCATCGGCAAGGACGCGATCAGCGCCGCGCTGGAAGGGGCCGTGCAGTCCTGCCGCGAGGAGCTGCTCACCGCCCAGCCGGGCGGCGGCCGCGCCGCCGAGCTGCTGGCCGAGGCCCTGCCCCGCGACCTGGCCCTGGGGGAACGGGGCGTACGACAGCGGACGCTGTACCAGCACACCGTGCGCACGCACGGGCCGACGCTGGCCTACATCGAGCAGGTGTCGGCGGCGGGCGCGGAGCTGCGCACCCTCAACGAGGTCTTCGACCGCATGATCGTGTGCGACCGGAAGACCGCCTTCATCCCCGATCACCAGCACGAGCGCGACGGCGCCGCCCTCGCCGTCACCCACCCGGGCATCATCCGCTTCCTGGTGACCACCTTCGAGCACGCCTGGGCCCGCGCCGAGCCGGTGGTGTACGAGCCCACCCACCAGCGCCCCCAGCTGCTCACCAACGAGACCCGCCGCGCGGTGCTGAGCCTGATGGTGAGCGGGTACACCGACGACGCGATCGCCGGCCGCCTGGGCATCAGCACCCGCACGGTGGCCACCCACATCAAGAAGACCGCCGAGACCCTCGGCAGCCGCAGCCGGGCCCAGCTCGCCTATCTCGTGGCGCGCTCCGGGCTCCTGGAGGAGCTCCCCGACGGCCGGCCGGACCGGGAGGACTGACCCGTGCCCGGACACGGCGACGGCCCGCCGCCCCGCCGTGATGGCGGGGCGACGGGCCGTCGTACTGCGGTGCCCTCGGCGCTTGGCGCTTAGCGCTTGGCGCGGGAAGCGGTGCGGCCGCGCTCCTTCTGGTCCAGGACGACCTTGCGGATACGCACGGCCTCCGGGGTGACCTCGACGCACTCGTCGTCGCGGCAGAACTCCAGGGACTGCTCCAGCGACAGCTTGCGCGGCGGGACGATCGCCTCGAAGGAGTCGGCGGAGGAGGAGCGCATGTTGGTGAGCTTCTTCTCCTTGGTGATGTTGACGTCCATGTCGTCGGCGCGCGAGTTCTCGCCGACGATCATGCCCTCGTACACCTCGGTGCCCGGGTCGGTGAAGAGCACGCCGCGCTCCTGGAGGTTCGTCATCGCGAACGCGGTGACGGCACCGGCGCGGTCGGCGACCAGGGAGCCGTTGTTACGGGTCTTGAGCTCGCCGAACCACGGCTCGTGGCCCTCGTGGATCGAGTGGGCGATACCGGTGCCGCGGGTGTTCGTCAGGAACTCCGTGCGGAAGCCGATCAGACCGCGGGACGGGACGACGAACTCCATGCGGACCCAGCCGGAGCCGTGGTTGGACATGTTGTCCATGCGGCCCTTGCGGGTGCCCATGAGCTGGGTGACGGCACCCATGTGCTCCTCGGGCACGTCGACCGTCAGGCGCTCGACGGGCTCGTGGACCTTGCCGTCGACCTCCTTGGTGACGACCTGGGGCTTGCCGATGGTCATCTCGAAGCCCTCGCGGCGCATCTGCTCGACCAGGATGGCCAGCGCCAGCTCACCGCGGCCCTGCACCTCCCAGGCGTCGGGGCGCTCGGTGTCCAGGACGCGCAGCGAGACGTTACCGACCAGCTCGCGGTCCAGACGGTCCTTGACCTGGCGGGCGGTGACCTTGCGGTCCTTGACCGCGGACTTGGCGTCCGCGCCCTTGCCCGTGCCACCACGGCCGACCAGCGGCGAGGTGTTGGTGCCGATGGTCATGGAGATCGCCGGCTCGTCGACCGTGATCAGCGGCAGCGCGATCGGGTTCTCCGGGTCGGCCAGGGTCTCGCCGATCATGATGTCGGGGATACCGGCGACCGCGCAGATGTCACCGGGGCCGGCGACCTCGGCGGGCTTGCGGGTGAGCGCCTCGGTCATCATCAGCTCGGTGATGCGGACGTTGGAGACCGTGCCGTCACGCTTGATCCACGCGACCGTCTGGCCCTTGCGCAGCTCGCCCTGCTCCACGCGGAGCAGCGCGATACGGCCGAGGAAGTTGTCGGCGTCGAGGTTGGTGACGTGGGCCTGGAGCGGCGCGTCCTCCTCGAACGTCGGGGCCGGGACGTGCTCCAGGATGGTGGAGAAGAACGGCTCCAGGTTGGTGCTGTCCGCGGGGACGGTGCCGTCCTCCGGCTTGGTCAGCGAGGCGACGCCGTCACGACCGCAGGCGTAGACGATCGGGAACTCGATCTGGTCCTCGTCCGCGTCCAGGTCGAGGAAGAGGTCGTAGGTCTCGTTGACGACCTCGTCGATGCGGGAGTCCGGGCGGTCCGTCTTGTTGATGCACAGGATGACCGGCATCCGCTTGGCGAGCGCCTTGCGCAGCACGAAGCGGGTCTGCGGCAGCGGGCCCTCGGAGGCGTCGACCAGCAGCACGACGGCGTCCACCATCGACAGACCGCGCTCGACCTCGCCACCGAAGTCGGCGTGGCCGGGGGTGTCGATGATGTTGATCGTGATCGGGTCCCCGCCGTCCTTGGGGTGATACTTCACCGCCGTGTTCTTGGCGAGGATCGTGATGCCCTTCTCACGCTCCAGGTCGTTCGAGTCCATGACTCGGTCGTCGACGGAGTCGAGCTGGTGCGCGGCGAAGGCACCGGCCTGCTTGAGCATGGCGTCGACGATGGTCGTCTTGCCGTGGTCGACGTGGGCGACGATGGCGACGTTACGAATGTCGTGGCGGGTGGGCATAACTTGCGGCGCTTCTCCCGGGTTGAGGATGGCGTCGCGTACGGTCCGGTACGCGCGCCCGCCGGGCAGATCACGCCACGGCCACTCTCCATGGTACGGGGCGCCGCCGCATCCGGCCGCCCCAGGCCGCCTGTACCACCACTGACCTGCGGTTTTCTCCACAGGACGGGCTGGAAAATCCAGCCCGTCCGGCGTTTGAGGACCCCCGTCCGGGAGGACAACGCGTCAGCGCAGGAAGCCCACGTCCTGGTACCGCGGCGTCGCCAGCCCGAAGGCTCCCGCGTTCACCACCGTCCGCCGCGTGCCCACCAGCTCCGGCCGCTGGTAGAGCGGGATCGAGCCCGCCGCGGCCCAGATGCGGGCGTCGGCGCGGGTCACCAGGTCGTGGGAGGCGTCGGCGTCGAGCTCGGTGGAGGCCTGGTCGAAGAGGCGGTCGATCTGGTCGGTGCCGACGCGGGTGTAGTTCTGCTCCACGATCAGCGAGCCGTCGGGCGCGGGCTGCGGCTTGGCGAAGATCGGCCGGGCGTCGGTGGCCGGGTAGGCGCCGGTGGGCCAGCCGTAGAGGGCCAGGTCGAAGTCGCCGGAGGCGATGTGGTCCTTGAAGAAGGAGGCGTCGTCGACCTTGAGGAGCTCCGTGCGGACCCCGATCGCGTCCAGCTGGCGGGCGATGCGCTCGCCCACGGCCCGCAGCGGCTCGGCCCCGGCGCCCTTGGGCAGAACGAAGCGGAGGATCAGCTTCTTGCCGTCCTTGTAGCGGGCCGGGGAGGCGCCCGCCTTGTCGCCGGTGTCGAGGGCGCCCTTGCCGTCGCCGGTCGGGCCCTCCTCCTCGTTCCCGGTGGTGTCGTCCTGGTCGGACTCGCTCCCGTCCGGCTCGGAGCTGTCCTCGGCGGCCGGCAGGCTGGGCCTCCTGACCAGGGGGCCGAGGTCCGCGGCCTTCTTCTGCGGGGCGGCGCCGTGCCCCTCCTTCCAGCCCGCGTCCGCGAGCAGCGCCTGTGCGGCCTTGGGGTCCACTGAGCCGATGGCGTCGCTGGTGTCCCGGTACCCCTGCTGGCCGGCCACGAGGACGTGGCTGCCGAGCGGCTGGGCGGGCAGCCCGAGGGGGCCCAGGACGTACTCGGCGATGGCCTTGCGGTCGATGGCCCGGGCGATCGCGCGCCGCACCCGTTCGTCGGCGAGCGGGCCGGAGGTGCCGTTGAGGGCGAGCTGGGTGTAGGCGGGCTCCAGGGAGCGGCGGACGACCAGGCCGCGCAGCGCCGTCACATCGGCCGCGACGGGCTTGTTCGCGCCGTCCAGGCGGCCCTGGTCCGGCCGGGCGGCGCCCGGAGCGGCGCTGGGGCCGCTGTTCGCACGCCCCTTGTCGGACTTCTCCTTCTTGGAGGGGGTGTTCGCCTTGGTGATGCGCTCGGCGGCGCCCGGGGTGATCTCGGCGAGGTCCAGCTTCCCGCTCGCCAGCGCCTCGATGCGCTTGTCCGCCGGCACGGCCCGCAGCACGAGCCGGTCGAGCTTGGCCCGGTCGCCCCACCACCGGGGGTTGCGCACAAGCGTCAGCGTCCCCTGTTTGTCGTCGCGCTCCCCGACCCGGAAGGGGCCGGCGGCGAGCTTGAGCTCCTTGCGCGCGGAGTCGTTGAAGGCGCTTCCGCTGCCCATGACCGACTTCGGGTACAGCGGGGTGAACAGCGAGGCCCAGTCCGCGTAGCTCTTCGCAAAGGTGACCTTGACCTCCTTGTCGTTCGCGCCGCGCTCGACCCGGTCGATGCGCTCGTAACCGGCGTTGCGGGCCGTCCAGTACGCGCTGTCCTTGCCGCGCAGCGCCTTCCACTGGGCCTCGAAGTCGGCGGCGGTGATCGCGCTGCCGTCGCTCCACACGGCCTTGGGGTTGAGCTTGTAGACCACCACCTGGCGGGGCTCGCGCCGGCTGACGGAGGCCGAGGCCAGATAGTCGGGGTCGCGCTGCGGGCGGCCCCGGCCGTCCAGGGTGAAGAGGGTGGGCAGGACCGCGCCGGCGACCCGCTGGGCAGCCTCGTCCGCGTCGGCCTGGAAGGTGTTGTACGTCGTGGGCAGCGCGCTCACGGCCCAGTTCAGGGTGCCCTTGTCGGCGACCTTGGCGCGCGGGGCCGCGGCGATGTCCTGCGGGGTGGCCGGGCCGCCGGCCTCGTCGTCCCCCGCGCCGCCGCAGCCGGCCAGGACCGGCAGCGGGAGCAGCAGACCGGCGGTGAACAGCAGGGCGGAGCGGCGCGTACGCGACCGCGTGCGCTGGGACGACATGGGGCTACCTCCGCAGGGGCCGGTCCGGCGTCGTGCACAGACGGCGTCAACTGAAAGCGACGCCTCGGGCGAACGGGCGCCGACACGTCGCCGGTTTGACGCACGCCACCCACCTGGCCGAACGCGGGGACACCCAAAGGGGGCCGCGGCGAATGCGCTCCCGCGAAGGCGCGATCGCGGCGGCTATCTTCCCCTCGAGGGGTGTGACGCGCGACACTCTCAGTCGCATGACCGGGCGCCACCCGCAACCCCCGACGCGGAAGGCCACATCATGTCCGTCAAAGACGAACTGACTGCTGTTCAGCGGTGCCTCGACGACCTCGACCGCGCGATCGGGCGCCTGGAGAAACACCTGGGCAAGGGCGTGCTGGACGTGCGGCGCATCCGCACGGACGCGGGTCATCTGCGCGAGAGCGTCGCCCTGCTCCACGACGGCGGCCCGCCCGCGGAGCGCCCGCACGCCGGCCGGCCCGGCCTGCAGCAGATGGTGCCGGTCCCCGACGCCCCCTACGACGCCTCGCTGTGGCAGGACGTGGACGACGAGGGGCTCGGCTGCCGGGACCGCCGCGCGCCCTGACCACCATCGCGCAGCGGCGAGACCTACCGTCCCACTCCTGACCGGAGTCCCCCTTGGCCACTGGTACCGAACCCGACGTATCCGCCGCCGACGCGGGGGATCCCGCCGCGCGCGGCGTCCACCACGCCACGCGCGCCGCGATCCCGGCCCGCCATCTGCGGGCCGACCGCTGGTGGCTGCAGCCCGCCGCCACGGCCGCCGGACTGCTGGCGTTCATCGTCTACTCCACCTGGCGCGCGTTCGCCGGTGACGACTACTACGCCGCCCCCTACGTCTCGCCGTTCTACTCGCCCTGTCTGGCGGAGAACTGCGCGGAGATGCCGGGCGGCGCGGACTGGGAGATCGTCGGCTCGTGGTGGGGGCTCTCGCCCGCACTGCTGGTGCTGATCTTCCCGCTGGGCTTCCGGCTCACCTGCTACTACTACCGCAAGGCCTACTACCGGGGCTTCTGGGCCTCTCCCCCGGCCTGCGCGGTGCCCGAGCCGCACGCCAAGTACACCGGCGAGAGCCGCTTCCCGCTGATCCTTCAGAACATCCACCGCTACTTCTTCTACTTCGCGGTGCTGGTCGCGGGCATCCTCACCTACGACGCCGCGCTGGGCTTCCGCGACGAGGACGGCGCCTGGGGGCACATGGGCCTGGGCACGCTCGTCCTGCTCGCCAACATCGCGCTGATCTGGGCGTACACCCTCTCCTGCCACTCCTGCCGGCACATTGTGGGCGGACGGCTGCGCAACTTCTCCAAGCACCCGGTCCGCTACCGCATGTGGGGCTGGGTGAGCGTGCTCAACGCCCGCCACATGCAGCTGGCCTGGGCGTCGCTGGTGAGCGTGGCGGTCGCCGACTTCTACGTGTACCTGGTCGCCAGCGGCGCCTTCGACGATCCGCGCTTCTTCTAGGAGAGGGACCCTTTTCGATGACACGGGTGGACCGGCAGTCCTGGGACGTGGTCGTGGTGGGCGCCGGAGGCGCCGGGCTGCGCGCCGCCATCGAGGCGCGCGAGCAGGGGCTGCGCTGCGCGGTCATCTGCAAGTCGCTGTTCGGCAAGGCCCATACGGTCATGGCGGAGGGCGGCATCGCCGCCTCCATGGGCAACGTCAACCACAACGACAACTGGCAGGTGCACTTCCGCGACACCATGCGCGGCGGCAAGTTCCTCAACAACTGGCGGATGGCGGAGCTGCACGCGCAGGAGGCCCCGGACCGGGTCTGGGAGCTGGAGACGTGGGGCGCGGTCTTCGACCGCACCTCCGACGGGAAGATCTCGCAGCGCAACTTCGGCGGCCATGAGTACCCGCGCCTGGCGCACGTGGGCGACCGTACGGGCCTGGAGCTCATCCGCACGCTCCAGCAGAAGATCGTCTCCCTGCAGCAGGAGGACCATCGCCAGTACGGCGACTACGAGTCGCGGCTGAAGGTCTTTCAGGAGTGCACCGTCACCCGGGTGCTGAAGGACGGCAGACGCGTGAGCGGCGTCTTCGGCTACGAACGCGAGTCGGGGCGCTTCTTCGTCATCGAGGCCCCGGCCGTGGTGCTGGCCACGGGCGGCATCGGCAAGTCCTTCAAGGTGACCTCCAACTCCTGGGAGTACACCGGCGACGGGCACGCGCTGGCCCTGCTGTCCGGGGCCCGCCTGGTGAACATGGAGTTCGTGCAGTTCCACCCCACGGGCATGGTCTGGCCGCCGTCCGTCAAGGGCATCCTGGTCACCGAGTCCGTGCGCGGCGACGGCGGGGTGCTGCGCAACAGCGACGGCAAGCGGTTCATGTTCGACTACGTCCCGGACGTCTTCAAGGAGAAGTACGCCGAGTCCGAGGCCGAGGGCGACCGCTGGTACACCGACCCGGACAACAACCGGCGCCCGCCCGAGCTGCTCCCCCGCGACGAGGTGGCCCGCGCCATCAACTCCGAGGTCAAGGCCGGCCGGGGCTCGCCGCACGGCGGGGTCTTCCTCGACGTCTCCACCCGGATGCCGGCCGAGCTGATCAAGCAGAAGCTGCCGTCGATGCACCACCAGTTCAAGGAGCTGGCGGACGTGGACATCACGGCCGAGCCGATGGAGGTCGGCCCCACCTGTCACTACGTGATGGGCGGCATCGAGGTCGACCCGGACACCGCCGCAGCGGCCGGGGTGCCCGGACTCTTCGCGGCGGGCGAGGTCGCGGGCGGCATGCACGGCTCCAACCGGCTCGGCGGCAACTCCCTGTCCGACCTGCTGGTCTTCGGCCGGCGCGCCGGGCTGTACGCGGCCCGGTACGCGGCCGGCTTCGCCACCGGCGCGGCGCCGGCCGTCTCGGACGCGGACGTCGAGCTGGCGGAGGCGGAGGCGCTGCGGCCGTTCGGCGCCGAGGGCGGGGAGGCGAGCGGGGACGGGGCGGCGCCCGAGAACCCGTACACCCTGCACCAGGAGCTGCAGCAGGCCATGGGCGACCTGGTCGGCATCATCCGCCGGGCCGGCGAGATGGAGGAGGCGCTGCACCGCCTGGCGGGGCTGCGCGCCCGGGCCCGGCGGGCCGGGGTGGAGGGGCACCGGCAGTTCAATCCCGGCTGGCACCTGGCCCTGGACCTGCGCAACATGCTGCTGGTCAGCGAGTGTGTGGCGCGGGCGGCCCTGGAGCGCACGGAGAGCCGGGGCGGGCACACGCGCGACGACCACCCGGGGATGGACCGGCGGTGGCGGCGGGTGCACCTGGTGTGCCGGCTGGCGGACGAGTCCACGCAGCCCGCCGTGACGGACTCCGCGCTCGGGCTGGTCCGGCTGGAGCGGCTGGAGACGCCGCCGATCCGGGCCGATCTGCTGGCGCTCTTCGAGAAGGAAGAGCTGACGAAGTACCTGACGGACGAGGAGCTCACGTCATGAGTTATCAGGCCCGCTTCAAGGTGTGGCGGGGCGATGCGGACGGCGGCGGCCTCGTCGACTACGAGGTGGCCGTCAACGAGGGCGAGGTCGTCCTCGACATCATCCACCGCCTGCAGGCCACCGCCGCCCCCGACCTGGCCGTCCGCTGGAACTGCAAGGCCGGCAAGTGCGGTTCGTGCAGCGCCGAGATCAACGGGCGGCCGCGGCTGATGTGCATGACCCGGATGTCGGTCTTCGACCCCGCCGAGACGATCACGGTCACCCCGATGCGGGCCTTCCCCGTCATGCGGGACCTGGTGACGGACGTGGCGTACAACTACGCCAAGGCGCGCGAGGTCCCCGCGTTCGTCCCGCCCGCCGAGCTGGGCCCCGGGCAGTACCGGATGCACCAGGAGGACGTGGACCGGGTGCAGGAGTTCCGCAAGTGCATCGAGTGCTTCCTGTGCCAGGACACCTGCCATGTGGTCCGCGACCACGAGGAGAACAAGAAGGCCTTCGCCGGGCCGCGCTTCCTGATGCGCGTGGCCGAGCTGGACATGCACCCGCTCGACGCGGCCGACGAGGCGGGCGTCGACCGCAGGCGGGGCGCGCGCGAGGACCACGGGCTGGGGTACTGCAACATCACCAAGTGCTGCACGGAGGTCTGCCCCGAGCACATCAAGATCACGGACAATGCGCTGATCCCGCTGAAGGAGCGGGTGGTCGACCGCTCGTACGACCCGCTGGTCTGGCTGGGGAACAAGATCCGCCGCCGGGGAGCGTAGCGGGGGCGCGGCGGGGAGCGCGGAACCCGGGGAGCGCAGCGCCCCGGGGGCGTCGTCCCCGGTGAGCGGGGCGGCCGGGGCGTCACGGAACGGGCGTGAACACGCTCCGTAGAACCACGCTCCCTCCCGGTAGCGGATCGGCCAATCCGGTCATACGCTCCAAAACGTGACGCGGCTTTCGTGGTGGTGGGGGCCGAGGGCGCCGAGCTGGGCCTTGGTCAGCGCCCTCCTCGCGCTGGGCGCCTTCCTGCTCCCCACCACGCCCGCCGCACGCGCCGACACGCCCCTCGACCTGGACGCCTCGGGCCGCATCACCGACACCGTCGGCGCCCTCGGACGCCGCCGCCACCAGGTCGAGGCCGCGCTCGAACGGCTGAACGCCTCCCATCACGTCCAGCTGTACGTCACCTACGTGCGCGACTTCTCCGGCAGGCCCGGCCGCGGCTGGGCCGACGCCACCGCCGACCGCAACGGCCTGGGCCCGCACGACGTGCTCCTGGCCATCGCCACGCATTCGCGCCAGTACGCCGTCTCCGCCGACAAGGAGTCCGGGTTCCGCAAGGGCCAGCTCAAGGAGGTCGCCACCACGGCCATCGAGCCCGCCCTCAAGCAGCACGACTGGGCCGGTGCGGCCGTCGGCGCCGCCGACGGCTACCGGGCCGTCCTCCAGGGCGAGGCGGTCCGCACCCCCGCCATCCGGCCGGGCAGCGCCGATCCCGGCGGCGACGGCCTCGTCCCCGGCCAGCGGGGCGTCTGGCTGCCGGTCGCCGGGGGCATCGCGCTGTGCATGGCCGCGCTGTACGTGTGCTCCCGGCGCGCCCGCGGGGCACGGCGGCGCCGGGCCGGGGCGCGCGAGGGCCCGGTCCTCGTCGCCACGACCACCCAGCCGGGGCTCGCCCGCATGGCCCAGCCGCTGACCCCGCTGCCCGACCTGGCCGCGGAGGCGGCGGTGAACCTCGTGTGCACGGACGACGCCGTGCGCACCAGCGCCGAGGAACTGGTCTTCGCGACCGCCCAGTTGGGCGAGGAGGCCACCCGGCCCTTCGCGGAGGCCGTGGACTGGGCCCGGGGCGAGCTGGCCGACGCCTTCCGGCTGCGCCAGCAGCTGGACGACGCGCCCTTCGAGGACAAGGACATACGACGCCACCTGCTGGACGAGATCTGCTCGCGCTGCACCAGCGCCAACCGGCGCCTGGACGCCGAGTCCGAGGCCTTCGACCGGCTGCGCGACCTCAAGGCCAACGCCACGCTGATCCTCGCCCAGGCCGAGGCGACGGCCCGCACCATCGAGCCGCGCGTGGCCACCGCCGAGGCGGCGCTCGCCGCGCTCGCCCCCTACCGGGCCGACGCCGCCCTGGCCCCGGTCGTCGCCCATCCCGGCGAGGCCCGTGACCGGCTCTCCTTCGCCGACACCGCCCTCGTCGAGGCCCACGCCGCCCTCACCACGGGCGACACCGACCACGCGGCGGTCTCCCTGCGCGCCGCCGAGGCGGCCCTCTCCCAGGCCCGCATCCTCACCGCCGCCGCACTGCGGCACGCCCATGCCCTGACCACGACCACCCCGGCCGGGTCCGGGCCCACGGCCCGGGCGGGGCGCGCGGTCCTCGCCGCGCGGGCGGAGGTGGCGGAGGCGCGCGACTACGTCACCACCCACCGGGGGGCGATCGGCTGCCGCGCCCGCACCCGGCTCGCCGAGGCGGAGCGGCGCCTGGCGCTGGCCACGGAGGCCTCCGCCTTCGAGGAGGCGACGCGGGCCGCCGAGCTCGCGCGTGAGGCCCGCGCCGTGGCCGAGGCCAACGTCATGGACTACGGGGCGCCGACGACGCCGCATCCGACGCGGATCCTGGGCGGGGCCCTGCTGGGCGGCATCATCCTGGCGGGCCTGCTGCCGGCGACGTTCGGCGGCGGGGGCACCCGGGGGCGGCTGGCGGGGTGAGCCGTGCCCGGCGCCCCGCCCGGCCCCGGTCAGTACAGGCTCAGCAGCGCCTCCACCGCGTCCGGCGCGGGCGAGCCCTCCTCCGGCAGCCCCAGCTCGAACCAGACCGTCTTGCCGTGCGGCGTGCGGCGGCTGCCCCACGCGGCGCTGAGCAGGCCCACCAGCTGCAGCCCCCGCCCGCCCTCGTCCGTGTCGCGCGCCCGGCGCCGCCGCGGCTGGACGTGGCCGCCGTCCCAGACCTCGCAGACCAGGGTGCGGTCCAGCAGCAGGCGCAGCCGGATCTCGCCCTCGCCGTACCGCAGGGCGTTGGTGACCAGCTCGCTGACCAGCAGCTCGGTGGTGTCGATCAGGTCGGTCAGCTCCCAGGACTCCAGCTGGTCGCGGGCCAGCTCGCGGGCCCGGGCCACCGAGCGCGGCTCGGGGGGCAGGGTCCAGTCGCCGACGCAGCCGGGCCGCAGGCCCCGCAGGCGGGCCATCAGCAGGGCGATGTCGTCCTCGCCGTGGTGGGTGTCCAGGGCGCTCAGGACGTGGTCGCAGACGTCCTCCAGGGGCCTCTCGGGGTCGGAGAGGGCATCGCGGAAGGCCTGGAGGCCCTCGTCCAGCGGATGGTCGCGCGACTCGACGAGGCCGTCGGTGTAGAGGGCCAGCAGCGCGCCGTCCGGGAGCTCGACCTCGGTCTCCTCGAAGGGCTCGCCGCCGACGCCCAGCGGCATGCCGGGCGGCACCTCCAGGAGCATCGCGGGCTCGCCCGCCTCGACCAGCACCGGCGGCAGGTGGCCGGCGTTGGCGACCGTGCAGCGCCGGGTGACGGGGTCGTAGACGGCGTAGACGCAGGTCGCCAGGTAGACCTCGGAGAGGTCGGCGGGGCGGACGCTGCCGCGCACGCCGCGCGAGGCGGACTGCTTGCCGCCGGGCCGGCCCAGGCCGTGGGCGATCTCGTCGAGGGCGGAGAGCACCTCGGCGGGCTCGAGGTCGAGCATGGCCAGGGTGCGGACGGCCGTGCGCAGCTCGCCCATGGCGACGGCGGCCCGCAGGCCGCGGCCCATGACGTCCCCGACGACGAGTGCCGTGCGGTGCCCGGGCAGCTCGATGACGTCGAACCAGTCGCCGCCCACCTCGGTGGCCGCGTTGCCGGGCAGATAGCGGCAGGCGATGTCGACGCCGGCGGCCTCCGGGTCGCCGGGGGGCAGCAGGCTGCGCTGGAGGATCAGGGCCCGCTCGTGCTCGCGCCGGTAGAGGCGGGCGTTGTCGATGCAGACCGCGGCCCGGGCGGCGAGCTCGACGGCGAGGGCGGTGTCCCGCTCCCCGAAGGGCTCGCTGCCCTTGGTCCGGGAGAACTGGGCGAGCCCCACCACGGTGTCGCGCGCCACCATCGGCACGGCGAGGGTGGACTGCACGACGGCGCCCAGCTCGGAGCCGCCCTCGTCGTTCTCACGGCCGGGGACGACCTGGACGTGGGCCGTGCGCAGCGCCTGGGCGCACGGGGAGTGGAAGGGGTAGCGGTGCACCTCGCCGACCTGGATGGGCTTGTCGTCGGGGTCGACCGGCGCCCCGGAGACAGCGCTGGAGTAGGCCACGCGGCGCAGCTCCGCGCTGCCGTCGGCCAGGCCCGGCGGCGCCTCGTCGCCGACGAGCAGGCCCTGGTAGAGGTCGACGGAGGCCAGGTCGCAGAACTGCGGCACGGCGACGTCGAGGAGCTCGCGCGCGGTGGTCTCGAGGTCGAGGGAGTTGCCGATGCGGGCGCCGGCCTCGTTGAGCAGCGCCAGGTTGCGCCGTACGCCCGCGGCCTCGCGCTCGGCGCGGCGGCGGCCGGTGATGTCGGTGGCGATGGCGGCGACGCCGATGGGGCGTCCGCTGCCGCTGTGCAGCCGGTAGAGCGAGACCGACCAGCGCCGCCGCTCGGAGTGGCCCGGCACGGTGCCGACGAGCTGGATGTCCGTCATCTGCTTGCCGGTGTCGAGGACTTGGCGCAGGGCGGCGGTCAGCCGGTCGGCCTCGGTGCGGGGCAGGAAGTCGTGCGGGGTGCGGCCGCGGTGCCAGGAGGCGGGGCGGCCGAAAGTCTGGGCGAAACTCTCGTTGACGCGCAGCAGGGTCAGGTCGGTACCGAAGAAGAAGAACCCGAGCGGAGATTGGCCGAAAACGGCTTCCGAAGCGGCGATGTCCGTCTCTATTCCCCGCAGCGCCCGGACGTCGACGGCGACGCAGAGCGCGGCGCGGTCGCCGTCGCCGTTCTCACTGGGCATCACATAGATCTCGGCGAGGCCGGGTTGGCCACCGTCACGCTGGTAGGGGACGAGGCCGGTCCAGGCGCGGCCGTCGAGGCCGCCCTCGGCGAGGAAGGGCACGGTGGGGCGGCGGGGCCCGGTGCGCGTATCGACGGCGGCGAAGACCTCCGCGGGGTCCTTGCCGAGGGCGTGCCGGGCCGCTATCCCGAACAACTCGCTCGCGCGTTCGCTCCACTGCTCGATCCGGCCGTCGGAGCCGAGGGAGAAGGAGGCCACGCGGATGTAGTCGTAGAGAGAGCCGGGCGGACTGTTCTGCCACAGCGAGGTGACGTCCGTACCCTCTGACCTGCCCGCGGTACCCGCTGGCTTTTCGCTCACGTGCCCGTCCCCTCCGGCTCATGTGCTCGCACCGGCATCAGAAGGCCGAGTATCCAGCACAGGGGCCCTTCGGAACACGGACTTCACGATCACAGCACGGTCTCAACCCGCTATGTCTCCTCCCCGGGTTACTAACCGGGCAGGCTCAGCTCGAACCACACCGTCTTACCGGTGTTGCCCGGTCGGGTTCCCCAGCGTCTGGAGGCCAATGCCACCAGCTGCAGTCCGCGTCCACCCTCGTCGTCGGCGTCGGCCACGCGTTCGCGGGGCGGGTCGGGCAGCGGGTCGGAGACCTCGACGAGGAGCGTGGGGCCCGCGTGGGAGTACATGCGCACGCCGATGGGCCCGCTGGCGTACCGCAGGGAGTTGGTGACGAGCTCACTGACGAGCAGGACCGTCACATCGGTGACGGCCTCCAGGCCCCACTCGCGCAGGGTGTCGCGGACGAGGGTGCGCGCGGTCCGTACGGCGCCGGCCTCGGCGGGGAAGCTCCACTCGGCGAAGCCGGGCGTCCATGCCAGGGTCCCTGCGCTGTCACTCACGCCGACCACTTCCCAGAAGGCTGTCGACCCCAGCCCCGGCATGTCCGGCTTTGGGGATAATAATCAGCACATACCCGGTATAGGGGTCGACCTATCTTCCCGCCGGGGGCCTGTCCGCCGCGAAGGGCGCATTCGGCGTACGCGGGGTGTTCGCGAGGCGCGTGGGGCGCAGCTCAGCGCGTGCCCGGAGGGGTGACGTCCGCCTCGGCGAGGAGCCGGGCGGCCTGGGCCACCGCGGGGCGGTCCTGGTCGAGCCAGTCGACGTCGTCGACGCGGTCGGGGGTGAGCCAGCGCAGCTCGTCGTGGTCCTCGAGGGGGCGGGGCTCGCCCGCCAGCAGTCGCGCCGTCCAGACCTGGAGGACGTAGCCGGGCTTCAGCGGCCACTCGCCCTCGAGGCGCTCCAGCGGCTCGGCCTCGATGCCGAGCTCCTCGCGCAGCTCCCGTACGAGCGCCTCGCGGGGCGTCTCGCCGGGTTCCATCTTGCCGCCCGGCAGCTCCCAGCGGCCGGCCAGCTCGGGCGGGGCGCTGCGCCGCGCGGCCAGCAGCCGCCCCTGGTGAAACACCGCTCCGCCCACCACCATGCGCACCGTCGTCATGAGGGGAAAGCCTACGTCCCGGCGCCCGCCGGGGAGGGACCCGGGACGGCGCCGGGCCTGGGAAGGCGCCGCCCCGGGGGCGCAAACCAGGGGAGGCCGTGCGCCTGTGCGCTCCGGCCTCCCCTGGAAGCGGCTAGGAGACCGCCCGGCCGACCCGCTCGACTATGTAGAGCTGCTGGCGCCCGTGGGCGTCCAGCCGGTCGGCCACGCGCTCGGCCTCCGTTCTGGTGGCGTAGCGCCCGACGCGGTAGCGGTTGCCGTTCTCGTCCTGGCGGATCACCAGCCAGGGCAGGACCGGTCCGGTGTCAGTCATCGCTCCTGCCCTCCCGCCGTCGCCGCGCGCACCGGCGCACGCCCTTCGGTGACTTCCGAAGAAACCGCAGTCCGCATATGCCCGAGCGTACGCCCGGACTTTACGCAGCGGATATGGGTTTTCACGAAGAGGTACGCATTCGGCCACCCGTGAGGGTTACTTGGCCGGGGCGAGCTCCGCTTCCTCGGCCTCGTCGGCCGCATGGGCCTCCGCCATTTCCTTCTCGACCTGAACAAGCGTCGGGTTGCGCCACGCGCTGCTCACGCCCCACGCGTAGAAGGCCAGTGCGATCAGGACAACCACGACGATGTCCCAGCCCGGGGCGAGGTAGCCCTTGCCGCCGAACTCGGTGCCACCGGCCCACGAGACGAACGCCATGACCAGCAGGTAGGTCACCATCCAGGCGCCGGCCTGCAGGTGCGGCTTGAGCTCGGCCCACGGCTTGCGCAGCTCGTACCAGGCCCAGATCGGCAGGCCGATGGCCATGATGAAGATGACCTTGCCCGTGAGCGGCCAGCGGGCCCAGTACATGACCAGGGAGCCGAAGATCATCGCGATGGGGGCGATGACCGGCATGGCCTTCAGCTTGACCGGGCGCTTCATGTCGGGCGCGATGCGGCGCAGCGACATCACGGCGACGGGGCCGGTGATGTACGAGATGACGGTGGCGACACCGACGATCTCGGCGATCGAGCCCCAGCCGCGGAAGACGGCGAGGAAGATGAAGGAGATCACCAGGTTGAGCAGCAGGGCCGGCTTCGGCACACCGGTCTTGGGGTCGACCTTGCCGAAGACCTTCGGCAGGTGGCCGTTCTCCTGGACACCGTTGATCATGCGCGAGGTGGTGGCCGCGTAGATCATGCCGGTGCCGGACGGGGAGATGAAGGCGTCCGCGTAGAGCAGCAGCGCCAGCCAGTTCAGGCCCCAGGTGATGGAGAGGTCCGCGAGCGGGGACTTGTAGGCCAGGGTGTTCCAGCCGCCGGAGAGGTCCGCGGCGGGGACGGCCATCAGGAAGGCGACCTGCAGCGCGATGTAGATGACCAGCGCGATCAGGATGGAGCCGACGACGGCCTTCGGCAGCGACTTGCCGGGGTTGCGGGCCTCGGCGGCCATGTTGAGCGGCGACTGGAAGCCGTTGAAGGCCCAGACGATGCCCGCGACGGCGACGGCGCTGAAGACGGCGCTCCAGCCGTTGGGGGCGAAGCCGCCGTGGGCGGAGCCGACGTTGCTGGTGTCGAAGTGCGCGAAGACCAGCGCGGCCGCGGTCAGCGCCGGGACGACGACCTTGAACACGGTGATCGCGTTGTTCGTCTTGGCGAACAGGGTGATCGCGAACCAGTTCAGGAAGAAGTAGAAGACCACCAGGACGCTCGCGGCGGCGAGGCCGGTGCCGGTGAGCTCCTTGCCGTCGAAGAGCTTGCCCGCCCAGTCGAACTTCCACGAGCTCATGTACTGGATCGAAGCGGTCGCCTCACCGGGAATGACGGAGACGATCGCGATCCAGTTGGCCCAGGCGGCCATGTAGCCGGCCAGCGAACCGTGCGAGAACTGTCCGTAGCGGACCATGCCGCCGGCCTTGGGGAACATCGAGCCGAGCTCGGTGTACGTCAGGGCGATGGTCAGTGCCACGATCGCGCCGATGACCCAGGCGAAGATGGCGGCGGGGCCGGCCAGGACGGCGGCACGCTCGGCACCGAACAGCCAGCCGGAGCCGATGATCGACCCAAGCCCGACGGCGGTCAGCGCCGTCGTGCCGAGGGTCCGGCGGTAATTCGAGTGGGAACCCTGTTCGGTGCTCAAACCCCGGATCTCCTTTTCTTTCTACTCCCTCACGGGCGGGACACAAACCGCGCCATCGTACGAGCGATTTGGCCGAGTTGGTTCCGCCAAAAGCCCCTGACCTGGGACTATGTGAGGTTTGCAACATCCAAGTCACCCTCTTGACAACAGGGCGAAATGGGGCAAAGTGCACAGTTCCTACCCGCTGGTATGAACCAGCGGGCAGGGTTTCCGGGGTCCTGCGCAACTGACTTCCGCGTCAGTTCATACGCGGTTCACGGCTACTTCACCGGCAGGTGGTAAGCGACGCGATAGCGCTCGGCGAGCATCACCACGTCGGCGGTCTCGACCGGGCAGCCGCCCGCGCAGTACGTCCGCGAGACCACCAGCACGACGTGGCCGGGGACCCCGCCGAGGGCGAGGGTCTCCTCGGCCAGCCCGGGGCGCGCGCTGACCTCCTCGGTGACGTTGTCCACGATCAGGTCGATGGCGGCCATCCGCTCGACCACCCCCCGCCCGGCCAGCGGCCCCTCCTCCGGCAGCATCACGGGCGTACGGCCGGTCAGGGCGAGGGGCTCCCAGGAGGTGGAGAGCATGCACGGCTCCCCCACCGACCGGAAGAGGTAGTCGGTCCGCATCACCCGGTCGCCGGGCGCGATCCGCAGCCGCCGCGCGGTGGCGGTGTCGGCGGGCCCCTGCTCGCTGCGGGACTCCCAGGTGCCCTTCACCCGGTCGTCCGCCTGCTCCTGCCGGAACGGCGTGGACTCCCCCACCGCCCGGTACCCCGTACGCACCAGGGCCCGCGGCACGGGCTGCTCGCGCACATACGTCCCGGACCCGGAGCGGCCCTCGACGAGCCCCTCGGCCATCAGGACCTTGCGGGCCTCCAGGGCCACGGTGTCGGAGACTCCGTACTGCTCCCGGATGCGCGCCTGGGAGGGGAGCCGGGTGTGCGGCGGCAGCTCGCCGGCGACGATTTTCTGGCGGAGATCGCCGGCGACGCGAAGGTATGCGGGCTGGTCACCGAAGGCCACGTCCACTCCCAAGGGGTTGACAGTCCGCAACAGCTTGGCAACCGTAGGTTGTGATCCGCAACTCTAGGCCAAGGAATCACCGGATGTGGTGAACGGCAGCTCAGGCCCGTGCGACCGAGATCCACCGGGCACATGCGACCCGCACACACCGGCGGCAAATCCGCATCTATGCAAAAACCCGGGCGCGTCGCCCAGAGCGCTCCCGCGCCGGTGACAAAGGGCGATCTCATGGTCCGCACCCGGCCGGATGGCTACGGTTGAGCCATGACCGCACTGCCCGACTGGATGATTCCGCCCCGTCCCGAGGGCTGGTTCGCCGACGACCTGGACAGCCTCCCGGAAGCACCCCGCCACACCGAGCTGATCGACGGAGCCTTCGTCTTCAGGCTGTTCCCGCAGCGGTGGTGGCACAGCCACCTCGTCACCTCTCTCACCGTCGCACTCACACGTCAGGCCCCGCCGGACTGCGAGGTGGAATGTGAGATGACCGTCCGCCTCGATGACCGCAACCGCCCCGAGCCTGACCTCGTGGTGACCACGGCCCCCTACGCCCCCGACCGCACCTGGTTCGCGCCCGAAGAGATCCAGCTCGTCGTCGAGGTCGTCTCACCCGAATCCGCGCACCGCGACCGTACGGTCAAGCTCCGCAAGTACGCGCAGGCCGGGATCCCGCACTACTGGTGCATCGAGGAGGAGGACGGCGCTCCCCTCGTCCACGTCTACGAGCTGGACGAGCCGACCAGGGCGTACGCACCGGCCGGGATCTTCCGCCACGCCCTTCAGCGCCCCGTCCCTTTCGAGGTCGCCATCGACCTGGACAAGCTCACGCCGGGCGGCTGAACCGAATACGGGAACGCGAAGGGGCCGCACTCGGTCGAGTGCGGCCCCTTCCTGCTGTCCGTGCGGGCGTCGGTCAGACGTTGAAGCGGAACTCCACCACGTCGCCGTCCGCCATCACGTACTCCTTGCCCTCCATGCGCGCCTTGCCGGCGGCGCGGGCCTCGGCGACGGAGCCGGTGGCGACCAGGTCGTCGAAGGAGATGACCTCGGCCTTGATGAAGCCCTTCTGGAAGTCGGTGTGGATCACACCGGCAGCCTCGGGGGCCGTGGCGCCCTTCTTGATGGTCCAGGCGCGGGTCTCCTTGGGACCGGCGGTGAGGTAGGTCTGCAGGCCCAGGGTGTCGAAGCCGACGCGGCCCAGGGTGGCCAGGCCGGGCTCGTCCTGGCCCATGGACTGCAGGAGCTCCAGCGCCTCCTCGTCGTCCAGCTCGATGAGCTCGGACTCGATCTTGGCGTTGAGGAAGATGGCCTCGGCCGGGGCGACCAGCGCGCGCTGCTCGTTCTTGAAGTCCTCGTCGACCAGCTCGTCCTCGTCCACGTTGAAGACGTAGAGGAAGGGCTTGGTGGTGAGCAGGTGCAGCTCGTGCAGCAGGTCACCGCGCTCGGTGCCCTTGGTGATGCCGGCGGAGAACAGGGTCTGGCCCGACTCCAGGATGCCCTTCGCCTCCTCGACGGCGGCGAGGACGGCGACCTTCTCCTTCTGGAGGCGCGACTCCTTGGTCAGGCGCGGCACCGCCTTCTCGACCGACTGCAGGTCGGCGAGGATCAGCTCGGTGTTGATGGTCTCGATGTCGTCCTTGGGCGAGACCTTGCCGTCGACGTGGACGACGTTCTCGTCCTTGAAGGCGCGGATGACCTGGCAGATCGCATCCGACTCGCGGATGTTCGCGAGGAACTTGTTGCCCAGGCCCTCGCCCTCGGAGGCGCCGCGCACGATGCCGGCGATGTCGACGAAGTCGACCGTGGCGGGAAGGATCTTCTGCGAGCCGAAGATCTCCGCCAGCTTGGCCAGGCGGGGGTCCGGCACGCCGACGACGCCCACGTTGGGCTCGATGGTGGCGAACGGGTAGTTGGCCGCCAGCACGTCGTTCTTGGTCAGGGCGTTGAACAGGGTCGACTTGCCGACATTGGGCAGACCGACGATTCCGATCGTGAGCGACACGTGGCGACTTCCCGTAGTTCCCGTAGTAGCGAGGGTTCCGCGCCCCGTGACGCGCCCGGTCATCCAGTCTACGGGTCCCGCCCCCGCACCCGCCCCGGACGGAGGATTCCTCGAACGCATGGCCAAGGTGGCCCAAACGGCGTGTCCAACCCCGGATTCCGTGTCCGTGCCCGCCTAGTTTGGTCGGGTGGAGCAACCCAGCACGCGTATGCCGCAGCGCAAGGTCCGCCGTGGGTCCCCCGTGCCCCGTCCCGCCGCGCCCGTCGGGCAGCGCGAGGGGAGCGCCTTCCGGCGGCCGCGCCCCGGCCGCCTGGAGCCGCCGCTCCGCCGCCTGCCGGCGGCCCGCCTGACCGGCCTGGGCAGCGGGCTGCTCACCGCCCTGGCCATGCTCTCGGTCGGCTATCTGGACGCCACGCTGGTGGGCGGCAACGCCAGGGTGTACGGGGTGTTCTTCCTGCTCGGCAGCGCCGCCTGCGCGCTGTGGGTGCGCCCGGCCGAGCTGATGACCGCGCCCGTGAGCGTGCCCATCGCCTTCGCGGTGGGCACGGTGCCGCTCAGCGACGGCACGGGCGGCTTCGGCGGCCGGGTGATGAGCCTGATCACACTGCTGTCGCTGAACGCCGGATGGCTCTACGCGGGCACGCTGCTGTCCGCGCTGATCGCCCTCGTCCGCAGGATCATGCTGATCAGGTCGCGGCGACGGGCCCGGAACCGGCTGCGGCAGCGGCCATCGCGGCCCCCACGATCCCCGCGTTGTTCTCCAGCTGAGCGGGGACGATTTCGGCGCTGACGCCCTCGATCAGCGGCAGGAACTTCTCCGCCTTCCGGCTGACGCCGCCGCCGATCACGAACAGCTCGGGCGAGAAGAGCATCTCCACATGGGCCAGGTACCGCCCGACCCGTTTGGCCCAGCGGCTCCAGCTGAGGTCCTCGTTCTCCTTGGCCCGGGTGGAGGCGCGCCGCTCCGCGTCGTGGCCCTGCAGCTCCAGATGGCCCAGCTCGGTGTTGGGCACCAGCCGGCCGCCGGTGAAGACCGCGCTGCCGATGCCCGTGCCGAGGGTCAGCACGATCACCGTGCCCGTACGGCCCCGGCCGGCGCCGAAGGTCATCTCGGCCAGCCCGGCGGCGTCCGCGTCGTTGAGCACGGTCACCGGCGCGCCGATGCGCCCGCCGATCAGCGCGGCGGCGTCCTGGCCGATCCAGCCCTTGTCGACATTGGCGGCCGTACGGGTCGTTCCCCCGACGACCACGCCGGGGAAGGTCGCCCCGACCGGCCCGGACGGCCGGCCGAAGTGCTCGACCACCTGCCGGACGCAGTCGGCGACCGCGTCCGGGGTGGCGGGATGCGGGGTGAGCACCTTGAAGCGCTCCTGCGCGATCTCGCCGCGCTCCAGGTCCACCGGAGCGCCCTTGATGCCCGATCCGCCGATGTCCACGCCGAATACGTTCATACCGCCACGCTACGGGCTGAGCGCGGCCGTCACCCCTCGGATCGCGTCATCCCTCGGACGACGTACCGGCGAGCCCGGCGGCCTCGGCCCGCAGGTCGCGGCGGAGCTCCTTGGGCAGCGAGAAGGTGATCGACTCCTCGGCGGCCTTGACCAGCTCGACGTCCTCGAAGCCGCGCTGCGCCAGCCACTCCAGCACGCCCTCGACGAGGATCTCCGGCACCGAGGCGCCCGAGGTCACACCGACGGTGGACACGCCCTCCAGCCAGGCCTCGTCGATCTCCTCGGCGTAGTCGACGAGGTACGAGGTGCGGGCGCCGGCGCCCAGGGCCACCTCGACGAGGCGGACGGAGTTCGAGGAGTTCTTGGAGCCGACGACGATGACGAGGTCGGCCTCGGCGCCCATCTGCTTGACGGCGATCTGACGGTTCTGCGTGGCGTAGCAGATGTCGTCGCTGGGCGGGGACAGCAGGTTCGGGAAGCGGCCCTTGAGGGCGTCGACGGTCTCCATCGTCTCGTCGACGGACAGCGTGGTCTGCGACAGCCACACGACCTTGTCCTCGTCGCGGACCTCGACCTTGGCGACGTCGTCCGGGCCGTCGACGATGGTGATGTGGTCGGGCGCCTCGCCGCTGGTGCCGATGACCTCTTCGTGGCCCTCGTGGCCGATCAGGAGGATGTCGTAGTCCTCCTTGGCGAAGCGGACGGCTTCCTTGTGCACCTTGGTCACCAGGGGGCACGTGGCGTCGATCGTCGCGAGCTTGCCCCGCCGCGCCTCTTCGTGGACGACCGGGGCGACGCCGTGGGCGGAGAACATGACGATGTTGCCCTCGGGCACCTCCTCCGTCCGGTCGACGAAGATCGCGCCCTTCTTCTCCAGCGTCTTGACCACGTACTTGTTGTGGACGATCTCGTGCCGTACGTAGACGGGAGCGCCGTACTGCTCGAGCGCCTTCTCGACGGCGATCACGGCACGGTCCACGCCCGCGCAGTAGCCACGAGGGGCGGCGAGCAGGACCTTACGGGCGGGCGTAGCAGTCATGCCGTCCATCGTAAGGGCCCGGCCGCACCGGCGTGGCCCGGCCACCGCCCGGTGCGGCCCCCGAATACTGGCCCCATGCCCACACCACCCCCGGTCGGCGGCAACGGCACCCTCCGTCGCACCCTCACCTTCCGCGACCTGGTCGTCTACGGCCTGCTGTTCATCGCCCCCATGGCCCCGGTGGGCGTCTTCGGCACGCTCGACGCGAAGTCGCACGGGGCGGTGGCGCTGGTCTACGTGGTGGCGACGGTGGCGATGGCCTTCACGGCCTACTCGTACGCGCAGATGGTGCGCGTGGCCCCTCGCGCGGGCTCGGTCTACACGTACGCGCGTGTGGGCCTCGGCGAGGGGGCGGGCTTCGTCGCGGGCTGGATGGCGATGCTGGACTATCTGCTGATCCCGGCGGTCGCGTACCTCTTCTCCGGCATCGCGATGCACGCGCTGGTGCCGTCGGTGCCCGAGTGGGTGTGGACGGCGATCGCGGTGCTCGTGACGACGGGCCTGAACCTGTCGGGCGTACGGGCGGCCGCGCTGGTGGGCTTCCTGGTGCTGGCCATGGAGATCGCCGTGCTGCTGGTCTTCGTGGTCGCGGCGGCCGTCGCGCTCGCCCAGGACGGGGCGCGGCGCGGGTGGCTGTCTCCGCTGACCGGGGAGGGCGCCTTCGACCTGGCGGCGGTGGTGGGGGCGGTGTCGGTGGCGGTGCTGTCGTACCTGGGGTTCGACGCGATCGCCTCCTTCGCGGAGGAGGCGGCGGGCGGCTCGGAGAAGGTGGCGCGCGCGGTCGTGACGTGCCTGGCGGCGGCGGGCGTCCTCTTCGTCCTCCAGGCCTACCTGGCGGCGCTCCTCGCCCCGATGTCCCCGGCGGAGCTGGCGGCGAGGCCGGCGGGCCAGGGCCCGGCCTTCTACGACACGGTCGACTCGGCGACGGGTCCGTGGCTGCACGACCTGGTGGCGGCCAGCAAGGCGATCGGCGCGGCCTTCGCGGCCCTGGCCGGCCAGGCGGCCGCGGGCCGCCTGCTCTTCGCGATGGCCCGCGACCGCCGGCTGCCGGTCCTGCTGGCGAAGGTGGACCGCGGCTCCGGCGTGCCGCGCCCGGCCCTGCTGGGGGCGGCGGCGGTGACGCTGGTGGCGGCGGTATGGGCGGCCCGCCGGGACGACGGCCTGGACCGGCTGGTGTCGGTGGTGGACGTGGGGGCGCTGTGTGCGTTCGGGCTGCTGCATCTGTCGGTGATCGGGTGGTTCGGGGTGCGGGGGCGGGAGCGGGGGGAGCGGGTGGGGGTGGTGCGGCATGTGGTTGTGCCGCTGCTGGGGCTGGCCGTTGTGGTGGCCGTGATCGTCGAGGCGTCGACGGCGGCGCAGATCGTGGGCGCCGTCTGGCTGACCGCGGGCCTGCTGGTACTGACGGGGCAACGCCTCCGTGCCCAGGCGCCGTGACGGTGGTGACCGATTCGGTGCGGCCCGGTGGTCGGTTTGTGCCCACCCGTTCCGCCCCGCGGAACGATTGCCCACAAACGCTCACCGCTACGCTCGCCCCCATGGCTGCCAACTCGACCCCCGACGCGCCGCTCCCCGTGGGCCAGGTCTCCCGCCTCATCGGCGGCTGGATCGACCGCCTCGGTGCCATCTGGGTCGAAGGGCAGATCACCCAGCTCTCCCGCCGCCCCGGCGCCGGCGTCGTGTTCCTCACCCTCCGCGACCCCTCCCACGACATCTCGCTCTCCGTCACCTGCTACCGCGCCGTCTTCGACCGCGTAGCCGACGTCGTCTCCGAGGGCGCCCGCGTCGTCGTGCACGCCAAGCCCGAGTGGTACGCCCCCCGCGGCCAGCTCTCGCTCCGCGCGGCCGAGATCCGCCCGGTGGGCGTGGGCGAGCTGCTCGCCCGTCTCGAGCAGCTCAAGAAGTCGCTCGCCGCCGAGGGCCTCTTCTCCGCCGAGCGCAAGCGCGCGCTCCCGTTCCTCCCCCAGCTCATCGGCCTGGTCTGCGGCCGCGCCTCCGCCGCCGAGCGCGACGTGCTGGAGAACGCCCGGCACCGCTGGCCCGCCGTCCGCTTCGAGGTCCGCAACGTCCCCGTGCAGGGCGTCCACGCGGTGCCGTCCGTCGTGGCGGCGGTCAAGGAGCTGGACGCCCACCCCGAGGTCGACGTCATCGTCGTGGCACGCGGCGGCGGCAGCGTCGAGGACCTGCTGCCGTTCTCCGACGAGGAGCTCGTCCGCACGGTGGCCGCCTGCCGCACACCCGTCGTGTCGGCGATCGGCCACGAGCCGGACACCCCCCTCCTCGACCTGGTCGCCGACCTGCGCGCGTCCACCCCCACCGACGCCGCGAAGCGCGTCGTCCCGGACGTGGGCGAGGAGCTCACCCGCGTACGCCACCTCCGCGAGCGCGCGCTGCGCTGCGTGACCGCCCATCTGGACCGCGAGGAGCGCGGCCTGGCCGCGGCACGGGCGCGCCCGTGCATGGAGCAGCCGCACCGGATGGTGGACGAGCGCGCGGAGCAGATCGACGCGCTGGCGGCCCGGGGCCGCCGCACGCTGGGCCATCTGCTGGACCGGGCGGCGTCCGAGCTGACCCACACCCACGCGCGCGTGGTCGCGCTGTCCCCGGCGGCGACGCTGCGCCGTGGCTACGCGGTCCTGCAGCACGCGGACGGCTCCGTGGTGCGGGCGGCGGACGAGGTCGTGGCGGACGAGGAGCTGCGGGCGCGCGTCGCGGAAGGCGAGTTCGCGGTACGGGCCGTTGTCACACCGCCCGCCTAGGCTGTGCGCCATGGCGACGACGACAACGGACGCGGACGCGGCGGATGCGCTGGGCTACGAGCAGGCGCGGGACGAGCTGATCGACGTGGTGCGCCGGCTGGAGGCCGGGGGCACGACGCTCGAGGAGTCGCTGGCCCTGTGGGAGCGGGGCGAGGAGCTGGCCAAGGTGTGCCGCCGCTGGCTGGACGGCGCCAGGGCCCGGCTGGACGCGGCGCTGGCGGAGGAGGAGAGCGACCAGCGGGGCGACGAACGCTCCGACGCCGCGAACCGGTAGAAAACGACACGACGTGAGGTCCGTCTCACGCACCCCCGATTTAGTTGAAAGTTAATCCATTCTCGCCCTACAGTGACGTCATGACTCTCGCTCTTGACACCGCTGCCCAGGACCTTCTCTTCCGTGAGGCCCACACGGCCAACACCTTCACCGACGAGCCCGTCTCCGACGAGCAGGTCCAGGCGATCTACGACCTGATCAAGCTCGCCCCGACCGCCTTCAACCAGTCGCCGCTGCGCGTCGTGCTGGTCCGTTCGGCGGAGGCCCGCGAGCGTCTGGTCTCCCACATGGCCGACGGCAACCAGGCCAAGACGCGCACCGCGCCGCTGGTCGCCATCCTCGCCGCGGACAACGAGTTCCACGAGGAGCTGCCGGCGCTGCTCCCGCACTTCCCGCAGGCCAAGGAGCTGTTCTTCAGCGAGCGCCCGGTCCGCGAGCAGGCCGCGCTGGTCAACGCCACGCTGCAGGCCGGCTACTTCATCCTCGGCATCCGCGCCGCCGGCCTGGCCGCCGGCCCGATGACCGGCTTCGACTTCGCGGGCGTGCAGAAGGAGTTCCTGGACGACGACCACACCCCGCTGATGGTCATCAACATCGGCAAGCCGGGCGAGGACGCCTTCTACCCGCGCTCGCCGCGCCTGTCCTACGACCAGGCCGTCACGACGGTCTGACGCTCGACCCGTCTGCCGCCAGACCAGTCTGCCGCCCTGTCCCCCCGGGGCGGCAGACCCGCCTGTCCGCTCTTCCCCCCGAAGGACAGGCGCCGGCCGCCGCCGCTCAGCCCGGGGTGTTCGCCTTCCCGGCGTTCGCCTTCGTGGCCTTGAGCGCGGCGGCCATTTCCTTGAGCCGGTCGTCCGACGCGGTCCCGGTGACCACGGTCGTCACGCCGTTCTCCTCACGCACCAGGGCGTTGTACTTCGGGCCCTCGTAGCGCTGCCAGGTGGCGCCGGCCACCTGCTCGGTCTTCCCGGTCTTCTCCGCGCGCCTGCTGACGTCGTCGACGAAGGGGCGGGACGGGCCGTCGCTCTGCTCGACCGCCACGTACTGCGTCTGCGGGTCGAGGAAGCCCAGGTGCCACTGGGAGCCCTCCTTGCCGCTCGCCTTGTACGAGACCGAGGTCGCGCGCCAGCCGTCGCCGAGCCCCTCGGGAGCTGCCACCGCGTACGGCGCCGCGCGCCGGGCCGTGTCCAGCTCCACCCGGTAGTTCACCGTCTGGATCGGATCCCTGCTCTCGTCGTGCGGGATGAAGAGGTAACTCAGCCCCGCGACGGGGATGACCACCGCCATCGACAGCAGCATGTTCCGAATCGTCTGCGTCTTGCCGTTCCTACCTGCCACGCCCCCATCGTCCCCCATGCCCCGATGGATCATGACGACGGGGCGACGACGGAGCGGGGAGCACCCACCTTGACGCCGCTCATGCGTGGGGCGCCCTGCTCACCTTGGCAATGAACCGATAAAGTCATGAGCACCCTCACCCTCCTGGCCCACCCGGGGAAGGAGGGGCCCCACGGCCGTAGCCGTACAGAAAGGTGCGCCCGCGATGAGCGACCATCACTTGCCGTCCCAGCTCGAGGTCAGCCCGGAGGCGCCCGACCGCAACCTGGCGCTGGAGCTCGTCCGGGTCACCGAGGCGGGCGCCATGGCGTCGGGCCGCTGGGTGGGCCGTGGCGACAAGAACGGCGCCGACGGCGCGGCCGTGCGGGCCATGCGCGCGCTGATCCACACCGTGTCGATGAACGGTGTCGTCGTCATCGGCGAGGGCGAGAAGGACAACGCCCCCATGCTCTACAACGGTGAGCGCGTGGGCGACGGGACCGGCGCGGAGTGCGACGTCGCCGTGGACCCCGTGGACGGCACCACGCTGACCGCCAAGGGCATGGCGAACGCCGTGTCCGTGATGGCCGTCGCCGAGCGCGGCTCCATGTTCGACCCGTCCGCCGTGTTCTACATGGACAAGCTGGTCACCGGCCCCGAGGCGGCCGACTTCGTCGACATCGACGCGCCCGTGGGCGTGAACATCCGCCGCATCGCGAAGGCGAAGCGTTCCTCCGTCGAGGACGTCACGGTCGTCGTCCTGGACCGCCCCCGTCACGACGGCCTCGTCAAGGACATCCGCGAGGCGGGCGCCCGCATCAAGTTCATCTCCGACGGCGATGTGGCGGGCGCCATCATGGCCGCCCGCGAGGGCACTGGCGTGGACCTGCTGCTGGGCATCGGCGGTACGCCCGAGGGCATCATCGCGGCCTGCGCGATGAAGTGCCTCGGCGGCACCATCCAGGCCAAGCTGTGGCCGAAGGACGACGAGGAGCGGCAGCGCGCCCTCGACGCCGGCCACGAGCTCGGCCGCGTCCTGCACACCGAGGACCTGGTCAGCGGCGAGAACGTGTTCTTCGTGGCGACCGGCATCACCGACGGCGAGCTGCTGCGCGGAGTGCGCTACCGGGGCGAGACGGCCACCACGCAGTCGCTGGTCATGCGCTCCAAGTCGGGCACGATCCGTCTGATCGACTCCGAGCACCGGCTGTCCAAGCTGCGCGCCTACAGCTCGGTCGACTTCGAGCGCCCCAGCTGACGCCGGCGCACACCGCGGGCGCCACAGGCGTAGGAAACGGGCCGGGCCCCGCCGTATGACGGCGGGGCCCGGCCCGTTGGTAAGCGGTGGCGACCGTGGTCGACGAACCGCGGGGACTCAGCCCGCGGCGGCGATGCGCGTGGCACGCTGCAGCTCCGCCTCGCGGCGCCGGCGGCGGGCCAGCACGACCCGGCGCTCGGCGGCGGTGAGCCCGCCCCAGACCCCGTACGGCTCGGGCTGGAGCAAGGCGTGCTCGCGGCACTCGACCATGACGGGGCAACGGGCGCAGACGCGTTTGGCGGCCTCCTCGCGCGAAAGGCGGGCGGCCGTCGGTTCCTTTGATGGTGCGAAGAAGAGCCCGGCTTCATCCCGGCGGCACACCGCCTCCGAATGCCAGGGGCCGGCCTGTTCCCGAGCGGAAATCCGCTGGGACGGTACGGCGGCTTCCTGCAGGGGCTGATGCGGTAGCAGCACGGTCCACTCCTGACGACGGCTTTGCTTGGCCGATTGAGTCACCTTTGCCCGCCTCGACGTGCACGGCCATTCGCACCCGCAGCCGTACGAGAGACGATGCACCAAGCTTTACCCGCTGTGCGCGAGCTTATTCACACCGTTGCCATGAGTGGAATGCGGTCGGTTGCCGTCGGGTCACGGTCAGTTGGCGGCCCGCAGGTTCTTCAGCCGCTTGCCGCGTCGCCGCCGCGCCTCGACGCCGCCGAAGAGGGCGAAGCCGGTGACCACCACGACCGGGGCGTCGGGGTCCGCGTCCTCGCCGGTCTTCACGTCGAAGCCGCCGAAGATTCCGGTTCCGGTGCAGCGTACGGAGATGTTCTCGGGGAGTTTGATCTCGATGCCGCCGAAGGCGGCGCAGGCGTAGATGACGACTTCCTGCTGCTCGAAGACGGCCTCGGTCAGGTCGATCTCCACCCCGCCGAACAGGGCGAACGCATTGGTGCGCGGCCGCACCCGCCAGCGCCCCTTGCGGGCGGCCCCGCCGAAGACCGCGATCAGGTTCTCGGGCGCGTGCACGGCGGGGCGCACGGAAGCGTCGTACGGGCGCACGGAGGCCGGCCCGGAGGGTATCGACCGCCCCGTGGGCAGATCGCGCACCAGCGGCTCCAGCTCGCCGTGCGTCCTGGCCTCGTAGACCGCGCCGATCCGCTCGGCGTGCTCCTCGGCGGTGAGCCGCCCCTCGGCCAGCGCCTCGCGCAGGATGTCGGCGGTGCGGTCGCGGTCGGCGTCCGAGGCGCGCAGGGCGGGCCCTGCGGCCGGCCCTGCGGCCTTGGTCAGCGATACACGGTCTTCGGGTGATGGCTTGTCCACGGCGTCCACGGAAGCAGCGTAGCCAAACGCGATAGATCGCGATAGTGGTCGGACGCGCCGGTCACGTACTGAGCCTTACCTCACAAACTCACCGGCCGCGGGGCGGCCTACCCTGGTTGACGCCGCCGAGGAAGCCGGCAACACCATCCGCAGAGTGAGGGAAACGTCGCGATGTCTGCCCAGTCCGCCCGCTCAGAGTTCGCCTACACGGACCTCCTGCCCCTGGGCGAGGACGACACTCCGTACCGTCTGGTCACCTCCGAGGGCGTGTCCACCTTCGAGGCCGACGGCCGCACCTTCCTGAAGGTGGAGCCCGAGGCGCTGCGGAAGCTGGCCGCAGAGGCGATGCACGACATCTCGCACTACCTGCGCCCGGCGCACCTGGCCCAGCTGCGGAAGATCCTCGACGACCCCGAGGCGTCCGCCAACGACCGCTTCGTCGCCCTGGACCTGCTGAAGAACGCCAACATCGCCGCCGCCGGCGTGCTGCCGATGTGCCAGGACACCGGCACGGCGATCGTCATGGGCAAGCGCGGCCAGAACGTCCTCACCGAGGGCGGCGACGAGAAGGCGCTCTCGCACGGCATCTTCGACGCGTACACCGAGCTCAACCTGCGCTACTCGCAGATGGCCCCGCTGACCATGTGGGACGAGAAGAACACCGGCTCCAACCTGCCCGCGCAGATCGAGCTGTACGCGACCGACGGCGGCGCGTACAAGTTCCTCTTCATGGCCAAGGGCGGCGGCTCGGCCAACAAGTCCTTCCTCTTCCAGGAGACGAAGGCGGTCCTCAACGAGGCCTCCATGATGAAGTTCCTGGAGGAGAAGATCCGCTCCCTGGGCACCGCCGCGTGCCCGCCGTACCACCTGGCGATCGTCGTCGGCGGCACGTCCGCGGAGTTCGCGCTCAAGACCGCGAAGTACGCCTCCGCGCACTACCTCGACGAGCTGCCCGCCGAGGGCTCCCCCACCGGTCACGGCTTCCGTGACAAGGAGCTGGAGGAGAAGGTCTTCGAGCTGACGCAGAAGATCGGCATCGGCGCCCAGTTCGGCGGCAAGTACTTCTGCCACGACGTCCGCGTGGTCCGGCTCCCGCGTCACGGCGCATCGCTGCCCGTCGCCATCGCCGTCTCCTGCTCCGCCGACCGCCAGGCCGTCGCGAAGATCACCGCCGAGGGCGTCTTCCTGGAGCAGCTCGAGACGGACCCGGCGCGCTTCCTGCCGGAGACCACCGACGAGCACCTGGACGACAACGAGGTCGTCAAGATCGACCTCAACCGCCCCATGGACGAGGTCCTCGCCGAGCTCACCAAGTACCCGGTCAAGACCCGCCTTTCGCTGACCGGCCCGCTGGTCGTCGCCCGCGACATCGCCCACGCGAAGATCAAGGAGCGGCTGGACGCGGGCGAGGAGATGCCGCAGTACCTCAAGGACCACCCGGTCTACTACGCGGGCCCCGCCAAGACCCCCGAGGGCTACGCCTCCGGCTCCTTCGGCCCCACGACGGCCGGCCGCATGGACTCCTACGTCGAGCAGTTCCAGGCCGCGGGCGGCTCCAAGGTCATGCTCGCCAAGGGCAACCGCAGCAAGCAGGTCACCGACGCCTGCGGCACGCACGGCGGCTTCTACCTCGGCTCGATCGGCGGCCCGGCCGCGCGCCTGGCCCAGGACTGCATCAAGAAGGTCGAGGTCGTCGAGTACGAGGAGCTCGGCATGGAGGCGGTCTGGAAGATCGAGGTCGAGGACTTCCCGGCGTTCATCGTCGTGGACGACAAGGGCAACGACTTCTTCGTCGACCCGTCCCCGGCCCCGACGTTCACCTCCATCCCCGTACGCACCAAGTAACGCGCCGCGTACCGCCTTCGGGCGGACGCACGACGGTGGGCCCCGCCAACACGGCGGGGCCCACCGTCTTTTGGCTGGAAAAACAGTTGCGGACGCCAGGAATCCGTTTTTTCGCGCTGGACAACTCCTTAACCGGCGCTTAGATTGATCATCGATCACAACTTCTTCACAGTTGTGTCGCAGGGGGGCTGGGGGGCCTGTGGGTACAGGGTTTGAGCGGGGTTTTTCATTCCGCTTTCCGGTCGCCGAATTCCAGCGCACGACGCCATTCCGACACGGGAATGTCCGTACGCGATTCCGCATGAGAGGACACAGGAAATGAAGCCGACCGGGCGCCTGAAGAGGCGTGCCCAGATCATCGCGTCCACCGCGGCAGCGGTTGTCTCCGTCGGGCTGTTCGCGGCCCCCGCGGCGCACGCCGACTGGCAGGAGGACGAGAACTTCCACAGCACGGAGTCCTGCAAGCCGCTGGGCGTCTCCCAGTTCAAGCTGCACATGTGGTTCAACTCCGGCCAGAACGGCGCCCACCGCGCCGTCGGCTACAGCATCTACGACTTCGGCAACGGCCACCCGGTCGGCAACGCGAGCGGCATCCCGATGATGTTCTGCAACTACGGCGGGGCCGGGTCGGGCAAGAGCGTCAAGAACGCCGTCGCCTCGGCGGAGAACGACCACGGCAGCTACATGGCGCGCATCTACACGCGCAGCGGCTGGTACGGCGACCAGGACCCCATCGCCCCCTACCAGCACCTCGACCGGCTGAACAAGACGTACAACGACAACGCGTCCTTCAAGTGGACATAAACACACGCGTTTTGTAAAGCGGCACGGCAAGGACGGCGGGGGCGAACGGTGCGGAAGACTTCAGGAATATCGGCTGCCAGGACATCGGTGTCCGTGATCACGGCGGCCCTGCTCGCCGCGGGATGTTCGTCGGCGGGTTCCGACCGCCCGCCCCGCCCTCCGCTGCCCGCGAAGAACTTCAACGAAGCCGACCCGGCGACGTGGACGCTTCCCATCGAGGCATATCTGCCGACCGATGAGGAGGAAAAGCAGATCGGCCGGGCGCGCAATGCCGTCATCGCCGATTGCATGAAGGAATTCGGATTCCAGTGGCGCCCCGCCCCGGAACTCCCGAAGGTGGGGTCCAAGACGCTGACCGACTGGCGTTACGGCCTCCACGACGCGGCCAGGGCGAAGAGCCGGGGCTACAAACCGGACGCCGCCGAACAGGCCGCCTACGACACCGTCATGAAGCAGGGTGCCGTCAGGGGCGACGCCGGTTCGCAGGCCGAGGAGAAGGCGCTCAAGGGCACGGTCGACGAGATGGGCGGGAAGGCCGTTCCGAAGGGCGGCTGTTCGGGCAAGGCCGTTCAGCGCGTCGCGAGCCCCGACGCCGTGTACTCGCGGACCGCGCAGGACATCAGCCACGACGCGTACCGGCGTGCGCAGAAGGACCCCGCCGTGGCCGAGGTGTTCGGCAAGTGGTCGGCGTGCATGAAGGAGAGCGGCTACTCCTACAAGGAACCGCTCGACACCGTCGACGACCCCCGTTTCAAGACCGCCGAACCCTCCGACCTGGAGATCTCCACGGCGGCGGCCGACCTCGCCTGCCGCGGCCGCTTCAACGTCGCCAAGGCGTGGTTCGACGCCGAGGTCAAGCTGCAGGACACGGACATCGACAAGCACGCCGAGGAGCTGGACGAGGCTCGCAAGGCCCTCGACGCGGCCGTCAGGAACGCGGCGAACGTCCTCGCCGGCACCCGGTGAGCCAGGACGTCGCGATGAGCGGGGACACGCCGGAACCTGAGGTGGCCGCGCGGGAGGAGCAGCCGGCGGCGGGCGCGCCGGACGCGGGGCTGAAGCGCCGGCGCCGGGTGGTGACCGCCGTCGCCGCCGGCGCGGTCCTGGTCACCCTCGGGGGTGTCGGCGCCGCGGCCGTCATCAAGTCGCCGGCCCAGGTGGCGGCCGAGACCGCCCCGCCCGCACCGGACACGCTCACGGCCGCCGCGGAGCGCCGGGTCCTCGCGGACCGGGTGGTGACGCGGGGCAGGATCACCGCCTCGCAGAGCGTGGACGTCTCCTCCGCCGGCCCGTCGGGCAAGGACGCCGGGCGCGCCGTGGTCACCAAGGTGCAGGCGAAGGCCGGTGAGCCGGTCGTCTTCGGCCATGTGCTGCTGGAGATCTCCGGACGGCCCGTGTTCGCGCTGCAGGGCGCCCTGCCGGCCTACCGGGACCTGCGGCCGGGCGCCAAGGGCGAGGACGTCAAGCAGTTGCAGAGCGCGCTGGCGTCGGTCGGCCATACGACCGGCTCGGACCCGTCCGGGACCTTCGGCACGGGCACCGAGCGGGCGGTGACGGCCTTCTACACGGCGATCGGCTACCAGCCGGTGACCACGGGCCGGGCGGACGAGGCTCCGCCGGAGAAGGCGCCGGAGAAAACGGCGGACAAGGCGGCGGAGAAGTCCGGCGCCAAGACGGCCGCGGCGCCGACCGGTCCGATGGTGCCGCTGTCGGAGGTGGTGTTCCTGACGTCCACGCCCGCCCGGGCTGAGTCGGTCACCGCCAAGGTCGGTGCGAACGCCGGCGACAGGCTCATGACCCTCTCCGCCGGCGAACTGCTGGTCAGCGGCTCCCTCGCCCCGCACGAGCGCGGCCTGGTACGCCCCGGCCAGAAGGTGGAGATCCTCTCCGAGACCACGGGAGGGCAGGCCACCGGTACGGTCGCCGCCGTCGCCAAGGCCCCCGCGGCCGAGAAGGACAAGGGCAGCGGTCAGGCGCCGTCCGCGGCGGGCTTCACCGTCGAGGTCAAGCCCGACAAGCCGCTCCCGGCGGAGCTCGCGGGCCAGGAGGTACGGCTGACGATCACGGCCGGCTCCTCCCGGGGCGAGGTGCTGTCCGTCCCCTCGTCGGCGATCTCGGCCGGCGCGGACGGCCGCACCACCGTCACGGTGGCGGAGGACCGGGGGCAGCGGCGGCGTGTCGAGGTGCGCGTCGGCATGTCCGGCGACGGCTACGTGGAGGTCGCCCCGGTCGGCGGCGGCCGCCTCACCGCGGGCGAACAGGTCGTCGTCGGCGTGGAGACCCGGCCCGGCGCGCGGAAGGCCCAGCGATGACCGGCCCCACGGCGACCGGCCCCGCAGCGACCGGCCCCGCAGCGACCGGCCCCGCAGTGACCGACCCCGCGGTGACCGGCCCTACGGTGACCAGCCCCACGGCGACCGACCCCACAGCGACCAGCCCCGCGGCGACCGACCCCGCGACCGAGCGCCCTCCCGTCCCCGTCGTCGAGTTCCGCGAGGTGGGCCTGCGCTACCCCGGCCCGCCTCCGGTCGACGCGCTCAAGCCCTGCGACCTGCGCATCGAGCGCGGCGACTACGTCACGGTCGTCGGCCCGTCCGGCTCGGGCAAGTCGACCTTCCTGAACATCGCGGGCCTCCTGGACGCCCCCACGACGGGCCGCTACCTCCTGGACGGCATCGACACCGGCGAGATCAAGGACGCCCGGCGCACGGGCCTGCGCGGCACCCGCATCGGGTTCGTCTTCCAGGCCTTCCACCTCCTGCCGCACCGCAGCGCCTGCGAGAACGTGGAGCTGGCGATGGTCTACCAGAGCACCCCGCGCCGGGTCCGCCGGGCCCGTGCCGAGGAGGCGCTGCGCCGCGTGGGCCTGGGCCACCGCGTCGAGTCGCTGCCCACCCGCCTGTCGGGCGGTGAGCGGCAGCGCGTGGCCATCGCCCGGGCGCTGGCCGCCGACCCCTCGCTGCTGCTGTGCGACGAGCCCACGGGCAACCTCGACTCCCGGACGGCCGCCTCGGTCCTCGACCTCCTCGACGCGCTCCACCGCGACGGCATGACCCTCGTGGTCATCACCCACGACGCGCAGGTCGCCGCCCGGGGCGGGCGCACCGTGACCATCCGCGACGGGGTCCTGCGCGAAACGCCCCGCACCGGGGCGGCGTCGTGAAGCGCGTACCGCGGTGGAGGCCGCCGCTGCGCCGGGCCCGCCCCGGCGACGTCCGCCGCTCGTCGCTGTCCGCGCGCGATCTGGGGGCCGAGGCGCTGGCCGGTGTGCTGCAGCGCCCGGCGCGGTCCGCGCTGACGGCGCTGGGCACCGTCCTGGGCGTCGGCTCGTTCATCGCCGTGCTCGGCCTCACCGGCACGGCGGCCTCGCAGATCGACGCCCGCTTCAATGAACTCACCGCGACGGAGGTCGCGGTGGAGGACACCGGCGGCTCCGACGCGGCCCGGGTGCCGCTGGCCTTCCCCCAGGACGCGGACCGGCGCATCGGCCGGCTCAACGGCGTGACCGCGGCAGGGGTGTTCTGGAGGGTCCGGCTCGGCGCCGAGCAGACCGTGCGCTCGGCGCCCCTGGCCGGCGCCGGAGCCGGTGAGCGGGCCCAGGTGATGGCCGCGTCCCCCGGCGCGCTCCGGGCGGCCGGGCCCCGCTTCTCCCAGGGCCGGGCCTACGACGCGTACCACGACGGCCACCGCGAGCAGGTGGCGGTGATCGGCTCCGCCACGGCCGCCCGGCTGGGCATCACCACCCTGCGCACCCAGCCCGCCGTCTTCGTCGGCGACGTCCCGTTCACCGTGATCGGCATCCTGGACGACGTCGACCGCAAGCCCGAGCTGCTGATGTCCGTCCTCGTCCCGCGCTCCACCGCGGAACACGTGTGGGGGCCGCCGGGCGACGAGCGCGCCAAGATGCTCGTCGCCACCCGGCTCGGCGCCGCGGGCCAGATCGCCGCGGAGGCGCCCGTCGCCCTGCGGCCGGAACACCCCGAGTACTTCAAGGCGCTCCCGCCGCCCGACCCCAGGACGCTGCGCTCGGGGGTCGGCGACGACCTGAGCCAGCTCTTCCTGCTGCTGGCCGGGGTCTGTCTGATCATCGGCACCGTCGGCATCGCCAACACCACGCTGGTGGCCGTTATGGAACGCACCGGGGAGATCGGCCTGCGCCGCGCCCTGGGGGCGCGCGGCAGCCACATCACCGCGCAGTTCCTCGCCGAATCGACGCTGCTCGGCCTCCTCGGTGGCCTGGTCGGCACGTCCCTGGGCACCGCCACGGTCGTCGCCGTGGCGGCCGTACGGGAATGGACGCCGGTCATCGACCCCCTCACGGTGGCGAGCGCCCCCGCCCTGGGCCTGGCCACGGGCCTCCTGGCCGGCCTCTACCCAGCCTGGCGCGCGTCCCGAATCCCCCCGGCGGAGGCCCTCCGCCGCTGAACCGGGGCTCCGCCCCGGACCCCGGTCCTCAATCGCCGGACGGGCTGAATCTTTAGCCCGTCCGGCGATTGAGGACAAGAAACGGTGAAAGGGCGGGCCAGGGGCTACGCGAAGCGCTGTGACGCCGACCCGTCACACTTCTGCAGCCGCAACGCGTCCTTGGCCGACGCGAGCGTCAGGCACAGGTCCTGCGCGGCCGCAGGCCGGAACGTGCCACCGGCCAGCACGAACTGCTGATTCGCACCCCCATGACAGTTCCACAACGCCACACCCGTCCCAGCCGCATAGCGGCCCCCCGGCACATCCACACACCGGTCATGCGTCAGCGCGGAATGCAGCGACTTCCGCCCCGCGTCGTACCACCACTGCTGGTTGCGGGCCCCCGAGCACGGCCAGCCGCCCACCTGCGTGCCGTTGGCGGAAGCCGCCCCGTACGCGTCCACGCACGTCCCCGTCGCCGCGCTCTTCAGCGGCCGGAACGCGTCGTCCCAGCCCCCCTTGTACAGCACGGGCTCGCCGGTGCTCGCCGGGTCGGCGCAGCCGGCCTGCTGGTAGCCGGAGCGGTAGAGCTGGGTGAGGCAGGACGCGAAGGCGCCGTGGCCGCGGGCGTTGGGGTGGAAGGACTGCCGTACGGAGTTCTCGTTCGGCGGGATGGGGTTGGTGATGTCGACGTAGAGGCCGCGGGCCCAGGTGTCCTCCATGCACACCTCGTGGCCGTGGAAGAGGCGGGAGTTGTCGAGGTAGTGGGCGCCGGTCTCGCGGGCCGCCCGTGCCATGCCGCGGGCGAAGGCGGGCACGGCGGTGTTGCGGCCCCAGGCGGCGTCGGAGGTGTGGCCCACACAACCGCCGGGGATCTTGCCGGGGAAGCGGGGGTTGTCCGCGAAGTCGGGGCCGATGGGGCTCGGGTAGCCCATGACGACGAGCTTGTAGTCGCCGTCGGCGTAGCCCGCGTCCGTCATGACCTTGCGCAGGTCCCGTACGGTCTGCTCGACCTTGGGCACCAGCGCGTCGACGCGCGCCTGCCAGCCCGGGGCGTACTTCGGCTCGCAGGTGCCCTGGAGCGTCAGATAGCGGGTGACGCAGTCGGTCATGACCGGGCCGAACTGGAGGTCGTCGTTGGCGCCGGCGACGAGCAGCACCATCTTGACGCGCGTGTTGCGGGCCTTGACCGCGAGGTTGTCGCTCTGGACGAGCTCGTCCGCGTACTGCTTGCTGCCGCCGATGCGGATGTTGCCGGTGGACGCGCCGGAGCAGGCGACGTTGTAGGTGACGTCGGCGGGTATGCCGGTGCGGTGGATGGCCGCGTCGGGTGAGCGGTGGCACCAGTTGGAGGGGCCGTTGGTGCCCGGCTCGTACGTCCCGACGCCCTCGCCGGAGATCTCGCTGTCGCCGAGGGAGAGCAGTGAGGTCTTGCGCGCCTCGAGCGGGCGCTGCGCGGCGTCGCCGTAGAGCTTGAGGGCCTCGGCGGCGCGGACCTTCTCCAGCTCGGGGGGAAGCGGAGCGGCGGCGGTGGCGGCCGTGGCGCGGGGGGCCGCGGTGGCGGCCGGGCCGGCGGCGGCCGTGGCGCCGAGTGCCGCGGCGAAGGCCGCGAGGGCGGCGAGCGAACAGCGCAGGGTGGGTCTGCGTGTCATGAAGCCTCCACGAGTTCAGTTGTTACTCGCGGTATTTACTAGTCGGTAGTGCCTTTTGGGAACACGGTGAACGAGACAAACGCTTTGTTTGTCAGGAGGTAGAAGACGATGAGCGACAGTGGGCAGTACCGGATCGAACACGACTCGATGGGAGAGGTGCGGGTGCCCGCGGACGCCAAGTGGCGTGCCCAGACCCAGCGCGCCGTCGAGAACTTCCCCATCAGCGGGCAGCGCCTGGAGCGCGCGCACATCGAGGCGCTGGGCCGGATCAAGGCCGCCGCGGCCAAGGTCAACGCCGGCCTGGGGGTGATCGAGAAGGACGTCGCGGACGCCATCGGGGCCGCCGCCGAGGAGGTCGTCGGGGGCCGCTGGGACGACCACTTCCCCATCGACGTCTTCCAGACGGGCTCGGGCACGTCCTCGAACATGAACGCCAACGAGGTCATCGCCACGCTCGCCTCCGAGCGGCTCGGCCGCCCCGTCCACCCCAACGACCACGTCAATGCCAGCCAGTCGTCGAACGACGTCTTCCCTTCCTCCATCCACATCGCGGCCACCGCCGCCGTCACCGGTGACCTCATCCCGGCGCTCGACCACCTGGCCGCCTCGCTGGAGCGCAAGGCCGAGGAGTTCGCGACGGTCGTGAAGTCCGGTCGTACGCACCTGATGGACGCCACGCCCGTCACCCTGGGCCAGGAGTTCGGGGGGTACGCCGCCCAGGTCCGCTACGGCGCCGAGCGGCTGCGCTCCTCGCTGCCCCGGCTGGCCGAACTGCCCCTGGGCGGTACGGCGGTGGGCACCGGCATCAACACCCCGCCCGGGTTCTCGGGCGCCGTGATCGCGGAGATCGCGCGGACCACGGGGCTGCCGCTGACCGAGGCCCGCGACCACTTCGAGGCCCAGGGCGCCCGTGACGGCCTGGTGGAGACCAGCGGCCAGCTGCGCACCATCGCCGTCGGCCTCACCAAGATCGCCAACGACATCCGCTGGATGGGCTCGGGCCCGCGCACCGGCCTCGCCGAGATCAATCTGCCGGACCTCCAGCCCGGCTCCTCGATCATGCCCGGCAAGGTCAACCCGGTCATCTGCGAGGCGGTGCTGATGGTGGCCGCCCAGGTCACCGGCAACGACGCCACCGTCGCCACGGCGGGCGCCGCCGGAAACTTCGAGCTCAACGTGATGCTCCCCGTGATGGCGAAGAACCTCCTGGAGTCCGTGCGGCTGCTGGCCAACGCCTCCCGGCTGCTGGCCGACCGCACGATCGACGGCATCACCGCCAACGTCGAGCGGGCCCGCGAGTACGCCGAGTCCTCGCCCTCCGTCGTCACCCCGCTGAACCGGTACATCGGCTACGAGGAGGCGGCCAAGGTGGCCAAGAAGTCCCTTGCCGAGCGCAAGACCATCCGCGAGGTCGTCCTCGAATCGGGCTACGTGGACCGCGGGCTGCTGACGAGGGAGCAGCTCGACGAGGCCCTGGACGTCCTGCGCATGACCCGCCCGTAGGGCCGAGACAGGTCCCGGCGGGCGCGGGGCGCGCGCCCGCTGGACCGGACCTTTGCGGCGCACATCACGGCGCATTCGTGGCACGGGCACCTAAGATCTGCGCATGACAGCGGAGACGACGGACGACGCGACGGAAACGGCGGGCAGCGCCCACTGGGCGCCCGGGGACCAGATCCTCTGGCGCTACCGCTCCAATGCCTCCAGCGCCGTCCACATCTGTCGTCCCGTCACCGTGGTCCAGGACACCGACGAGCTGCTCGCGGCCTGGATGGCCCCCGGCACCGACTGCGTCAAGCCGCTGCTGGCCGACGGCACCCCCATCCACCACGAGCCCCTGGCCACGCGCTACACCAAGCCGCGCACCACCGCGGTCACCCGCTGGTTCGGCCCCGGTGTGCTCAAGCTCGCCCGGCCCGGCGAGCCCTGGTCGGTCTGGCTCTTCTGGGACCTCGACTGGCGCTTTCGGAACTGGTACGTGAATCTCGAGGAACCGCTCGCGCGCTGGGCCGGCGGCGTCGACTCCGAGGACCACTTCCTGGACATCGCCGTCTACCCCGACCGCAGTTGGGAGTGGAAGGACGAGGACGAGTTCGCGCAGGCGCAGCGTGCGGGCCTGATGCCCGCCGACCGGGCCGAGAAGGTACGGGCCGCCGGACGCGCGGCGGTCGAGCTGATCGAGTCCTGGGGCGCGCCGTTCACCGACGGCTGGGAGGGCTGGCGGCCCGACCCGGCCTGGCCGGTGCCGGCGCTGCCCGACGACTGGGATCGCACTCCGGCGCGCATCGGGGCGTGAATCGGGGCGTGAACCGCTTGCCGATCCCCCGCGAGACAACCGTAGGATCGGCCTCCGCGATACTGCACAGCACGGCACGATGAAAGACAGTCACAGTCACAGGAAGGGCGGAGCCGTGAGCGGTGACGACCAGCGGGACTACGCCGGCTACGCCCGGTTAGGCCTGGACCGCAGCGGTCAGGCCGAGGCGTTCGACGCCATCGGCGACCGCTACGACGAGGCCTTCCCGCACAAGGAGGGCCAGCTCGAGGCCGGTGCCTGGCTGGCCGCCGCCCTGCCGCCCGGCTCCCGCGTCCTGGACGTCGGCTGCGGTACGGGCCTGCCGACCGCACGTCAGCTGGTGGAGGCGGGCCACGAGGTCGTCGGCAACGACATCTCCCCCGGCATGCTCGACCTCGCCCGCGGCCATGTGCCGGATGCCGTCTTCCACTTGGGCGACCTCGCCGATCTGCGCGACGGGCGCCTGGGCACGTTCGACGGCATCGCCGCGTTCTTCGCCCTGCTGATGCTGCCGCGCCCGGAGATCCCGCACGCGCTGCGGATGCTGCACGACCTGCTCAGACCCGGGGGGCTGCTGGCGCTCTCGATGGTCGAGGCCGACGTCGACGACTACGCGATCCCGTTCCTGGGGAACACGATCCGGGTATCGGGTTACCTGCGGGACGAATTGCGCCAGGTCGTGCGTGACGCGGGATTCGACATCGCCGGGGAGAGCTCGCTGGCGTACGCCCCGGCGAGTACGGACGTACCACCCGAGATCCAGCTCTTCCTCAACCTGCGCCGCGCCTGACCGCGCGTGTGCGCACGGCCCCGACGGATGGAACCCCACGCGTGACGGAGCATCCCAACTCCCACGGAAGACAGCGCACCGCCGCCGCGCCGCGCTCGGGCGCCGACGTGCCCGGCGTCGGCGCGCGGCTGCCCCGGCAGCCCGACGGAACGGACCGTGCCGGCGAGCGGCAGCACCCCCACGCCGAGGCCCAGGCATGCGGCGACGCGTCGGCGGGGGCCTGCGTGACGCACTCCCCCGCGGACGGGAGCGCCCCGGACACCGACCGCGGAGCCCGCACGGAGAGTGCCTCCGCAGACCGCGGGACGCACGCCCCCGCGGACGAGAGCCCCCCGGACACCGACCGGGGAGCCCACGCGGAGAGCGCCTCCACGGACCGCGGGACGCACGGCCCAGCGGACGAGGGCGCCCCGGACGCCGACTACGGAACCCACGCCCCGGCGGACGCGGAGGACGCCCCCACGGACCGCGGGACGCACGCCCCCACCGGCACCGACGCCGGCTCGACGCCCGCCAGGGGCCGGGCAGCACGGCGGGACGGGGCAGGCGCCCCCGGCTCGGCGCCGGGCGAAACCCGTAGCACCCCCGGCACGGCGCCGGGCCGGACCCGCGCCGCCCGCGGCGGCACGGCGACCGGTCGGTCCCGGGCTACGCCCGCAGAGACCCCCGGCACCGCCCCCGGCAAGACCCCCGCCGCCACCCGCGCCGGCGCCCGGGCCGCGCGGCGGAACGCCGCTGCCGCGGCGGCTGGGCATGGTGCCGCCCACTCCGACCCGGCCCCGGCGGCCGGAGCGGCGCCCGCCGCGGGCCGTGGTCCGCGCGCGCAGGGCCGGCCCGCGGACGGCCGGACGCACGCCTCCCCCGCGTCCGCCGCCACCGGCGGCTCGGGCGGAGCCGGGTCGCGGCGGCGCGGTGGCGTGCCCGGTGCCGCCCGTGGTGCGGGCGAGGCCGGCCGGGGGGCGCCGCCCCGCGACGGGACCGGCGGGGACGGGCCGGGGACCGCCGACACCGTGCGGGCCCCCACGGGCACCTCCGGCGGCGGCGAGCGGCTGCGCTTCGTCGGCGCCGCGACGCGCCGCATCGCCCGCGGGATCGACCTGGACGAGATCGTGCTGGGGCTGTGCCGGGCGACCGTGCCGACCTTCGCCGACGCGATCCTCGTCTATCTGCGCGACCCCCTGCCCGTGGGCGACGAGCGGCCCGTGGGCCCCGTCGTGCTGCGGCTGCGGCGCACGGACCGGCTGCCCGAGTACGTCCGCGGCCTGGACGACGGCGACGGCCCGCCGGAGCGGCCCGACCCCGGGCCCGAGCTGGCCGTCGAGGCCGCGGAGCGGTGCGAGGTGGGCATAGGCGGGCCGCTCGCGGAGGTGCTGCGGGGTGTCCGGCCCGTCTTCGGGGACTCCTCAGCCGCGCGGGCGGCCCTGCCGGAGCTGCTGGGCGAGGACCGGCACGTACCGGAGCGGCACCGCACTATCCTGGCGCCGCTGCGCGGCCGACGACGGGTGATCGGCGCGGCGGTGTTCATCCGCCGCCTGGACCGGCCGCCCTTCGAGGGCGACGACCTGCTGGTGGCGGCGCAGCTGGCCACGCACACCGCGCTCGGCGTGGACAAGGCCGTCCTGTACGGCCGCGAGGTCTACATCGCGGACGAGCTGCAGCGCACGATGCTCCCCGACTCCCTGCCCCAGCCGACCGGCGTACGGCTGGCCAGCCGCTATCTGCCGGCCGCCGAGACCGCCCGCGTCGGCGGCGACTGGTACGACGCGATCCCGCTGCCCGGCAACCGGGTGGCGCTGGTCGTGGGGGACGTCATGGGCCACTCCATGACGTCCGCCGCGATCATGGGCCAGCTGCGGACCACGGCGCAGACGCTGGCGGGCCTGGACCTGCCGCCGCAGGAGGTGCTGCACCACCTCGACGAGCAGGCGCAGCGCCTGGGCAGCGACCGCATGGCCACCTGCCTGTACGCGGTGTACGACCCGGTCGCCCACCGCATCGTGATCGCCAACGCGGGCCATCCGCCGCCGGTCCTGCTGCACCGCGGCGGCCGTGCGGAGGTGCTGCGCGTGCCGCCGGGCGCGCCGATCGGCGTGGGCGGGGTGGACTTCGAGGCCGTGGAGCTGGACGCGCCGGCCGGGGCGACGCTGCTGCTGTACACGGACGGCCTCGTCGAGTCGCGGATACGGGACGTGTGGACCGGCATAGAGCAGCTGCGCGAGCGGCTGATCGACACGGCCCGGCTGACCGGCCCCAATCCGCCGCCGCTGGAGCCCCTGTGCGACGAGGTGCTGGGCATGCTCGGCCCCGGCGACCGGGACGACGACATCGCCCTGCTCGCGGCGCGCTTCGAGGGCATCGCCCCGAGCGACGTGGCGTACTGGTTCCTCGACCCGCGCCCCCAGACCGCCCGTCAGGCGCGCCGCCTGGCCCGGCGCGCGCTGACGCGCTGGGGCCTGGAAGAGCTGTCGGACGGGGTGGAGCTGCTGGTCAGCGAGGTGATCACCAATGCCGTGCGCTATGCGGAACGGCCGATAACGCTGCGGCTGCTGCGTACGGACGTGCTGCGCTGCGAGGTCGGCGACGACGTGCCGCAGCTGCCGCGGCTGCGGCAGGCCCGCCCCTCGGACGAGGGCGGGCGCGGGCTGTACCTGGTGAACAAGCTGGCCCGGCGGTGGGGCGCCACCCGCTTGAGCACGGGGAAGGTGGTGTGGTTCGAGCTGGCCCTGCCGGCTCACGGACGCTGAGGCGGCCGGGTTGGGCCGTACGGGGTGAAGTTCTGGACAGTGTCCAGGGCTCTGTTGCCGACACGCTGTCGGCAGGAGTTCACTGGCTCGGGTGGAGGGCGCGGCAGCAGCCCGCCCTCACCATTCCCCGTCCCGGGAGGCATCCCATGACCGACTCGGCGCAGAACACCCCGTACACCACGAACAACGCCGGCATCCCGGTGGAGAGCGACGAACACTCGCTCACCATCGGTGACACCGGCCCCATCCTGCTCCAGGATCACTATCTGATCGAGAAGATGGCCCAGTTCAACCGCGAACGGGTCCCCGAGCGGGTGGTGCACGCCAAGGGCGGCGGCGCCTACGGCACCTTCCAGGTGACCAACGACGTCAGCCAGTTCACCAAGGCGGACCTCTTCCAGCCCGGCCGGCGCACCGAGATGCTGGCGCGCTTCTCCACCGTGGCCGGCGAGCAGGGGTCGCCGGACACCTGGCGCGACCCGCGCGGGTTCGCACTGAAGTTCTACACAGCGCATGGGAACTACGACCTCGTCGGCAACAACACCCCGGTCTTCTTCGTCCGTGACCCGCAGAAATTCCAGGACTTCATCCGCAGCCAGAAGCGCCATCCGCGCACGGGGCTGCGCAACAACGACATGCAGTGGGACTTCTGGACGCTCTCCCCGGAGTCCGCGCACATGGTCACCTGGCTGATGGGCGACCGGGGCATCCCGAAGACCTGGCGCCACATGAACGGCTACAGCTCGCACACGTTCATGTGGGTCAACGGCGGGGGCGAGAGGTTCTGGGTCAAGTACCACATCAAGACCGACCAGGGCATCGACTTCCTCACCCAGGCGGAGGCGGACGAGCTGGCGGGCTCGGACGCCGACAAGCACCGCCGCGACCTGTTCGAGGCCATCGAGGGCGGCAACGCCCCCTCGTGGACGATGAACGTCCAGGTCATGCCGTTCGAGGACGCCCCGGGCTACCGCTTCAACCCCTTCGACCTGACCAAGGTGTGGCCGCACGGCGACTACCCCCTGATCGAGGTCGGCCGGATGACGCTCGACAGGAACCCGGACGACTTCTTCGTCCACATCGAGCAGGCCGCCTTCGAGCCGTCCAACCTGGTCCCGGGCATCGGCCCGTCCCCCGACAAGATGCTGCTGGGCCGGCTCTTCTCCTACCCCGACACCCACCGCTACCGCATCGGCCCGAACTACGCCCAGCTCCCGCCCAACCGCCCGCACTCCCCCGTGAACTCGTACGCCAAGGACGGCCCCATGCGCTACGAGCCGGCGAACACGGCCCGCCCGTACGCGCCCAACTCCTACGGCGGCCCGGCGGCCGACACCGACCGCTTCGGCGAGATCGCGGGCTGGGCGGCGTCGGGCGAGATGGTGCGCGAGGCCTACCGGCTGCACCGCGAGGACGACGACTGGGGCCAGCCCGGCACCATGGTCCGCCAGGTCCTCGACGACGCCGCGCGCGAGCGGCTGGTGTCCAACGTGGCCGGCCATCTGCGGAACGGCGTGAGCAGGCCCGTGCTGGACCGGGCGCTGCAGTACTGGCGCAACATCGACAAGAACGTGGGCGACCGCATCGCCACCAGGGTCAACGGCGGCTGAGCGCCGCACGGAAAAGGACCGGCCGCCCTCCCCGTGCGGGGAGGGCGGCCGGTCCTTTCGCCTGTGCGTCGGCTCAGGGGGTGGCGATGCCGCCGTTGGGGCGGGTGCCCGAGGGGTCGCCCGTGTTGCCGGTGGGCGCGGTGGGGCCCGGTGTCGGCGGGGTGGGCTTGGGCGGCGTCGGCTTGTTCGTCGGCGGCGTCGGCTTGTTCGACGGCGTCTGCCGGCCGGGCGTCGACGTCGGCGACTGGGTGCGCGGCGACGGCGTACCGGACGGGGTGTTGCGGCCGGCCGACGGGGTCGCGCCCACGGACGGGGTCCCGGCCGGCGCCTGCGGCGCCACGAAGCCGTCCTCGGTGTCCAGGTCGAACTTCGACTTGTCCTCGTCGTCGTCGAAGACGGAGGCGGTGTACGCGGCCCAGATCCTGGCCGGGTAGCCACCACCGTTGACGCGACCGCCGCCGCCGGTGCCCTGCAGGGAGACCTGCTTGCCGCCGGGGCCCTCGCCGAAGACACCGACGGAGGTGACCAGGCCGGGGGTGTAGCCGGTGAACCAGGCGGACTTGTTGTCGTCGGAGGTACCGGTCTTGCCGGCCACCTGGTACTGGCTGCTGCTGACGACGTTCGCCGTACCGTCGTCGACCACACCGGTCATGACGCCGGTGACGCCGTCGGCGGTGTTGCGGGAGACCACGCGCTGGTCGGTGACCGGGTTGGGGAGCTTGTACGCCTCACCCTTCCAGGACACGGACTTGATGATGCTGGGGTTGATCTTCTTGCCGTGGTTGTCGAGCGTGGCGTAGACGCCCGCCATCTCCAGCGGGCTCGCGCCCATGGAGCCCAGCGACAGGGAGGGGACCTCCTCGAAGTCGCCCTTCATGCCGAGCTCGACGGCGGTCTTCTTGACCTTGGAGAGGCCGACGTCGACGGCCATCTGCGCGAAGACGGAGTTGACCGAGTCGTTCATCGCCTTCTGGACGGTGACCGCGGGCTCCGAGTAGCCGTCCTCGTTCTCCGGGGCGAAGCCGACCGGAGCGCCCTTGTCCACGACGGGGCGCTTGTTGGTGCCCTCATAGGTGGTGGAGGAGGTGATCGGCTTCTTGTCCTGCGTCTTCGAGCCGTTCTGCAGCGCCGAGGCGAGGATCAGCGGCTTGAAGGTGGAAGCCGGCTGGAAGTCGCCGCGCGTGGCGTTGCTCGTCTGGTGCTTGATGAAGTCCTGGCCGCCGTAGAGCGCCACGACCTGGCCGGTCTTGACGTCCACGGACACGGCGCCGGGCTGCACATGGCCGTCGACCTCGCGGGCCTTGGGGTCCAGGTCGTCGGTCAGCTTGTGCTTGACCGCCTTCTCCAGCGCGGCCTGCTTCTTCGGGTCGATGCTGAGCGTGATCGTCCAGCCACCGGCCGCGAAGTCGCTCTCCGGGCGGCCCTGGCGCTTGAGGTCCCGGATCATCTCCTGCCGGGCGGCCTGGACGAGGTAGCCGTTCGAGCCGGTCAGGCCCTCCGGGGCCTTGGTCGGGCCGGGCGGCTGGAACTTCATCGTCTGGCGCTTGCCCGGGTCGAGCCACTTCTGCTCGACCATCTTGTCGAGCACGTAGTTCCAGCGGGCCTCGACGTTCTTCTTGCCGGCGTCGCTGGCCGTCCCCCAGTCGTACTGGCTCGGCGCCTGGAGCAGCGCGGCCAGGTAGGCACCCTCCTCGAGGGTGATCTTGTCGACGTCCTTGCCGTAGTACGCACGGGCCGCCGCCTGGATACCGGAGGCGTTGCGGCCGAAGTAACTGGTGTTCAGATAGCCGGCGAGGATCTCTTCCTTCGGCTTCTGGTCCTGGACCTTCAGCGAGATGATCAGTTCCTTCACCTTGCGGGTGACGGTCTGACGCTGGTCCAGGTAGTAGTTCTTGACGTACTGCTGGGTGATCGTCGAGCCGCCCTGCTTGCCGCGGCCCATCACGGTGTTGAGGATGCCGCGCGCGGTGCCCTTGAGGTCCACGCCGGGGTCGGTCCAGAACTTCTTGTTCTCGGCGGCGACGACGGCGTTCTGGACGTCCTTGGGAACCTTCGTCAGCGGGACTTCCTCGCGGTTGACCTCGCCGAGGCGGGCGATCACCTCGCCCTTCTGGTTCTTGTAGACGTTGCTCTGCGCCTTCGCGGCCTCGTTGCCCTTGCCGGGCACGTCCACGTACAGGTACAGGGCGTAGAACGACCCCAACCCCAGGGCGATCACACCAAGGAAGTAGGCAAGCAGCAACTTCCAGGTGAAGAACCGGCGTATGCCGGTCTTCTTGGGCTTCTTGCCGCCCCGTTCAGGGCTACTGCCCTTCTTCTGCGCTCGTCGCGCGTCCGCTCGGCCCATCTCTCCCGTAGCTCCAGTCCGTCCGCCCCCAACCCAGCTCACGAAGCTAACACCGCATCTGCCGCCAAACGCCCATCGATCACGGCAATAACGGACGTGACATACAGCACCCCGGATGGCGGGAACCCGGTACGGCGTAGTGCGGGAAACCGTACAGGGCGATAATGTGCTATCACTTTGCTAGACAGTGCGAGGCACGCTCCGGCCGCCGCGCAGCCAGCATGAACAGGGGGGCTCACCCATGTCCGAGACCACTTCCGGCACCACGCCGGACACCACGTCGAGGCCGCCGGTCCGCGAGGTCGCGGCCAATGACATCGGCGGCGGCCTGGCCCTGCTGCTCGGCCTCGTGGGGCTGCTCGCCGGCGCCGGTGCCGTCGTCGCGGGAGCCGTCATAGGCAAGCCCCTCTCCGTGGCGCTCATCCCCGTCGGCATCCTCGTGGCCCTCGCCGCGGTCATCGCGATGTGCGGGCTGAACACCGTCTCCCCGGGCGAGGCCCAGGTCGTCCAGCTCTTCGGCCGCTACCGCGGCACGATCCGCACCGAGGGCCTGCGCTGGGTCAACCCCTTCACCAGCCGCGAGAAGCTCTCCACCCGGGTCCGCAACCACGAGACCGCCGTACTGAAGGTCAACGACGCGTACGGCAACCCCATCGAGCTGGCCGCCGTCGTGGTGTGGCGGGTGGAGGACACCGCGCAGGCGATGTTCCAGGTGGAGGACTTCCAGGAGTTCGTCTCCACCCAGACCGAGGCGGCCGTGCGGCACATCGCCATCGAGTACCCCTATGACGCGCACGACGAGGACGCCCTCTCGCTGCGCGGCAACGCCGAGGAGATCACCGAGAAGCTCGCCGCCGAGCTGCACCTGCGGGTCCAGGCGGCCGGCGTGCGCATCATCGAGTCGCGCTTCACCCACCTGGCCTACGCACCCGAGATCGCCTCGGCGATGCTCCAGCGCCAGCAGGCGGGCGCGGTCGTCGCAGCCCGCAAACTGATCGTGGAGGGCGCGGTCGGCATGGTGGAGCAGGCCCTGGAGCGGATCAGCGAGCAGGGCATCGTGGAACTGGACGAGGAACGGAAGGCGGCCATGGTCAGCAATCTGATGGTGGTGCTGTGCGGTGACCGGGCCGCCCAGCCCGTCCTGAACACCGGCACCCTCTACCAGTGACGGAGGACCGGCCCCGACGGCCGCAGCAGCGCAAGCAGGTGCTGCTGCGGCTCGACCCGCTTGTCCACGACGCGCTGAGCCGCTGGGCGAACGACGAGCTGCGCAGCGCGAACGCGCAGATCGAGTTCCTGCTCCGCAAGGCCCTGGCCGACGCCGGCCGGCTGCCGAAGGACGTCGGCGCGATCCGCAAGCAGGGCCGCCCACCGAAGTCGGAGTAACCGGGACGAAGCCGGAGCAACCGGGCATCATCCGGGGCTCCGGCTTCTTCGTGCACGCCTATACACAGCGTGTATACACGCGATGTAGAGTCCTTTCCATGTCTATCGGACACACGCTCCTCGGCCTGCTGGAGTCCGGCCCCCGCCACGGCTACGACCTCAAGCGCGCCTTCGACGAACGTTTCGGTCACGACCGGCCCCTGCACTACGGCCAGGTCTACGCGACGATGTCGCGACTGCTGAAGAACGGCCTGGTCGAGGTGGACGGGGTCGAACAGGGCGGCGGCCCGGACCGCAAGCGCTACGCCATCACCGACGCCGGTGTCACCGACGTCGGGCAGTGGCTGGCCCAGCCCGAGAAGCCCGAGCCGTATCTGCAGTCCACGCTCTACACGAAGGTCGTTCTCGCGCTGCTGACCGGCCGCGACGCGGCCGACCTCCTCGACGGCCAGCGCTCGGAGCATCTGCGCCTGATGCGCGAGCTCACCCGGCGCAAGCGCGGCGGCGACCTCGCCGACCAGCTCATCTGCGACCACGCGCTCTTCCACCTGGAGGCCGATCTGCGCTGGCTGGAGCTGACCGCCGCCCGCCTGGAGCAGCTCGCCCAGGCGGTGCGCACATGACGCCCGCCGGGTCGATCCTCGCCGCCACGGGCCTGCGCAAGTCCTACGGGCTGACCGTCGCGCTCGACGGCGCGGACTTCTCCGTACACCCCGGCGAGGTCGTCGCCGTCATGGGCCCCTCCGGCTCCGGCAAGTCCACCCTGCTGCACTGCCTCGCGGGGATCGTGCGCCCGGACGCCGGCTCCGTGCGCTACGGCGACCACGAGCTGACGACGATGCCGGACGCCGGGCGCAGCGCCCTGCGCCGGGGCGACTTCGGCTTCGTCTTCCAGTTCGGCCGGCTCATACCCGAGCTGACCTGCGTCGAGAACGTCGCCATGCCGCTGCGGCTGGGCGGCGTCCGGCGCAAGGACGCCGAGGAGCAGGCCCTGCGGTGGCTGGAGCGCCTGGAGGTGTCCGACACCCGCGCCCAGCGCCCCGGCGAGGTCTCCGGCGGCCAGGGCCAGCGCGTCGCCGTGGCCCGGGCCCTGGTCACCGCCCCGCGGGTGATCTTCGCCGACGAGCCCACCGGCGCTCTGGACTCGCTCAACGGCGAGCGCGTGATGGAGCTGCTGACGGACGCCGCGCGGGAGACCCGGGCGGCCGTGGTGCTGGTCACGCACGACGCCCGGATCGCCGCCTACTCCGACCGCGAGGTCATCGTGCGCGACGGCAGGGCACGGGACATGGCGGGTGCGCGGTGACCGTCTTACGCGGCTGGGCCCGCGACCTGGCCATGGGGGTGCGCTTCGCCGTCACCGGCGGCCGCGCGGGCCTGCTGCGCACCGCCCTGACGGCGGCGGGCGTCGGCATCGGTGTGGCGTTGCTCCTGTTCGCCGCCGCGCTGCCGCAGGCGCTGGACGCCCGGAACACCCGGGCCGAGGCACGCGGGGACGACGGCCGGACGGCCGACCGGGCCGGTACGGCGACCCTGCTGGTGCAGGAGGCCGACACCGTCTACCGGGGCCGGAGCATCCGGGGCCGGCTGCTGCGGCCGGAGGGGCCGCGGGCGCCGAAGCCGCCGGGCGTCACCGCACTGCCCGCGCCGGGCGAGATGGCGGTCTCCCCCGCCCTGCGCGATCTCCTCGCCTCCGAACGCGGGGCGCTGCTGCGCGAGCGGCTGCCCCACCGCATCGCCGGCACCGTCGGCGACCAGGGGCTCAAGGGCCCCGACGAGCTCCTCTACTACGCGGGCGACGACCGTCTCGCCGTCCGCGGCCACCTCCCGACCAAACCCTCACGCATCGCCGCTTTCGGCGACGGCTTCGGCGAACCCCGGCCCGGCCCCGCCGAGACGCTGCTGGGCGGCATGGCCTGCGCGGCCCTGCTGCTGCCGGTGTGCGTGCTCATCGCCACGGCCGTGCGGTTCGGCGGCGAACGCCGCGATCGCAGGCTCGCCGCCCTACGGCTGGTGGGCGCGGACAACCGCACGACGCGCCGCGTCGCGGCCGGCGAGACGGTGTGCGCCTCGCTGCTCGGCCTCGCGCTCGGCGGGGCACTCTTCGCCGGCGCCCGGCAGTTCGCGCCACGGTTGTCCCTGCGGGGCACCGGCTTCTTCCCGGCCGACTTCACGCCGGGCCCCTTGTCCCTCGTCCTGATCGTGCTCGGGGTGCCGCTGGCGGCCGTCGTCATCGCCCTGTTCGCGCTGCGCGCCGTCGCCATCGAGCCGCTGGGCGTGGTGCGCGGGCAGGCGCGACCGCGGCGCCGGATGTGGTGGCGGCTCGCCGTGCCCGTGACGGGCCTGGTGGTGCTGGCGCCGTACGCCCTCCGGCTCCGCATCGCGGCGGAGGAAGGGATGCTCGACTACCGGGGTCTGGGTGCGGTCGTCGGCAGCACGCTGGTCCTCCTGGGCGTCGTCACGCTGCTGCCCTGGCTGGTCGAAGCCGTCGTCCGCCGGCTGCGCGGCGGCCCGCCGTCCTGGCAGCTCGCCATCCGGCGGCTGCAGCTGGACAGCGGCCCCGCCTCCCGGGCCGTCACCGGCATCACCGTCGCGGTGGCCGGTGCGATCGCGGTACAGACACTGCTCGCCGGCGTGGGCGCTCCCGCGTCGTCGCCGTGGGCCGAGGGGCGGGACGTCGTCGGCGTGTCGATGCGGCTGGGGCCCGAGGACGACGTACGGGCGCTCGCCGAGCGGTTCCGCGGCACGCGGGGTGTCCGGTCGGTGGCCGGCCTGACCCACCTCCCGGTGGCACGGGCCGGCGACCGCGGCATCGTCACGCTCGCCGTCGGTGACTGCGCGTCCCTGCGCCGGGCGGCCGGGCTGGAGTCCTGCGCGGACGGCGACGTCTTCGTCGTCGACCGGGGCACCCCGCGCAACCCGGTGCCGGTGCGGCCCGGCACGGACCTCAGCCTGCGGCGCGACGGCGGGGACGGGCCGCGCTGGACCGTGCCGGCGACGGCTCCCGTGGTGACGCGGCAGGACACGTCGGACTTCCGGCCGGTCGACGCGGCGGTGCTGGCCACCCCTTCCGCCGTCGACGTCCGCGGCCTGCCGGACGCCGGCGCCGACCTGCTGGTCCAGCTCCTACCGCCGTTCCCGGACACCCTGGAACACGTCCGCAACACCAGCGCCGCCATCGGCCCCGGTCATGAGATCCGGTACCTCCCCGACCAGGACGGGTCCAGTGAGTACGGCACCATGCTGGGCATCCTGCCCTGGGCGGCGGCCATGACCCTGGGCCTGGTCGCGACGAGCCTGCTGCTGACCACGGTGGAGCAACTGCGCGAACGCAGGCGGCCGTTGGCCACGCTCGCCGCGTTCGGGACGCCCCGCTCGACCGTGGCCTGGTCGGTGGTGTGGCAGACCGCCATCCCGGTGGCCCTCGGCATGCCGCTCGCCGTCCTGGGAGGGCTCGCCCTCGGCCGGTCGATGCTGTCGCCGTTCGACGTCCCCGTACCGGACCGGTTCGCCTTCCTGCCCGTCGTGGGCCTGGGCCTCGGCGTCATCGCGCTCGTCACGCTCGCCGCGCTGCCACCGCTGTGGCGCATGATGCGCCCGGACGGACTCCGGGCGGAGTAGACCGCACCGGAAGTACGGGCAAGGGGCACTGGACGGGGGTCAGCACCCCTTGCCCGTACGGCGGTTCAGTCGACGATCCGCACCGGAAGCCGCCCCAGCTCCACCCGCAGCGCGGCCGCGAACTCCTCGAACTCCCCCTGCCGCGCCGCCCCCGACCGCATGGCCAGCGCGATGCGCCGCGACGGCGCGGGCTCGGCGAAGTACCCGGTGGCGAGGCGGTCGCTGCGCCCGGTCTCCACGCGCAGCGCGGTGCGCGGCAGCAGGGTCACCCCGAGGCCGCCGCCGACCAGTTGGACCAGCGTGGACAGCCCGGCCGCGCTCGTCGTCATCGGCGCCCCCTCCGTGCGCCCCACCTCGCGGCAGATGTCGAGGGCCTGGTCGCGCAGGCAGTGCCCCTCGTCCAGCAGCAGCAGATCCAGCTCGCGCAGCGCGGCACGGGGGATGTCGCCCCGCCCGGCCAGCCAGTGGTCGCAAGGCGTGACGAGGACGAAGTCCTCCTCGAACAGGGGGATTTCGGTGACGCCGGGCGCGCCCAGCGGCACGGCGAGCAGCAGCAGGTCGAGCCGCCCCTGGGTGAGGCCGTCCAGCAGGGAGGAGGTCTGCTCCTCGTGGACCTGGAGGTCGAGGTCCGGGTAGGAGTCGTGGACCAGGCGCAGGACGATCGGCAGCAGGTAGGGCGCCACGGTCGGGATGACGCCGAGCCGCAGGACGCCCGTGAAGGGCGCGCGGGCCGCGTCGGCCTCCTCCATGAAGTCACCGACGGCGTCGAGCACCGTACGGGCCCGGGCGGCCAGCCGCTCACCCGCGGGAGAGAGCAGTACCTTTCTCGTCGTACGCTCGAGAAGCTGAATCCCGAGCAGCTCCTCCAGCGCCGAGACGGCCCCCGACAGGGCGGGCTGGCTCATCCCGATGGCGCTCGCGGCATCCCGGAAGTGCAGGTGCTCGGCCACGGAGGCGAACGCCCGGAGCTGGGCGAAGCTGGGCTGGCGGGGCCGCGCCGGCGGCACGGGCTGGGCTATGGACGACGTCATTGATAACCACCTCCGATCAACACGACCCAGTCTAGCTATTTCCGCTATCAATGCCTCCTGTGGCACTGTGGTTCTCGTCCAACCCGCAGGAAACCCCATGAACAGGGCTTTCCTCCGTTGCAAGGAGAGCGCGTGCTCACTGTCGGTGACAAGTTCCCCGAGTTCGACCTGACCGCCTGTGTGGACCTCGACGCGGACAAGGCCTTCGCGCAGATCGACAACAAGACCTACGAGGGCAAGTGGAAGGTCGTCTTCTTCTGGCCCAAGGACTTCACCTTCGTGTGCCCGACCGAGATCGCGGCCTTCGGCAAGCTGAACGACGAGTTCGCCGACCGTGACGCCCAGATCCTCGGCGTCTCCGGCGACTCCGAGTTCGTCCACCACGCCTGGCGCAAGGACCACGCCGACCTGCGTGACCTGCCCTTCCCGATGCTGGCCGACGCCAAGCACGAGCTCATGCAGGCCTGCGGCGTCGAGGGCGAGGACGGCTACGCCCAGCGCGCCGTCTTCATCGTGGACCCGAACAACGAGATCCAGTTCGTCATGGTGACCGCCGGTTCCGTCGGCCGTAACCCCAAGGAGGTCCTGCGGGTCCTCGACGCGCTGCAGACGGACGAGCTGTGCCCCTGCAACTGGTCCAAGGGCGAGGACACCCTCGACGCCGTCAAGCTCCTCGCCGGCGAGTGAGCTGATTCCCCATGGCGCTCGATGAGCTGAAGTCCGCCATACCGGACTACGCCAAGGACCTGAAGCTGAACCTCGGCTCGGTCATCGGCAACTCCGACCTTCCGCAGCAGCAGCTGTGGGGCACCGTCCTCTCCTGCGCGATCGCGACCCGTTCGCCGATCGTGCTGCGCGAGCTGGAGCCGGAGGCCAAGGCCAACCTCTCCCCCGAGGCGTACACCGCCGCCAAGGCCGCTGCCGCGATCATGGCGATGAACAACGTCTACTACCGGACCCGGCACCTGCTGTCGGACCCGGAGTACGGCAACCTGCGCGCGGGTCTGCGGATGAACGTCATCGGCAACCCCGGCGTGGAGAAGGTCGACTTCGAGCTGTGGTCCCTGGCGGTCTCCGCCATCAACGGCTGCGGCATGTGCCTCGACTCCCACGAGCAGGTGCTGCGCAAGGCCGGCGTGGAGCGCGAGACGATCCAGGAAGCGTTCAAGATCGCCTCGGTCCTCCAGGCCGTCGGCGCCACCCTGGACGCCGAGGCCGTGCTGAACGGCTGACAGTCGCACGACGCCGAAGCGGGCCCCGACCTCTGATGAGGTCGGGGCCCGCTTCGTCATGCGTGCGTCATGCGGGGGGCGAGGGTGGCGGTGTCGCCACCGCCGCCGCCTCCTCGGGCGTGACGTCCAGCCTCGCCCGTGCCGCCTTCTCGGCGGCCTCCTTCGCGTAGGCCCGCAGATATCCGACGACCGCGTTGGTCACCGCCACCAGCGGCACCGCGACCACCGCGCCGCCGATGCCGGCGACCAGGGAACCGGCGGCCACCGAGAGGACCACCGCCAGCGGGTGGACGCGCACCGCACGGCCGAGGATGAAGGGCTGCAGGACGTGGCCCTCGATCTGCTGCACCGCGAGGACCACTATCAGCACCATCGCCGCCGTGAACACATCGCGCGTCACCAGCGCCACCACGACCGCCAGCGCACCGGAGACGACCGCACCGACGAGCGGGATGAAGGCGAACAGGAAGATGAACACGGCCAGCGGCACGGCCATGGGCACGTCCAGGAAGAACAGCCCTATGCCGATGAAGATCGCGTCGATCAGGGCCACTATCACCGTGCCGCGCACATAGGCCGTCAGCGTCGCCCACGCGCGCGGGCCCGCGCCCGCCACGCCCTCGCGGGCCGCGGTCGGCACCAGCTTGAGCAGCCACTGCCAGATCTTGGGGCCGTCGTAGAGCAGGAAGAGCGTGCTGAACATCGCGAGCAGGATGCCCGTCAGCACCTCGATGATCACCTGGACGCCCTCTATGCCCGCCGTGGTGATGTCCTTGGTGTTGGTGCCGATCGCCTCGCTGAGCTTGTCGGCGATGTTGTTGATCTGGTCCTCGGTGACGTGGAACGGGCTGTTGAGCAGCCAGCGCTTGAGCTCCGAGATACCGTGCTGCACCTGCTTGGACAGGTCGTCGAGGTTCTCCGTGACCTGCCACACCACGAACCAGCCGACCAGGCCCATGACGACGAAGCCGGAGACGAACGTCATCGCGGTGGCGACCCCGCGCGGCACACCGCGCCGTTTCAGCCACCCGACGGTCGGCTGCAGCAGCGCCGTGATCAGCAGGCCGGCGACGAACGCCAGCACCACCAGGCGCACGGCGCTGATGACCCGCATCAGCACCCACAGCGTTCCGGCCAGCACCAGCAGCCGCCAGCCGACCTCGGCCGCGACCCGCACGCCCCAGGGGACGGCGGCGACGGGATCGGGCCGCGGGCCGGCCGCGGCGGGCGCCCCGCCGGGCGGCGGGGGGACGTGCTCGGGTGCGGGCATGACGGCCGGATCCGGGTCGGGATCGGGAGCTGACGGGCGTACGGACGCGGACCGGGGCGCGGGTCGGGGCTCGGCTTCGGGCCCCGTACCCGCCTTGCGGGCGTCGAGCCGTTCGGCGAGCCGTATCAGCCCCGTACCGAGGCCTCCGACCCATCGTGGCAATCTGGACATTCTTCTTCCTCTACCCCCACTCCCCCGTGACCATCCGCGTCGACGTTACCTCCCCCCGGATACGACGAAGCCCCCGGCCGCATCGGCCGGGGGCTTCGAGCGCTGTACGGGGTAAGGCCCAGGGGCCTAGTACCACTGATTGGCCTGCCAGAACGACCAGGCACCACAGGGGCTGCCGTAGGACTCGTTCATGTAGCCGAGGCCCCACTTGATCTGCGTGGCCGGGTTGGTCCGCCAGTCGGCGCCCGCGGAGGACATCTTGCTGGCGGGCAGCGACTGCACCAGGCCGTACGCACCCGAGGACGGGTTCGTGGCGGTGTAGTCCCAGGTGCTCTCGTTGTTCACGATGTTGCTGAAGCACTGGAACTGGTCCGCGGGGACCATCTGCCGGGCCATGGCCTGGACCTCGGCGACCGAGTAGGAGCCCTTGACCGCGAACGAAGAGGCGTCACGCGTAGCCGAACGGCTGCTGACCTCTTCCTTGTCGCGCTCCTTGGCCTTCTCCTCGGCCTCCTTCTTCTTCGCCGCTTCCTCAGCGGCTTCCTTCTTCGCGGTGGCGTCCTCCGCGGCCTGCTTGCGCGCGGACTCCTCGGCGTCCTTCTTCGCGGCGGTGTCGGCGGCCTCGGCCTGCGTGTCCGCCTGCTGCGTGAGGGAAGCGGTCTGGGCCTGGACGTTCTGTCCTGCGGGGATGTCCGCGAGAAGCGTCGCGTCGGCAGCGGTGGCCTCGACCCTGTCGGTCGCGCCCTGGTCGTTGCCCGCGGCGACACCCACAACGGCGCCGACGGTGGTGACCGCGGTGGCAGAGGCCACGGCGAATCCCCGGACAGAAATCCGGCTCACACGTTTTCCTTCCAGCATCGCCCGCATAGGTGACCTCGCGGACGCGATCGTGCCCCTGGCGCTGGCCTCCGATTGCACCGGCCCCACGAGGGACCGGCCGGTCACTGGAGGCACGGACCCGGTGGGCCCTCCCGCGAAGGAGGTCCGCATGTGCTCGGGCGGCATACGGCGACGCTGTTCAGTTTTGCTGGTGAAGCACTGTCCCTGGAGGGACTCAAGTGCCGTATGCGGGGCCTGACAGGACCCAGACTCTGCCCGAACGGCACACTCGGAGGCAATTCCCGGTCACGTGGGAAAGCTCACACTCCGTTTACTCCTGCGCTTTCACGGAAACCTCGACGCGGCACGACAACGCGCGGCTAAGCTCCTTGGCTTCGCCGCGCGCCGCCGCCGTACGTATCTGTTCAGTCCGGCCTCAGTCCCCTCAGATGCGGCCGTCCTCCAGCATTTCGGTCACCAGCGCCGCGATGGGCGAACGCTCCGAACGCGTCAGCGTCACGTGCGAGAAGAGGGGATGGCCCTTGAGCTTCTCGACCACGGCGACCACCCCGTCGTACCGCCCGACCCGGAGGTTGTCGCGCTGCGCCACGTCATGGGTGAGCACCACCCGGGAGTTGGCGCCGATCCGCGACAGCACGGTCAGCAGGACGTTGCGCTCCAGCGACTGGGCCTCGTCGACGATGACGAACGCGTCGTGCAGCGACCGGCCGCGGATGTGGGTGAGCGGCAGGACCTCGAGCATGCCGCGCCCCACGACCTCCTCGATGACCTCGGAGGTCGTCACCGCCGAGAGCGTGTCGAAGACGGCCTGGGCCCACGGGCTCATCTTCTCGGCCTCGCTGCCCGGCAGATAGCCCAACTCCTGCCCGCCCACGGCGTACAGCGGGCGGAAGACCATCACCTTGCGGTGCTGCCGGCGCTCCAGCACGGCCTCCAGCCCGGCGCACAGCGCCAGCGCCGACTTGCCCGTACCGGCCCGGCCGCCCATGGAGACGATGCCGATCTCGGGGTCCAGCAGCAGGTCCAGCGCCACGCGCTGCTCGGCGCTGCGCCCGTGGATCCCGAACGCCTCGCGGTCGCCCCGCACCAGCCGGACCGAACCGTCCGCCGCGACGCGGCCGAGCGCCTTGCCCCGCTCGGACTGCAGCACCAGCCCGGTGTGCACCGGGAGTTCGCAGGCCTGCGGTACGTGCACGCGCTCGGCGGCGTACAGTTCGTCCACCTGCTCGGCCGTGACGGTGAGCTCCGCCATGCCGGTCCAGCCGGAGTCGGTGATCGCCAGCTCGGCGCGGTACTCCTCGGCCAGCAGTCCCACGGACGACGCCTTGATCCTCAGCGGCAGGTCCTTGGAGACGACGGTGACGTCGTACCCCTCGGCCTGGAGGTTGCGGGCGACCGCGAGGATGCGCGAGTCGTTGTCGCCGAGGCGGTAGCCGGCGGGCAGTATGCCCGGGTCCGAGTGGTTGAGTTCCACCCTGAGCGTGCCGCCCAGCTCGCCGATCGGGATCGGCGAATCGAGCCGGCCGTACTGCACCCGGTACTCGTCCAGCAGGCGCAGGGCCTTGCGGGCGAAGTACCCGAGCTCGGGGTGATGCCTCTTGGCCTCCAACTCCGTGACCACCACCACGGGCAGCACGACCTCGTGCTCCTCGAAGCGGGACATGGCTCCTGGATCGGCCAGCAGGACGCTGGTGTCGAGGACATAGGTGCGCCGGTCGCTATCACGGCGCTGCTTGCTGGTCACCACGGGTGGACGAACCCCCTCGTGCAGAGGTAAGGGCGCACCGCCGTCGTGAGGAACGGGGGCGCGGGGAGTGGGCCGGGTCCATGCCCTTCCAGGGGGGCCGGCCGACCGGCCCGCCGCGGCGGCCGCGCGGACCCTGTGGTCCGCTCGGTCCGTACGGTCGTCGTCCTGGTGCAAAGGGCCTCCCGGGCGGGCGGCCCCATGCCGCTCGCTGGCAGAGCGACGGTCGCAGTTCCGACCGTCGGCCTGCAGGGGATATTCCCGCTGGACCGCTTGCCCATGCAACGGCATATGCGACGAGCAGGTGAACGATTAATCCACCGTTACTCGTACTGCCGTGCCACCCTTACCCGAACCAGCGTTCCGTCAGTTCCCGTACCGCCGATGCCGCGCAGCGTAGTCCCGCAGCGCGCGCAGGAAGTCGACCTTGCGGAAGGCGGGCCAGAAGACTTCGCAGAAGTAGTACTCGGAGTGGGCGCTCTGCCAGAGCATGAAGCCCGACAGCCGCTGCTCGCCGCTGGTGCGGATGATGAGGTCCGGGTCGGGCTGGCCGCGCGTGTACAGGTGCTTGGTGATGTGGTCGACGTCCACCATCTCGGCCAGCTCCTCGAACGAGGTGCCGTGGTCCGCCGCCTCGAGGACCAGGGAGCGCACCGCGTCCACGATCTCCTGGCGGCCGCCGTAGCCGACGGCGACGTTGACGAGTATCCCGTCGACGCCGACGGTGTCCTGCTCGGCCTCCTTCAGCACGGACTGGGTGCGGTCCGGCAGGAGGTCGAGGGTGCCCACGTGGTGCACGCGCCAGCGGCCGTCGGCGGCCAGGCCGCGCACGGTGTTCTCGATGATGTTCAGCAGCGGGCCCAGCTGGTCGGCCGGGCGGTCGAGGTTGTCCGTGGAGAGCATCCAGAGCGTGACGACCTCGACGTCGGTCTCGGCGCACCAGCCGAGCAGCTCGGAGATCTTGTCGGCGCCGGCCTGGTGGCCCTGCTCGAGCGTGCGGCCGTCCGCACGCGCCCAGCGGCGGTTGCCGTCGAGGATGACGCCGATGTGCTTGGGCACCTGGTCGTGGTCGAGGCGGCCTTCCACCCGGCGTGCGTAAAGCCTGTACACCAGGTCGCGCAACTTCACTCTTCCTGCCCCTCCATGCCACGGCGGTCGCCCCGAGGGCGCCACACTACTGCCAGCGTGTCGCGAGGACCCAACTCGGCCTGTCACAGGACCGTGATAGTCAGATGCACATGACCGATCCCTCGCTCTACCGCGCGGCCGAAACGCGCTACGACTCCATGGAGTACCGGCGTACGGGCCGCAGCGGGCTCAAGCTGCCCGCCATCTCCCTGGGACTGTGGCACAACTTCGGCGACGACCGCACCCTCGACTCGCAGCGGGCCATCCTGCGCAGGGCCTTCGACCTGGGCGTGACCCACTTCGACCTGGCCAACAACTACGGGCCGCCGCCCGGTTCCGCCGAGCTGAACTTCGGCAAGCTCTTCGCCCAGGATTTCCGGCCCTACCGGGACGAACTCATTCTTTCGACCAAGGCCGGCTATCTGATGCATCCCGGCCCTTACGGCGAGTGGGGCTCGCGGAAGTACCTGCTGTCCTCGCTCGACGCGTCGCTGGCCCGGATGGGTGTCGACTATGTCGACATCTTCTATTCGCACCGTTTCGACCCGCATACGCCGCTGGAGGAGACGATGGGCGCCCTGGCGTCGGCCGTCCAGCGGGGCAAGGCGCTGTACGCGGGCGTGTCGTCCTACAGCGCGGAGCAGACCCGCGAAGCCGCACGGCTGCTGCGCGAGATGGGTGTGCCGGCCCTCATCCACCAGCCGTCCTACTCGATGATCAACCGCTGGACGGAGGACGACGCGCTGCTGGACACCCTGGAGGACGAGGGCATGGGCTGCATCGCCTTCGCGCCGCTCGCCCAGGGGCTGCTCACCGACAAGTACCTCTCCGGCATCCCGGAGGGCTCGCGGGCCGCCCAGGGCAAGTCCCTGGACCCGGGGCTGCTGACCGACGACGTCGTGCGGCGGCTGCGCGGCCTGAACGAGATCGCGGCGCGGCGCGGCCAGTCGCTGGCGCAGCTGGCGCTGAACTGGGTGCTCCGGGACGAGCGCATGACCTCGGCGCTGATCGGGGCGTCGAGCGTGGGCCAGCTGGAGGCCAACATCGCCGCGCTGGGCGCGGCGCCGCTGGAGAAGGCGGAGCTGGCCGAAATCGATGCCCTGGCGGTCAGCACGGAGGGCGTCAACATCTGGGCCCGCCGCGGAGATTCCTAGATCAACTCAAGCGCGACACGGGGCCGGCCCGGCGTGTCTTCACGATCAACTCGCGGGCTTCACACGCTTCGACACGGAGAGTGACCGCCGGGGAAGAAAAACGGGCCGGTCCGTGGGGGGGATACGGACCGGCCCGAGGGGGGGTTTCCACCATAACCGGTCCGAGGCCGTGGTTCACGCACCGACGGGGGTGACAATGCGTGGCGTGCTGACTTGCGGCCACCCAATTGATCTTGAACGCGGGGGCGCACAGGGGCGCTTCGAGGTCCGTCGAGCCCTTCAGCGCTGGGCGAAGGCGCAGAACCAGCCATCCGGTTCGTAGCGGAATCCCGGCCACCGCGCCCGCAGAAAATGTCTTGCAAATTCATCATCGGCCTGACGTCAATTTCCGACGATCTTGACGTCACCCGCGTGTCGGCCAGTGGCTCGCCGTCATCGCCCGGGGCGCACTCACACCCGTATGGCCACCTTTTGCGGCATTTCTTCAGATATGCGGTCCGGCCGCTCGCGTCGGAGCAGATCGGGTACGAGCGTGGCGACGCCGACCAGGGCCATGGCCGCGCCCAGCCAGAGCGGTGACCGCAGGCCGAAGCGGCCGATGGCCGCTCCGCCGACCGAGGATCCGATCACGATGCCGAAGGTGATGAAGGAGGAATGGATGGTGTTGACCAGCGGCCGGGCGTTGCCGGTGCGCTGAACGCGCGTGACCATGGCCGGATTCATGGTGACGCCGACCAGGCCGATACCCAGCATGAAGATCACTGCGGGGACGCTCAGATGGGCCAGCAGGGCGAATCCGGCGAGGAAGAGGAAGTTCAGCCCCAGCCCGCACAACAGGACGGGCACGGCATACCGGTCGGCGAGCCGCCCGACGACGCTGTTGCCGATCACCGTGGCGGCGCCGTAGGCGATGAGCAGCAGCGGAACGGTGCCGGCGGCGAACCCGGTGACCTCGGTGAGGATGGGGTTGAGGTAGCTGAAGGCGCAGAACGTCGCACCGATGACACAGGTGCTGGTGGAGAGCACCCGCCACAGGGTGCGGTTCCGGAAGACGCCCAGCTCCTCACGGAGGCTTCCGCCGCCCTCGGCGTTCTCCAGGTGCGGCACGCCGACGGCCGTGCACAGCGCGGCGATCACGGTCAGGACGGCTATGGCCCAGAAGGCCGCACGCCAGCCGAGGTGCTCCCCGATCAGCGTGGACAGCGGCAGGCCCAGCAGCGTGCCGAGCATCAGCCCGTTCATCGTGACGGCGATGGCCCGGCCGCGTACCTCCGGGCGGGTGACCTGGGCGCATATGGAGAGGGCGACGCCGAAGAAGGCCTGAGAGGCCACGCCGGTGACGACGCGCGCCACGACCATGACCGCGTAGTCGGAGGCGGTGGCGGCCAGCACGTTGCCCACCAGGAAGACCGCGAAGAGGACCGCCAGGGCCTGCTTCGGGCGCAGCTTCGTCACGGCCATGGTCAGGAACGGGCCGCCGACGGCCATGGCGACCGCGAAGGCGGTGATCAGATAGCCGATCTGCGGGATGGTGACGTGCAGCCCGTCGGCCATCTGGGGCATCAGTCCGGCGACGACGAACTCGCTGGTCACCATGGCGAACACGCCAAGGGCCAGCACATATACAGCGCGGGGCACAGCACTCCTCGGTTTTGTATCGGTCGGTTCAAAATCAGGGCATGAAAGGGCCGGGCGAAGGGAGGGGGGAACGGCGAGGGGGCACCCCGGGGCTCGGCGCCCCGGGGATCAGATGGCGGCGAGGGCCGTCCGGGCGACGCTCTCCAGTACGTCGCGGCCGGCCCCGGCGCGAGCCGAGACCCGGATGCCGCTGACGGTGGCGATCACGAAGTGGGCCAGCGCGCGGGCGTCCTTGGCGGGGTCGATGTCGCCGCCGCGCCGCCCGGCATCGATGGCCGCGGTGAGCGACTCGAGCCGGCGCCGGTAGTCGCGCTCCAGCTCGCCCGCCACCTCGGCGTCGCGATCGGCAAGCTCCACGGCGGTGTTGACGAAGAAACACCCCCGGCCGTGCTCGGCCTCCTCCTCGACGACACGCTCGAAGATGGCGCGCAGCTTCTCACGCGCCGTCAGTTCGCTGTCGAGCAGCTCGTTCAGCTCGCCGGTCCTGCGCTCCATATAGAGGGCGAGGGTCCGACGGAAGAGATCGCGCTTGCTGTGGAAGGTGTTGTAGATACTGCTGCGGCCCAGGCCGGTGGCCTCGCACAGATCCTGGGTCGAGGTCGCCTCGTACCCGGCGGTCCAGAACGCCTCCAGCGCGGCGTCGACCGCCCGCTCCTCGTCGAACTTCCTCGGTCGGGCCATGACCCGACCGTAACAGTTTTTGGATCAACCAGTCCAATACCCTCCTCCCGCCACTCCCAGCCATGCCCCCGCGAGCAGGAAGGGCCCCAGCGGCATCACCGCCCCCCGTCGCGTGATCATGAGCCCCATTCCGTAGAGGGAGCCGAGCAGCAGCCCCGCGAAGGCGCCCAGGACCAGCACCCACCACCCGTACCACCCCAGGGCGCACCCCAGCCCCAGCGCGAGCTTCACGTCCCCGAAGCCCAGTCCGCTCGGGTGCAGCAGATACAGAGCCAGGTACGCGCCCCCGAGCGCCAGCCCGCCCAGCAGCGCCCGCGGCCACGACCCGGCCGCCCCGGGTATCAGCGCGCCCACTCCCAGCAGGGCGGCCACGCCCAGCGCCAGCGGCAGCGTCAGCACGTCCGGCAGCCGCCGCACCGACCAGTCCACCGCCGCCAGCAGCACGCCCACCGGCACCGCCGCCCACCACACCCCCAGCTCGGGCCGCGCCCCCACCGCCGCCGCGAGCCCGCCGCACAGCACCGCCGTCACCCCGGCCGGCCACAGCGCGCCCGGCCCGTACCTCCCCCCGCACACCCCGCACCGGGCCGGACCCGCCCAGCCGCCGACCGCGTGCCCGCACTCCCCGACCGCCCGCCACTCCTCCTCCGGCTCCACGGCCAGCCGGTACCGGGCGCGCGGCACCAACGCCCCTGCCACGGCGCCGTACAGAGCGCCGACGACGATCAACAGCCAGTACATGCCCCGAGATTACGGACGAACGCCGACCTCCGCTTCGCCCTGTGGATAACCTTCCGGCATGGCCGACTGGCAGGACGGATTCGCCCAACTCCGCATCGGTGACGTTCCCCTGGCGTTCCCCCTGGAAGTCGCCGCCTCCTACCGCGCCCGCACCCGGGGCCTCCTCGGCCGTGACTCCGTCGAGGGGGCCCTGCTGCTCACCCCCGCGGGCAGCGTCCACACCTTCGGGATGCGCTTCCCCATCGATGTGGCCTATCTGTCCCGGGACTTCACCGTGCTGGCCGTCCGCACCATGCGCCCCGGCCGCCTGGGAGCCCCGCGGCTCAGGGCGCGCCACGTCCTGGAGGCCGAAGCGGGGGCCATGACGCGCTGGGGACTGCTCCCCGGCGTACGCGTCGGCATCGGCCCGCGGTGAGTCAGCCGTCGTGGTGACTCAGCCGTCGCGGCGGCGCGCGATCAGGGTCCAGGCACCGAGCCCCACCAGCAGCGCCGTCCCCGTCCCGATGCCCGCGTAGCCGATGACCCGCATCCGCTCGTTCTTGCGGGTGCCCGCCGCGGCGACCAGCTCGCCGCCGACGCCGCCGCCCTGCGCCTTCCCGAACCCCTGGTCCGCCTTGCGCGCGCCGGCGACGTCGACCCGCAGGGTGACGGGCACCCGGCCGTCGTGCGTGGCCTGGCGCACCTTGGGGTTCAGGCTGACCTGCAGGTAGTACCAGCCCGCGAAGCGCATGCCGCGCGCGGCCTCGCCGCCGTTGCCGCTGCCGTACGCCGCCGGGGGCGTGGCCAGGGAGACGGTCGTCGGCTTGCCCTGGTAGGGGCCGGTCTTGTTCATGACGTACCCCCGGGCGGCGTTGCTGAGCCCCACCCGTACGCCGCTCACCACGAACGGCCCGGACCGCTGGGCCAGTCCGAACTCGGCGTCCGCGAAGAGCTGTTCGCCCGAATCCACGGAGACCCGGTAGAAGCGGGTCTCGCCGGGCCGGAGCTCGTCCTTCCATGCGCCCGCACGCAGCTCGGCGGCGTCGTTGAACCCGGTCCCGCCCGTGATCGGCTCCCCCTCCCCCTGCGGCAGCCTGGACGGCGCCTGCGAAGTCCAGGTCCCGGGGGCCGTCGGGCCGTCGGCCTCGCCCTTCTGTGCCGGCTCGGCCGTGTATTTCAGCTCCACCGGCACCGCCGAGCCGTCCCCGCCGCCCGCGTCCCCCCGCTCCACGACGAACCGGTACACCCCGGCCGCCCCACAGGGCCCGCCCGCCTTCACGATGCGCTCGGCGTAGTCGGCGACCGGGTACGCACCCCCGGCCGACAGGAACGAGCGGTGCCGGCCGGCCCCGCACGAGGTCCCGTCGGCCGCCTGTAAGGACACGTCGATGCCGTCCCGCAGCCCCATCGTCACGCCGGGCGTCGGCACGGCGACGGCGGAGACGTAGGCGCTGGACTGTGCGTCCAGTTCGACGCTGTAGTACTTCCGCTCCCCGGGCTTCAGGCTGTCCGTGTACGTACTCGCGCCCGCTTTCAGCAGCGGCGCGTCCGTACTACCGGCCGAGCCGCGCACCGCGATCGCGCCCGCTGCCATCCGATACGCGACCGCGTCGTCGGCCCCCTCGACGCCGACGGCCTGTCCGGCACCCCCCACGAACACGCAGAACGCCGTCGCCACGCCGACGAGCCCGCCCCTCATGTCCCGCCTCCCTCACCGCTCCCCTACCCCTCCGGGCGGCCCATCCTGCCCTGGTACCCATGGGGTGCGCGACCGTCCGCCACGGACTGTTGCGGCCTACTGCGGTTCAGGACGGGGCTGTTGCCGCGGCACGGCGAGCAGGTGCACGGCACGGGCGGCGGCGGTGATCACTCCACCGTCGAGTACGTAGAACGAGGGAAACCCGTCGACGGAGAACGCCCGCCCGACGACCCCGCCGTCGCACGGTTCCTCCACCACCGTGGCCAGGCCCGCGAGCGCCTCGACCATGGCGGTGGCCGCGTCCACAGCGTCCTGGGCGTGGCAGACGACCGCCAGAACGCGCTCGGGCGGATGGCTCGCGGCCCCGATGTACGCGACGAGGTCCGGCAGGTTGTCGTGGCAGGCCGGACAGTCCGCCGACAGGATCACGACCAGTTCGGGCGGCTCCGACGTGCCCTTCCCCACGACCGTGCCGTCGACCGCTACAGCCGTGAACTCCGGGATCCGCGTGCCCACGGGCAGAAGCCCGCGGTCGTCGGGCACCAGGCCGTTCAGTACGTCGGTGTGCCGGCGAATCCGCCGCACCAAACCCACGGAAAGGGTCAGGTTCAGCACTGCCGTGACCACGAGCACGACGACCACCGCGACGAGCAGCCCCATGGCGACACGCCTCTCAGAGAAGGGGATCGGGCGAGGTGAACACGTCCACGAGCTCGTCGAGAACGGTGAGCAGGAACCCGGCTCCCCCGCCGACGCCGGCGGCGACCGCGACACCGGCCGGAGCCCCCGGCCCCCCGGCGGGCAGCAGTCCGGTCACGAGCCCGGCCACGGCCGCCGCCAGCAGCAGGACGTTACGGACGACGTGCACCGCCCCGACCGGTCTGGACCGGGCCCCGAAGCACCGGCACCCGACCCCGCTCCTGCGGCGCACCGCCGTGACGGTCACCGCCGTGAACGCCCCCAGCACCGCCGCCGCGAGCGCGAACCCGACGGTGACAGTGCTGGGCACCGCCAGCAGCACCGCGACGCTCCACTCGGCCGCGATGACGCCGACCGCGATCGCCGGGCCCACATGTGCGGCGGCAGGCATCAATGCGGCTACCGCGGCCCGAAACCCGGCGAATGCGCTGCGGCTGCGGCACTTCGAGACCGCGGCCGCGAGGAAGACGACGACCAGCACGCCGCACAACCCCGTTCTGACGTACAGCACGATGTGCGCGGGGCTAGAGGCAGCGGCCGAGGGCACAGAGGGGGCAGAAGCCCCCGCACTGGTTGCTGCTATTGCAGCTCCGGAGACAGAACTGGAGCTGCCGAGCCTGCGGGGCCTCCCTGCCGATGGCCTTGTCGGCGAACGTGTCCGTGAGCCTGGCGGCTCGTTGCATCAGGGCGGCAACCATCGCAATCCCCTACTTCCCGGTCACCTCGGGGCGTTTCGTGCGGGCAATTGTCCGGCCCACCGTCCGGCCCGTCCATAACCGTCCCCGAACCCCACCGCAGTGGGGGACCTCGGCCATGCGGGCCGCTTCAACAGCGCGCCTTGCCGAAGGAGGCGGCGCCGGTGCGGGGGAGGTTGACCCAGACCCTGGTCCCCTCGCGCATGGGCGCGGGCTTGTCGATGCCCCAGCTTCCACCGCACTCGTGCACGACGCACGCCAGCAGATAGAGCATCTTGTTGCGGCGGGCGGTGCACTGGGCCGAGTACCGGGGGTCGGCGTGCTTCGTGTGCGGGTCCCACAGCACGATGCGGACGCCGTCGTCCTTCCAGCCGAGGGAGAGGTAGAGGGTCTTGCCGGGCTCGAACATCGCCGCACACGCGACGAGTTCGCCTGCGGCCTGCAGGGCGGGGGCCTCGAGTTCGGTGAGGCCGTGTGCCCGTAGGGCGTTGTACACGTTGCTGCGCGCTACGGATGCGGCGTGCGGTTCGCCGGGGATGGCGTAGCTGTAGGCGAGGGTGGCCGGCTCGCGGAGGGAGGTGGGGGTGTGACGGAGGTGCTCGGCCGGTTCGCGGGTGGTCGGAGTGACGAGTGGGCAGAGGCTGACCGGCGCGGACACGGATGCGGATGCGGATACCGACATGGGGCGGCTCCCGGAGTGGGGTGAGGGGTGTTGGGCGTTCAGCACGCGCACGCTTTGGCCTGCTGCCGGTGGCTTGTCTCCCTGGCGCGAGCACGCCTCTCCCAGGGCAGGAGGATGCAGGGCATGCCCACGCGATGCGCTTCCGGCTGACGCCGGGGCTTTGGCGGTGCGCAACCTGAAGCTAGCCAGGTGCGTGGCCAATTGGCCACTGGATCGGCAACATTGCCACGTTCGGGGGATGCCGACTCTGCCTAGGCGGCAGACTGCTGCCCGCCAGGTATAGGAAGGTGAACCGTGCCCCCTAGGACATCACCCACAGAGCGTCAGAAGCGGCTCGGTTTCGAGTTGCACAAGTTGCGCCAGGCCGCCGGAGTCACCGCCGAGGCCGTCGCCTCACTGCTGGGCGTGGATCGGAGCAAGATCTCGAACATCGAGAAGGGCGTAAGAGCCATCAGCCCGGATCGTCTCCGGACCTGGGCCTGTCATTGCGCCTGCTCGGACGATGCCTACATCGAGGCACTAACAGAGTTGGCACAGCCGGGAACCCGTGGCTGGTGGGAGCGCTACAGAGGCGCGCTGCCCGGCGGCCTTCTAGACATCGCCGAGCTGGAAGCTCATGCCGTGCGCCTGAGGACCGCTCACACTGTGCACATCCCTGGTCTGCTTCAAACAGTCGACCACGCCCGCACCATCTTCGAGGCCGTCGTGCCGCCGCTCCCTCAACGTGAGCTGGAGCTGCGGCTTGTCCATCGACTGGAGCGTCAACGGGTGCTCGCCCAAGAGAACCCGCCTGAGTACCACTGCATCATCCACGAGGCCGCACTGCGCATGCAGTTCGGCGGGCGGTCCGTTGCCCGGGCTCAGCTTCAGCACCTAGTCAGCATGTCGGAGCTCAGCCACGTGCACCTGCGCGTGCTGCCCGTGGCAAGCGGAGTGTTCCCCGGGGCAGGGCAAACGCTCGTGTACGCCGAGGCAACTGTGCCGCAGCTCGACACGGTGCAGATCGACAGCACCCACGGACCGGAATTTCTCTGCGGCGAGGCGCAGTTGTCCAAGTACCGTGCTCAGCTGGAATGGATGGGACGGTTGGCGCTCGGGCCGGACGAGTCTCTCCGCTTCATCCAGGACATCGCACGCCACCTCTGAGGAGCCACCATGCCCGACGTTAACTGGGAAGAGCCGTACTGCGGCGAGGGAAGCGCATGCTTCCGCATAGGAACGGACACCGCCGGCAACGCCTACATCGCCATCAACGGCGCCGAAGACCACTACCTCACCGACACCCGCGAAGCGCTCCGCACGCTCATCCGGGACATCAAGGCCGGCAAGGCCGACCACCTGCTCTGAGCGATAGAGCACCCCCACCCCCGGACGGGGGTGGGTCCTGGTCGAGGCGGCGCATCCGGCCACTGGCCTGTTTCGCCCGAGCGGGTCCCGGTCACAATGCCCCGTCTCGACGTGTGATGCCTGGGCAACAGAAGAGGCCGCAGTATCCCTGCGGGACGTACGGGAAGGCGGCACTGGGCCCTCGCGATATGCGTGTGACACGTGGCATCGGCTGAGGCGTGGCGCGAAGGGCATCCGCTTGGCAGGGAAGCGATATTTGTTCACCCCGCCCCCCTTTCGCGTAAGCCCGGACCCGGGCGAGCCTTGTCCAGCACGGCAAAGGCCAGATCAACCTTTGTCCCGCTATATGCGGGTCTGGCGGGTCGAGACACGGACATGGGCGAGCACGGTGTCGCCAACCACACGTGAGAAGGAGTCCGCGATGAGTGAATCCAACGGCGCCCAGGACACCCCGGCGCCAGCGATCGAGCCGTCCATCTCCACGGTGGCGGGTACCGGTAGCGCGGGTTACTCCGGTGACGGCCAGAGCGCCACCAAGGCCGGCCTTCACGACCCCAGCGGGCTCGCGATGGACACCTCCGGCAATCTCTATATCGCCGACCCGCTCAACAACCGGGTGCGCAAGGTGGACGCACGTACCCAGACGATCACCACGGTCGCGGGCAACGGCAACGGCGGTTTCTCGGGCGACGAGGGGCCGGCCACCAAAGCCGGCATCAACGCTCCCCGTGACGTGGCCGTCGATTCCGACGGCAACCTCTACATCGCCGACACCCTCAACCACCGCATCCGGAAGGTGGACGCGCGCACCCAGACGATCACCACGGTCGCGGGCGACGGCGACGTGTTCTTCTCGGGCGACGGCGGGCCGGCCACCAAGGCCAGCATCAGTGGCCCCTACGGTGTCGCGGTGGATTCCGGCGGCAACCTCTACATCGCCGACACCGACAACAACCGGGTGCGGAAGGTGGACGCGGGAAGCCAGACGATCAGGACGGTCGCGGGCGACGGCGACGTGTTCTTCTCGGGTGATGAGGGGCCGGCCACCAAGGCCAGCATCAACTCTCCCCACAGCGTCGCGGTGGATTCCGACGGCCACCTCTACATCGCCGACACCGATCACAACCGGGTGCGCAGGGTGGACGCGCACTCCCAGGTGATCACCACGGTCGCGGGCAACGGCACCGGGGAGTTCTCGGGCGACGGCGGGCCGGCCATCAAGGCCGGCATCAACGGTCCCTACGCCGTCACGGTGGATCCGTCCGGCAACCTCTACATCGCCGACAGCGGTGGCAATAACCACCGTGTGCGGAGGGTGGACGCGAGGACCCGGACGATCACCACGGTTGCCGGCAACGGCGACTGGCACTTCTCGGGTGACGGCGGTCCGGCCGTCAAGGCCGGCCTCGATCCCCGTGGTCTCGCGGTGGATTCCTTAGGCAGCGTCTACATCGCCGACACGGACAACCACCGGGTGCGGAAGGTGAGCGGTTCTTCCGCCCCCGTCGAGTACTCGGTGTCGCCGGGCGTACCGCCGGAGGTGACGCTGACACGCGGCGGCGCGCCCCGCTACCCCGGTGTGCGACTGCACACCGACGAAACCGGAGCGATCCGTCCGCAGAACGTCCACGTGACGCTCCCCCTGGGCAAGGGGCTGCAGTTCGTCCCCGAGAGCGGCCCCGACTACCAGCTGACCGTGATGGACGCCCACGGCACCCTGAAGCACTACAACGGAACCTTGTCGTCGGACGGGCAGTCCCTCACCTTCGAGGATGTCGCCCTGGCCCTGTCGGGCCGGGGTTCGGAGTCCCGGGCATGGGTCGCGGTGAAAGCCGCCGCCAACGCCCCACTGGGAGACACGAGCCTGAGCTTCCACGTAGGCGACCGCCACTCGCCCTCCACGCCCATCCACGTCGGGGCGCAGTTCTCGGCGTCGCCGGGTGTGCCGCCGTCGCAGGTGACGGTGACGCGCGCGGGCGAACACGCCTACACAGGCGTGCTGCTGCGGGCCAACGAGCAGGGCACGGTCCTTCCGCAGAACGTCCAGGTGACCCTCCCGCCGGGCAAGGGGCTGCAGTTCGTCGAGGAGGGCGACCCCGGGTACCAGCTGACCGTGCAGAACCTCCGCGAGACGAAGCAGTACAACGGGGTCCTGTCGCCGGACAAGCAGGCCATCACCTTCGAGGGTGTCGATCTGGCCCTGACAGGACCGGGTTCGGAGTCCCGGGCATGGGTCTCGATCAAGGCCTCCCCCGACGCCCCGCTGGGAGACACCAGCCTGGGCTTCCAGGTGGGCGACCGTAGCTCGAGGTCCGCGCCGGTCCGCGTCGTGGCCGCCAAGGCCGGCTGACCGCTGACCGTCGGAGGGGCGCCACGAGGGGCCCCTCCATCCGGCCACGTACTCGCACCGTCCCGCCCGGAGGGGAGTTCTCACTCTTGGAAAAGGTGGCGTCCCGCCCGCACAAGCCGCCTCGGGCCCCGTCCACCCGGCCGCGGAGCATGTCCATCGCGGCCCGGGTGTACGGATATCCCCCGGCCCACAACGCGGGATCGGAGTGGATGCTCCACTCGATGCTGCGTCCCTTGAGCAAACGCGGTCACCGGGTGACCGTCTGGCTGTCGCACCCCGGAAGCATCGAGAAGACCTACGACATCGACGGAGTGCGGGTCGTCCCGTACCAAGAAGGCACGGAATTCGCCGCCGAGGCGCAAAAGGCGGACGTGCTCCTTTCCCACTTCGAGAACGTCCCCCTCGTGTCGGGGCTCGCCAGGGCCCGGCAGATACCCGTCGTCGTGATCTGCCACGACAATTTCGCCACGAGCTTCCACGACGCTGCGGGAGCCGATCTCGTCGTCTACAACAGCGAGTGGATCCGGCGCGACGGCGAGATCCACTACGGGCAGTACCCCCGCGAGTTCCTGCCCGGCCGCACGATCGTCGTCCGTCCTCCCGTGATCGCGGAGGAATACCGCACCACCCCGGGCGACTGCGCCACCCTGGTGAATCTCAACCCCGACAAGGGCGGCGACATCTTCTGGCAGATCGCCGCCTGGACGCCGGAATGGAAATTCCTCGGTGTCCGGGGCGCCTACGGGCAACAGATCACGCCGCCGACCCGCCTGCCCAACTGTGAAGTCGTCGACGGCGTGCCCGGGAACGAGATGGCCGCCCACGTCTACAGCCGGTCGCGCGTGATGCTCATGCCCAGCCTGTACGAGTCCTGGGGGCGCGTGGCGGTGGAGGCGTGCGCGTCCGGCATCCCGGTGATCGCCCACCCCACTCCAGGGCTGGTCGAGTCCCTCGGCGAGGCGGGAATCTTCGCCTACCGCGACGACCTGAACGCCTGGATGAACGCCCTGAGTTCACTGCGTGACCCGGCGAACTGGGAAAGGGCGTCGCGCCGGGCGAAGGCCCGCTCCGACGAGCTGAGCGCGAACTCCGACCTCGACCTCTGGTGCGACGCCGTCGAGTCGCTGTACGACGCGAAGCGACGGAAGTCCTTCCGAGCGGCGGGCCCGTCGCACTCGTCGACGCCCCTTTCGGCGCGATAGGCCGCATGGAACGCACCGCAGCACTTCCGACGAAGGACGGCCCCGGAGCGCACACGCGCTTCGGGGCTTGTCCGTGCCCGGCCTAGACTCCCCACGTGAGCGAGCAGCCGACCTTCCGGATCGTCGACGGCGAGCGGATACCGGGGCTGTCCCGGCCCGCGTTCGTACGCAACGGCGACCACCACTACCTCGTACAGCTCGGGATCTACGCCGACGGGCTGATCGACTGCTGGGGGCTGCTCACGCTCGAGGAGTTCGCCGCCGAACTGCGCCGGGGCAGGATCGTGACCAGGTTCGAGGAGGGGGCGCGGGCGGCGGTCCACGAGACGGTGGAGTGGGAGTTCAGCAAGGTCAACGGCCGTCTCACGCCGGAGTCGCTGTACGCCGAGGTCCGCGACGACATCGACGACCTGAACGGCCGGCCCGACTCCACCGCCCGGGCCTGGCGCGCCCTGCACGAGTTCCGCGCGGACCCCACCGAGGAGCGGCGGGCCGTCCTGCGCGCCGCGTACGAGGAGATCCCCGAGCACGAGCGGCACGCGGCGCTCGCGGACCACTCCGTGGGGGACGGCCCGCTGTACGACCTGGCCATGGGCCCGGGCGGGAAGGTGACGGCGGAGGAGTACCAGGAGTCGCTGGACTACTTCGACGAGGAGTGGGGCGATCCGCTGGAGTGGCTCGCCCGGCGGGACCGGGAGCCGCAGCCGGAGCCGGAGCCGGCGGACGGGACCGTCCTGCTCCACGAGTGGCACGCGCCGGAAGACTGGCCCGAGGACGCGGGAGCCTCAGTTCTCCGCAACGAGTACCCGGCCCTGTTCCAGATCGGCGACGTCACCTATCGAAACGTTCATGAGGCGTGGCTGGCCCTGGGTCCGCCCCCGGAGGCCCGGACCGCAGTGATGGCCGCGCTCCTGCGGGCCAAGTACGACCGGCACCCCGCACTCGCCGACGTCCTGACCGCCACGGGATCGGCCCGCATCCTCTACCGGGCGAACTCCCTCGCCCCCTCCGAGACCGCCTTCTGGGGCCACGAGGACGAGGGCCGCAACTGGATGGGCCGCCTCCTGGAGGCGACCCGAGCCGAACTCCACGCCCGCCGCCTGGGCCTGCCGCACTGACCGGAACGGCCCCGGCCCTCAGACGAGAGCCGTCACCTGAACCGCGAGGCTGACGTGCAGCAGCAGGCACGTACCCCACCCCTTGGCGCCCCGCCGACCATGGCGGACCACGCTCACCCACCCCGCGACCGTCAGCACGGCGACGAGCGCCAGCAGACTCCACGCCGTGACCAGCCACGGCGTGGAGAGGTCGCTCAAGTACCTGATCAGCGGGACCGGTATGACGAGGACCAGGGGCACACCCCACGTACCCTCGCTCGCCTTGCCGTCGGAGGCCGGTTCGGGGGCCGGTTCAGGGGCCGGCGCATCGGTTCTCATGTCGTTGTCCACCCACAGAGACTGCCTGCCCACACCCCGCCGCGTGAAGAGGCCGCACACTTGACGCCTGTCGGACCATGCCCGAATGTCGCAAGCTGGGCTCGGTTGCGGGGCCTTGCTTTCCATGCTCCTCTGAGATGACAGCTCACTCGCTCGACAGCGGGTCGCCTCAGCGGAGGTGATTGCGGTGAATCGCTCCCGCGCCGTCGCAATGGCGCTACTGACGAGCGTGATACTCAGCAGCGGTGCCTGTTCGGAGCAGCAGAAGACCTCGGCCCCTGACGATGCCACGAAGGCGCTGCAGAACATGGTTTCGCGAGACCCGGTCACAGTGCGGAATTCTCTTTCCCGGCGACTCGCAGACAAGGCGAGCCCCAGCTCGCTGGTGGCACCAGCAGGTGCACGGCTGGATGTGCAAGCCGACAGCTGGAAGCAGAAGGGGGACGACGCTCAACTCCGTGCGGTTGTCACCATGCCTCAGCAGGACCCGGTCACCACGGTCTTCTATCTCGTCCGCGAGGAGGGGCAATGGCGTGTGCTCTTCGGCGAAGCCGGCTGATCTGGACGGTTGCCTTCGCACTGGTCGCGGCGGTCCTTCCGGCGGCCGCAGCCGAAGCCCGATCCGAGCCCACGGCCAGTGGCTGTTCGAAGGTGTCCCCCCAGGTGGCGCCCGGCAAGACACCCATTCTCCTCGTGCACGGCATAGGCGCCAAGCCGGGCATGTGGACGGGCGGCACCGACAAGTGGGTCAAGAACGGCAATGTCGAAGGCACCGATGTTCCACCGCTCAAGTACCTGGAAGACAAAGTCGGCGCCGACCGGGCCGCGGGCTACACCTTCGACTGGTCGTCCCAAGCCGGCCCTCAGTCCGAGGTCTCATGGGTCGATGGGAAAGAAGGAAGCCCGGGGAATCACCTCTCCGAGGCGATCCGGTGCGTGGCCGAGAAGTCTCAGCGCAAGGTCATAGTCGTCGCCCATTCGATGGGCGGGCTCCTGACTAAGTTCGCGGTGAATCAGCCGGGTATTCGCGAGAAGGTAGCAGCCGTCTTCACTATGGGCACCCCCTACAAGGGATCCTTCATGGCAGGGGCCCCTGGGGAGTCAAGCGAACGCGGGATTGTCGGTTCCATATTGAAACACTGGTGCAAGTTCTCTCCGAATGACGAATCCTTCCTGTGCTTCCTTGCCGGCGGCCGCCAGGACCCCGGGATCAAGGGCATGCGCATCAAGGAGGGCGCGTGGGGCTCCTTGCCCGCCTGGCCGCCCGGCCTACCGCTGTACCGACTGGCGAGCAGCATCCCCGCAACTTTGACGCCGGTTCACGTTCTTCCCTTTGAGGTGAAGATCCCGGGAGGCAGCTTCGGAGACGCAGTGGTGGATAGCGGCTCCCAAACTGAGGGCAGCACTCAGCAGGTGCAACATGAGTGCCCCGTTGCCTACGACTCGTTCCCCGAGCTATTCGGCACTCCGTGCTTCCACCTCAATCAGCCCAAAGACCCGAAGCTGCTCGACCACATCATCCAGCAGATAAAGGCGAAGAACCTGGCGCAGGGGAAGATCGACTGGAGCAACCACACGTACGACCTCACCTGCGACAACATCACCGACAAGCCGGTCGCCGTGGACATCCGTAATGGCAAGGGCGTCGCCCAGGGCAACAACCTCGGCAATGGCTACCGCACTTGGGACGTAAAGGTCCAGCAGACCGTTCACGGCACACTGCCCAAGCTCGGCGACGTGACTGCCGTGTTGTTCTCGTGCAGCCCTCAACCCAGCAACTTCACCGAGCAGGAACTCCGCGTCTACCGAACAGCCGACGGCAGCCCGGTGGGCCGGACGCCGACCTTCGAGGTGTCCGGTTTGTCGCCGCAGTATCAGGCGGAAACCTTGGTGATCAAAGATGGGAAGCTCGCCGCTGACGTCAAGTTCTACGGCCCCCACGACAGCCATGCCTCGGGCCCCTCGGAACTCCACCGCGTCACCTGGACCTGGAACGGCGAGCGTTTTGACGCGCACGACGCTCCCGGTCCCGCGACCGGGGCTCCCGGGCGCGTGGATCTGAGCCACGAACCCATCACGGTCAATGGGATGGGCGTCCTGAAGTTGGACATGACCCGAACCGAGGCGGAGAAGGCGATCGGTGCGCCCATTCCGGAAGGCCCTGGTGGTCCGAAGTGCTCGGACTTGTCCGTGCAGGGTGGGCCGGAAGGACTGCTCCTGCGTTTCGCGCAGGACAAGCTCGTAGCCGTTTACGTCTTGCCGTCGGCATCGGCGTCGCTCGCAACCGAGTCCGGCGTCCACCGGGGCATTACACGCGAGGACGTCCTGCGGACCTACGCCGGGGAGGTCGGGTCCCGTCACCTCGACGACACGCGCGAGGAGATCACCTTCGCGCCCACCGCCCCGGAGTTCAAGGGGAAGGTCATCAAATTCCATACGGTGGACGGCAAGGTGGACACCTTCATCGCCGGCAAGCAGGAGTTCGCCGAGCTGCTTCCCTGTGGCGGGGACTGACCCGCCCCGGCGCCGGGGTAACTGCCTCCTACCTCCTCGGGAAACTGACCTCCACCCGGCGGTTCTTCCTGCGCCCGTCCTCCGTCCCGTTGTCGGAGATCGGGTACTGCTCGCCGTATCCGCGGATCTCGTAGCGGATCGCCGACGAGCCCAGGTCCTTCGCGAGCTGCCTCTGCACCGCGTTGGCGCGCTCCTTGGAGAGGGCCACGCCGTGGTCCGACGAGCCGAGGTTGTCGGTGAAGCCGAAGATGCGCAGGGCCGTCGCGTGCTGTTTCTTGACCTCGCTCGCGATGGCGCCGATCCGGGCGGTCGCGGCGCCGCTCAGGTCGGCGCTGTCCTTGTCGAAGAGGACCTCGGCCTGCAGGGCGAAGGTGACGTTGACGTTGGTGTCCTCACGGCGTTCCTCGCCGCCGTCCGTCTCGACGACGGACTTGATGTCGAGGACACGGCCGGGCGCGAGCTTCGCGCCCGAGCGCAGTTTGAGGCCGGGCGCGCCGGCGTCGATCTTCACCGGTGGGGTGGTGTTCGCGGGGTTGCCGGGCCCGCTGTCCGCGTGGGCGGCCGTGGTGGCCAGGAGGAGCGTGGCCAGGGCCGTGACCGTGCCGTGGAGGATCGTCGACGGCATCGCTCCTCACCCCGAGATCTTGATGCGGACGGAGGGCATGGTCGGCAGCTGGAAGTCGACTTCCTTGACGTCGTCGGGCGGCGCCGGGAACTGGGCGAAGACGGCGCGGCTCTCCTCGGGGCGGATGCCCACGAGGCCCGTGGTGCACAGGCATTCCCCGTCCGTGTCGCGCAGGACGAGGTAGCGCTTCTTGCCGGCCTGGTCGATCAGCGAGGCCCCGGACACCGAGGACTGGGACTTGAGCTCCGTCTCCTTGGAGCGCCACGTCAGCGGGGTGTACGGCTTGGTGCCCCGGTTGGCGACCGTGCCGTTGACCGTGACGAAGCCGCCCTTGTCGCGCACAGCCGAGTGGAGGGTGACGACGATCCCCTCCGGGCCCTTGATCTCGCCGATCGTCTCCGTCGGCCGGGGGGCGGGCCGGGCCGTGGCGCTTCCGGTCCGGGGGGCCGCGGTGGCTTTCGCCGAGTCCAGGTCGATCTTCTTGTCCCCGTCGTCGCCTTCGCCGCCGCAACCGGCCACCGCGAGGGATATGACGACCGCGAGCGCCGCTCCGGCCCTGGCCATCCTCGAGCTCATGGGTACGTTCCTTTGCTGGTCGGTCGGCGGGTCGGTCAGCGATCGGTCGGCGGTCAGTCGGCGAGGTGCACGGCGAACAGGTCCGTGGCCCTCACCACCGCGTCCGGGCGCTTGGGGTCGATGACCAGCACCTTGTCGCCGCAGGTGAGGTCGAGGCCGGGGAGAGGGGCCGGGCCGGGCGGAGGCTGCTGCCCGCCGTCCGCCGGAGGAGTGCCCTCCGGGCGCGGAGGCTCCGGCGCCTTCGACGGCTCCGGCGCCGGCTTCGGCGGCCCGGCGGTGCAGCGGGGGGCGACGACCGCCTTCGCCGTCGCCGTGGCGTGCCGGTTCTCGGTCCCGGGCACGGCCGAGTCCCCCACCGCCTTCGCCGAGGTGACGGTCACCGTGAACGAGCCGGGCCGGCCCCCCTCGTCGCAGGTGATGTCCGGCCGGGCGCCGTTGAGGTCCGCGTAGGAGGCCGCCGCCTGGCAGGCCCGGCCGGCCTCGGCGCCGCGGCCCGCGAGCCAGTCGTTCCAGCCGCCGCCCGTGCCCAGGGCCGTGAGGAAGCCCGTCAGCAGCTGGTCCCGGTAGTCCTGGGCCGCCGCCAGCGCGGCCGCGTCGGCGGCGGTCTGGGCGCCGTTCTTGGTGGCCCCGGCCCGGCCGACGGCGAAGAAGACCAGCGCGAGGAAGAGCAGCGCGGCCACCGCCGTGATGTACAGGGGGAACGCCTGGCCCGCGTCGGACCCACCGGGGCGGCGGCTCAGCCGGTGATCTGCGTGATCTTGTTGGTGATGGCGGTCGCGATCATCGTGCCGAAGTCCGTCGTCATCAGCACCAGGATGATCGCCACGACCACGGCGATGATGCCCAGGTACTCGATCGAGGTCTGGCCGCGATCGTCCCCGCGGCATCCGCGGTCCTGCCACAGGCGCTTCCGCATCGGCTCCGGCATCGGCTTCCGCATCATCTTGCCCTCCATGGGCGGTGTCCGCCGGACCGCTGCGGGCCGGCGGGTGGGTCACTGCGCGAGTACGACTCCATTCCCTTCCCCCATAAGGCAGTTGGGACACCATGGGTCTCACCCCCGCTCGGCCGCGCCCTCGGACGTCGAATGTCCCACATCCGATTGCAGGCGCGAAGGTCCTTCACGGTCTTTACGCATTTCCACCGACATGGGCATCGGGCCCGGCCGCGGAACCGTTCCCGCCCCCTCCGAGCAGGGCGCGGCGTGGTGCGGTGATATGTGCTGGGAAGCGTTCGGCATGGTGGGATCTCCTCTCACAGGCCAGGTCCCGGACAATGGCGCACCGGCGACCGACCGCATCGACGTATGCACCTCAATCCCCCGTGATGGAGCCGAAATCCGTACCGGATCCCAGGAAGAATCCCGCAATCAGCAGGATCACCGTTCCCGGGACCATGAACGTCGTGATGACCATCGTCGCCTTCGGCACCGTCCGCGCCGCCCTGCGGCGGGCGAGCTGGGCGTCCGTGCGGCGCATGTCCGTGGCGATGCCGATGAGCGTGTCGACGATCGGCGCGCCCAGCTCCTCGCCCTGCTGCAACGCCGTGACGAGTTGGGCGACTTGCTCCGAGTCGTTGCGCTTGCGCAGTTCGTCGAACGCCTGCCGGCGGCTGACGCCCATGTCCATCTGGCGCAGGGTGATCCGCAGCTCGTCCGCCCACGGCCCTTCGTAGCGCTCCGCGACCCGGTCCAGCGCCTGGCGGAAGCCCAGGCCCGCGCTGACCACGACCGCGAGGACGTCCAGGAAGTCCGGCAGGGTCCGCTCGATCGCGTCGCGGCGCTCGCGCACGGCCGCCCAGATGCCGACCTCGATCCAGAACAGCCCGAAGCCGACCAGCAGCAGCGCGAGCAGGGGCTGTCCCTTGCCCAGCATGACCAGCGCGCCGCCGAAGCCGAGCGCGCCGTAGACGGCGCGCCGGGCCGCGTACCGGTCCACCGTCAGACCGCCCGGGTTGCCCGCCCGGTCGATGCGCCGCCGCACCTTGGCCACGCGCTTGTCGCCCATCATCCGCAGCACCAGCGGCGCGTACCGCATGCCGAGCCGGTCGACGGCCGAACCGACGGCCGACGTACGGGTGGAGCCGACCTCCAGGGCGAGGGCCAGGTCGGGCGGCAGCCTGGCCTCGCCGCGCAGGAGCGCGACGCCGTAGCAGGCCCCCGCCACGGCCGCCCCGGCCGTCAGCGCCAGCAGGAATCCCATGAGCCCCATCGCCTCCACCCCCTCACACGTCGATCTTCGACATCCGGCGGATGAGGAAGAACCCCAGCCCGTACAGGCCGAAGGCGGCCACGACCGCCGCCTGTCCCAGCCAGTCGGCCGTCATCCGTTCAATGGAGCCCGGCGCGATGCGGTCCATCAGCAGCAGTGTCCCGATGCCCATCAGGGGCACGACGTAAGCCGTCACCGTCACCTGGGACAGCTGGGTGCGCACCTCGCGCCGCGTCTCCTTGCGCTCCTCCAGCGTCGCCGTGAGGTTGCGCAGCGAGCTGACGACCGTGCCGCCCGCGCGGTTGGAGAGCACCAGGGTCGTCACCAGCACCACCAGTTCCCGCGAGGGCAGCCGCTCGGCGAGCTCGCCCAGGGCCTCGTCGACGGAGTGGCCCACGGCGAGCCGGTCGGCGACCTTGGCGAGCTCCTCGCCCGCCGGGGCCTCCATCTCCTCGGCGGCCATGCCCAGGGCCGTCCGCAGGGCCAGGCCGGCCTGCGTGGCGTTGGCCAGGATGCGGGAGAGCTCCGGCAGCTGGTTGATGAACTTCTCGATCCGCTTGCGTCGCTGCCAGGCCAGGAAGGCGTGGGCCGACCAGAGCGCGACGATCGCCGCCAGCGGTCCGAAGAAGGGTGCGAGCACCGTGGAGGCCAGCAGCCACAGCCCGGCCGCCGCGCCCGCCACGCACGCCGTGAACTCGCCCACCGTGACGTCCAGGCCCGTCGAGGCGATCCGCAGCTCCAGCCGCCCGCCGAAGCGCGTGGCGCGCAGCCACCGGTCCGTACGTCCGAAGTAGCGCGTCCGCCCGGCCGGCGGCGGGGGCGGGGCGTCGGAGAGGCGCTCGACCAGCGCCTGGTGGCGGTCCCGGCCGGTGAGGTACGCCCGTACGCCCGCGACGGCGAGCGCCCCGCACAGGAGGGTGGCGCCGGCGGTCAGCGTCGCGGGACCGCTCATGTCAGCCATGCGTCATTCCGTTCTGCCCGGCCTCTCGGGTGGTGAGCTCACTGGGGAACGCGGCGACCCCGAAGGCGGGCGGTACGGCCTCGTCGGCCAGCCGCAGCCGCTCCGCCACCCGCTCCGGGAGGGGGAAGTGCGCGAACGTCCCCCGTACGACGCGGTCCGGGCCCATCGGCTCGGCGTCGAAGCGGCACACGGTCACGAGGCGGGAGCCGCCGCCCCAGCCGGCGCCGCCCGCGGAGTCCAGCAGCGCGACCTCCGCGATGCGGCGCGAGCCGTCCGCGGTGCGCGTGAGCTGGACCAGGCAGTCCACCGCGCTGTCGATCTGGTCGCGCAACGCCTCGTAGGGGATCCTGACTTCCGACATCGACGCCAGCGTCCGCAGCCGCATCAGCGCGTCCTCGGCGCTGTTGGCGTGGACGGTCGCCAGCGAACCGTCGTGACCGGTGGACATGGCCTGCAGCATGTCGAGGGTCTCCCCGCCGCGCACCTCGCCCACGATGATGCGGTCGGGCCGCATGCGCAGGGAGTTGCGTACGAGGTCGCGGATGGTGATGCGGCCCTTCCCCTCGACGTTGGGCGGGCGCGATTCGAGCCGGATGACGTGCGTCTGCTGCAGCTGCAGCTCTGCCGCGTCCTCGACGGTGATGATGCGCTCGCCGTCGGGGATCAGCCCGGACAGGGCGTTCAGCAGCGTCGTCTTGCCCGCTCCGGTGGGGCCGGAGACGACGACGTTGAATTTCGCCCGTACGAGTGCGGCCAGCAGCATCAGCATGTGCTCGTCCAGCGTCCCCATGCCGATCAGCTCGCGCAGGGTGTAGGCGCGCGGGAAGCGCCGGATGGTGAGGGTGGCGCCGTTCAGCGCGAGGGGCGGAATGATCACGTTGACGCGCTCGCCGGAGGGCAGGCGGGCGTCGACCATCGGATTCGACTCGTCCACGCGGCGGTTGACGGTGGAGACGATGCGCTCGATGGTCTGCATCAGCTGCTCGTTGGAGGCGAACCGCACGGGTACGGGCTCCACGCGGCCGGCCCGTTCGACGAAGACCTGGTCGGGGCCGTTGACCATGATCTCGGTGACGGACGGGTCCTCCAGGAGGGGCTCCAGCACCCCGAGGCCGAGGGCCTCGTCCACGACCCGTCTGATGAGGCGGTCGCGCTCGGCCGTGGACAGGACCGGGCCCTCGCGGCTGATGATGTGGCCGAGGACGCGCTCCAGGCGAGAGCGGCGTTCGCCGGCAGCGAGCGCGGACATCTCGGCGAGGTCGATCTCCTCGAGGAGCTTCGCGCGGTAGACGGGGACGAGGTGGTCCGACTCCCGGCCGTCGGGCGGGGCCTCGGGGGCGACGATGCGGGCTCTCAGGCTCATGGGGCGCCGCCCGGGGCCGCGATCGCGGTGGCCGCCGCCGGGCAGGGCATCGTCGCCCGGCGGGTGACGGTGAAGTCCGCGCCGGGGATGAGCGCGGGGACGGTCACGGTGACCGTGGCGGTGATCCGGGTGTCGGCGGCCGTGCACGGCTGGGCGGCGACGGTGGCGTGGTCCGCGACCCAGCCCGTCATCGCCGCTCCGCCCGCCCCCGCGGGGGTGGCCTCCGGTTCGTCGAGGGTGGCGGTACGGGCCGCGGCGCGGGCGCCGGTGCCGGCCTGTTGGGCGGCGAAGGCGGCGAGGCCTAGCTGGAGGGCGGCGAGGGCGACGAGGAGGAGGACGGGGAGGAAGCCGAGGAATTCGACGGAGGCGGAGCCTCTGTCTCTACCGGGGGCTCCGCCGCTGGGGCTGCGCCCCTTGAGCAGCGGACGGGCCGAGTGCGCGCCGTCACCGGGGCTCCGCCCCGGACCCCGGTCCTCAAACGCCGGACGGGCTGGTTGTTGCCCGGCACGGGCTGGATTGTGGCCGGCACGGGAGGGATTGTGCCCGGCACGGGCTGATGGTCGTAACGCCATCCGCTCAGTCCTCCCGTGCCACGCCGGCCGTGCTCTCCACCGGCCACGGCCAGTCCACCGAGCCCGGGAACAGCACCGGCACCTTCAGGCGCACGCTCGCGCGGTAGACGCCGTCCTGGGGGCCGCACGTGGGCTTGCTCTGCCAGGCGCTCGGCAGGTCCGACTGGGCCGCCGCCGGGCAGTCGCGGCCCACCGCTCCCGCGCGGGCGCCCTTGTCGGCCGCGTGGCCGGCCAGGGAGTAGGTGTAGCCGACCAGCACGCACTGCCAGACCACCGCCAGGGCGACGAGGATCAGGGGCAGCAGGCCCACGAACTCCACCGCGATCTGGCCGCGGTCCCCGCCGCCGCGGCGGCGGAAGCGGCTCAGCGGCAGGGGCGAGCCGCTGGGCACGGGGGCCAGCTGGTCCGGGCCCGTACCGCCGCCCGCAGGGGTCTCGGGGCCGCCGCCCCCTATGGCACGGCGGCGCCGCAGGCCGCCGGTGATGGACCGGTCGGCGTGCCCGGCGTGGGCGGCGCCGCCGCGCGGGGCCCGGCCGCCGGGCGGGGCGGGGGCGGCCAGGCCCAGTTCGCCGGCCAGGGCCCACAGGGCCTGGCGGACCCCGGAGCGGGCGTCCAGGTCCTGCATCCGTCCGGAGTCGACGGCGCCCTGAAGTTCCTTGTAGCCGGCGGGAATCGTGGTGCGGGCGGTGCGGGTGCCCGTGGTCCGGGCGACGAGGGGCGGCTGGATCTCGGCGGTGCGGGTGTGGCGGTTGACCACGGTCGTCGTCTCCTCGGGCTTGCGGATCTGTAGCCGTTCCCAGAGCCGGACCATGCGCTTGGCAGCCCTGACGGACACCACGTCCGGCGTCGTGACCAATAAGGCCACGTCCGCCGTCTCGATCACGGCGGCCCCCGCGGCCGTGATCTGCGTGCCGCAGTCGACGATGACGAGCTCGTAGCGGCCGCGCAGGGCGGCGGCGACCTGCCGCGCGGCGAGGTCGCCGACCTCCTCGCCGCGCTCGCCCTCCGCCGGGGCCAGCAGCAGGCCGACCCCGGTGGGGTGCGGGAAGACGGCGTCCTGCAGCACCCTCGGCGAGATGTCGTTGATGCCCGCCAGATCGGCGATCGACCGTCGGAACTGCACGTCCAGATACGAGGCGACGTCGCCCGACTGCAGATCCAGGTCCGCCAGCGCCACGCTTCGCCCGGCCGCACGGGCCGCGAGGGCGAGCTGGACGGCGGTGACGGTCGTGCCGACCCCGCCCTTGGCCCCGACCACCGCGACCAGCTTGCCGCCCGGGCCGCCGCCCGGCCCCGGCCGGCCCTCGGCCGCCGCGCCCGCGCCCAGGTGGCGGCGGACGCCCGTGGCCCAGTGGGCGGCGGCCTGGACACGGGTGCCCAGCTCCTCGTACGACAGCGGCAGTGCGGCAAGGCCGCGGGCGCCGCAGTCCATGGCGGCGGCGTACAGCGCGGGCCCGGCCTCGGCGCTGAGGAGGACGGAGCCGGTGGCCGGGAAGCGGAGGGCGATCTCACGGATGAGTTCGAGGGCGGGGACGGGCCCGAGCCGCTCGTGGACGAGGACGACCTCCGGCAGGTCGTCGACCGAGGCCGCGGCCAGCACGGCGAGGGTGTCGAGCAGTCGGGCGGAGTCCCCGACGGTCTGCAGTGGTTCGACGCCCGGGAGCTGGCCGAGCAGCCCGCTGACGGCGCGGGCGGCGTCCGGGTCGCCGACGGCCGGGAGGATTCTGATCGTCACCGTGTCCCTGCCTCCATCCACAACAACCGCTGGACTCCTTCCGGGCCGCTTCCGGACTACTTGTCGCCGTCGAGGGTGTACGTGCGGTCGCCGCCGCTGACCGTCCCGTCGCTGCCGGGCGCGACGAGGGCGAGCCGCACGTGGGAGGCGAACGACTCGGCGTACGCGACGCGTTGCGCGTCCTTGGTGTCCAGGGCGAACGTGATCGGCACCGCCTCCCCGGCCTGCCGTGTCGTGGTGCCGCTCCCCCGGCCCTCCCCGTCCCGCTTGAAGGGGGCCAGCTTGCCCACGTCGATGACCTGGGCGCCGCTGACGATGACCTTCGACACGGGCTTGGCGCCCTGCTCCTTGGCGTCGAAGGTGGCGTAGATGTTGACCGTCGAGCCCGGCCGGATCTTGCCCGCCACGCCCGTCGCCGCGTCGATCATGATGGCGATCTCCTGCTTGCCGGCCGCGAGGGCGGGCCGGGCCACGATCATGTCCTTCTGCAGCAGCGAGCCCTTCCGCAGCGGGGTCACGGCGATCTTGCCGCGGACGGCGGAGAGGTCGGTGACCGCGGTGGCGGGCAGCCAGCGGCGGGGCATGGAGATCTTCTCGAACGCGCCGGTCTCCCGCTCCAGGTCCTGGTAGGCGGGGACGTCGGCCTTGAGCCGGTAGGCGGTCGTCTCGGGGCCGACCTTCGACTCGGCGTCGTGGATGACCGAGAACACTCCGGCGAAGGCGCCGACGGCACAGAGGACCGACAGGAGCAGCAGGACGACCCCGCGGCGCTGGCGTGAATTCATGGGACGGCGAACCTCGTTCGGGACCTCGGTAGGGGATGTGACCGGGTGGTGGCCCGTCGGGCGGGCCCGGCGCGCGGGCTAGCGGCGGGCCGCCGGGGCCGTGGCCCTCCGCCCGGTGCCCGGTGGCGGGTCGAGGGCGTGGGCGGTGCCCGTGCGCGGCACGGGTGCGGAGCAGAACCCGCAGCGGTCACCGATGAGTTCGAGGCCGCACCAGTGGCACTCGTCCCGCCGCACGGACGCGACGAGCTGGTACAGCACGGTCGGGTCGGGGATGGCGGCGGCGAACTCCACCGCGCGGTGGGTGCCCCACCAGCGCCGGGACTCGGCGGGCAGCGGCTGGATCTCCTGGACGCCCTGGACACGCCAGGCGGGGGCGACGGTGTCGGTCACCCAGTCCTCGCCCTTGCGGGGCCTGCCCCGGGCGACGGTCATCCGGGTGGCGAAGCCGGGGCCGTCGGGCACCTCGCCGGCGGCGATGCGCACCAGCTGTCTGCCCGGGTTGACGAGCACGCCGAAGTGGGCGCCGGGCAGGAGGGAGGTGACGTGCGCGCCGAGGCCGACGTCCACGTGGTCGAGCCGGGAGACGGAGGCCAGCTGCGCGCCCGCGTAGATGTAGTGCGCGAGCAGCCGCGCGGCGGAGGCGAGCACGCCGGGGCTCAGGTCGGAGACGGACAACTGCCGTAACTGCCGGGCCAGTACGGCCACCGCGAGCGGAGGCAGCGCCACCGGCAGCAGGGCCACGCGGTCGCTCTCCAGGACCGAGCGCACGGTGTGCAGGCGCCGTACGTACGCGGGCGGGAGGGTGTCGGGGTAGAGCACGACCAGATGGCCGCACTGCTCGAGCAGCAGGGCCGCCTGCGTGACGGCCGTCTCCAGGGGCTGCACCTCGGGGGGCTGGAGCACCGCGGCGGCCGGTGCGGGCCCGCCGGGCGGGGGGAGCACCAGGTCGGAGCTGGTGACCGCTATCGCAATCGGCACGTCGGCTTCCCCGTTCACTCCGGCCGCTTGGGGCTCCGGCGGTCGCAGATCGATACTGCCCGGTGCTAGGTGCCTCCGCACTTTATCCACGAATGGAGCGGCTGAGAACCGTTCCTCGATTTTCGCCACGGGCCGGTGGGCGGGCCGGAGTTCCGGCCCGCCCGGCGGTGGGAGCACGGGGTCGACGGGTGGCGGTCGGACGGCCTCAGCGCAGGGCCGCCATCCCTTCTTCGTCGTCCTCGGACGGCTTCGGCAGTTCGCACCCCGGCAGGTCGAGGTCGAGCTTGTTGCCCGCGGCGAAGCACTTGGTGATGCCGTACGTCTGCTGGGCGTAGTTGATGCCGCGGCGCACGGTGACCTGGCCGTTCTCGTCGACCTCGCACGGGTTGTTCATCGTGCAGCGCTCGCCGCTCTCGTTGCCGGTGTTGTTCACGGCGACGACCTTGCCGCTGTTGACGTCGACGACGGGCGAACCGGAGGTGCCCCCTATCGTGTTGCACGACGGGGTGTAGCGGAGCGAGTCCTTCCAGGTCCAGTCGGCCTCGCGCAGCTGGTGGACGAAGCCGTCGACGTTGCAGGTGTAGATCCGCTTCCAGTAGCCGGAGACGACCTTGATCGACGTCCCGGCGGTGGAGCGGTCGCCCGAGAGGGCGAGCGCGCTGATGCCGTACTGCTGCTTGATCTTCGCGTAGGTGGTGTTCAGCTCGTACAGGGTGATGTCGGTGTCCGTCATCGTGGCGTACGAGATCTTGACGGCCCGCAGCGTGGCGACCTTGCCCGCGGTGGAGTTGAGGAGGCTGAAGCTCCGGCTGGAGGGCCGGTCGGTGATGACCTCGCCGGCGCCGGGCATGCCCGTTTCCAGGCAGTGGCCGTTGGTCAGGACGAGGGCGGGGTCGGTGTCGGCGGAGCCCGGCAGGCGGACGAGGGAGCCGGAGCAGTTGCTGAGCGCGACGGTGCCGGCGAAGTCGACGGCCTTGGGTTTGGTCGACTCCGTCCGCTCCTGCGGTGCCGCGCCGGCGGCGCCAGTTGCGGCGACGGTCGCGCCGCCCGCGAACAGCAGGGTCGTGAGCGCACAGACGAGGGGTCGTCTCATGGGGGGGTGGTCCTCTCCGATCACACAACGCATTCGGATTGACGTGAGCATTGTTGGGGCCGGTGATACCGACAGGCAATCAGCCAGTCTGATGTGAAGGGGAAGTTGGCCTGATTCACCCGCACGGCGGCGCTTGACCGGTTCATGTCACTACTCGAACACTGGGAAGGCTCACCCACCGCATTCGTCGCACGAACGGACCCCTCAGGAGGCCGCATGCGACCCCCCACCCCCCGAATCCCGCGGTCCCGCAGGCTGCGCGGCAAAGTGGCGACGGCCGCCACCGCCGTCGTGCTCGCCCTGGCCATGGCCGCACCGGCGTCGTCGAACAGCGCGGAACGCTCGCGGTCGTACGAGGTCACCGGGCCGAGGACCGCGGCCCAGCGCACGGCCGTCGCCGCGACCGGAGCGTCCGTCGACGCCGTACGCCCCGGCTCCGTCGTGATCACCGCGGACGCCGCACAGGTCGAGCGCGTCCGCCGCCTGGGCTACCCGGTCCGGGTCCTGCCCGGGCCGCCGGACCGCAGCGAGGGCCGCAAGGCCACGCCGTTCGACTTCCCGCCCGCGGACGCGAAGTACCACAACTACAAGGAGGCGACGGCGGAGATCGACGCGGACGTCGCCGCACACCCCGCCATCATGAGCAAGCAGGTCATCGGCAAGTCCTACGAGGGCCGGGACATCGTCGCCGTGAAGATCACCAACGGTGCGAAGAAGCCGCCCGGCGGCGCGGCGGCCAAGCCCGAGGTGCTCTTCACGGCCCACCAGCACGCCCGTGAGCACCTGACGGTGGAGATGGCCCTGTACCTGCTCAAGGAGTTCGGCTCCCAGTACGGCAAGGACGCGCGCGTCACCAAGATGGTGGACGAGCGCGTGATCTGGGTCGTACCCGACCTCAACCCCGACGGCGGCGAGTACGACATCGCCACCGGCAGCTACCGCAGCTGGCGCAAGAACCGCCAGCCCAACGCCGGCTCCTCCGCCCGCGGCACCGACCTCAACCGCAACTGGGACTACAAGTGGGGCTGCTGCGGCGGCTCCTCCGGCAGCACGGGCTCCGAGACGTACCGCGGCACCGCACCCGAGTCGGCGCCCGAGGTGAAGGTGGTCGCCGACTTCGTCCGCAGCCGGATCGTGGGCGGCAAGCAGCAGATCAAGGCCGCCATCGACTTCCACACCTACAGCGAGCTGGTGCTGTGGCCGTTCGGCTGGACGTACGACGACACCGCGCCGGGCATGACCAAGGACGACCGCGACGCCTTCGCGACCGTCGGCAAGTCCATGGCCGCCAGCAACCGCTACACCCCCGAGCAGTCGAGCGACCTCTACATCACCGACGGGTCGATCGACGACTGGCTGTGGGGCAACCAGAAGGTCTTCGCCTACACCTTCGAGATGTACCCGGGCTCGAGCGGCGCCGGGGGCGGCTTCTACCCGCCCGACGAGGTCATCGACCGGGAGACCGCCCGCAACCGCGACGCGGTGCTGCAGCTGCTGGAGAACGCGGACTGCATGTACCGGTCCATCGGCAAGGAGGCGCAGTACTGCCGGTGAACGGCCGTCCAGGGCGACGCGGAGTCGCCCTGGACGATTGGATTTTCAACGATCCCCTGGTGTAGAACACATCGTCGATCAAGCATGATCACGACAAGTTTTTATTACGGGGGAATACACATGCGCTCCATTCGGCATGTCATCGGAACGCTCGCGCTCGTCACCGCGCTCGGCAGCGGCCTCACCGCCTGCGGGCCCGAGGAGGACAAGGCGGCGGACACCTCGGGCGGCGCCTCCGCGACGGCGAAGCCGTCGCAGGCGGGCAAGGGGGACAAGGGAGCCAAGGGCGACGGCAAGCACGACGACCAGGAGGGCGAGCTCGACTGCGGGAAGCCGCCGGTGCTGCCCGCGGGCATCAAGATGATCCAGGTGGGCCTGCACCGCGACGTCAGCGTCATCGAGACCTTCGAGGCCAAGCCCAAGTGCACGCCCAACGACTGGATCTACCACGGCGACGAGAGCCAGGCGCCCAAGCCCTACAAGCTCCCCGCGGACGTCAAGGGCGAGCTGGCCATGGGCCCCGGCAAGCACAAGCAGGTCAAGCGCGAGGAGCTGTCGAAGCACATCGACGGCTGCCTGCGCCAGGACTACAACGTCGTGAAGGACCCCTTCTCCTGCCACGGCAACATCTACGAGATCACGCTCAACGACAAGGGCGACGCGGTCAAGACGATGCGCGAGCGCTGGTCCGTCTGACGCGACTCCGGCCGGGGCCGGGCGTCAGCCCAGCACCGCCATCGCGTCGATCTCGATGAGCAGGCCCTGCGGCAGGCCGACGTAGACCGTCGTCCGGGCCGCCGGGGCCTGCTCCAGGTCGGCGAAGTAGGCGTTCCAGATCTCGTTCAGCTCGGCGAAGTGGCCCGTGTCGGTGAGGTAGACGCGCAGCATCAGCACGTCCTCCCAGCTCGCGCCGCCCGCCTCGAGCACCGCCCGGACGTTGGCGAGCGTCTGCAGGGTCTGCTCGCGCAGTGTCGGCCCGGCGACGACCGGGGCGGCGGGGCCGCCCGGCCCGGCGGGCAGGAAGCCGACCTGGCCGGCGACCTGGAGGATGTTGCCCTTGCGCACGCCGTGCGAGAACGCGGCGGGCGGGGTGGTGTGGCCGGCGGGGGTGACGGCCGTCTTCTCGGTCATGGCATCGCCTTCGTGGGTGGGGTGCTTCCGCGGTAGTCCGCGCTGATCGCGTCCGCCGTGCGGCGGACCAGCGGGAGCAGGGCGAGGAGTTCGTCGGCGGTGACGACGACGTTCGGCGCGGACACCGAACAGGCGGCGACCACCCGGCCGTCCACACCGCGGACGGGCGCCCCGACGCAGTTGATCGACTCCTCGTGGCCGCCGAAGTCGGTGGCCCAGCCCCGGGCCCGTACGGCCGCCAGCTCCTCGAGGAAGGCGGCGGCGTGCGGGGTCGAGCGGGAGGTGTAGGCGGGGTAGTCGAGCCGCTCGGCGACCGTGCGGCGCTCCGGCTCCGGCAGGTCGGCGAGCAGCACCTTGGCGACGGCGGCGACGGTGATCGCCACGGGCTTGCCGATGCGGGAGTACATCCGTACGGGGTAGCGGCTCTCGACCTTGTCGATGTAGAGGACCTCGTCCTCCTCGTACACGGCGAGGTGCACGGTGTGCCCGCACCGCTCGTTGAGCGCCACGAGGTGGGGATGGGCGATCTCCCGTACGTCCAGGCCCTCGACGGCCTGCTGGGCGAGGGCGAAGAGACGCGCGCCCAGGCGGTAGCGCTGGTCCTGCTGCCGGTGGACGATGCCGTGCTCGTGCAGCGTGCGCAGCAGGCGCAGCGCGGTGGACTTGTGCACGCCGAGGCGGCTCGCGACCTGTTCGAGGTTGGCGGGGCCCTCGGCGAGCAGCGGCAGGATGCTCAGGGCGCGGTCGACGGTCTGGCTCATGCGGTGTGTTCCTCCCAGCCCGGTCCGAGTCGCAGTCTTCCCCAGGCGCCGGGATCCAGGCCCGCGAGCGCGTCGGCGCGCGCCCGGGCGGGCGGCTCGCCGAGGTCGCCGGCGGCGGTGAGGGCGGAGGCGGCCATGAGGTGGCCGTGCCGCAGCCGGGCGGTGAGCGGCAGTCCGCGCAGGGTCGCGGAGAGGAACCCGGCGGCGAAGGCGTCACCGGCGCCGACGGGCGCGACGACGTCGACGGCGGGCGCGGGGACGGCGACCACGGTGCCGTCCGTGTACGCGGTGGCCCCGGCGGCGCCACGCTTGACGACCAGCAGCGGCGGTTCGGGCAGGAGGGCCCGTACGGCGTCGGCGCCGGTGACGCCCCAGAGGTCCTGTGCCTCGTCCTCGCCGACGAAGACGACATCGCAGCCGCGGGCGAGCGCGGCCAGGGTCTGCGGGCCCCCGGCCGCCGCGGGCCACAGCGGGGCGCGGAAATTGACGTCGAAGGAGACCAGGGGGCGGCCGGGTGCGCGGGCCGTCAGGGCGCGCGTCAGGGCGAGGCAGCCGGCGGAGAGGGCGGCGGTGATGCCGGTGAGGTGGAGGACGCGCCCGGACCAGGCGACCTCGCGCGCGACGTTCTCCGGTGACATGGCCGAGGCCGCCGAGCCGGAGCGGTAGTAGGCGACCTCGGCGTACGGCTCGCGGGCGGGGGCGGCGGCCGTCGCCCGTTCCCCGGCCGTACGGAAGTACAGGCCCGTCGTCCGGGCCGGGTCGCGCCGCACCGCCGAGGTGTCCACCCCGTGTGCGGCGAGGGCCTCCAGCAGGTACGTCCCGAAGCCGTCCGTACCGACCCGGCCGGCCCAGCGCGTGCGGTGGCCGTACCGTGCCAGGGCGCAGGCGACGTTGGCCTCGGCTCCGCCGATGCCGCGCTCGAAGGAGGGTGCGGCGGCGAGCGGGCCCGGTGCCGTGGGGCGGAAGGCGACCATGGCCTCGCCCAGGCAGACGACGTCGACGTCCGGTAAGCCGGCAGTGGGGATGGGGGTACTCATGGTGGCGGTCGTATGCCCCCCTCGACCCGGCCCGCAGGGATTCGTACCGTTGACCCGGTACTTGGCGGGATGTTAGACAGCACGCAGCGCTCCACGCAATGGATGTTGCAGAGAATGCAACACGACGACTGCATCACGACTTCAAGGGAGGCCCGCATGGCCGCCATAGCCGCCGACGCCGTCGCCCGCCTCGCCGAGGAACGGGTCGACCACCGCTTCAAGGGCCTGCCCCCGGACGCACAGGGCCGGACCGTCGGCGAGCTGGCCGCCGAGCGCCGCTCCCTGTTCACCGGCGGCTTCACCACCCCCGTGCTCGCCCTGTCGGCCGAGGCGCTCGACCACAACCTCGCCGTCATGGAGCGCTACTCCGCCGGTCACGGCCTGGCCTTCGCCCCGCACGGCAAGACCTCCATGGCACCGCGGCTCTTCGAGCGCCAGCTGGCCCACGGCGCCTGGGGCATCACCGCCGCCACGGCCGCCCAGGTCCGCGTCTACCGCGCCTTCGGCGTCCGGCGGATCTTCCTGGCCAACGAGGTCGTCGACGCCGCCGCCCTGCGCTGGATCGCGGCCGAGCTCGCCGCCGACGCCGACCTCCGGATCATCACCTACGTCGACTCCGTGCGCGGCGTCGAGCTGATGGACGCCACCCTGCGCGACGCCGGGGCCGGCCGCCCCCTCGACGTCGTCGTCGAGCTCGGCGAGACCGGCGGCCGCACGGGCGTCCGCACGGAAGCCGACGCCACCCGCGTCGCGGACGCCGTCGCGGCGACCGGCACCCTGCGCCTGGTCGGCGTCGCCGGCTACGAGGCGGAGATCCCCGACGCCGACGGGGAGACCGTACGGGCCTGGATGCGCCGCCTCACCGGGCTGGCCGTCGCCTTCGACAAGGAGAACCGCTTCGCCGGCGTCGAGGAGATCGTCGTCAGCGCGGGCGGCAGCGCCTGGTTCGACGCGGTCGCCGAGGTCTTCGCAGAGCTTCCGCCGCTGTCCGCGCCGGTGCTCAGGCTGCTGCGCTCCGGCGCGTACGTCACCCACGACGACGGCCAGTACCGCAGCAAGACCCCCTTCAACCGGCTCCCCGAAGAAGGCGCCCTGCAGCCCGCCTTCCGCCTGTGGGCCCAGGTCGTCTCCCGTCCCGAGCCCGGCATGGCCTACCTCAACGCGGGCAAGCGCGACGTCTCCTACGACCTCGGCCTGCCCGAGCCCCAGCTCGTCCGCTCCGCCCGGGACGGCGCCCTGCGCCCGGCGGAGGGACTGACGGTGACCCGGCTCGCCGACCAGCACGCGTTCGTGGCCCTCTCGGGGGACGCGGAGCTGGAGGTCGGGGACTGGGTGGGGCTGGGGCTGTCGCACCCGTGCACGGTGTTCGAGAAGTGGCCCCTGATCCCGCTCGCCACGGCGGACGGCACGGTCACGGACTACGTCCGCACCTTCTTCTAGCCCACCCGCCGAATCCAGCCCGTCCGGCGTTTGAGGACCGGGGGCCCGGGGCGGAGCCCCCGGTTTCGGGAAGGGGCGGGATAGGGGAAAGGAGCCCCACCCATGGACACCGTCTTACGCGACGTCCGCGTCATCGACGGCACCGGCGCCCCCTCCTACCGCGCCGACGTCGCCGTCTCCAACGGCCGGATCGCCGAGATCCACCGCCCGGGCGACGGCCCACGCCCCACGGGCCACCGCACCCTCGACGCCCAAGGCCTAGCGCTAGCCCCCGGCTTCATCGACATGCACGCCCACAGCGACCTCTCCCTCCTCCGCGACCCCGCCCACGAGGCCAAGGTCGCCCAGGGCGTGACCCTCGAGGTCATCGGCCAGGACGGCCTGTCGTACGCGCCCGTCGACGACCGCACCCTCCCCCAGGTCCGCACGGCGATCGCCGGCTGGAACGGCGACGGCCACGACGTCGACTTCACATGGCGCACCGTCGGCGAGTACCTGGACCGGCTCGACCACCAGGGCATCGCCGTCAACGCCGCCTACCTCGTACCGCAGGGCGCGGTGCGGATGCTGGCCGTCGGCTGGACGGACCGGCCGGCCACGGCCGCCGAGCTGGACCACATGCGGCGGCTGGTCGCCGAGGGCCTGGAGCAGGGCGCGGTGGGGATGTCCTCCGGGCTCACCTACACGCCCGGCATGTACGCCGACGACGCCGAGCTGACCGAGCTGTGCCGCGTCGTGGCCCGGTACGGCGGCTACTACTGCCCGCACCACCGCTCGTACGGGGCGGGCGCCCTGGCCGCGTACGAGGAGATGATCGCCCTCGCGCGCACGGCGGGCTGCGCCCTGCACCTGGCCCACGCCGTCATGAACTTCGGCGTGAACGCGGGGCGCGCCGGCGAGCTGCTGGCCCTGCTGGACGCCGCGCTCGCGGACGGCGCCGACATCTCCCTCGACACCTATCCGTACACGCCGGGCTGCACCACGCTCGCCGCGATGCTGCCCGGCTGGGCGAGCGAGGGCGGGCCGGAGGCGGTGCTGGCGCGGCTGCGCGACGACGCCACGGCCGGGCGGATCCGGCATGCCATGGAGGTGACGGGCGCGGACGGCTGCCACGGCGTGCCGATCGACTGGGATGCCGTCGAGATCTCCGGCGTGGCCGGCCCGGGCCTCGGGGAGTACGTGGGCCGGACCGTCGCCGACTGTGCGCGCGAACGCGGCGAGGCGCCGTTCGCCACGGCCCGCCGGCTGCTGATCGAGGACCGGCTGAGGCCGACGATCCTGCAGCACGTGGGGGACGAGGCGAACGTCCGCGCGATCATGCGGCACCGCGTGCACACGGGCGGCAGCGACGGCATCCTGCAGGGCGCGAAGCCCCACCCCCGTGCCTTCGGCACGTTTCCGCACTACCTGGGCCGGTACGCGCGTGAGCTGGGCGTGTTCTCCCTGGAGGAGTGCGTGGCGCATCTCACGTCGCGGCCCGCGGCCCGGTTGCGGCTGCCGGATCGGGGTCTCGTACGCGAGGGACACCGCGCCGACCTCGTGCTCTTCGATCCCCTGACGGTGGCCTCCGGTGCCACTTTCGAAGCCCCGCGGACGCTTCCGACCGGCATTCCTTATGTCCTGATTGCCGGACGCTTTGTGATGGAAGACGGACGCCGGACGGACGTCCTGGCGGGACGCACGGTCCGGCGCTCGCCTGCGGGCTGAGGGGCCCGGCCGGGGCGCTCCCGGTGGGGCGGGAAAGGGCGCGCGTGCCGCGTGACCTCCCCGTATGGTGGCCGTCATGCAGGTGATCCAGTCAACGAAGCTCGCCAACGTCTGCTACGAAATCCGTGGCCCGGTGCTCGAGGAGGCGATGCGGCTCGAGGCAGCAGGTCACCGCATCCTCAAGCTCAACACGGGCAACCCCGCGATCTTCGGGTTCGAGTGCCCGCCGGAGATCCTCGAGGACATGCTGCGCAACGTCGGCGACGCACACGGCTACGGCGACGCCAAGGGGCTGCTCGCCGCCCGGCGCGCCGTGGTGCAGCACTACGAGACCAAGGGCATCGAGCTGTCCGTCGAGGACATCTACCTCGGCAACGGCGTCTCCGAGCTCATCCAGATGTCGATGCAGGCACTGCTCGACGACGGCGACGAGGTCCTCGTCCCGGCCCCCGACTACCCGCTGTGGACGGCGTCGGTCTCGCTCGCGGGCGGCACGGCCGTGCACTACCGCTGCGACGAGCAGTCGGACTGGATGCCGGACCTGGCCGACATCGAGCGCAAGGTCACCGACCGCACCAAGGCGCTCGTCATCATCAACCCGAACAACCCCACGGGCGCCGTCTACGACGACGAGATGCTGCGCGGCCTGACGGAGATCGCCCGCCGCCACAACCTGATCGTCTGCTCCGACGAGATCTACGACAAGATCCTCTACGACGGCGTGACCCACACCCCGACCGCCGCCATCGCCCCGGACCTGCTGACGCTGACGTTCAACGGCCTGTCCAAGGCCTACCGCGTGGCCGGCTACCGCAGCGGCTGGCTGGCGGTCTGCGGCCCCAAGGCCCACGCCGACAGCTACATCGAGGGCCTGACGATCCTGGCCAACATGCGCCTGTGCGCCAATATGCCGGCGCAGTACGCGGTGGCCACCGCCCTCGGCGGCAAGCAGACGATCAACGACCTGGTGCTGCCAGGTGGCCGGCTGCTGGAGCAGCGCGACGTCGCGCACGAGCTGCTGACGCAGATCCCGGGCGTGACGTGCGTGAAGCCGAAGGGCGCGCTGTACGCCTTCCCCCGGCTCGACCCCAAGGTCTACAAGATCAAGGACGACCGGCAGATGGTGCTGGACCTGCTCCGCGCCGAAAAAATCATGGTCGTGCACGGCACGGGCTTCAACTGGCCGGAGCCGGACCACTTCCGCCTGGTCACACTGCCGAACGCCAAGGATCTGGCGGAGGCCGTGACCCGGATCGGGAACTTCCTGGACGGCTACGGCCAATAACTTTAGACGCTGTCTAAGTTAGGATGGCCTTCAGAGGTAACTCAGGAGGCCATCCATGTACGAACCGATCCGCACCAAGTCGGTCCACGCACACGGCCCGCACCGCTCCCGCGAGGAGGAGCTGGACATACGGCTGGCAGGGCACTTCACGGCACTGCTGACGGTGACGGACGAGCTGCGGGTGCTGGCGCCGGCGGCCGCGCTGGACGATGCGGCGGCGCGGCTGGCACTGCGGGTGGAGCGCCTGCTGGGCCACTCGCCCCTGCGGGCGGCTCCGACGGAGGGCGTCGCCGACGCCGCCCATGTGACCGCGCTCCACCAGCGCGCCCACATGCTGGCCGGCCAGGCCCTGGTCGTCGCCACCCAACGCGGCGACGCGCCGAGCACCGCCCTGGCGGCGGAGCGCCTGCACGCCCACGCGGGCTTTCTCTTCCCCTGACCGCGCTACGCGCGGTGTCCTCAATCGCCGGACGGGCTTGAATTCCGCCCAGGCGGGGTGTTTTCCGCCCGGTCCGGCGAAAAATTTCAGCCCGTCCGGCGATTGAGGACAAAAGAAGGGGGCGTCAGCCCAGGCGCTTGACCAGCGCCCGGTACTCGTCCCACAGCTCCTTCGGGGTGTGCTCACCGAAGGTGTTCAGGTGCTCGGGCACCAGCGCCGCCTCCTCGCGCCAGACCTCGGTGTCGACCTTGAGCAGGAAGTCCAGGTCCTCCTCCGGCAGGTCCAGGCCCTCGGTGTCGAGCGCGGAGCGCGTCGGCAGGATGCCGATCGGGGTCTCGACGCCCTCGGCCTTGCCGTCCAGGCGCTCGACGATCCACTTCAGCACGCGGCTGTTCTCGCCGAAGCCCGGCCAGACGAACTTGCCCGCGTCGTTCTTGCGGAACCAGTTCACGTAGTAGATCTTCGGGAGCTTGTCCTGGTCGGCGCCCTTGCCGACCTTGATCCAGTGGGCCATGTAGTCGCCCATGTTGTAGCCGCAGAACGGCAGCATGGCGAAGGGGTCGCGGCGCAGTTCGCCGACCTTGCCCTCGGCGGCGGCGGTCTTCTCGGAGGCGACGTTGGCGCCGAGGAAGACGCCGTGCTGCCAGTCGAAGGACTCGGTCACCAGCGGCACGGCCGAGGCGCGGCGGCCGCCGAAGAGGATGGCCGAGATCGGCACGCCCTTGGGGTCCTCCCACTCGGGCGCGGCGATCGGGCACTGCGAGGCGGGCACGGTGAAGCGGGCGTTGGGGTGGGCGGCCGGGGTGCCGGACGCGGGGGTCCAGTCGTTGCCCTTCCAGTCCGTGAGGTGGGCCGGGGACTCCTCGGTCATACCCTCCCACCACACGTCGTTGTCGTCGGTGAGCGCGACGTTGGTGAAGACGGCGTTGCCCCACAGGGTCTTCATGGCGTTGGCGTTGGTGTGCTCGCCGGTGCCGGGGGCGACGCCGAAGAAGCCGGCCTCGGGGTTGATGGCGTAGAGGCGGCCGTCCTGGCCGAAGCGCATCCAGGCGATGTCGTCGCCGATGGTCTCCACGGTCCAGCCGGAGACCGTGGGCTCCAGCATGGCGAGGTTGGTCTTGCCGCAGGCGGAGGGGAAGGCGGCGGCCACGTACTTGGGCTCGCCCTGCGGCGGGGTGAGCTTGAGGATGAGCATGTGCTCGGCCAGCCAGCCCTCGTCGCGCGCCATCACCGAGGCGATGCGCAGGGCGTAGCACTTCTTGCCCAGCAGGGCGTTGCCGCCGTAGCCGGAGCCGTAGGACCAGATCTCGCGGTCCTCGGGGAAGTGCGAGATGTACTTGGTGGAGTTGCACGGCCAGGGGACGTCGGCCTCGCCCTCGGCCAGCGGGGCGCCGAGGGTGTGGACGGCCTTGACGAAGAAGCCGTCGGTGCCGAGCTCGTCGAGGACGGCCTGGCCCATGCGGGTCATGGTGCGCATCGAGACGGCGACGTAGGCGGAGTCGGTGATCTCGACGCCGATCGCGGACAGCGGCGAGCCGAGGGGGCCCATGCAGAAGGGCACGACGTACATGGTGCGGCCGCGCATGGAGCCGCGGAAGATGCCCCCGTCACCGTCCTTGCCGGCGAAGATCTCCCGCATCTCGGCGGGGGCCTTCCAGTGGTTGGTCGGGCCCGCGTCCTCCTCCTTCTCGGAGCAGATGAAGGTGCGGTCCTCGACGCGCGCCACGTCGCTGGGGTCGGAGGCGGCGTAGTAGGAGTTGGGGCGCTTGACCGGGTCGAGCTTGCGGAAGGTGCCCTTGGCGACGAGCTCCTCGCACAGGCGCTCGTACTCGGCCTCGGAGCCGTCGCACCAGACCACGCGGTCCGGCTGAGTGAGGGCGGCAATCTGGTCGACCCAGGAGATCAGCTCCTGGTGGCTGGTGGGGGTGGTGGGAGCCGCACTGCTGCGCGCCACGATCGCTCCGTCCCGCCGGAACCCGCTGTCCGGCGTCAGATGTTGAGGGTGGAACGGGTGATTGCATACCGGGATGCCCGATATGTACCCGCCTCTGCACATGTTGCCCCTTGGGGGCTGCGACCCAGACGCTTCGTGACCGCTCATCCGGTGCCGCCCGCACTCATTTGATCATCCGACTCATCATCCGATCTGTCCAGGGGGCACCCCCGTGACCATCGCCACGCGATACCGGTCCGTAACCTACGGTGGCGTAGGTAGCATGACGGGCATGACTTCCGCGCCCGACGCAGCGCGAATCGCGCCCTCCGCTTCTGCCGCGGCCGCGACCGCCGCTCCTCCCGACGTCATCCCTTCCTCCGTCGCGGACGCGGTCAAGCCGCGGCTGCGTGGCTGGCTGCACGCGGGAATGTTCCCGGCCGTGCTCGTCTCCGGCGTCTTCCTCACCGCACTGGCGGACAGCACCCGGGGCCGGATCGCCTGCGCGATCTTCGTACTGACCGCCTGTCTGCTCTTCGGCATCAGCGCGCTGTACCACCGCGGCAACTGGAGCCCGCGGACGGCGGCCGTGCTCCGCCGCCTCGACCACGCGAACATCTTCCTGATCATCGCGGGCACCTATACGCCGCTGACCATGCTGCTGGTGCCCGGCAGCAGAGGGCAGGTGCTGCTGTGGGCGGTCTGGGCGGCGGCCCTCGCGGGCATCGCCTTCCGCGTCTTCTGGGTCGGCGCGCCGCGCTGGCTCTACACCCCCTGCTACATCGCCATGGGCTGGGCCGCCGTCTTCTTCCTGCCGGACTTCCTGCGCAAGGGCGGCGTCGCCGTCCTCGTCCTGGTGATCGTCGGCGGCCTGCTCTACTCCGCGGGCGGCGTGATCTACGGGATCAAGCGCCCGAACCCCTCACCTCGGTGGTTCGGCTTCCACGAGGTCTTCCACTCCCTCACCCTGGCCGCCTTCGTCACGCACTACGTGGGCATCTCGCTGGTGGCCTATTCGCACGCATGACGGACCGGACGCCGGGTGCGACGGGCGCCCGGCCCGTACCCGCCGTCCTCTCGCGGGCCGCGGCCTCGACGCCGCGGCCACCCGCCAGGCCAGCGAGGCCACCCCGGCCAGCACCACGGTGAGCACGGCCGCCTCGCCGACCACCACATAGCCCCCGACGCATAACCCCGCCACCAGCACGGCGAGAGCGTTCACAGCCACAACCGTCATGACTACCTCCGATCATTTCACTGATCGTTCCCCTGCCCCGCACACAGCGTCACACACCGCACTGACAGTCAGTGTGGCATCAAGGATCCGGCCGGTCCCGGCCACGGACGGATGACCGAGAATGCAGGGCATGGCCTCAGCACAGACCTCCCCCGCCGGGCAGCCCGGGCCCAGGCTCGGGCTGCGGGAGCGGAAGAAGATCCAGACCCGTCGGGCGATCCGCGGCGCCGCCTACCGCCTCTTCGCGGAGCAGGGCTACGACGCCACCCCCGTCGACCGGATCGCCGAGGCCGCCGACGTTTCCCCCAGCACCGTCTTCCGCTACTTCCCCACCAAGGAAGACATCGTGCTCACCGACGAGTACGACCCGCTGATGGAGGCCGCGATCCGGGCCCGTCCCGCGGGCGAGCCGCCCCTGGAGTCCATCCGCCGGGGCGTCCTGGACGGCCTGCGCCACCTCGTCGACACCGACCTCGCCGAGCTCCGGCAGCGCACCCGGCTCGTCCACGAGGTGCCCGCGCTGCGCGGCCGGTCGGCGGAGGGCATGGCGCGGACGGGCCGCATGCTCTGCGCCGTCCTGGCCGAGCGCACGGGCCGCCCGCCGCACGACCTGGAGCTGCGGGTGGCGGTCGCCGCCGTCCTCGGCGCGATGCAGGAGGCGATGATGGCCTGGGTCGAGCAGGGGCAGACCGAGGACCCGCTGGCCCTGATCGACCGCGCCCTGGGCGTACTCGTCCGCGGCCTCACCCGCTGACCCGGGCCCCGGGCCCCACCGCGGCGCACGCCGCCGCCCTCAGCCGCCCAGCTTCTCCGCCAGGGCCTTCGCGTCGACCGTGGGCGCGTCACAGGTGAAGTTCCGGCACACATAGGCCGCCGGACGGCCGTCGCGCAGGGTGCGGCCCTGCAGGAGCGGCACCTCCTCGGAGCCCGGCTCGCCCACCGCCACCACCAGGCCGGGGGCCGTGGACAGCAGCGCCGTGTGGTGCAGCTGCCGGGTGACGGGGTGATCGGCCGGGCCGACGACCGCGACCTCGCGCGGCCCGTCCAGCAGGGCCTCGGCCACCGCCAGCCCCCAGCTGATGAACCGCGGCGCCTTCGCCCCGAGCGTGCGCACCACGCCCAGCGCCTTCTCCGCCGCCTCCCGGTGCGCGGAGCTGCCGGTGTACGCGGCGTACGTCAGCAGGGCGCCGGCCGCCGCCGTCCAGCCGGAGGGCGTGGCGTTGTCCGTGGGGTCCTGCGGGCGCCGGATGAGGATCTCGGCGTCGTCCGCGGTGTCGAAGAGCGCCCCGTCCACGTCGGTGAAGCGGACCAGCACGGTGTCCAGGAGCAGCCCCGCGAAGTCCACCCACACGCCTTCGCCGGTGACCGCGGACAGGGCCAGGAAGCCCTCGGCGACGTCCGCGTAGTCCTCCAGCACCCCCGCGTGCGTGCCGGCGACGCCGTCCAGCGAGGTGCGGAACAGCCGCGCGTGCCAGTCCATGTGGGTGCGGACGAGCAGGTCGGCGGCGTCCGTGGCGGCCTGGACCAGGTCCGGGCGGTCGAAGTAGGCGCCGGTCTCGGCCAGTGCGGCGATGGCCAGCCCGTTCCAGGCGGCCACGATCTTGTCGTCCCGTGCCGGGCGGGGCCGCTGATCGCGCGCCGCCAGCAGCCGGGTCCGCACGGAGGCGATCTTCCCCGCGTCCCACAGCTGTTCGGTGTCGGGCAGCCGCAGCACGGAGGCGCCCTCCTCGAAGGTGCCCTCCTCGGTCACCCCGAAGTGGACCGCCGCCATGGCCGCGTCCGCCTCGCCCAGCACCTCCCGCAACTGCCGCGGCGTCCACACGTAGTACGCGCCCTCGACGTGCCGGCCCGTGCCGTCGTCGCTGTCGGCGTCCAGCGCCGAGGCGAAGCCGCCCTGCGCCGTGCGCAGTTCGCGGACCATGAAGTCCGCCGTCTCCAGGGCGACGCGCCGGGCCAGCTCCGAGCCCGTGGCACGCCACAGGTGGGCGTAGACCCGGCACAGCAGGGCGTTGTCGTAGAGCATCTTCTCGAAGTGGGGCACCACCCAGCCGGCGTCCACCGAATAGCGCGCGAAGCCGCCGCCGAGCTGGTCGTAGATGCCGCCGCGCGCCATCGCCTCGCACGTGGCGCCCGCCATCTCCAGGGCCGCCGCCGAGCCCGTGCGGACGTAGTGGCGCAGCAGGAACTCCAGCGCCATGGACGGCGGGAACTTCGGTGCGCCGCCGAAGCCGCCGCGCACGGCGTCGAACTCCCGGGTCAGCCCCAGCAGCGCGGCGTGCGCGTCCTCGGCGGCGGGGGGCCGGGCGGTGTCCACGGACAGCGTCCGGTCCGCCAGGTCCCGCACGATGCGCCCCGCGACCTGGCCCACCTCGTCGCGCCGGTCGCGCCACGCGGCGTGGACGCCCTCGAGGACCTGGACGAAGCCGGGCATGCCGTGCCGGGGCTCGGGCGGGAAGTAGGTGCCGAAGTAGAACGGCTCGGCGTCCGGGGTGAGGAAGACCGTCATGGGCCAGCCGCCCTGGCCGGTGGCGGCCTGGACCGCCTCCATGTACACAGCGTCGATGTCGGGCCGCTCCTCGCGGTCGACCTTGACGGAGAGGAAGTGCTCGTTGAGGTAGGCGGCGGTCGGCTCGTCCTCGAAGGACTCGTGCGCCATGACGTGACACCAGTGACAGCTGGAGTACCCCACGCTCAGCAGCACCGGCACGCCCCGCCGCCGGGCCTCGGCGAAGGCCTCGGGCGACCAGGGCCACCAGTCGACCGGGTTCTCGGCGTGCTGGAGGAGGTAGGGGGACGTCTCGTGCGCCAGACGGTTCGGCATGGGGCCATCCTTCCCCACGGCAGCACGAAACCGGGGCTCCGCCCCGGACCCCCCGTCCTCAATCGCCGGACTGGACCTTCCGCCCGTCCGGCGATCGAAGGACGGCTCCTACGCCGTCGTCTTGCCGGCCCCGCCGGGCAGCGCCTCGGCGGAGGGCTCCGGCGCCTCCTCGAAGTCCACCCGCTTCATGTGCTTGTTCATGCTCTTCATCAGCATCCACACGGCCCCGCCGATCACGGCGAAGACGAGGAAGCCGAGCACACCGGGCGTGACCTTGTTCTTGTCCAGCTCCTCGGCGGCGAACGGCACGAGGTGGGTGGCGGCGAGGGTTGCAGTCGCGCTCATCATGGGGTCAATTGTTGCGGATGCCCGCGAAGAGGTCGTCCTCGGGGAGGGAAGTGTCGACGAGGGACTTCGCGAGCTCGTACTCCTCGGTGGGCCACACCTCGCGCTGGAGGTCCAGCGGCACCCGGAACCAGCCGCCGTCGGGGTCGATCTGGGTGGCGTGGGCGATCAGCGCCTTGTCGCGGATCTCGAAGAAGTCGCCGCACGGGACGTACGTGGTCAGGGTCCGCTGGCGGCCGGCCGTCAGCCAGCGCTCCAGCCACTCGCCGTAAGGGGACTCCAGGCCGCGGGCCAGCAGCGCCTCGTGGAGGGCCAGGGTGCGCTCGCGGTTGAAGCCCTGGTTGTAGTAGAGCTTCTGCGGCTGCCAGGGCTCGCCGGCCTCGGGGTAGCGCTCGGGGTCGCCCGCGGCCTCGAAGGCCACCATCGTGATCTTGTGCGTCATGATGTGGTCGGGGTGCGGGTAGCCGCCGTTCTCGTCGTACGTGGTGATCACGTGCGGACGGAACTCGCGGATCAGCTTCACCAGCGCGCCGGCCGCCTCATCGACGTCCTGGAGCGCGAAGCAGCCCTCGGGCAGCGGCGGCAGCGGGTCGCCCTCGGGCAGGCCGGAGTCGACGAAGCCCAGCCACTCCTGCTTGACGCCGAGGATGTCGCGGGCCTCGTCCATCTCCTTGGCGCGGACCTCGTGGATGTGCTCCTCGATGTAGGGGTCGCCCTGGAGCTTGGGGTTGAGGATGGAGCCACGCTCACCACCCGTGCAGGTGGCGACCAGCACGTCCACCCCCTCGGACACGTACTTGGCCATCGTGGCCGCGCCCTTGCTCGACTCGTCGTCGGGGTGGGCGTGAACGGCCATCAGTCGGAGCTGCTCAGTCAAGGCTCGATCCTCAGTCACTGGTCATGGCCCCTCTTATCGGTCAGCCGGGGCGCCTCCTATAGTGACCGAAACGGCCGCCGATTCATTCCGCGTCCGGTGAACGAGACCCAGGAGGAACGACCATGGCTGCGGAACGCCAGGCCGCCCTGCCCGAGGGCCGCTACGGCCGCTCGGCGGACGAACGCGCCGACCGCAAGCTGAAGATCGTCGGCGGGGTGCTGGGCGCCGCGCTGCTCGGCTTCGTCGCCTGGGCGGGTGTGCACTACATCACGAAGTCGGACGTCAGCGGTCAGCTGGTGCGTTCCAAGACCGTTTCGGACGACACGGTGCAGGCGGTCCTGGAGATCCGCAAGGAGAAGGACGCCACCGGCGTGTGCACGCTGCGCTCGCTGGGCGAGGACGGGGGCGAGGTGGCGCGCAAGGACGTGACCTTCGACCGCCGCGAGGGCCACTTCACGGAGCTGGTCACCGTCCGGACGACCGGTCGGGCCACCGCCACGGAGCTCGAGGGCTGCCGGAGCGCGCCCCGCGGCTGACCCGCCACCATGGCCAAAAGGGATAGACCCCCCTCTGACCTGCGTTGACGCGATTCTTGCGCGGTTTCTCCCCTTTACTTCTTCCCCCTTTACGGACGTAATTGTTAGGCTCGTGGTTTCGCCCCGCTTTGAAGGTGCACCCTTCTGAGTAGGGCGTTCATTTGTTATCGCGATGTACCCCAAGCATTCCCCCAGTACCGACGAGGAGCACCTGTGACCCAGACCAGCGACAACGTCACCTGGCTGACTCAGGAGGCGTACGACCAGCTCAAGGCCGAGCTGGAGTACCTGTCTGGTCCCGCTCGCACCGAGATCGCCGCAAAGATCGCGGCGGCCCGCGAGGAAGGTGACCTGCGAGAGAACGGCGGTTACCACGCGGCCAAGGAGGAGCAGGGCAAGCAGGAGCTCCGCGTCCGCCAGCTGACGCAGCTGCTGGAGTCCGCCAAGGTCGGCGAGGCCCCGGAGGCCGACGGAGTGGTGGCCCCCGGCATGGTCGTCACCATCGCCTTCGACGGCGACCCGGACGACACGCTCGACTTCCTGCTCGCCTCGCGCGAGTACGCCAGCTCGGACATCGAGACGTACTCCCCGCAGTCCCCGCTGGGCTCCGGCGTGAACGGCAAGAAGATCGGCGAGGACGCCCAGTACGAGCTGCCCAACGGCCGCAAGGCCATGGTGCGCATCCTGGAGGCCAAGCCCTACCAGGGCTGAGCAGGACACTGCCGCCGGAGAGCCCCGGACCCGCCTGGGTCCGGGGCTCTCCCGTGCTCCGGGGGCGCTGTGCGGCCCCCCGCCTCACGCCGTCGCCGAGCGGTACTTGCGCACCGCCAGTGAGCGGAAGGCGACGATGATCAACACGGACCAGATCAGCGACGCCCACACCGGATGCTGCATCGGCCACGCCGCCGGCACCGGGTACCCCTCCGGCAGATTGCCGAAGAGCTGCCGCGCCGCCTGCACCGTGGCGCTGAACGGGTTCCACTCCGCGATGGTGCGCAGCACGGTGGGCATGTTGTCCGCCGGTACGAAGGCGTTGGAGATGAAGGTCAGCGGGAAGAGCCAGATCAGCCCGCCCGAGGTGGCCGCCTCCGGCGTTCTGACGCTCAGGCCGATCAGCGCGCCGATCCACGAGAAGGCGTAGCCGAGCAGGAGCAGCAGGGCGAAGCCGGCCAGCGCCTTGAGGACGCCCTCGTGGATGCGCCAGCCGACGATCACGGCGACGACGGCCAGCACGACGAGCGTGAGGGCGGTCTGCACCAGGTCCGCGAGCGTCCGCCCGGTGAGCACGGCCCCGCGGGCCATGGGCAGCGAGCGGAAGCGGTCGATGAGGCCCTTGTGCATGTCGTCGGCGATGCCCGCGCCCGCTCCCGCCGTGGCGAAGGTGACGGTCTGGGCGAAGATGCCGGCCATCAGGAACTCGCGGTACGTCGCGGGGTCGGTGCTGCCGCCCACGGCGATCGAGCCGCCGAAGACATAGCTGAACAGCACCACGAACATGATCGGCTGGATCAGCCCGAAGATCACCACTTCGGGTATGCGGGCCATGCGGATCAGATTGCGCTGGGCGACGACCAGGGAGTCGCGGACGGACTGGACCGCACCGCCGCGTGCCGTGGGGACGGGCCGCCGGGAGTAGGTGCCCTGGGCGGCGCTCATGGGGTGACCCCTTCCTTCGCCGTGTCCTCGTCGGCCTCGTCCGCGGCTTCGGCGACGTGCCCGGTGAGCGAGATGAACACGTCGTCCAGCGTCGGGCGGCGCAGCCCGATGTCGTCGAGCTCGATGCCGCGGGCGTCGAGCTCGCGGATCACCTCGGCGAGCAGCTTGGCGCCGCCGGAGACCGGGACGATGACCTTGCGGGTGTGCTGCTCGACGGTGGCTTCGCCCTTGCCGAAGGCGCGCATGACCTCCAGGGCGAGGTCGATGTGGCCGCGCTCGTGCACGACCAGCTCGACGCGCTCCCCGCCTGTGCGTGCCTTGAGCTGGTCGGAGGTGCCGCGGGCGATGACCTTGCCGTGGTCGATCACGCAGATGTCGTGCGCGAGGTGGTCGGCCTCCTCCAGGTACTGGGTGGTGAGCAGCAAGGTGGTGCCGCCGGCGACGAGTTCCTGGATGACCTCCCACAACTGCTGGCGGTTGCGCGGGTCCAGGCCCGTGGTGGGCTCGTCCATGAACATCACGGGCGGGCTGACGACGAGGGCGGCGGCGAGGTCGAGGCGGCGGCGCATGCCGCCGGAGTAGGTCTTGGCGGCGCGGTCGGCGGCGTCGGCGAGGTTGAAGCGCTCCAGCAGCTCCCCCGCCCGGGCCTTCGCGTCGCGCGCGCTCATCTGGTAGAGCCGGCCGACCATCCGGAGGTTCTCACGTCCCGTCAGATATTCGTCGACGGCGGCGAATTGTCCGGAAAGACCGATGGAGTGGCGGACCTCGTTGGGTTTCTTCAGTACGTCGATGCCCGCGACGACGGCCTTGCCGCGGTCGGGCTTGATGAGGGTCGTGAGGACGCGCACGGCGGTGGTCTTGCCCGCGCCGTTGGGGCCGAGCAGTCCTAGAACGGTTCCTTCCGGGACGTCGAGATCAACGCCGTCCAGAGCCGTGACGTCGCCGAAGGTCTTGACCAGGCCTTCGGCGTATATCGCGCCTGGCATGGAGGTTCTCCCCGTTTAAAGGTGACGTAATAGATGATTTTACGTTCATCCTCGCCATCCCGCCCTGTGAATGAATGCCACCGCCGAAATCCCTGGGAAACACGCCGCGAACCCGCCCCCGGATATCAGGACATCACCGGATAGCCCGCCGCCCGCAGCGCCTGCGTCACCTGGGCGCAGTGCTCCGGCCCCGACGTCTCCAGGTGCAGCTCGACCTCCGCCTCCGTCAGGCCCAGCCGCGGATCGGTCCGTACGTGGCTGATGTCCACGACGTTGGCGTCGGCGTCGGACAGCACCGCGAGCAGGGCCGCCAGCGCCCCCGGACGGTCCGTCAGCGGCAGCCGCAGCGACAGGTACCGGCCCGCCGCCGCCATGCCGTGGCGCAGCACGCGCTGCAGCAGCAGCGGGTCCACGTTGCCGCCGGACAGGACGGCCACGACCGGGCCCTCGAACGCCGTGGGATCGGCCAGCAGCGCCGCCACCGGGCTCGCCCCGGCCGGCTCCACCACGAGCTTCGCCCGCTCCAGGCAGAGCAGCAGCGCGGCCGCCAGCTCGTCCTCGGTGACGGTACGGACCTCGTCCACGAGCTCCTCGACGATCCGGAACGGCACCTCGCCGGGGCGCCCCACCCGGATGCCGTCCGCCATCGTCACCGGGGCGTCCAGCGACACCGGGTGCCCGGCGGCCAGCGACGGCGGGTACGCGGCGGCGCCGGCCGCCTGCACGCCCACGATCCGCACGTCCGGCCGCAGCCCCTTGACGGCCACCGCGATCCCCGCCACCAGCCCGCCCCCGCCCATGCCCGCCACGACGGTCGCCGCCTCGGGGCACTGCTGCAGGATCTCCAGGCCCACCGTGCCCTGGCCCGCGACGATGTCGGGGTGGTCGAAGGGGTGGATGAAGACGGCACCGGTCCGCTCGGCGTGCTCGCGCGCGGCGGCGAGCGCCTCGTCCAGGGCCTGTCCGCCCAGCCGGACTTCGGCGCCGTAGCCGCGCGTGGCGGCCACCTTCGGCAGCGGGGAGCCCTCCGGCATGAACACCGTCGCCCGCACGCCCAGCAGCGAGGCCGCCAGCGCCACCCCCTGGGCGTGGTTGCCGGAGCTGGCCGCGACCACGCCGGCCGCCCGCTCCCGCGGCGACAGGCCGGCGATCCGCACGTAGGCGCCGCGCAGCTTGAAGGAACCGGTCCGCTGCAGGTTCTCGCACTTGAGGTGGACCGGGGCGCCCACCAGAGCGGACAGATGGCGGCTGCTCTCCAGGGCGGTGGTCACGGACACTCCGGACAACGTCCGCCGCGCACGGCGCACATCGCCGGGAGAGACGAGGCGTGCGGCCATGAGCCAAGTATCCTGCGCGACCGGCCCCGGGGCCGTCGGTCCGGGCCGGCCCACGGGCCCTCGATCAGCCCCTCACCTGGGGCTTTGCCACGGTTTTCGCCCGGTCCCGCAGCGTCGTCGACATGAGCCGCATACATACATACCGACCGGTTTGCGGAGCACTGGTACGAGCACGCCCCGGGCCGCGTACTCTGTCCCCCATTCTGAGCAGTTCACGTCCGTTCCCCTGCCCGCCGTACGAAGTGAGCCCCAGGCCATGCCCACCCATCAGGACATGACGACCGACCTCGCACCCGGTGTCCTCGACGCCCTCCAGCACCAGGTGGCCGTCTTCGCCCGCCGCGCCGAGCAGACCCGGCTCGGTGGCGTAGGCCGGGTCCACAACTCCATGGACCGCGCCGCCTACCTGCTGCTCAACCGCCTCGACCAGGAAGGCCCGATGGGGGTCAAGGCCCTCGCCGCGGGCATGGGAATCGACTCCTCGACCGTCACCCGCCAGGTGGCGCCGCTGGTCGACACCGGCCTGGTCAAGCGCACCTCGCACCCGGAGGACGGCCGCGCCGTCGTCCTGCAGCTCTCGCCGCGCGGCAAGGCGCGGCTGGAGGAGGTGCGCGCCTCGCGCCGCGAGCTGATGGCGCTGGTGACGGAGGGCTGGACGGAGAACGAGCGCGAGGTGTTCTGCACCCTGCTCACCCGCTTCAACGGAGCCCTCTCCGACATCCACTTCACCCAGCCGACCCAGGTGCCGCCCGCTTCCTGAGCGGGCGCGACCGGTCGCCGGGACACGGGACCGGCCCGGGCCCGGGCCGCCGCCGGGGGGCGGCCGGCTCGTGGCCCCGCGCCGGTCGCCTGGGCGCGACCGGTCGACCTGGGTCGACCGGTCAGGGGTGAAACGTTCCCGCCGTCTAGCCCAGCGCCTGGGTCAGGTCGGCCAGCAGGTCGTCCGCCGACTCGATGCCGACCGAGGCGCGCACCAGGTCCGCCGGGACCTCCAGCGCGGAACCGGCCACCGAGGCGTGCGTCATCCGGCCCGGGTGCTCGATCAGCGACTCGACGCCGCCCAGCGACTCGCCGAGGGTGAACAGCTTCGCGCGGTTGCAGACCTCGACCGCCGCCTGCTCGCCGCCCGCGACGCGGAAGGACACCATGCCGCCGAAGGCGCGCATCTGCTTGGCCGCGACCTCGTGCAGCGGGTGCTCGGGCAGACCCGGGTAGTAGACCTGCGTCACCTTCGGGTGGGCGACCAGCATCTCCACCACGCGCTCGGCGTTGGCGGTGTGGCGGTCCATGCGCACGGCCAGGGTCTTGATGCCGCGCAGCGTCAGCCAGGAGTCGAAGGGGCCGGCGACGGCGCCCATCGCGTTCTGGTGGTAGGCCAGTTCCTCGCCGAGGCCGGCGTCGGAGGTGATCAGCGCGCCGCCGACGACGTCGGAGTGGCCGCCCATGTACTTGGTGGTGGAGTGGACGACGACGTCCGCGCCCAGCGCCAGCGGCTGCTGGAGGTAGGGGCTGGCGAAGGTGTTGTCCACGACCAGCTTGGCGCCGGCCTCGTGGGCGACGCCCGCGACGGCGGCGATGTCGGTGATGCCGAGCAGCGGGTTGGACGGGGTCTCGACCCAGACGGCCTTCGTCTCGGGCCGGATGGCGGCGCGCACGGCCTCCGGGCTGGAGGTGTCGGCGACCGACCACTCCACGCCCCAGCGGCCGACGACCTTGGCGAAGAGCCGGAACGTACCGCCGTAGGCGTCGTTCGGGATGACCACGTGGTCGCCCGGCGCCAGCAGCGTGCGCAGCAGGCAGTCCTCGGCCGCCAGGCCGGAGGCGAAGGCCAGGCCCCGGACGCCGCCCTCGAGGGCCGCCAGGTTCTCTTCCAGGGCGGTACGGGTGGGATTGGCGCTACGGCTGTACTCGTAGCCGCCGCGCAGGCCGCCGACGCCGTCCTGCTTGTAGGTGGAGACTTGGTAGATGGGCGGCACGACGGCCCCGGTCAGCGGGTCCGCCTCCTGCCCGGCGTGGATGGCGAGGGTCTCGAAGCTGTGCTGGTCGCTCATTTACCCGAGCGTAGTACCCGTTCCCCCGAACGCTCCTGTTCACTTGTAACCGGCGGATGAACGATCCGCCGCTTTGTGGCGTTGTACCGACGTCGATCCTCGTTTCTCAGCTCTCGGGACACCTCATGGAGTTTCTGCTCATCCTGCTCGCCCTCGTCGTGATCTGCGGCGTCGTGGTGGTACCGGCGCTGCGCCGCCGCCGCCGCGCGGAGCAGGACGCCCTGCTGGGTGCCGGCGCGGCCGTCGACCCGGTGGGCGCCCACGGCTTCGTACCCCCCGGGCAGCTGGACGTACGGCTCCCGGGCCCCGACCCGGAGCTGCTGGCCGCCGTCGAGGAGGCCCGCCGCACCCAGGACTGGAAGCCCGCCTCCGAGCTGCTGGCCCGTACCCCCGCGGCCGACGCGCCCGAGCTGCGCTGGCAGCGCGTGCAGACCCTCGCCGGGGCCGCCGTGCGCGAGCTGGCCGAGACGCCGGGCACGGGCGGGATGTGGCTGCGGCACTGGCGCGTGGTGGCCCCCAAGGACGCGGGCGGCGCGGCGGTCCAGGCCGAGTTCCTGGTCCAGCAGGCGCTGCGCGACCCGTCCTCGCAGGACTTCCGGATGATCCTGGAGGAGGCCCGCACGGTCTGTGCCGAGGCGGCCTTGCTGGCGCCGGGCGACCCCGTGCCGTACATCGTCGAGCTGGGCGTGGCGCGGGGCCTGAACGCGAGCGAGGCGGAGTTCCAGTCCGTGTGGGAGACGGTGGTGGCCCGCGCCCCGCAGCACATGGGCGCGCACCTGGCCGCGCTGCGGTACTGGAGCGCGAAGTGGCACGGCTCGCAGGAGCAGGCGGACGCCTTCGCCCAGCGGGCGGCGGCCGGCGCGGCAGAGGGCAGCCTGCTGCCGGCGCTGCCGCTGTTCGCCGTCCACGACCACCTGCCCGACGTACAGCTGGTGCGCGGCCTGTTCCAGAGCGTGGTGGTCAGCCAGGCGATCGAGGCCGCCCAGTTCGCGGTGGCGGGCGCCCCGGAGAACCACCCCGTGCTGCCGCACGTGCGCCATCTGCTGGCGTGGTTCCTGGTCCGGGCCGAGCGCCACGGCGAGGCCCTGGAGCAGCTGCGCAAGGTCGACGGCCACATCGGCGCGGTGCCGTGGACGTACGAGCAGGACCCGGTGGCGGCGTACACCGCGTACCGGGCGATGGCCGTGGCGGGCTTCGAGGCGGGGCGGCACTCCGCCTAGCGGCCGACGCCGGGCGGGGGCGCCGGGCGGGGGCGCCGGGCGGATGGCCAGGCGGAGCCCTGGGCGAAATCCGGTCGAACAGCGCCGGAATCACACATATGATCCCCCTACTCTGTCTACCGATGCTTTAGTGGGGGATTTCGCCCGGTGGGCACCTCTTTGCGCGCCCTGCGGGCCTTCGCCCTGCTGGCCGGCTTCCATCTCCTCACGCTCGGCATCCCCTTCGTCCGGGGCGCCCTCACGCCCGGCGGACCGGGCCACTCCGACATCGCCGGACTGCCCGTCACCGACGCCGAGCAGCCCGAGCTGTGGCGGACCGTCCGCTCGTTGGCCGAGCGCGTCGGCACCCGGGCGCCCGACGCCGTCCTCCTCACCGGGGACGCGAACGCGGGCGTCTGCGAGGACACCCGCCTGCTCGGCCTGCTGCCCGGCCCGCGCAGCCTCTGCATCGGCGTACCGCTGCTGACCGGGCTCACCGAGCCGCAGCTGCACGCCGTGCTCGCCCACGAGCTCGCCCACTACGGCAATGCCGACACCCGGCTCGCGGGCATCACCCACCGCGGTCGCGACAGCGTGCTGCGGACCGTGAAGGCCTTCCAGGAGCGGGAGCGCAAGCGGATCGACAAGGAGCGTTCCCGGCAGGAGAAGGCCGCCGCCAAGGCGATCGCGAAGGGGCGTGAGGCCAAGGAGGTGAACACCGGCCGGGCCGGGTTCACCCACCGCATGATGGCCAGGCCCTTCGTCGCGTACGCCCGCGTCTGTCTGCGTGCCACCCACGGCGCCGGCCGGGCGCAGGAGCTCGCCGCCGACCGGACGGCGGCGCGGATCGCCGGACGGGACGCCACGGCCTCGGCGCTGCGCGAGACCGCCGCCCTCGACGCGGCCCACGACTTCTACATGAGCCGCTACGCGACGATGGGCGTCCCGGCGGGCCTCCTCCCGCCGCCCGGCGAGGTCTTCGGCGGCCTGCGCCGGCTGCTGGCCGCCCCCGGGCGCCAGGAGAACCTGGCGGAGCTGCGCGGCGAACCACCGGCCGGGGAGACCTCCCCGTACGACACCCACCCGTCGCCGGCCGACCGGGTCCGCCTGATCGAGGCGCTGCCCGACGACGGCCGCGCGGCCGCCCCGGCACGGCCCGCGCTCGCGCTGCTGCGCGACGCCGACCGGGTCCTGAGGGAGCTGGAGAGCGCCGTCCTCACGCCCGAGGCCCTGGCCCTGGAGCGGGCGGACTGGCCGGAGCTGACGCACCGGAGCATGCACGCGCTGACTGTGGAGGAGGCGCGTGCGCTACGGGAGGCGCTGACGGCGACACCAGGGGCCGGGGCTTCGAGCGCCACGGCGGACCTGACGGCGTTCCTCGACGCCGTCGACGCCGGCCGGCTGTGGCAGATCGCCGACCGCCTGCCCAAGTCACCGGAGGCCGCCCGGGCCACGGGCCGCGCCGCCCGGGAGTTCCTGCGCCCCGCGCTGCACTGCGGGCTGTACAACCTGACCGAACTGGCCCTGGCCGAGACGGCGGGAGCCCGCTGGGAGCTGTCCTGGTCGGAGCCCGCACGGCTCCTGCTGCCGACGGGTGCGGGGACCGACGAGGCGGTGGCGGCGGCGGTACGGCCGGCCGTCGGCGACGTACCCGACACGGCACCGCTGCGCGAGCTGCTGAGCACCACGACTGTTTAATTCCCCTCTTCTTCCTATCTCTCGATCGGATCACTTCCCCACATGCTGCTGGCCATCATCGTCATAGCCGTGTCCGTCTTCCTCTGGATCAGGAAGAGACGGCGCGAGGTCGCGCCGTCCGCCGCCCGGCTGGCCGCGGCCGGCTGGCTGCCGCCGGAGCGGCAGAACACGGAGCGGTCCTTCGCGGACCCCGAGGCCGACGCCATCGAGGCGGCCCTCGCCCGGGGCGACTGGCAGCCCGCCGCGCAGGCGCTCGACGCCACGGGCGCCGACTGGGAGCGGCGCTCCGCGCTGGTCGGGATCATCGCCCATGCCGCGGCCAAGGACGACGCCTGGCTCCGGGCCTGGGAGGCCGCGCGCCCCGACGACCCGGGCGCGGCGGTCGTCAAGGCGGAGGCGAAGGTGATCGTGGCGTGGGACGTCCGGGGCACGGCCTGGGCCCAGGACACCACGGCCGAGCAGTTCGCGGGCTTCCACCGGATGCTGCGCGAGGCCCGGGAGGACTTCGACCGCGCCATCGCTCTGGCCGCGCCGGACGACCCCACCCCGTACGCCTCCCGGATCCCGCTGGAGAAGGGCACGGGGGCGTCGCACGAGACGATGCGGGAGCTGTGGGCCGAGATCACCGCCCGTGCCCCGTACCTCTTCGACGCCCACGCGAGCGCGCTCTTGTACTGGTACCCGAGGTGGCGCGGCTCGGAGGAGCTGGTCCGCGAGTTCGCGTGGGGCGCGGCGCGCACGGCCCCGCCCGGCAATCTGATGACGATGCTCCCGCTGATGCATTGGCACGATCACCTCGACGAGGACGCCCCGGAGGTCGCGTTCCGCTCGGTGGACCTCACGGCCATGGTCGACGCCGCCCTGATCGACGTGGCGGCGTGCCGGCCGGACCACCCCCGGCTGGCGGGCGCGCGTCACCTGCTGGCGTACATCCTGACGAAGCAGGAGCGGTACGCGGAGGCCGTGGAGCAGTTCCGGCGGGTGGACGGTTATGTGTCGGCCGTGCCGTGGACGTACTACCCCAGCAAGCAGGCGGAGGCCTTCTGCCTGTACCGCGACGCGGCGATCATCGGCTCGGGCGCTCTCCGGACCGGCCGCTGACCGCCTGACCGGCCGGGCCTGGAATCCCCGGCCCCGGCCGTACGTTCTTGTCCAAGGACCACTGGAGCCGAGGAGAGCGAGAACCGGATGTTCCCGAACCGCCTGCCCACCCCCGAGCAGGCCCTCAAGGGCCGCCCCGAGCCGGAGTTCCCCCTCCAGGAGCGCCACACGGTCCTGGGCACCCCGCTGGCCGCCCCCTACCCCGAGGGCCTGGCGGTGGCGGACTTCGGGCTGGGCTGCTTCTGGGGCGCCGAGCGCAAGTTCTGGCAGGCGGAGGGCGTGTGGACGACCCTGGTCGGCTACCAGGGCGGCCACACCCCGCACCCCGCCTACGACGAGGTCTGCAGCGGCCTGACGGGCCACACGGAAGCGGTCCGCGTCGTCTTCGACCCGTCGCTCACCTCGTACGAGTCCCTGCTCAAGCTCTTCTGGGAGTCCCACGACCCCACCCAGGGCTTCCGCCAAGGCAACGACCGCGGCACCCAGTACCGCTCCGCGATCTACACCCACTCCCCCGATCACCAGACCACGGCGGAGGCCTCCCGAGAGGCGTACCAGTCCGTCCTGAAGGGCTCGGGCTACGGCACCATCACCACAGAGATCCTCCCGGCGGGGCCGTTCTACTACGCGGAGGCGTACCACCAGCAGTACTTGGAGAAGAACCCTGCGGGGTACTGCGGGATCGGGGGGACCGGCGTGAGCTGCCCCGTAGGGATCGCAACGGCCGACGGCTGAGCCCCTTCAGCCCCGGTAGGCGCGGGCCAGAGCAAGGGAGTCCTCGTAGATGCGGTAGGCGGTGATGTGCCCGTCGCGGACCGTGAAGCGCATGACGAACTCGTCGTCGTAGACCGCGCCGGTGGCGTGCATGCGGAAGACGAACCGGCCGTTCGCCAGGACCTGGTCCGCCCCGAGCGGTGCCATCCCGTAGAGCTCGAAGTCCTTGCGCTCTCCGGCGCCGGCGAGCATGGGGAACCACTCGCGCATCGCCGTGTGCCCGGTGCGCCGTCCTGCCCAGGGGACCAGCGCGGCGTCGCCGGGGACGAGCCACTCGACCTCCGGGGCGAGCAGGGCGAACACCGCGTCCATGTCGCCCTGGCCGAGTGCCTCGAAGTACGCCTCGACGGTGTGGAGTGCGGTGGGCCGGGTGGAGGTGGTCACGGGTCCTCGTTTCGTTGTCGGGCGACTGCTTGACGTGATCCACCCTGCCCACGCACTGTTCTGCCTGCAAGGCAGTCTTAGGCAGATGCTGTCTGCCCAGGAGGCATACATGGAGCTCAGGGTCCTCGGCTACGTCGTCGCCGTCGCCGAAACCGGTACGCTCGTCGCCGCCGCCGAGCGTCTGCACCTCACCCAGCCGACGCTCAGCCGCCAGCTGCGCGACCTCGAACGCCGGCTGGGCACCCCGCTGTTCCGCCGCGAGGGTCGTCGCATGACCCCCACCGCGGCGGGCGAAGCGCTGCTCGCCCGTGCCCGGGTGATGCTCGCCGAGGCCCGGGCCGCGCAGGAGGACGTGCGGCTGGCCGCGCAGGGGCTGCGCGGGCGGCTGACCATCACCTTCGCCGGGTCCGGGATCAACGGCCCGCTCGGTGCCGCCCTGCGCACCGTCCGCGAGACGCTCCCCGACGTCGAGCTGTGCCTGGTGGAGAGCTTCGACGACGCCCGGATGTCCGCCGAAGTGCTCGAAGGCCGCTGCGACCTCGCCGTGCAGCGGCTGCCCGCGCAGGACGAACGGCTCGCCGTGCGCGAGTGGTGGCGCGAGCCCCTCACGCTCTTCCTTCCCGCCGCGCACCCGTTGGCCGAGGGCGACGGTGAACTGCCGCTCACCGCCCTGGGCGACGTGCCCCTGGTGCTGTGGCCGCGGGAAGCCTCGCCGCTGTCGTACGACGAGATCGCCGCCCTGTGCCGGCAGGCGGGGGTCGTCCCGCGGATCGCCGCCGAGGCCCGTACGGTGCAGACGCTCCTGGCGCTGGCCGCCGCCGGCTTCGGCGCCGCCGTGCTCGCCGACTCCTACCGGGTGCTGCACCGCACCGGCGTCACCCCGCGCCCGCTCGCCGGGGCCACCACCTCCAACTTCCTGGTCTGGCGCCGCAATACGGCCAACCCGCTGGTGACCCGCTTCCGTGAACTGATCCGCCAGGCGGGGCCGGCCGTCCCACCCTGAGATCATCTACCGGTGACAGCTCGCACCACCGCCCCCGCCACCGCCCCCGCCCCCTTCGGCGGCGACTTCAGCGGCGACTTCGAAGCGCATGTGACCGTCCGCGCCCCCGGTCCGTCCGAGGTGGCCGCGCTCGAGCGGTACGCGGCCGCGCGGGGGGTGAAGTTCGCGCACATCGTGCTGGACCGTGGGCGGACGCCCAGCCAGCCGATGCTCACCCTGCGGGCGTCCGGGGAGCTGCCCGGCGTGCGGGCGGCGGTCGAGGGGGCCGTGCGGGAGGTGCGGGACGCCGGCTTCGAGGTCGTACGGGCGAAGGTCGAGGCGGCACCGTGGGCGGCGGGGGTGCCGGAGAGCGACGAGGCGGCCGTGGCGCTCGGGGCGCGGTACTACTTCGAGCACCACATCAAGCTGCTGCTGCCGCCCGGCACGGACGTCGCCGCGCTCGCGGAGCTCGCCTCCGGGCACTGCGCGCACCTGTCGCGCAACGCCCGCCGGGTGCGGGCGGACGGCCGCGCCGAGCGGTTCGTCACGCAGCGCTGCCGCATGGTGGGCCGCCGGACGGCGGGGGCGCGGCTGGACGCGCTGACGGCGGCGATAGGGGCGGCCGGGTACGAGATGGCGTCCGCCGAGCGCGAGTTCGTCGTGTACGACAGCGACGCGTCGCTCGACGCGGGCTGGATCAGCGAGGAGGGTACGGGGGAATGACGACGACACCGTGGGAGCGGTTCGGCTACGGGCCGTGGGACGACGCCATGGTCGTCCCGCAGACGCCGCCGACCGAGACAACCCGTGCGAAGCAGGACCTGCCGAGGACGCTGCGGCCCGTGCCCGGCGAGGGGGTGCGGCAGCGCCCCGCCTACGACCCGGCCGCCAACCACCACCGGATGGGCATGCGGCTGAGCGAGCCGCAGTTCACCGACACGGACAGGGGCCAGGCCTGGTACGCGGCCCGGCGGCACGCCCTGGACCTCGCCCTCGCGGCGGTCGCGGGCTCCGCGTGGGCCGGCCACCTGGTGCTGCGCGGCAGCATGCTGCTCAAGGCCTGGTTCGGGGACGCCGCGCGCGAGCCCGGCGATCTGGACTTCGTGGTCGTACCCGACACCTGGCAGCTGGAGGACGAGCGCACGGACGCGATGCTCGACGGCATCGCCCGCGCCGCCGAGGCGCTGTCGCGGGAGCCGGGCAGCCAGGTCCGCATCGACGCGGCGGGCGCGGTGAGCGACGAGATCTGGACGTACGACCGGGTGCCGGGCCGCCGCCTCGTGCTGCCCTGGTCGGCGGAGGCGGACGGCGTACCGCCGGGCACGGTCCAGCTGGACTTCGTCTTCAACGAGACCCTGCCGACCCCGGCGGTCCCCACGGAGATCGCCGGTCACCACGTGATGGCGGTGAGCCCGGAGCTCTCGCTCGTGTGGAAGATCCTCTGGCTGGTCACGGACCACCACCCCGAGGGCAAGGACCTGTACGACGCGGTGCTCCTCGCGGAGAGCGCCGAGGTCCCGTACGAGCTGCTGAAGCGGGTCCTCGTGGCGGCCGGGGAGTGCCCGGCGGAGGCGGAGATCCGTCTGAACTGGATCCTCCACGAGGCGGTCAACGCCGACTGGTTCGAGTTCCTCAAGGACCGCCCGGTGGTCCCGGACACGGGCGACGGCTGTCTGGCGCGGCTCGTCATCGCCCTCGCCCCGGCCTTCGCCGCCGCCGCCGAGGAGGCCGCCGCCGAGGACACCGCCCCGGACGCCGGCGCGTACGCGCACCTGGCCGCGGCCTTCGCCGGTACGACGGCCGTCGTGCGCGAGGAACACGAGGCGGGCGGCATGGCGGCCGTCGAGACGTGGTTCACGGACCACATGGTGCACAGTGCCTGCGCGGTCGTCGTCGTACGCGAGCTCCTCGGCCGCGAGGAGTGCACCCTGCGCGACGCCGCGGACGTGCTGGTGTCGTTCCGCCGCACGCGCTGGGGCGGCGAGGTCGAGCAGCCCTACGTCCGCGGGTGGCGCGGCGACCCCCACGAGGTGGCCGCACGGATCGAGGCGGCGGACACCGGTCCGTAGGGGCGCTAGCCGGCGGCGACCGCCTTGAACCGGAAGCTCCCCTCTCCGATCGTCACCTCGGCGTGCGCGAACCCCGCCCGCCGGAGCCGCTCCTCCAGCGTCTCCGGCGGCACCGGCACGCAGGTGTCGCCCAGGTGGATCAGCCGGAAGCCCCAACTGCTCAACGCGTCGCAGCCGGTGAAGAGGCCGCCCGGCCGCAGCACCCGGCACGCCTCCGCGAAGAGCGTGTCCTGGCGCCACACCGAGGGCACGTGGTGCAGCATCGTGAAGCAGGTGACGGAGTCGAAGCTCCCGTCGGACCACGGCAGGGCGGTGCCGTCCCCGTGGACGACCTCCGCGCGGTCGCCGAACTCGCGGCGCAGCCCCGCCACCGAGGCCTCGTCCACCTCGATGATGCTCAGGCGCTCCACCTTTCGCAGCAGCACGCGTGTCGTGGCCCCGTAGCCGGGGCCGATCTCCAGTGCCTCGGGCCCGAGGTCCACGTCCTCCAGGGCCCACGGCAGCAATTGGTCCTCGATCGCCCGTGCCCAGCGCTGGGAGCTGCACAGGCGGCGGTGAAGAAGGTTCATCGGCATGCGACGAGGCTAGGAACCGGGTACCGCTGTCGTATACGGGCCAGGAGGCCAACTCATGTCGCGAGAAGGACAGATCGAAGAAGGACAGATCGTCGCCCCCGCCGGCAGCGCCGTCGTCGTCGGCAGCTTCCCCCTCGACGGCGACGAGTGGTTCGGCGTCCACGAGCACGGGGCGCATCAGCTCGCCTGGGCGCAGCGCGGCGTGCTGGCCGTACGGGCCGCCGACCGCACCTGGGTGCTGCCCTCCACCGTCGCGCTGTGGATACCGGCGGGCGTCGCGCACGCCACGGGCGCGACCTCGGCCGCGCTGCTGCGCAGCCTGTACTTCTGGCCGGAGCGCTGCCCGCTGACCTGGGCCGAGCCCCAAGTCGTGCCCGTATCGGGTCTTTTGCGGGAGTTGATCGGGCATCTCGCCCAGGACGGCCTCGACGCCGCCGCGCGCCGCCGCGCCGAGGACGTCGTCCTCGACCAGCTCCACCCGGTGTCCGTGACGACCGTACGCGCCCCCTTGCCCGCCGACCCGCGCGCCCGGCGCGTGGCCCTGGCCCTGCGCGCGGACCCGGCGGACGACCGTTCCCTCGCGCAGTGGGGCGCGCTGGTGGGCGCGAGCGCCCGCACCCTGGCGCGGGCCTTCGCGACCGGTACGGGCATGCCGTTCGGGCAGTGGCGCACCCAGCTGCGGCTGGAGGCGGCGATGCCGATGCTGGCGGCGGGCGCGACGGTCTCCGCCGTGGCCCGCCGGGTGGGCTACGGCTCGCCGAGCGCCTTCGTCGCGGCCTTCCGCCGGGGCGTGGGCGTCCCGCCCGGCACGTACTTCGCCCGTCCGGACGCCCGCACCTGACCGGAAGGCGTCCCGGCGCGGCCCCTCACGCCCCCTTGCCGCCCGCGAGCCGGGCCGCGTCCGCGGCCTCCCTGCCGCGGGCCCAGCCCTCCGCGTCGCGCCCCTTGAGCCGGTGGGAGGTCGTCTCGGGGAACATCCGTCCGGCCGTCTCGCCGACCTCCACGTCCCGGGCGGCCAGCACCGGCAGCACCTCCGGGCGGGACTCCTCCGCCGCCACGTCCTGCACCGCCGCGGACAGCCGGTCGCTGATGCGCCCGGCATAGGCGATCAGGAAGGACTCCCGGAAGTCGCGCGTGCGGCGGGAGCGGCCGCGGGCGTGGTGCTCGTCGGCGGCGCGCCGCATCGCGGAGGTGGCCTGCACCAGCAGGGACGTGTACAGCAGCTCCACCAGCTCCAGGTCCGCCTCGAAGCCGACGACGGTGGAGAAGCCGTACTCGGCGGACCAGACCGCCTGGCAGTGGTTGGCCGCGGCCACCGCGTCCAGGAGCAGCGCCTTCGCGGACTCGTACGGGCCCTCGACCCCGATCCGGCAGGCGCCCGGCCCCTCCGAGGGCGTGCCGGAGCCCGCGGCCAGCAGAGCCTCGTCGATCGAGTGCCGCGCCATGAGCTCCTGCGCCTTCGCCGAGAGCGCCTCGGCCTCCTCCGGGAACTGCGTCGACTCCGCCTTGGCCAGCAGCGCGCGGATCCGCCCGAGCATGCGCGCCGGCACGGCCTCCGCCGGCGCCCGGACGGCCTGCACATGGCCGGTCCCCGGCAGCGGGCCCACGGCACCGATCCTGGGCAGCGCGTCCATCAGCCGCAGCGCGCCGAGGGCACACGCCGCCGTCTCGAACCGGCTCAGCCGCTCGCGCCCCGCGAAGCCGTCCAGGAAGGTGTCGTCGCCCTGCCACCATTCGCCCGCCCCGATGTCGGCCAGCTGCGCCGCCCACCGCGCGCCGAGCGTCTCCGGTGCGTAACGCCGCGCCTCCGCGGCGATCACGTCGACGACGAACCGCGACTCCACCGGGGTCAGTTCGCGCCGCGCCAGCCGTACGACGTCGGCGGGCTGCCACCCGTACTCCCAGCACCGCCGTGCGATGCCCGAGCCCACCCGCACCACGGCCCCGCTGACGGCCTCCCACCCTGCCGGGGCGGCGGCCACGACGGACGCGGCGGCGTAGACCGCGTCCTCGAGCGCGTCCCCGGGCACCGCCCGCAGGCCGCGCAGGGCGGCGGAGACGGTCTCCAGGGGCGGCTCGTTGTTCTGCACGTTCCGGGCTCTTTTCCTTCGAAGGAGGGGGAGACTCCATTTTCCCGTACGCCCCGGAACTGCACACTGCCCCCACCGGCCCCATGCGAAAGGGGCCCTCCCGGCGGATGTCCGCCGGGAGGGCCCCTTCACACGTCAGGGCCCGAGCCTCACGCGCCGGCCGCGCTGCCCGCGACCCACTGCTGCCAGTCCATGTTCCAGCCGTTGAGGCCGTTGTCCGGGGCGATGGTCTTGTCGTCGGAGTTCTTGACCTCGACCACGTCACCGATCATCGAGTTGGAGAAGAACCAGGAGCCCGAGGTGTTCGGGTCGTTCGCGCCCTGCTTGTCCTCCAGGCCGATGCAGCCGTGGCTGGTGTTGGAGACGCCGAAGATGCCGCTGCCCCAGTAGTTGCCGTGGATGAACGTGCCCGACGTGGACAGCCGCATGGCGTGCGGCACGTCCTTGATGTCGTACTCGCCCTTGCCGTCCTTCTTGGTGAAGCCGACGGTCGAGCCGTCCATGCGGGTCTCCTTGAACTTCTCGGAGATCACCATCTTGCCGTTGTACGTGGGGCTCGACGGGCTGCCCGCAGAGATCGGGATCGTCTTGATCGTCTGACCGTCGCGCACGACCGTCATCTGGTGGGTCTTGACGTCGACGGTGGAGACCTGGACTCGGCCGATCTTGAACTTGATCGTCTTCTTCTGGACGCCCTTGACGCCCGGGGCGCCCTCGACGCCGTCCAGGTCCATCTTCAGCGTGACCTCGGAGCCGGTCTTCCAGTAGTCCTGCGGACGGAAGTCCAGGCGCTGGTCGTTGAACCAGTGACCGACGACCTTCTGGCCGCTGCTGGAGGAGACCTCCAGGTGCGACTGGACGGCCTTGCGGTCCTTGATCGGCTTGTTGAAGGTCACCGACACGGGCATGCCGCCGCCGACCGTCGAGCCGTCCTCGGGGTTGAAGGAGCCGATGAAGCTGTTCTCCGGCGAGACCGTGGAGAAGGAGGAGTGCTCAGTGGCCTTGCGGCCCTTGTCGTCCTTGGCCTCGGCCACGACCTGGTACTTGGTCGAACGCTCGAGCTGCTTGTTCGGCTTCCAGGTCTTCTTGTCCGAAGATATTGAACCCTCGACGGGGGTGCCCTTGTCCGTCGTCATCTTGACGCTCACGAGCTCGCCGTCACTGACGGTGACGTTCACGGCGTCGGGCGTGATGCCCGCGTTGGTGGTGCCACCCTTGGGCGTGATCTTGATCTGCGCCTTGGAGGCATCCTTGGCGGCCGCGGCGTCGACCTGGCCCTGCGACTTGCCCTTGCTGTCACCCGTGCCCTTGGCGTCGTCACCGTCGCCACCGCACGCGGCCAGAGTCAGCACACCGCCGAGCACAGCGGCCGCGGCCACGAGGCCCTTGCGGCGCTTGCCGTACGTCATCACACGCTTCTCCATTGCTCCTGGACCCCGGAATCCCCGAGCCGAGCGTGGGGCTCGTGGGGTTGCACGCATCCCGGCTACTACTTAAAAGAACGCCTGCACCCTTTCTCCCGTTCCACACTTGGGGAAATTGTGGGGAAGGCCACGCCAGTAAAGACCCTCGGCCGACAGACGTCGCAACCGGGGTCTTGATTAAGGCCAGAAGCCCTGCTAGAAGGCCGGATCGCACCCATGGCTTCCCCCTGGGCCATCCGTATCACTAACATCGTGTCAGTCGGGACGCGCCGAAGCTCCACGACCCCCAATCTCCGTCACCGCAAGGGGGATTCATCCCGTGACCGCACGCCGCCCGCTGCTGACCGCCGTCGCCGCCGGCACGCTGTTGTGCGCGATGTGGTTCGTGCCGAGCGCCAACGCCTCCGCCGAGCACCCGACCCCGGCCCGCCCCGCACCCGCCGGGCAGCAGGCGCAACCGGCCAACAGTCCTGCCACCGCACAGCTGGCCCTCGCGGACAGCGGCAGCATCGACACCACCCCGTACCTCTTCGGCGGCGTGGCCTTCGTCGCCGCGGGCGGAGCACTGGTGACGACCGCTGTGCGCAGGTCGCGCACAGCGGCCCGATGACGGATCAGCCGAGCGGACCCGTCACCGCCTCCACCGTCCCGACGAGCTTCCCGGCCCGTACGAACGCGTCCGCCGCGGCCAGGTCGGGAGCCAGGAACCGGTCCTCGCCCGGACCCTCGACGCCCGCGGCACGCACGGCCTTCAGCACCGCCTGCGCGGCCGGGCCCGGCGTCATGCCCTCCCGCAGCTCGATGGCGCGCGTGGCGGCCACCAGCTCGACGGCGACGACCTTGCCGAGCGCGTCGACGGCCGTGCGCAGCTTGCGCGCCGCCGACCAGCCCATGGAGACGTGGTCCTCCTGCATCGCGGAGGACGGGATCGAGTCCACGGACGCCGGCACGGCGAGCCGCTTCATCTCGCTGACCAGGGCGGCCTGCGTGTACTGAGCGATCATCAGCCCGGAGTCGACGCCGGGGTCACCCGCCAGGAACGGCGGCAGGCCATGCGAACGGGCCTTGTCCAGCAGCCGGTCCGTACGGCGCTCGGCGATGGAAGCAAGGTCAGCGGCCGCGATAGCCAGGAAATCCAAGACATAAGCCACCGGCGCGCCATGGAAGTTACCGTTGGACTCCACGCGGCCGTCACGCAGCACGACCGGGTTGTCGACGGCGGCGGCCAGCTCGCGGTCGGCGACCAGCCGGGCATGGGCGAGCGTGTCCCGCCCGGCGCCCGCGACCTGCGGCGCACAGCGGATCGAATACGCGTCCTGCACCCGCGGCGCGTCGTCCTGGTGGTGCCCGGTGAGCCCGGAACCCTCGAGGACGGCCGCCATGTTGGCGGCGCTGACGCCCTGCCCGGGGTGCGGCCGGATGGTGTGCAGCTCGGGCGCGAGGACCTTCTCGGACCCCAGCAGCGCCTCGAGCGACAGCGCGGCGGTGACATCGGCGGACGTGATCAGCCGCGAGAGGTCGGCACAGGCCATGACCAGCATGCCGAGCATGCCGTCGGTGCCGTTGAGGAGCGCCAGCCCCTCCTTCTCGCGCAGCTCCAGGGGCTCGATGCGGTGCTCGGCGAGCAGCTGGGCGGCCGGGCGCACGACCCCGTCGGGCCCCTCGCAGTCCCCCTCGCCCATCAGCGCGAGCGCACAGTGCGACAGGGGGGCCAGGTCACCGGAGCACCCCAGCGAGCCGTACTCGTGCACCACGGGGGTGATGCCGGCGTTCAGGACGGCGGCCATGGTCTCCACGACCACGGGCCGTACGCCCGTATGCCCGGAGGCGAGGGTCTTCAGGCGCAGGAACATCAGCGCCCGCACCACCTCGCGCTCGACGCGCGGACCCATGCCGGCCGCGTGCGAGCGCACGATGTTGCGCTGGAGCTGGGCGCGCAGCTCGGGGCTGATGTGGCGCGTGGCGAGAGCGCCGAAGCCGGTAGAGACGCCGTAGACGGGGTCGGGCTTGGCGGCCAGGTCGTCGATGACCTGCCGCGCGGCGGCGACGGCGGCCAGCGCTTCCTCGGACACGACGACGCGCGCACTGTTGCGCGCCACGGCGATCACGTCTTCCGCAGTCGTCCCGGCCGTCCCCACCACCACAGTGTGCATATCCATATTCAGGCACCCTAGAGACTGAATCGCGACCTGTCACTAGTCGCCCGTGCAGCAGTTACAACACACATCGGAACGCCACCCTTCCGCGGTGGACGCCGACGGACGTGAGGGGCCGGGGCCGGGGCGGGACGGGCCCTGGCAGGGGCGTTGGGGGCCCCTCGCAGCGGTAGCTGGGGGAGTGATTTGCGGCGGCATAGGGGGCGCGCTCAACAGAGAACAGAACCCGCCGTAAATCATGCAGCCCCAGAAGGGCCCGTCCCGCCCCGGCCCCGGCCCCGCCCCCGGAACCGCCGCCGCTCCACGGCACCGACCCCCGGCGGAGCCGCCGGCGGAGGCCGATCCGCCATCCGCACCACAGGGTCCTCGCGCCCCCCGTCCCGCCCCGCCACCACCGCCCCGGAAGCCCGCAACCCCTTGGCCCGGTACTGCGCGGCATCCGCCAGCCGGAACAGCCGCCGGGCCGACCGCACCGGCCCGATCGGATCCCCCGTGGAAGCCACCCCGCACGCGACGCCCTCCCCCAGCTCCAGCGAGGCGGCCCGCCGGCACAGCTCGTCCGCGACCCGCACGACCTCGTCCGCGGCGGGCCCCACGGTCAGCAGGCAGAACTCGTCGCCGCCCAGCCGGGCGGCCAGCGCCCCCGGCAGCAGCGCCCCGCACAGCGACAGCACCGACCCGAAACGTTCCAGCAGACGGTCCCCCACCGCGTGCCCCAACGTGTCGTTGACGCGCTTGAGCCCGTTGAGGTCGCACACCACCAGGCTCACGACGACCCCGTCCAACTGGTGCCGTTCGACTGCCTCGTCGAGACGGGCGTCGACGGCGCGCCGGTTGGCGAGCCCGGTGAGCGGATCCGTGAAGGCGAGGCGGCGCACCTCTTCGAGCCGCTCGGTCTGCGCGATCCCCGAAGCGGTCACCGCAGCCAGAACGGTGGCGAACTCCGCGTCCCCGGCCTCGAACACCGGCGCCCCGACGGGCCGCGCCACGTAGAGCTCACCCCAGGCCCGCCCGTGCAACACGATGGGCGCGACGACACAACACCCGCGCCCCCGCCGCCGCAAAGCGGCAACGCGCTGATGACAGTAGGAACCGCCAGCACCCCCACCCGCACCCCCACCCCCACCCCCACCCCCACCCCCAGCGGTCTCCACCCAAGCCTGAGGCGCCCCACCCACCCAGTCCTCGTGCAGAAACGAGGCGATCTCAGGAAAGGCATGCACGGGATAGAACTCGGAACCGGGAAACCGTTCCTCCCCCGCCGCGAGCTCCCCCACGTTCACCAGGACCCGCAGCCGCCCGTGCTCGCGCTCCCAGACCGAGACGGCGGCGAACGACCCCCCGAGGGCACGCCGCGCCCCCTCCGCGGCGGCCTCGACGCTCTCGAGCGGGGTGTACGCGGCGGCCATCGCCTGCGCCAGTTCCACCACGGCGCGCAGGCGGTCGTCGCGCTCCCCGTCAGCAGCCACCCGAGCCTCGCATTCCGTCACTGCGCGCAGGTCCTGCACTCCAGCGTAAGAATGCTGAGCTCATTCCGCTTTATAAGGGGCTTTATGCACTCAGAAGGCCAAGGCCGCGGCTCACTCCCCCGGCCAGTCCGGCGTCCGCTTCTCGTTGAAGGCGGCCACGCCCTCCGCACGGTCGCCGGAGAAGGCCACGGTGCGCCAGGCGGCGTCCTCGACCTCCAGCCCCGCCCGCAGGTCCAGCCCCTGCCCCAGCCGCAGCGCCCGCTTCGCGGCACGCACGCCGACCGGCGAGTTGCGCGCGATCCGCGTGGCGAGGGCCAGCGCCTCCTCCCGGTCCCGGCCGGGCTCCACCAGCACGTCGACGAGGCCCAACTCCCGGGCCTCGGCGGCCTCCACCCGCCGGGCGCTGAAGATCAGCTCGGCGGCCCGGGCGGCCCCGACGCGGCGCGGCAGCAGCTGTGTGCCGCCGCCACCGGGGATCACCCCGACCGACACCTCGGGCAGCCCCACCACGGCGGTGGAGTCCGCCACGATCACGTCGCAGGACAGCGCCAGCTCGAAGCCGCCGCCCAGCGCGAAGCCGTGCACGGCGGCGATGGCCGGCATGGGCAGCTCCAGCACGCCGGTGTAGCAGGCGCGCGAGTAGGGGCGCTGGCGACGCAGGTCGTCGTCCGTGAAGGAGTTGCGCTCCTTGAGGTCCGCGCCCACGCAGAAGGCGCGCTCGTGGGTGGAGGTGAGGACGACGGCCCGTACGTCACGGTCCGCGGCGAGCGCGGCGGTGGCCTCGATGACGCCCCGGCCGAGCTCGGTGGAGACGGCGTTCATGGCCTTGGGGCGGTCCAGCACCAGTTCGGCCACGTGACCGCCCTCGTGCTTGCGGATCGCGATCCATTCCCCGTAACGCTGCTCGCTCACGCTTGCCCTCCCGGTCTATCGGTGCCAGGCCACTGATCATGCCCGGAGCGGGCCGGTGGGGCCATACCCGGCCGTCGTCGGGTTCGGGGCCGGGGCGGGACGGGCCCTTCTGGGGGCTGGATTATTTACGGCGGGTGCGGTTCTCGGGTTTCGGCGCCCCCGAAGCCGCCGCAAATAACCCTTACGCCCCCTGCCAGGGCCCGTCCCGCCCCGGCCCCTCCCGCCGGTGGGCGGCTGCGACCTGTCGCGGGGCGGGCTGTTACTGATCCCGCCGCGTCAGCAGCCAGGGCTCCACGACGCCCAGCCCCCGCACCGGCCGCTGCCACATCGGCTGCAGGGCGAACCGGTACGCGGCGGGCTCCTCGCCCGCCTGCTCGGCCGCCGCGGCCTCGGCCTCGGACTTGGGCGCGTCGCCGGCGCGGGCGAGCTCCTCCGCGAGGGCGCCGTCCACGAGGACGGCGTCCTTCGGCGCTATCGACGTCAGCCGGCTGGCGAGGTTGACGGTCGTGCCGAAGACGTCGCCCATGCGCGTGGTGACGGTCCCGAAGGCGATGCCGACCCGCAGTTCGGGCATCGTCTCGTCGTTCGTGAGGGTCTCGATCAGCCGCAGCCCGATCTCGGCGGCGGTACCGGCGTCGTCGGCCGCGAACAGCACCTCGTCGCCCAGCGTCTTGATGAGCCGCCCGCCGTGCGCGGCCACCAGGTCCGCCGCCGTCGTCTCGAAGGCCTCGACGAGCTCGCCGAGCTCCTCCTCCTCCAGGCGCCGGGTCAGCCGGGTGAAGCCGACGAGGTCGGCGAAGCCGACGGCGAGCCGCCGGTCGACCATTTCGGCGTCGTCCGCGGCCTGCACGACGCGTCCGGTGGCGGCGGCCAGCTGCCGCCGCCAGACATAGACGAGGAACTCCTCCAGCTCCGGCAGCAGCAGCTCGACCAGCGGGTAGGTGATCTCCGTGCGGGTCATCCCCTCCTGAGGCTCGGTCAGGCCCTCCAGGAAGGAGTCGATCTGCCAGTCGGCGAGCCGCGCGGTGGTCTGGCCGGTGGACCGGGCGACCTGGACGGCCATGGGCTCGCTCAGCAGCCCGGCCTCCACCAGACCGGCGAGCCGCCGCAGCGCCAGCACGTCGGCCTCGGTGAGGGCCTTCGCCTGTCCGATGTCAGCGAACCCCATGGCGCGCCAGAACCGGGCGGCCAGGTCCATGGAGACGCCGGCCGCTCGTGCGGCCTGAAAAGGGGTGTAGCGCCGCTCGGCGCCGAGGATGAGGGCCTCCAGCCGGAGCGCGAGGGGGTCGCCGCCCTCCTCGTCGAAGTCCTCCCCGACGTCCCGGGAAGCGGCCTCGCGCGCAGCGCTGTCCTCCCCCTTGGCCTCAACGGCACGGGAGGTTCCCCCACCGTCGGCGGTCACCGCCCGCCCCCTGTCCGATCCGTGCGCACTGCCCTGCCGATCGCTGCTCGCTTAGGTTCCGGGCACAACGATACGTCAGGTGTGCCGTAGCTCACTCTCCCCACGGCACGCCGCTCACTCTTTACGACGTTTACGACCCTGCCGGCCGCAAATGGACGATGTCACCCGCTCCCACCGGCTCCTGCACCCCCTCGGCCGTCGCCAGTACCAGCCGTCCGTCGCCGTCCACGGCCACGGCCTCGCCGACGAGCTCCCGGCCGCCGGGCAGTTCGGCCCGTACGGACCGGCCGAGCGTGGCGCAGCCGGTGGCGTACGCCTCCTGCAGGCGGCACAGGGCGGGGTCGCCGCCGGCGGCGCGCCACTCGCGGTACCACTCCTCCAAGGAGCGCAGGACGGCCCGCAGCAGCGGGTCCCGGTCGAGCACCTCGGCGCCGGCCAGCGCCAGCGACCCGGCGCCGGGCACCGGCAGCTCGTCGGCGCGGAGCGTGACGTTGAGGCCGATGCCGACGACGACGCTGTCGCCGGTGCGCTCGGCGAGGATGCCGCCGGCCTTGCGCTCCTCGTCGCCGACCGTCACAAGGAGGTCGTTGGGCCACTTCAGGGCGGTGTCGACGCCGGCGGCGCGGGAGACGGCGGCGGCGGTGGCGACACCGGCGAGCAGCGGCAGCCAGCCCCACCGGGCGGCGGGCACGCCGGGGCCGGGGGTGAGCAGGACGGAGAAGAAGAGCCCGGAGCGCGGCGGCGCGGACCAGGTGCGGTCGAGGCGGCCGCGCCCGGCGGACTGTTCCTCGGCGATGAGCACGGCCCCCTCGGCCCCGCCGGAGGCGACGAGGTCGGTGTTGGTGGACCCGGTGCGCGGCACCACGTCGACGGAGGTCCACAGCGCGCCGGGGCGCAGCAGCCCGCGCCGCAGGGCGGCGGCGTTGAGGGGGGGCCGGTCCAGGTCGGACCAGCGGTTGCCGGAGGCGTCGGAGGGCGTCATAACAGCCACCATAGGAGGCAGGCGAGGACGAATCGGTGTGGCCAACGACGCACTGCCGCAGCGCATCCGCGCGGATACGCTACGAACCGGTAGCACCGGTCAGCCGTACCTCTTCAGCCCACACCCCTGGACGAGCAGGAGCCGCATCCCGTGTCCGAGCCGGAAGCCAATGGATTCGACATCCACACCACCGCGGGCAAGCTCGCGGATCTGCAGCGCCGGATCGAGGAGGCGACGCACGCCGGCTCCGCGCGGGCGGTGGAGAAGCAGCACGCCAAGGGGAAGTTGACGGCGCGCGAGCGGATCGATCTGCTGTTGGACGATGACTCGTTCGTGGAACTCGACGAGTTCGCCCGGCACCGCTCGACCAACTTCGGCATGGACGCCAACCGCCCGTACGGGGACGGTGTGGTCACCGGCTACGGCACGGTCGACGGCCGTCCGGTGGCGGTCTTCTCGCAGGACTTCACGGTCTTCGGCGGCGCGCTGGGCGAGGTCTTCGGCCAGAAGATCGTCAAGGTGATGGACTTCGCCCTGAAGACGGGGTGCCCGGTCATCGGCATCAACGACTCGGGCGGCGCGCGCATCCAGGAGGGCGTGGCGTCCCTGGGCATGTACGGCGAGATCTTCCGCCGCAACACGCACGCCTCGGGTGTGATCCCGCAGATCTCGCTGGTCGTCGGCCCCTGCGCGGGCGGCGCGGTCTACTCCCCGGCGATCACCGACTTCACGGTCATGGTCGATCAGACCTCGCACATGTTCATCACCGGACCGGACGTCATCAAGACGGTCACGGGTGAGGACGTGGGCTTCGAGGAGCTGGGCGGCGCCCGGACGCACAACTCCACCTCGGGCGTGGCGCACCACATGGCGGGGGACGAGAAGGACGCCATCGAGTACCTCAAGGCCCTGCTGTCCTACCTGCCGTCGAACAACCTCTCCGAGCCCCCGGCCTTCCCCGAGGAGGCCGATCTCGAGGTCTCGGACACCGACCGCGAGCTGGACGCGCTCATCCCGGACTCGGCGAACCAGCCCTACGACATGCACACCGTGCTGGAGCATGTGCTGGACGACGGGGAGTTCCTGGAGACCCAGGCGCTGTTCGCGCCGAACATCGTCACCGGCTTCGGCCGGGTCGAGGGCCGGCCGGTGGGCGTGGTCGCCAACCAGCCGATGCAGTTCGCCGGCTGCCTGGACATCAACGCCAGTGAGAAGGCCGCGCGCTTCGTACGCACCTGCGACGCCTTCAACATCCCCGTGCTCACCTTCGTCGACGTGCCCGGCTTCCTGCCGGGCACGGACCAGGAGTACAACGGCATCATCCGCCGCGGCGCCAAGCTGATCTACGCCTACGCCGAGGCCACGGTGCCCCTGATCACGGTGATCACCCGCAAGGCGTACGGCGGCGCGTACGACGTCATGGGCTCCAAGCACCTGGGCGCGGACCTCAACCTCGCCTGGCCCACCGCGCAGATCGCCGTCATGGGCGCCCAGGGCGCGGTCAACATCCTGCACCGCCGTTCGCTGGCGGCGGCGACGTCGCCGGAGGAGCAGGAGGAGCTGCGCGCCCAGCTGATCGCCGACTACGAGGACACGCTGCTCAACCCGTACGTGGCGGCCGACCACGGCTACGTCGACGCGGTGATCATGCCCTCGGACACCCGCCGGCAGATCGTGCGCGGGCTGCGCGCGCTGCGGGACAAGCGCGAGGCGCTGCCGCCCAAGAAGCACGGCAACATCCCGCTGTAAGCCGCCTCCGCGGCGGCATACCGGTCACGAAGGAAGGGACGCTGACGTGATCAAGGTCGTACGGGGCAATCCGACCCCCGAGGAGTTGGCCGCCGCACTGGCGGTGGTCCAGGCCCGCGCGGCGGCGGGCGCCGCCGCCGCGCCTGCGGAGCCCACGCGCCCGGAGTGGTCCAGCCCGGCCCGGCGGGCCGCGGCCCGCCGCGTCCCGCAGCCGGGCCCGCGGGCCTGGCGCACCAGCTACTGGCCGTCCTGAGCCCCAGGGCCCGGCGGGGCCCGGCCGAATGACGTGGCGCATTTACCGTGGCGCTTGAGTACGCGTACTCAGGCGCCACGCCCTTTCCGGCCGGAGCATGGACGTCATGCTCTGGTCCGACCCGTCCGACGAACCGCCCGAGGAGCTGCGCGAGGCGCAGGCCATGCTCCGGCGGGCGGGGGTCGTGCTTGCCGTGGGCATGGTGGTGCTGTTCGTCCTGCTCGGCATCAGCTGAGGCTCCCGAGGTCACCGAAGGTCACAGGCGCCTCATAGGTTTGCCCTGACCGCAACCGCATTCGTCCGTTTCGCGTCATGCCCAGTGATATGCCGTGATCGGGGGGACGACCGCGGGGAGACCGACACACCATGAACAGGCCCGTACGCCACATAGCGATATTCACCGGGGTGCTCGTGCTCGCACTCCTGGTGCGGGCGACCTGGGTGCAGTTCGTCCGCACCGACGAGCTGGCCAACCACGAGAAGAACCGCCGGGTGGCCATCGCGAGCTTCTCCCAGCCGCGCGGCAACATCATCGTCGGCGGTGAGCCCATCACCGGTTCCACGGTGACCGAAGGCAGCGACCTGAAGTACAAGCGCACCTTCAAGGACGGCAAGATGTACGCCCCGGTCACGGGCTTCTTCTCGCAGGGCTACGGCAGCACCCAGCTCGAGAGCCTCAACAACAAGCTGCTCAACGGCACCGACGACCGCCTGTTCCTCCAGCGCACCAGCGACATGCTCACCGGCAAGAAGCCGCGCGGCGGCGACGTGGTGACGACCATCGACCCGAAGGCGCAGAAGGCGGCGTTCGAGGGCCTCGGCGACAGGAAGGGCGCCGTCGTCGCCCTCGACCCGCGCACCGGCAAGATCCTCGCCCTCGCGTCCACCCCCTCGTACGACCCCTCCGTCTTCGCGGGGACCGGCGGCAAGGACAAGGCCGCCTGGGAGGCGCTGGAGAAGGACAAGGACAAGCCGACGCTGAACCGCGCGCTGAGGGAGACCTACCCGCCCGGCTCGACCTTCAAGATCGTCACGGCGTCGGCGGCCCTGGAGAACGGCCTCTACAGCGACATCGACGGCAAGACCGACTCGCCCGACCCCTGGACCATGCCCGGCACCCGGACCGTGCTGCCCAACCAGAACCCCACCGCGCCCTGCAAGGACGCCTCGCTGAACGTCGCGATGCAGCACTCCTGCAACAACGTCTACGGCAAGGTCAGCTCCGACCTCGGCAAGCAGAAGATGAAGGAGACGGCCGAGAGGTTCGGCTTCAACGACGCCAAGGTCGACACCCCCGTCCGCGCCGCGAAGAGCACCTTCCCCGACAACATCAACAAGTCGCAGACCGCGCTCGCCGGCATCGGGCAGGGCAGCCTGACCGCCACCCCGCTCCAGGTCGCCATGATGACCGCCGCCATCGCCAACGACGGCAAGCTGATGAAGCCCTACATGGTCGAGGAGCTGCGCGGCCCGGACCTGCAGAGCGTCGAGAAGCACCAGCCGGAGGAGATGTCGCAGGCCGTCTCGCCGGAGGTCGCCAAGAAGGTCCAGCGGATGATGGAGGACACCGCCACCAAGGGCACCGGCAAGGCCGCGCTGATCGACGGCGTCACCGTCGGCGGCAAGACCGGCACCGCCGAGCGCGGCAAGGACCAGAAGAACCTCGCCTGGTTCATCTCCTACGCCAAGACGGCCGACGGCTCCCCGGTCGCCGTCGCCGTCGTGATCGACCCCGACGAGAGCGTGCCGAACGACGAGATCTCCGGCGGCAAGCTCGCCGGGCCGATCGCCAAGAAGGTCATGCGGGCCGTCCTCGACAAGTGACGCCCCGTGCCGCCCTTAGGCTGGCCCGTATGACCGACAGCACCCGCCGCCGCCTTGTCCTCGCCTCCCAGTCCCCCGCCCGCCTCGGCCTGCTGCGCCAGGCCGGGCTGGCCCCCGAGGTGATCGTCAGCGGGGTGGACGAGGACGCGCTCGACGCCCCCACCCCCGCCGCTCTGGCGCTGGTCCTGGCCGAGGCGAAGGCCGCGGCCGTCGCCGGCCAGGAGGCGGCGGCGGGCGCGCTGGTCGTGGGCTGCGACTCGGTGCTGGAACTGGACGGCCAGGCGCTCGGCAAGCCGGCCGACGCCGAGGAGGCCACGGCCCGCTGGAAGGCGATGCGCGGCCGCTCCGGCGTCCTGCGCACCGGCCACTGCGTAATCGACACCGCCACCGGCCGCCGGGCCTCGGCGACCGCCTCCACCACCGTCCGCTTCGGCGAGCCGTCCGACGCCGAGATCGCCGCCTACGTGGCCTCGGGCGAGCCGCTGCACGTCGCGGGCGCCTTCACCCTCGACGGCCGTTCCGCACCGTTCGTCCGGGGCATCGACGGCGACCCCGGCAACGTCATCGGCCTGTCGCTGCCGCTCCTGCGCGAGCTGCTGGCGGAGCTGGGGACCGGCATCACCGACCTGTGGGCGTAGCCCCCGCGGGCGTAGCCGCTAGAGCGGCAGGGCGCTCGTGGCCTGGCCGACCTGCTTCAGCTGGCTGAGCTGGTCGAGCTTGCGCAGCCCGTTGACGACGCCCGGGTGGACGCTCTGGTCCTGCGAGGGGGCCATGTCCTGCGGGGAGGGCACCCCCGCGGGGGGCTGCGTCCCGGCCGGCCCGGCCTGCGGCCCCGGTGCGCCCTTGACCGGGGCGCCCTTCGCGGGAGCGCTCTTGGCCGGCGCGCCCTTGGAGGGAGCCGCCTTGGCCGGGGCGCTCTTCGAGGGAGCCGCCTTGACGGGAGCGCCCTTGCTCGGAGCGCCCTTCGAGGGAGCCGCCTTGGCCGGCGCACCCTTCGCCTGCACGCCCTTCGCGGGGGCGCCCTTCACCGGGGCCTTCGTCGGGGCATCCGTCGGGGTGCCGTGCGAAGGGTCGGTGACGCTGACCGGGCCCGCGTTCGACGTCGGCGGCGGCGCCACCGGCGTCGGCGCGACGGGCGCGGCGGAGGCGGGCGCGGCGGCGGACATGGACAGAGCGGCGCCGGCCAGGACGGCAGCGGCAGCGATGCGCTTGATCATGACTTCATCAACGATGTCAGGGTATTTCGGTCACGTTCCCCTCCGCCGGGAGGGGAATCCCCCACAGGACAGGGGGAGTTCACCCCCACCCAGCGGACACCGGGGGCCGCCCCGGGCCCTGTGCGAGGCTGGGAGGTCCGCCCGTACGCCTCCCCGTGAAGGAGCCCGCCCCTCATGCCGCAGTCCGTGGACCGCGCCCTGGACGTCCTGGACGCCGTCGCCGCGTCCGACGGGCCCGTGCCCGCCAAGGCCCTCGCCCGGCACCTGGGCTGCGGCCTGTCCACGGTCTACGAGCTGCTGGGCGCCCTCACCGCCCGCGGCCACCTGGTCCGCACGCCGGCCGGCTACGTCCTGGGCTACCGCGTGCCGTCCCTGCACCACGCCTTCCAGCGGCAGATGCGGATGAGCGACGAGGTGCAGGAGCTGCTGCAGAGGACCCGCCGGGCGGCCGGCGTGGACACCTACTTCAGTACGTACCGCGACGGCGACATCGCCGTGCTCGCCGCGGCGACCGCCTCGCACCCGGCCACCGGCGGCTTCACCGTCGGCCAGGACGTGACCGGCCACGCCACCGCCCACGGCAAGGTCCTGCTGGCGGCCCTGCCCCGGGCCGCCCGGCTGCGCTATCTGGCGGCGTCCGGGATGCAGGCGATCACCCCGCGCACGATCACGTCACCGGAGCGGCTGGACGTACAGCTGCGCCGGGTGAGACGCGAAGGAGTGGCCGTGGAGGTCGAGGAATGCGCGCCCGGCGTGGCGTGCGTGGCGGTCCCGGTGCCCGCCGCCGGTGCGCTCACCGCGGTCTCGGCGGCCCTTCCCTTGGAGGAGTTCCACCGGCGCGGGCAGCAGGTGGCCGAGGCACTGCGCCATGTCGCGGCGGAGGCGGCCAAGTTCCAGGGGACGGCCGACATCAGCGGCCCTACTGGCGGGTAAGCCTACGGAAGGAGGCCCTACGGTCCGGGACGGCACGCAAACTTTGTGTCACCCATTTGTAGGGACTCCACTAAGAAACGGCCTCGTCGCCCCTCACCGCACCCCGAGAGCTTGACCACACCATCGCGCGATCGGCACACGGTGAAACCCGGCGTACCGTGGATGATCTGGGGACTTCGGCCCACGCACGGCTCCCTACTCACGCTCCGTGTGGGCAAGGTCACCCCGGAAGTCGGGTCGGCACAGAGTGTCGCCAGTACCTAAACTCACCTTGTTTCAAGGAGGGAGCCATCGTGCGCAAGGTGCTCATCGCCAACCGTGGCGAAATCGCTGTCCGCGTCGCTCGTGCATGCCGGGATGCGGGGATCGGAAGTGTGGCGGTCTACGCCGACCCCGACCGCGACGCGTTGCATGTCCGCGCGGCCGACGAGGCCTACGCGCTGGGTGGTGACACTCCCGCGACCAGCTATCTCGACATGGCCAAGGTCCTCGCCGCCGCAGCCGAGTCCGGCGCGGACGCCATCCACCCGGGCTACGGCTTTCTCTCGGAGAACGCCGAGTTCGCGCAGGCGGTCATCGACGCCGGCCTGACCTGGATCGGCCCGCCCCCGCAGGCCATCCGCGACCTCGGCGACAAGGTGGCGGCCCGTCACATCGCCCAGCGCGCCGGCGCGCCCCTGGTCGCCGGCACCGCCGACCCGGTCTCGGGCGCGGAGGAGGTCGTCGCCTTCGCCGAGGAGCACGGCCTGCCGATCGCCATCAAGGCCGCCTTCGGCGGCGGCGGCCGCGGCCTGAAGGTCGCCCGCACGCTCGAAGAGGTCCCCGAGCTCTACGACTCCGCCGTCCGCGAGGCCGTGGCCGCCTTCGGCCGCGGCGAGTGCTTCGTCGAGCGCTACCTGGACCGCCCGCGGCACGTCGAGACCCAGTGCCTGGCCGACAAGCACGGCAACGTGGTCGTCGTCTCCACCCGTGACTGCTCGCTGCAGCGCCGCCACCAGAAGCTGGTCGAGGAGGCGCCCGCGCCGTTCCTGTCCGACGAGCAGAACGCCGAGCTGTACCGCGCCTCGAAGGCCATCCTGCGCGAGGCTGGCTACGAGGGCGCCGGCACCTGCGAATTCCTGGTCGGTCAGGACGGCACGATCTCCTTCCTCGAGGTCAACACCCGTCTGCAGGTCGAGCACCCGGTCACCGAAGAGGTCACCGGCATCGACCTCGTCCGCGAGATGTTCCGCATCGCCGACGGCGAGGAACTGGGCTACGACGACCCGCCGCTGCGCGGCCACTCCTTCGAGTTCCGCATCAACGGCGAGGACCCGGGCCGCAACTTCCTGCCCGCCCCGGGCACCGTCACCCGCTTCTCCGCCCCGACCGGCCCCGGCGTCCGGCTGGACGCGGGCGTGGAGTCGGGCTCGGTCATCGGCCCCGCCTGGGACTCCCTCCTCGCCAAGCTGGTCATCACCGGCGCCACCCGCGAGCAGGCCCTGCAGCGCGCGGCCCGCGCCCTGGCGGAGTTCCAGGTCGAGGGCATGGCCACGGCCATCCCCTTCCACCGGGCCGTCGTCACCGACCCCGCCTTCACCGCGGACCCCTTCCGGGTCCACACCCGGTGGATCGAGACCGAGTTCGAGAACACCATCGCGCCGTTCGCCGGCGCGACGGCGGACGAGGACGAGGAGGCCCCGGGCCGCGAGACGGTGGTCGTCGAGGTCGGCGGCAAGCGCCTGGAGGTCTCGCTGCCCTCCTCCCTCGGCATGACCATCGCCCGCACCGCCGCGGCCGGCGGGGCCAAGCCCAAGCGCCGCGCCGCCAAGAAGTCCGGCTCCGCGGCCTCCGGCGACGCCCTCGCCTCCCCGATGCAGGGCACCATCGTCAAGGTGGCCGTCGAAGAGGGCCAGCAGGTCAACGAGGGCGACCTCATCGTGGTCCTGGAGGCCATGAAGATGGAGCAGCCTCTCAACGCCCACCGCACCGGCACGGTCAAGGGCATCACGGCGGAGGTCGGCGCGTCCGTCTCCTCCGGCGCCGTCATCTGCGAGATCAAGGACTGATCCCGGACTCCGCAGCCCCACGGGCCCCGGCCGCACAGGCCGGGGCCCGTGGGCATTCCCGGACCGGCGCGCGCACCGGCCTGGCATCCTTGACTGACGGGGACTGTGGGACCTGAGGCCGGCACTGCGGCCACCGATCGGGAGGACTGACCCAATGGCGACCGACGCGGCGCAGACGTCACCACGACCTATGCGCGCGGACGCCCGGCGCAACTACGAGCGGCTGCTCGTGGAGGCCCGTACGGCGTTCACCGAGCACGGCACGGACGCCTCGCTGGAGGACATCGCCAAACGGGCCGGCGTCGGCATCGGCACGCTCTACCGGCACTTCCCCAACCGCACCGCGCTGATGAGCGCGGTCTTCCAGGGCGAGGTGGACGGCCTGCTGGCCCGCTCCCGCGAGCTGCTGGCGTCCCCCGAGCCCTGCCGGGCGCTCGTCGCCTGGCTGCGGGCCATCGTGGCCCATGCCAGCACCTACCGCGGCCTGTCACGGGCCCTGATGGCCGCGCAGACCGACAAGGCGTCCGCCATGTCCCGGTGCAGCCTGCCGATGCGCGAGGCGGGCAGCACGCTGCTCGCCCGGGCGCAGCGGGCCGGCGCCATCCGCGAGGACGTGGACATCGTCGACCTGATGCAGCTGACCAACGCCATTTCGCTGGCGGTCGAACAGTCCCCGGACGACCCGGAGTTGGCCGACCGCCTGCTCACCCTGACGCTGACGGGGATAAAGGCGCAGCGCCCCCCGGCCTAGCGCCGCCTCGGGGCCAGGTCCGCCACGCGGGCCGTGGCCTGGCCGTCCAGGGACACCGCGCTGCGCAGCTGCGCGCCCGGGGGCCCGCCCGACCCCGGCCCGCCCGGCTGGCCGTGGCCCAGGGGGAGGTTTCTGCGCTGTCCCGGCAGCGGCGGCACGTCCCGGCGGCGGGCCGCCTGGGAGACCGCGTCGCCGTGCACGGCCCCGCCCCCCGAGCCCGACCCCGCGCCGGGCCCGGCGACGGAGATGTGCACGCCCTGGTCGGCCAGCGCCTGGAGCTCGGTGGCGGCCCGGTCGTCGTGGGCGGGCGGCTCGTCGGTCACGAGTCTGGTGATCACGTCCGTGGGCACAGTCTGGAACATCGTGTCGGTGCCCAGCTTGGTGTGGTCCGCGAGGACCACCACCTCCGCCGCGGCCTGCACCAGCGCCCGGTCCACGCTCGCGGAGAGCATGTTGGACGTGGACAGCCCGCGCTCGGCGGTCAGCCCGCTCCCGGACAGGAAGGCCCGGGTGACCCGGAGCCCCTGCAGGGACTGCTCGGCACCGCTGCCGACCAGTGCGTAGTTGGAGCCGCGCAGGGTGCCGCCGGTCATGACGACCTCGACGCGGTTGGCATGGGCCAGCGCCTGGGCGACGAGCAGGGAATTGGTGACCACCGTCAGACCCGGTACGCGCGCGAGCCGGCGGGCCAGCTCCTGCGTGGTGGTACCGGCGCCGACGACGACGGCCTCGCCCTCTTCGACGAAGCTCGCCGCGAGATCGGCGATTGCCGTCTTCTCGGCGGTCGCTAGATGGGATTTCTGCGGGAAGCCGGACTCCCTGGTGAAACCGCCCGGCAGCACCGCACCGCCGTGCCGGCGGTCGAGCAGTCCTTCGGCCTCCAGCGCCCGCACGTCACGCCGTACGGTCACTTCTGAGGTCTGGACGACGCGGGCGAGCTCGCGGAGCGAAACCGCTCCGTTGGCCCGCACCATTTCGAGGATCAATTGGCGACGTTCTGCAGCGAACACGAAACCGACAGTAACGCCAACGACCATCTGTTTTCAGCAGGTTGCAGCAATTAACGGAAGTTGTCCGTAGTGCGGTGCAAGAAGTGGTATAGGGAACCGGAACACCCGGTCCCCTGTCCCTACGCCTCCCGCTGCGACTTGCGCGTGTGCAACTGCCGCGCCACCTCGGCGATGGATCCGGACAGCGAGGGGTAGACGGTGAAGGCGTTGGCGATCTGCTCCACGGTCAGGTTGTTGTCGACCGCGATCGAGATCGGGTGAATGAGCTCGCTGGCCCGCGGCGAGACGACCACACCACCCACGACGATGCCCGTGCCGGGACGGCAGAACATCTTCACAAAACCGTCCCGAATACCTTGCATCTTCGCTCGCGGATTACGCAGCAACGGAAGCTTGACGACACGGGCGTCAATCACGCCGTTGTCGACATCGGCCTGTGTATACCCGACCGTAGCAATCTCGGGATCCGTAAATACGTTCGCGGATACAGCCTTGAGATTGAGAGGCGCGACCGTGTCGCCCAGGAAGTGGTACATGGCGATGCGGCCCTGCATCGCCGCGACCGACGCCAGCGCGAGCACGCCTGTGCAGTCTCCGGCGGCGTAGACGCCCGGCGCGCTCGTGCGCGAGACCCGGTCCGTCCAGATGTGCCCGGACTCCTTGAGCCGGACCCCGGACTCCTCCAGCCCTATCCCCGCCGTGTTCGGGATGGACCCGACCGCCATCAGGCAGTGCGTCCCGCTGATGACGCGCCCGTCCGCGAGCGTCACCTCCACCCGGTCGCCCACCCGCTTGGCGGACTGGGCCCGGGAGCGGGCCATGACGTTCATGCCGCGCCGCCGGAAGACGTCCTCCAGGACGGCCGCGGCGTCCGGGTCCTCACCCGGCAGCACCCGGTCGCGCGAGGACACCAGGGTCACCTTGGACCCCAGCGCCTGGTACGCGCCGGCGAACTCGGCACCGGTCACGCCCGAGCCGACCACGATGAGCTCCTCGGGGAGCTCGTCCAGGTCGTAGACCTGGGTCCAGTTCAGGATGCGCTCGCCGTCCGGCAGCGCGTCGGGGATCTCCCGGGGGTGCGCACCGGTGGCGATCAGGACGGCGTCCGCGGCCAGCGTCTCCTCGGTCCCGTCGGCGGCCGTCACCACGACCCGGCGCGAGCCGTCCGGGGCCTGCTGCGGCTCGAGCCGCCCGCGCCCGCGCAGCACCCGCCCGCCGGCCCGCGTCACCGAGGCCGTGATGTCGTGCGACTGGGCCAGCGCGAGGCGCTTGACCCGTCGGTTGACCTTGCCCAGGTCCACGCCCACCACACCGGCGGCCTGTTCCAGCGGCGGCGTGTCGTCGGCGACGATGATCCCCAGCTCCTCGTACGAGGAGTCGAAGGTCGTCATCACCTCTGCCGTCGCGATAAGAGTCTTCGAGGGCACGCAGTCGGTCAGCACCGACGCCCCACCCAGACCGTCGCAGTCGACGACGGTCACCTCCGCGCCGAGCTGCGCGGCGACGAGCGCCGCCTCATAGCCGCCGGGTCCGCCACCGATGATCACGATCCGAGTCACGTATTCCATTGTCCCGCACCCATCAAAGCGGCTCCTTCCGGGGCCCCCTACGCCATCCTGACGCCGATCCGTGCGACCTCTGTACGAAAACCGACAGAAAGTTCCGCACGAACCTCCCTTCGAGATTGCCACCCCAAATGCCGTCCCGCCTCACTCACGTACCCTCGGAACCATGTCGCTCTACGCCGCGTACGCCGGCAACCTCGACGCGCGGCTGATGACCCGCCGCGCACCGCACTCCCCGCTGCGCGGCACCGGTTGGCTCAACGGCTGGCGACTGACGTTCGGCGGGGAGCAGATGGGCTGGGAGGGCGCACTCGCCACGATCGTGGAAGCCCCCCGCTCGCAGGTCTTCGTGGCCCTCTACGACATCGCTCCGATGGACGAGGACTCGATGGACCGTTGGGAGGGCGTCGGCCTGGACATCTACCGGCGCATGCGTGTCCGTGTCCACACTCTCGACGGTGAGGAGCCAGCCTGGGTCTATGTCCTCAACGGATACGAGGGGGGCCTGCCCTCCGCCCGCTACCTCGGCGAGATCGCGGACGCCGCGGAATCCGCCGGCGCTCCGCACGACTACGTCATGGAGCTGCGCAAGCGCCCGTGCTGAAGGTGACGATTCCATCTCGTCGCAAAGCACAAAGCAACAATCGGAACACCGTAACCAGCGACATCTACGCGCGTAGGCCATTAGCGGTTACCCTCGTCCGCGTGAACGCATCAGTTACCCCCGAGATCCAGGCCGACCCGTACGCCGCGGCCGACGCCGCCGCCGCCCGCCTGCGCGAGCTCACAGGCGCCGAGACCCACGACGTCGCCCTGGTCATGGGCTCCGGCTGGGTCCCCGCCACCGAAGCGCTCGGCACCCCCGAGGCCGAGTTCCCGGTCACCGAGCTGCCCGGCTTCACCGCCGCCGCCGTCGCGGGCCACGCGGGCACGGTTCGCTCCTACAAGGTCAACGACAAGCGCGCGCTCGTCTTCCTCGGCCGTACGCACTACTACGAGGGCCGCGGCGTCGCCGCCGTCGTGCACGGGGTCCGCACCTCCGTCGCCGCCGGCTGCAAGACCGTCGTCCTCACCAACGGCTGCGGTGGCCTCCGCGACGGCATGCGCCCCGGCCAGCCGGTGCTGATCAGCGACCACATCAACATGACGGCGACCTCGCCGATCGTGGGCGCCAACTTCGTCGACCTCACCGACCTGTACTCGCCGCGTCTGCGCGCGCTGTGCAAGGAGGTCGACGAGACCCTCGAAGAGGGCGTCTACGTCCAGCTCCCCGGCCCGCACTACGAGACCCCGGCCGAGATCCACATGGTCCGCACCCTCGGTGGCGACCTCGTCGGCATGTCGACCACGCTCGAGGCCATCGCGGCCCGCGAGGCCGGTGCCGAGGTCCTGGGCATCTCGCTGGTGACGAACCTCGCCGCCGGCATGACGGGCGAGCCGCTGAACCACGAGGAGGTCCTCGAGGCCGGCCGCGATGCCGCTGCTCGCATGGGCTCGCTCCTGGCGCAGGTCCTGCCGAAGCTCTGACCTGGCGGTTCACGCCACAGCCACTCCGTGCCGGGGGCCTTGCGCCTCCGGCACAGGCGTTTCCGCGCCTCCGGCGCGGTTTCGCCCACCCGCCCGATTGCCCGGAACCGGGCAGTGCGACGGCCTCTCGCCGCCGAACCGGCGGGAGGGGCCGGGGCGGGATGGGCCCTGGCAGGGGGCGTGGAGCGTGATTTGCGGCGGCATTGGGGGCACCCTCAACGCTGGGCCTCATCCGCCGTAAATCATGCAGCCCCCAGAAGGGCCCGTCCCGCCCCGGCCCCGCCCCGAACGCGCACCACCCCGCACCCCATGCGCACCCCCAAAGACCTCCGGAGGAAAACCGTGGAGCGAGACGACCTCATCGCCCGGGCCCAGGCCTGGCTCGCCGAGGACCCCGACCCCGAGACCCGCGACGAGCTCGCCCGGCTCATCGACGCCGGCGACCTCACCGAGCTCGGCAGCCGCTTCGCCGGCACCCTGCAGTTCGGCACCGCCGGCCTCCGCGGCGAGCTCGGCGCCGGCCCCATGCGCATGAACCGCACCGTGGTCATCCGCGCCGCCGCCGGCCTCGCCGCGTACCTCAAGAAGCAGGGCCACGCCAACGGCACCGTCGTCATCGGCTACGACGCCCGCTACAAGTCCGCCGACTTCGCCCGCGACACCGCCGCGGTCATGGTGGGCGCCGGCCTGAAGGCGGCGCTGCTGCCCAAGCCGCTGCCCACCCCCGTCCTCGCCTTCGCGATCCGCCACCTGGGCGCCGTCGCCGGCATCGAGGTCACCGCGAGCCACAATCCGCCCCGCGACAACGGCTACAAGGTCTACCTCGGCGACGGCTCCCAGATCGTGCCGCCCGCCGACGCGGAGATCGCCGCCGAGATCGCGGCGATCGCGAGCCTGGACGACGTGCCCCGGCCGTCCGCCGGCTGGGAGACCCTCGGCGAGCACGCCGTGGTCGGCGCCTACCTCGAGCGCACGGACGCCGTGCTGACGGGCGGCTCCCCCCGCGCCGTCGACGTGGTCTACACGCCCATGCACGGCGTCGGCCGTGACGTGCTGACCGCCGCGTTCGCCCGCGCCGGCTTCCCCGCGCCGACGGTGGTCGCCGAGCAGGCGGAGCCGGACCCGGACTTCCCGACGGTCGCGTTCCCGAACCCGGAGGAGCCGGGCGCGATGGACCTGGCCTTCGCGACGGCCCGCGCGGCCGTGGCGGCGGGCGGATCGCCCGACATCATCATCGCCAACGACCCCGACGCCGACCGCTGCGCCGTGGCCGTGCCCGCGCCGGACACGATCGAGGGCTGGCGGATGCTGCGCGGCGACGAGGTGGGCGCGCTGCTGGCCACGCACCTGGTCCACAAGAGCGCCCGCGGCACGTTCGCGACGACGATCGTCTCGTCCTCGCTGCTGTCCCGCATCGCGGCGGCCGCGGCCGGCGCGTCGTACGAGGAGACGCTGACCGGCTTCAAGTGGCTGGCCCGCGTGGACGGCCTGCGCTACGCGTACGAGGAGGCGCTGGGCTACTGCGTCGACCCCGAGGGCGTGCGGGACAAGGACGGCATCACCGCGGCGCTGCTGGTCGCGGAGCTGACGGCGGAGCTCAAGGCGACCGGGCGGACGCTGAGCGACCTGCTGGACGACCTGGCGGTCGAGCACGGGCTGCACGCGACGGACCAGCTGTCGGTGCGCGTGGAGGACCTTTCGCTGATCGCGGCGGCGATGCGGCGCCTGCGGGAGCAGCCGCCGACGGTTCTGGCCGGGCTGCACGTGGTGTCGGCCGAGGACCTGACGAAGGGCACGGAGTCGCTGCCGCCGACGGACGGCCTGCGGTACCACCTGGCGGGTGACGAGTCGGGCACCGTCTCGGGGGCCCGGGTCATCGTGCGCCCGAGCGGCACGGAGCCGAAGCTGAAGTGCTACCTGGAGGTCGTGGTGCCGGTCGCCGCGGCGAACGCCCTGGTGGACGCCCGCACCCACGCGTCCGAGGTCCTGGCAGCCATCAAGACGGACCTGGCCCGGGCAGCCGGCATCTGACGCCTGGCGGTTGGTCGGGGGCGGGGCGGGACGGGTCCTTCTGGGGGCTGCATTATTTACGGGCCGTGCTGGGCGTTGCATCGAGCGCCCGGCACTTGGCCCGCAAATAACGCTTTACGCCCCCTGCCAGGACCCGTCCCGCCCCGCCCCCTTACGCCGCCACCCCGTTCCACCCCGTTGTGGGCAATCGTTCCGCAGGGCTGGGGGCACCTCCCAGCGGTAGCTGGGGGAGGGTGGGCACAACGGAACAGCGGACCCGCACCACCCCGCCCCGCCAACGGGGGCCGTCAGCTAATGGCGGCCAGCACCACCAGCAACACCAACCCCACCACCGACGGCACGATCAATTCGTACGCCCAGCGAACCACCGGCACCCCCTGCGCGCCTTCCCGCGAAGCACACCGCTCCGCCAGCTCGCCCAGGTCCTGCACCGCCTGGTCCGACACCGCCCGCACCGCCTCCTCGCCACCGCCACCGCCACCACGCGCACTCGCCCGCGCCGCCCGCTTGCGCTGGCGCAGCGACACCGGCAGCGCCCACAGCTGGTACTTCGCCCCACCGGCGAGCACCTCACTGGAGTACCCGGCCCGAACGGCCTCGACAGAGGCCCACGGCAGCGTGATCGTGCGGAACGGATTGCGCACCAGCAGCCGCTCCTCCCCCGCCCACACCGCGGGCCGCAACGTGAACGCGATGATCAGTGGCACCGCGCACAGCAGCCCCGCCAGGGCGAGCCACGGCGTGTCGCCCTCGCCGCTCACGATCGCGTCGCCGCCCAGCCACGCGGCCAGCGCCAGCAGCAGCACGCCTCCGCCGATGCCGGCGGGGGACCTGTAGCACCGCTCGGCGTATTCCTGACCGGGGGCATTGGGGGAACTCTTCATGGCGCCGATTCTGCCCGACCCACCGGGTACCGGACATTGCGGTACGGCAACGCTAGGAGCGTCCGCCGGACGTCGCGGTGAGGTCGGCGTAGACGACGATGTTGTCCGGCCGGTGGCCGTCGCGCAGGTCGCCGCCGCAGGTGATCAGGCGGAGCTCGGGCCGGTCGGTGTTGCCGTAGACCTTGCGGGTGGGGAAGTCCTTCTTGTCGACCTGCTGCAGCTCGCGGACCGTGAACGTGACGGTGGACCCGTCGGCCCGGCCGACGGTGATGGGGTCGCCGACCTTGAGCCTGGCGATGTTCTTGAGGACGGCCGGCCCCTTCGCGGTGTCGAAGTGGCCGATGAGTACGGCGGGGCCCGTCTCGCCGGGCGTGACGCCCTTGTCGTACCAGCCGATGCGGTCGCCCTGCTCGACGGACGGCACCTCGACGGTGCCGTCGTCGGCCAGCCCGAGATCGAGGATGGGGCCGGTGTCGACGGAGGCGGTGGGCACGCTGACGCGTACGGGCTTGGAGGCGGGCAGCGGGGCGACGGTGGACGCCGGGCGCGCCGCGGTGGTCGCGGACACATGGGCGCCGGCGTTGCCCGTCTTCGGGCCGCCGCAGGCGAGCAGACCGCCGCCGAGGGCGAGGACGAGCAGCGCGGCCGCGGCGCCCCGGCGGGGGCGGGAGCCTGCGGAGGGCTGGGTCATGCGGAACTCCTGACGGGCGCTACGGCGCGAGGGCGGACCGCCGGTGAGGGACGGCCCGCCCTCGCGGGTCGGGGGAAGGTTACGGATCAGACGCCCGCGCCGACGGCACGGCGGCGCAGCACGGCGAAGGCGACGCCCGCGGCGCTGACCGAGGCGAGCGCGCCACCGGCCGCGAGGAGCGCGGTGTCATTGCCCTCGCGCACGCCCTCGGCACCGGCTGCCACGCCGCCCTGCGGGATGGCCTTGGTCTGGGTCATCTGGGCGGAGGCGTTGCCCGCGCCGGCCTGGATGACGGAGCCGCCCGCCTTGCCGCCGGAGGTGGTGGCCGAGTCCTTGGTGACGCTCTTGGTGAGAACCTCGCCGCGCAGGGCGGTGAGCGTGATGGTCATGCCGTTGTACGTGAAGGTCTTGTCCTGGCCGTTGGCCGTGACGGACTTGACGACCTGGCCGCCGGAGATGATGTCGACGCGGTGGGTCTCGGGGCCCGACTCGAAGACCTTCGCCACGCTGCCGTCGGCCAGGGTCACCGTGCGGTGCAGCCACCAGGAACCGTAGACCTTCACGGTGCGGATCTCGCCGCGCAGGGCGGTGAGGGTGAGCTTCATGCCGTTGTAGTCGAAGGTCACGTCCTGGCCGTTGGCCGTGACGGACTTGACGACCTGGCCGCCGGAGATGATGTCGACGCGGTGGGTCTCGGGGCCCGACTCGTAGACCTTGGCGACGCTGCCGTCGTCGAGGGTCACGGTGCGGTGCAGCCACCAGGAGCCGTAGACCTTGTCCTCGCCCTTGTCGGTCTCGGCCTTCTTGCCCGTCTCGGCCTTGACGCCGGCGTCCTTCTTGGCGCCGGTGGCCGCCTCGGTCTTCTTCTCCTCCGCCTTGGCGGGGGTCTTGGTGCCGGTGGTCGGCTCGGTCGCCTTGGTGGCGGGAGCGGCCGGGGCGGCGGGAGCCGCAGGAGCCACAGGCGCGGCCGGAGCCGCAGGCTCGGCGGCGAACGCGGCGGTCGCCGGAGCCAGAACGGCGGAGGCGAGTGCGGCGGAGGCGAAGACGGCGCGGACGGCGTTACGACGGCGGCGCGGGGACAAAGCTGACATGCTGGACTCCTGGCGAGATCAGGCCTGGGAAGAAGGGAATTCGCATGCCGCTTCCCTCAGTTCGGGTGGGGCCGGAGAGGTCGGGCGGTTCTGCTGAGAAAAAGCTTATGGATCACAAGTGATCGAACTTTCCGCCTTTTGTCACGAAACTTCGACAAGCACCGCCAGCAAGTGGAAGATGCGGCACCTCTTCAGGCCTAATCCGACCGAACCGGACATCGAGCCGGACGCTAAGGTCGAACCGTGGCGAGCACTCGATCGCCAAGTGATCTTGCTGGTCAGCGCTTTGCCGCCACCCGAGGGGGTGACACGCGCTACGCGCGTAGATATGCTCATCCGGTGACCATGCACCCTCCCCCAACAGTTCCCTCAAACGGCAACGAAGCCGCCGAGCGACTGGCGTCGATGGCGGACGTGACCGCCTCCGACGGTGCGCTGCGCCGCTTCCTGCACGGCCTCCCGGGCGTCGACCCGGTCGGGCTGGAGGCCCGCGCCTCGGCGCTCGGCACCCGCTCGATCAAGACGACGGCGAAGGCCTACGCCATCGACCTGGCGATCTCCATGATCGACCTGACGACCCTGGAGGGCGCGGACACCCCGGGCAAGGTCCGGGCGCTGTGCGCCAAGGCCGTCAACCCGGACCCGACAGACCGCGGGACCCCCCGTACCGCCGCGATCTGCGTCTACCCCGACATGGTGGCCACCGCCGCCCAGGCCCTCGCCGGCTCCGGCGTGAAGGTCGCCTCCGTCGCGACCGCGTTCCCGGCCGGCCGGGCCGCGCTGCCGGTGAAGCTGGCGGACACCAAGGACGCCGTCGCCGCGGGCGCGGACGAGATCGACATGGTGATCGACCGGGGTGCCTTCCTCTCCGGCCGTTACCTGTCCGTCTTCGAGGAGATCAAGGCCGTCAAGGAGGCCTGCCGCCGCGAGGACGGCTCGGCCGCCCGGCTGAAGGTCATCTTCGAGACCGGCGAGCTGTCGACGTACGACAACATCCGCCGCGCCTCCTGGCTCGGCATGCTGGCCGGCGCCGACTTCATCAAGACCTCGACCGGCAAGGTCGCGGTGAACGCCACCCCGGCGAACACCCTGCTGATGCTGGAGGCCGTGCGCGACTTCCGCGCCACGACCGGGGTGCAGGTCGGCGTGAAGCCCGCCGGCGGCATCCGCACCACCAAGGACGCGCTGAAGTTCCTGGTGCTGGTCAACGAGACCGTGGGCGAGGAGTGGCTGACCAACGAGTGGTTCCGCTTCGGTGCCTCCAGCCTCCTCAACGACCTGCTGATGCAGCGCCAGAAGCTGAGCACCGGGCGCTACTCCGGTCCCGACTACGTGACGGTGGACTGACCATGGCTTTTGAATACGCACCGGCGCCCGAGTCGCGCGCGGTCGTCGACATCGCCCCGTCCTACGGGCTCTTCATCGACGGCGAGTTCCGCGACGCCTCCGACGGCAAGGTCTTCAAGACCCTCTCCCCCTCCACCGAGGAGGTCCTCTCCGAGGTCGCCCAGGCGTCGGCCGAGGACGTGGACGCGGCCGTCAAGGCCGCCCGCAAGGCGTTCGAGAAGTGGTCCGCCCTGCCGGGCGCGGAGCGCGCGAAGTACCTCTTCCGCATCGCCCGGATCATCCAGGAGCGCTCGCGCGAGCTGGCCGTCCTGGAGACGCTCGACAACGGCAAGCCGATCAAGGAGACCCGCGACGCGGACCTCCCGCTGGTCGCCGCGCACTTCTTCTACTACGCGGGCTGGGCCGACAAGCTCGACCACGCCGGCTTCGGGCCGAACCCGAAGGCGCTGGGCGTGGCCGGCCAGGTCATCCCGTGGAACTTCCCGCTGCTGATGCTGGCGTGGAAGATCGCTCCGGCGCTGGCCGCCGGCAACACCGTGGTGCTCAAGCCGGCGGAGACCACTCCGCTGTCGGCGCTGTTCTTCGCGGACATCTGCCGCCAGGCGGGCCTGCCCAAGGGCGTCGTGAACATCCTGACCGGCGACGGCTCCACCGGTGCCGCGCTGGTGGCCCACGACGGCATCGACAAGATCGCCTTCACCGGCTCCACCGGCGTCGGCAAGGAGATCGCCCGCACCCTGGCCGGTACGGACAAGAAGCTCACGCTTGAGCTGGGCGGCAAGGGCGCCAACATCGTCTTCGACGACGCCCCCATCGACCAGGCCGTCGAGGGCATCGTCAACGGCATCTTCTTCAACCAGGGCCAGGTCTGCTGCGCGGGCTCGCGCCTGCTGGTGCAGGAGTCGATCCAGGACGAGCTGCTGGACGCCCTCAAGCGGCGGATGTCCACGCTGCGCGTCGGCGACCCGCTGGACAAGAACACCGACGTCGGCGCGATCAACTCCGCCGAGCAGCTGGCCCGCATCAAGGCCCTGGCCGACAGCGGCGAGGCCGAGGGCGCCGAGCGCTGGGCCCCGGCCTGCGAGCTGCCGGGCAACGGCTACTGGTTCGCGCCGACGCTGTTCACGAACGTCACCCAGGCGCACCGCATCGCCCGCGAGGAGATCTTCGGCCCGGTGCTGTCCGTGCTGACCTTCCGCACGCCGGGCGAGGCCGTCGCGAAGGCCAACAACTCGCAGTACGGGCTGTCGGCCGGCATCTGGACCGAGAAGGGTTCGCGCATGCTCGCCGTGGCGGACAAGCTGCGGGCCGGCGTCATCTGGGCCAACACGTTCAACAAGTTCGACCCGACCTCGCCCTTCGGCGGCTACAAGGAGTCGGGCTTCGGCCGCGAGGGCGGCCGCCACGGTCTGGAGGCCTACCTCGATGTCTGAGCGACTTAGCGTCTTCAAGACCTACAAGCTGTTCGTCGGGGGCAAGTTCCCCCGGTCCGAGAGCGGGCGGGTGTACGAGGTGACGGACTCCAAGGGCAAGTGGCTCGCCAACGCCCCCCTGTCGTCCCGCAAGGACGCCCGTGACGCCGTCGTGGCGGCGCGCAAGGCGTTCGGCGGCTGGTCGGGCGCGACCGCGTACAACCGCGGCCAGGTGCTCTACCGCGTCGCCGAGATGCTCGAGGGCCGCCGGGACCAGTTCGTCGCCGAGGTCGCCGACGCGGAGGGGCTGTCGAAGGCCAAGGCCGCCGCCCAGGTGGACGCGGCGATCGACCGCTGGGTCTGGTACGCGGGCTGGACCGACAAGATCTCCCAGGTCGTCGGTGGCACCAACCCGGTCGCGGGGCCGTTCTTCAACGTCTCCTCGCCCGAGCCCACCGGTGTGGTGGCCGTCGTGGCGCCGCAGGAGTCCTCGTTCCTGGGTCTGGTGTCCGTGATCGCCCCGGTGATCGCCACCGGTAACACCGTGATCGTCGTGGCGTCCGAGAAGGCGCCGCTGCCGGCCCTGTCGCTGGGCGAGGTGCTCGCCACCTCCGACGTGCCCGGCGGCGTGGTCAACATCCTGTCCGGCAAGGCCGCGGAGATCTCTCCGTCCCTCGCAGCACACCAGGACGTCAACGCGATCGACCTGGCCGGCGCCGACGCCGAGCTGGCGAAGGCCCTGGAGTTCGCCGCGGCCGACAACCTCAAGCGCGTCGTCCGTCCACAGGCTGTGGACTTCTCGGCCGACCCGGGCACGGACCGGCTGACCGCGTTCCTGGAGACGAAGACCGTCTGGCACCCCACGGGCTCGCTGGGCGCGGGCGGCTCGTCCTACTGAGCCGGCCCCGCAGCACGACGACGGCGGTGGTTTCCCCGGCCGGGGAAACCAC